>CAMDDP010000014.1 GCA_945892775.1 Chitinophaga pinensis
TTATTGAATATTTAATTAGTGCTAAAAAAATTTTAGAAGAACAATAAAAAGGAATAGTAGTTTTTGACAAAGGATAATTTATTGTAGTTCGTGAATATTATAATCATCGTGTTTCTGCCCTACACTAAAAATACTTCCATTATTGTCCGATTAGTTGTTATGCTGTCATATTAGTAGGTTTTAATGTCGTGTATAACTTTTTCCGAGTTCATTATTGTTGAATGGCTGTGCATTTGCTAATGTTGCATTCTGCATTTTTAAATAACTATAAATTATAAATGAACGATTTTAAAAACTGGGTCCTTCAAGGTGGTGGTGATGAAGAAGTAGATTTTTTACCCATCCTATCTATTGAAGAAGACAACGACACTAAAAATTTAGTAGTTCCTGATGTGTTACCAATACTTCCACTTAGAAATACGGTGCTTTTCCCGGGTGTTGTACTGCCAATAACAGTTGGGCGCGATAAATCAATTAAGGCCGTTCGGGAGGCACACAGTGGCGATAAGTTAATAGGGGTATTATCTCAATCAGATGGGAATATTGAAGAGCCACAATTCAAAGATTTAAATCAGGTAGGAACTGTTGCAAAAATTTTAAAAATGCTTCGTATGCCCGATGGCAGCACGACTGTTATTTTACAGGGAAAATTAAGATTTAGTATTAAAGAATTAGTTTCAGAAGAACCGTTTTTTAAAGCTGCAGTTGAGGTTTTAACAGAATCGCCTATTGCAATTGATAAAGAGTTTGAAGCAATCATCAGTTCTATAAAAGATATGGCTGGAAGTGTGATAAAACTTTCACCAAATATTCCGACAGAAGCCAACATTATGTTGCGCAATATTGACTCGCCTAATTTTCTAATAAATTTTATTTCTTCTAACTTAAGTATTGAGTTAAAAGAAAAGCAGCAAATACTGGAAACCAATGATTTAAAAGAAAGGGCGCAAATAGTTTTAAAACATTTGAACACCGAAATTCAAATGTTGGAATTAAAAAATCAGATACAATCAAAAGTTAGAACTGATATAGAAAAACAACAGCGCGATTATTTTTTGCATCAGCAGATGAAAACCATTCAGGATGAATTGGGTGGCGATTCAAATGATCAGGAAATAAAAAATCTAAAAGAGCGTGCTTCCAAAAAGAAATGGCCGAAGAATGCTTCCGAACAATTTGAAAAAGAAGTGGCAAAATTGGCTCGTATGAATCCTGCTGCTGCGGAGTACTCTGTTATTATTAATTACCTCGATTTGCTGTTAGAACTACCCTGGGAAACATTAACAGCAGATAATTTTAATTTAAAAAATGCGGATAAAATTTTAGATGGTGACCATTACGGTTTAGAAAAAATTAAAGATCGCATTCTCGAATACCTAGCTGTATTAAAATTGAAGGGTGATATGAAATCGCCCATACTGTGTTTTGCGGGTCCTCCTGGAGTTGGAAAAACTTCGTTGGGCAAATCAATTGCAAAAGCGCTTGGTAGAAAATATATACGCATGTCGCTCGGTGGTTTAAGAGATGAAGCGGAAATACGCGGGCATCGTAAAACCTATGTTGGTGCAATGCCCGGTAGAGTAGTGCAGATGTTAAAGAAATCAGGTTCGAGCAATCCTGTTATAGTATTAGATGAAATTGATAAGGTAGGAAGCGATTTTCGTGGCGATCCATCTTCGGCATTATTGGAAGTTCTTGACCCTGAACAAAACGCAACTTTCTACGATCAATATACTGAACTCGAACACGATTTAAGTAAAGTTTTATTTATTGCCACTGCAAATTCGCTCGCTACCATTCAGCCAGCCTTACGCGACCGCATGGAGATTATTGATATGAGTGGATATTCATTGGAAGAAAAAGTGGAGATTGCTATTCGTCATTTATTACCAAAACAATTTGAGGCACATGGTCTAAAATCCAATCAATTAATATTGGGGAAAGATGTGCTTAGAAAATTGGTAGAAGATTATACCCGAGAATCAGGTGTTCGTGACCTCGATAGAAAAATTGCATCAGTTATGCGTTGGTCGGCAAAGGAAATTGCAATGGGGAAAAAGAAGTTAGGCATTCTGACGGAAAAAGAAATAGAAAAAATTTTAGGTGCTCCCCGTTTTGATAATGAAATGTATAAGGAAGAAATTCCTGCTGGCGTGGCAGTTGGTTTAGCTTGGACCAGTGTAGGTGGTGAAATACTCTACATTGAAACCTCACTAAGTAACGGAAAGGGAAATTTAAAACTCACTGGAAGCTTAGGTGAAGTGATGAAGGAATCTGTTTCAACGGCATTGAGCTATTTAAAATCACATTCAAAAATCTGGAATATTGACGAAGCTGTTTTCGATAAAACTGATATTCATGTGCATGTGCCCGAAGGTGCAATACCAAAAGATGGACCATCAGCAGGCGTAACTATGCTTACGGCATTAACATCAGTATTTACAAAGCGAAGTGTGAAACCATTTCTCGCTATGACAGGTGAAATTACTTTGCGTGGAAAAGTTTTACCCGTTGGTGGTATTAAAGAAAAGATTCTTGCCGCTAAGCGTGCCGGTATGAAAGAGGTATTGCTTTGCAAGATGAATGAAAAAGATATTAAGGAAATAAAACCTGAATACATCAAAGGGTTAAAATTTCATTTTGTAAAAACAATGGATGAAGTTTTAAAAATTGCATTGATGAAGAAGGAGAAATAGCATTCTTCAGTTTAATTGGATTTAATAAAAAAGTCAGACTTCATGTCTGACTTTTTTTATTTTCACCCTCACAAACTTTAAAATTAAAACATGATTAAAAACATCCTGGTCATTCTCTCCCTCTCTTTAGTAGTACTTGCTTCTTGTAATTCATCAGCCACGCATGATGATGTAACAAAACAGGTCGATTCTTTTCTTGCCTCTTACAATACAGAGTTTCAGAAATTGCTGATTGCCTCTAATGAAGGACAGTGGTTGTTGAACACACATATTGTTGAAGGTGATACCATCACTTCAAAAATGGCTGCAGAAGCCGATGAAGCATTTGCAAAATATACCGGCAGCAAAGAGGTAATTGAAAAAGTGAAAAAATTTATGGAAAGTAAAGACCAGTTATCTGACATACAGATTCGTCAGCTGAATTCAATTTTATTCACTGCTGGCAATACCCCTGAGACTGCTGGTGATGTGGTGAAACAGAGAATTGCATCTCAGAATAAACAAACCGAAATGATGTATGGCTTTAAGTTTATGATAAATGGTAAAGAGGTAACTCCGAACAACATTCAGGATATTCTTTCAAACTCCACAAACATGAAGGAGCGCAATGATGCCTGGACCGCTTCAAAAGAAGTAGGAAGGGTTTTAAAAGATGGGTTAACCAATCTTCGTGACTTACGCAATAAAAGTGTGCAGGCACTTGATTACCAAGATTTCTTTCAGTACCAGGCAAGTGAGTATGGTTACAGCACTGATGATTTGATTGGAGTTACAAGAGGGATGATGAAAGATGTGTGGCCGTTGTATCGCGAGTTGCATACTTGGGCTCGTTACGAACTTGCAAAAAAATACAAACAACCTGTACCTGATTATATTCCAGCTGATTGGTTACCGAATCGTTGGGGGCAAGACTGGACTTCATTGGTAAATGTTGAAGGTTTAGATATTGATCCATACTTAAAAGAAAAAGGAGCAGAGTGGATTGTGAAAAAAGGAGAGGAGTACTATATGAGTTTGGGCTTCGGTACTTTGCCACAAACTTTTTACGATAAGTCATCATTGTATCCGGTTGCTCCAGATGCAGGTTACAAGAAGAACACACATGCATCTGCCTGGCACATTGATAACAACAAGGATGTTCGGTCGCTCATGAGCATTGAACCAAATTCTGAATGGTGGGGAACTGTGTTGCACGAGTTAGGTCATATATATTATTACCAGACCTACAGTACTCCTGAAGTGCCAATGATATTGCGCACCGGAGCAAATCGTGCTTATCACGAGGCTATGGGTTCCATGATGGGATTAGCATCGTTTCAAAAACCTTTCTTAGCTGGTTTAGGAATGGTGGATGCAAATGTTAAGACAAACGATACTATGCTGATGTTAAAAGAAGCATTGGATTATATTGTTCATATTCCTTGGGGAAGTGGAGTGATGACAGAATTTGAATACAATTTATATTCTAAAAATATACCGGAGAATCAATTTAATACTGAGTGGTGGGATTTGGTAAAAAGATACCAAGGAATAGTTCCGCCTTCAACTCGTGGCGAAGAGTATTGCGATGCAGCAACAAAGACTCATATTAATGACGATGCTGCGCAGTATTATGATTACAGTATGAGTAATGTGTTATTGTTTCAATGGCATGTTTACATAGCTAAAAATATTTTGCATCAGGAACCAAATGCAACAAACTATTGGGGAAACAAAGAAGTTGGAAATTTTATAAAAAAATTAATGTTGCCTGGGGCAAGTGTCGATTGGAAAGCACACATGAAAAATTGTGTGGGAGCAGATATGAGTGCGCAACCAATGATTGAATACTTCGGGCCATTAATGGCTTACCTCAAAAAAGTAAATGCCGGAAGAACCTGTACTTTACCCATTCAACCAGACTTTGCCAAATAATTTAACAGTTTTTTATGAATTGATATGGAGAATTACATTGGTAATTCTCCATATTTTTTAAAAGGTTTAATATTACTTCTCACACCACTTTTTATATTCTTCATTCAATTCAGAATCATTTAACATAGGTGAATTGTATTTGTTTGAATTGGTTCTTTGTCGAAATGCTTCATATAAACTAACGGCGCAGGCAACTGAAATATTTAAACTTTCAATCATTCCAACTTGTGGAATCAGAAAATTTCCATTGCATAATGCAATTAACTCATTTGAAATTCCATCGTGTTCGTTGCCAAAAACAAGTGCGGTTGATTCCACTAAATTTAAATCATACAAGCTCTTTGATTGTTCAGTCAGTTTGGTTCCAAAAATATTCTTGTATTTTTTTTGAACTTCGGTCATACATTCCTTAACTGAAAAGAACCAATGAATATCAATCCACTTACTTGCGCTTGAAGAGCTTTTTTTTCCAAGTTTTGTATATGGCTTTTCAATTGTTTGAATGATATAAACTTCTTTTACTCCTACAGAATCACAAGTGCGCAACACAGCGCTAATGTTATGTGGATCATTCACATTTTCAAATACAACTGTTAAATCGGATTGCCGATTCGCAATTACTCTTTTGAATTTATTTTCTCGCTCAGGAGTCATTTTGTTGAATGATAAATTAAAGTGTAAAAATGAAAAATCATTCTCGCATATAACAGTTTGTACAATAAATATATTTTCTGTTTAAAAACAACTTTCAATATTAAGTAAAGAAAAAATATTTTACACTTTAATGAAACAATCAAATTATGCTTCGCGCGGAAAAATCGTTTTAGATTTTTTACTTATTGGTATTGGAATATTATTGGCTTCAGTAGGATTAAAAGGATTTATACTTCCTAATCATTTTACCGATGGTGGAATAACAGGTGTTTCTATTTTATCATCATTGGTCAGTAACACCTCTGTTTCCGTTTGGATAGTTCTTTTTAATATCCCTTTTGTAATTATGGGTTATCGACAAATTAGCTGGGCGTTTGCATTAAAATCTGCTATTGGCATTTTAGGATTGGCAATTGCATTGTTATTTATTCAAGTTCCTGTCATAACAAATGATAAATTGTTGATTGCGGTATTTGGTGGTTTTTTTCTTGGTGCTGGAATTGGGTTTGCCATTCGTGGTGGTGGTGTATTAGATGGAACCGAAGTATTAGCATTGGCATTAAGCAAGCGGTTTTCTTTTTCAATTGGTGATATTATATTAGTTATTAATTTATTTATTTTTTCTTTTGCTGCAGTTACATTGGGGTTAGAAGCCGCTTTGTACTCAGGGCTAACTTATTTAGCAGCTAGTAAAACAATTGATTTTATAGTTCAGGGAATTGAAGAGTACAACAGTGTTATGGTCATTTCGCCAAAGCATGAGGAAATCAGGCGTGGAGTTATAGAGGTGATGGGACGAGGGGTAACCATTATAAAAGGAGAAAGAGGGTTTGGGTTACATGGCGACCCTGGAACAGATTTGAAAATTGTTTATTGTATTCTTACTCGGTTAGAAATTCCCAAGTTGAAAGCAATCATTCACAAACTAGACCCTGATGCATTTTTAGTTATACAAACTGTTAATGAAGTGCGAGGCGGTATGGTGAAGAAGCGATCTTTTCATCATTAAATAAAAACAGGCGACACTTTTCAGTATCGCCTGATCTACATTTTTTTATTTCAAACTATTTTTCAGGAACTAAAACAACTTTTCCGAAATTTTTATCATCGAAATGTTTTGCAGCTAGTCGTTTGAAATCATCACTTTTCAGTGCGCCGATTTGTGTATCGTAATTTTTTATTTCCGATACTTTTTCTTTGTCTTTTAATGAAGCTACAATCAGATTTAGCCAGAAGCGATTTTCTTTCATTGCAGCTTCGCGCTCTTTTAACATCAGCTCTTTTACTTTCAGCAGATTTTTATCGTCGCAACCATTAGCAATAATTTCTGCTATTACTTTTTTAGCTGCACCAATTAATGTATCTACATTTTCAGGAGAGCAACTGAAATAGATAATCATTCTGCATTGTGACTTTGGATAATGAACCATTTGCGGTGAGGCTGAAACGCCATATACACCACTCATGTCCTCACGAAGTGATTCACGCAATTTGATATTTAATAATTTCATGAAAGCATTCAGCTCATTCCTGTTATAACGAGTATATTCAAAAGGACTCAGGTAAAGCATGGCAACAGTGCTTTTTGGCTCAGTGCCTTTATATACTTTTTTATCAAAGTTACCGGCCATCCACTTGATGTTGTTATCCTTATAAGTTTCAGTTTTTCCTTTTGATGGAATGCCGCCAATGTATTTTTCAACCAGTGGTTTCAATGCATCAGCAGTTACACTTCCAACAAAAACAAAAGTGAAATCGGCAGGATCAGCAAATCGCTCACGGTAAATTGAATAAGCTTTCGAAAGATTTATTTCATTTAACACCTGCTCATTCATTGGCTTGTAACGACTGTTATAAGAATACATTATTGATGTTAGAGAATCAGAAAACACTTCACTCGGGTCATTGTTTTTATTCTGCAATTGAGTACTCATTTGAGAAAGTACTGAATTAAATGCAGTTGAATCTTTTCGAACACCTGTAAAATACAAATTAGTAAACTGCAATAAATTTTCTAAATCTTTAACTGAACAACTTCCATCTAATCCTTCAGTCAATTCTCCAATATTTGGATTTATGCTCAAAATCATATTGCTTACATGCTTTCTGAGTTCTACATGGTCGTAGTTACCTAAGCCGGAATTATCAATAATCACATCAGCATTACTGGCTGAAATAAAATCAGCATCAGAATAAAGAGAGGTTCCTCCCCAGCTATATGCATTAAAAAGAATCTGGTCGTTTTTAAAATCAGTTTGTTTAAAAACAACCTTTGCCCCGTTACTTAATGCCCAGGAAGTAATGCCATTCTCTGCATCTGTTGTTTCCTTCGTTACTTTTCCTGGAACCAGGGTTGTATTTGTTAATGGCTTATCAGAAATCTTATCTGTGTATTTAGTTAATGTGGTTCCATTTACAGTTTTGAAAATACTTTTAATTGCTTCATCAGTTGGTACTGACACACCTTCTTTTTCAGGAGCTGTAACAACAATCACACAGTTTTTTCCATCAGTAATCCAGGAAGAAATTAGTTTATTTACTTCGTTTAAGGTTATGCCAGGCATAAGCTCTTTTGCAATATTGAATTCCCATTCAATACCTGGAATAGGTTCCTGTTCTAAAAAATTACTTACATATTCCCTTACTAAAGATTTTGATTCTGTCTTGTCTTTTTCATTGAACATTGTTTCATAACTTCTGATTACTGATTGCTTTGCGCGATCTAATTCTGTTGATGTATAACCAAAGTCTTTCACTCTTTTAATTTCTGTTAATAAAGTTGAAAGTCCTTTCTCTATTCCTCCGTCAGGAACAACACAGTAGCCAGCAAAGGCGTTTTTTGCTCTTACTAAACTGGAAAAATCTGATCCTGCAAATGTGAATGGAGGGGTATTTTGTTGCAATAATTCGTTATAACGATCATTCAGCATACTGGTTGCTAAATTGGAAATCATACTGTTTCTGTAATCATTTATAGTTTTTGAATCAGGAACTGGTTGTTTGTAATAAACCTGAATTAAGCTATATGAAGCTTCCTTATCTGTACAAACTGATACCTTTAAATCATTGTGGTCTGGTACGGTTGAAATAGCGCGTGGCTTCTCAATCGAAGGATTTTGCACTTCAGCAAAGTAGCTTTTTATCAGGCTTTCAATATAGTTTATATCAATATCACCAACTACAACAATGGCCATTAAATCAGGACGATACCATGTTTTGTAAAAACTTCTAATAGTATCATAAGGTGCCCCTTCAATAATTTCTTTAGTACCAATTGGAAGCCTGTCAGCATATCGTGAGCCATTAAACATTACGGGAAAATATTTTCTCCTCATTCTTTCATCAGCACCCTGCCCTAATCTCCATTCTTCAATAACAACTCCGCGCTCCTTATCAATTTCACTTGATTCTAAAGAAACTAAGTGAGACCAATCACTTAAAACCTGAAATCCTTTAAGAAATATTTTTTCAGTATCGGTTGGTAATTGAAGCATATAAACTGTTTCATCAAAACTGGTATAGGCATTCAAATCTGCACCGAACCTGGTTCCAATTGATTCTAAATAATCTACCAATTCACTTTTCTTGAAATTTTGTGTTCCATTGAAACACATATGTTCTAATAAGTGAGCAAGCCCTAGCTGATTATCAGTTTCCATCATAGATCCGGCATTAACCACCAAACGCAATTCGCAACGATGTTCTGGTTTTACATTTTTTTTTATGTAGTAGGTCATTCCATTCGGGAGTTTTCCGATTTTCACATTAGAATCAATTGGAACAGTACTATTTAAATCAGCAGTTTGTGCCTGAAGTAATAGTGGAAATAATAGAATGCTTAGAATTTTAATAATTGATTTGCTCATCTTCTTTTTTTTAAGGGAAACGAAAATAATAATATCTATTAGAGTTACAATAAAATATAAAATGAAATTTGATTGTTTTAGGAAAACTAATTGCTGAAGATTTCTGAAATAAATATTTTGAAAATTAATCTGAACAACTTTTATATAACTGTTGCGAAATCATTTATAGAATTGTGGTAATGAAAAAGCAAATATTAACTCCTGAATACCGTGTTTTTTATAAATTAAAAAATAAAAAAAGCAAAATTGAAGGGACAGGTGCCTATGCATTGAGAGAAATTCCAGCCAGAAAAAAAATTGGAGATCTTGGTGGTGTAATTATTACAGAACGCGAAGCTATAAAAAGACGAAGGAATGTAAAGCAAATTGCAATGGTTGATTTAGAAGATAATTTGGTTTTAGATGCATCAGTGAATCCTAATGAATTACGATACATTAATCATTGCTGCGAACCCAATAGTTATATAAGAGTTGCAAAAAGCAGAGTTGAATTTTATTCTCTCAGAAAAATAAAAGTTGGTGAGGAACTCAGTGCTGATTATGGTGAAACACATCACCATGGGTCATTACCCTGTCGTTGTGGGGCTAAAAAATGCAGGGGTTTTATTTGATTACAAATTATTCTATTCATAAAGATTAAAACATTTTCAAATCACTATTTTTGCCACATGTATTACAACAATATTCTTGAAACAATTGGGAACACACCACTTGTAAAGTTAAATAGTGTTACTAAAGATTTGCCCTGCCTAGTGCTTGCTAAAGTAGAATCATTTAATCCGGGCAATTCTATAAAAGACAGAATTGGTGTCAAGATGTTGCAAGATGCCGAGAAAGCTGGATTGATAAAACAAGGTAGCACTATTATTGAAGGTACTAGTGGTAATACAGGAATGGGGCTTGCGCTTTATGCGATTGCCAAAGGGTACAAATGTATTTTTACCACCACTGATAAACAAAGCAAGGAGAAGGCCGACATACTTCGCGCAGTCGGTGCAGAGGTTATTGTTTGTCCTACTAATGTGGATGCAGATGATCCACGCAGTTATTATTCTGTTTCTAAAAAGTTAAGCTTAGAAACGCCCAATTCATGGAAGCCTGATCAGTATAATAATCCAAGTAATTCATTGGCACATTATGAAGGTACTGGACCTGAAATTTGGAAGCAGACAGAAGGAAAAATTACACACTTAATTGTGGGAACAGGAACTGGTGGAACTATTTCTGGCACTGCTAAATTTTTAAAAGAGCAAAATCCTAATATTAAAGCGTGGGCAATTGATACCTATGGATCTGTTTTAAAAAAATATCACGAAACCGGAATATTAGATGAGAAGGAAATTTATCCATACATCACTGAAGGAATTGGTGAAGATATTTTACCGGCTAATGTCGATTTTAAACTCATCGATCATATTGAAAAAGTAACCGATAAAGATGGGGCCATTATGGCGCGACGAATTACTAAAGAGGAGGGCATATTTGTTGGTTACTCTGCAGGGTCAGCTATTCAGGGATTGATGCAGTTGAAAGATAAGCTAACTAAAGATGATTTGGTGGTAGTTATTTTTCATGACCATGGAAGCCGTTATGTAGGAAAATTATATAATGATGATTGGATGCGCGAACGTGGTTTTCTGGAAGTAAAAACTGTAAATGATTTAGTGAAAGGTCGAAGCGGAAAAATTATTTCTATTAAATCTTCACAAACTATTAGTGAGGCCATTGAGGCTATGAAACAAAATGAAATTGATCAGCTACCTGTAGTTGAGAATGAAAAAGTGGTTGGCTCTATTACAGAAAGTAAAATATTTAATTTATTGCTGGAAGATCATGAGGTAAGAGAAAAGGTAATTGCTGATGTAATGGAAAAGCCATTTCCTGAAGTGAGTTTAGCTGTGGCGGTAGAAAAACTTTCTAAATATATTACAAAAGAGAATCCAGCGGTTCTTACCCGAGATGCAACTGGTCATCTTCACATCATTACTAAGTACGATATAATTGAAGCCATGTCGAAATGATTTATTGATTTTGAAAATTATTTTTTTCCTCAGTTCTTATGATTTTGCTTGATCAACTTCATAGAGAAATTTATACTGAAAAAATTCCTAATCGAATTATTTCAATTGTTCCATCCATTACTGAACTATTATTTGATTTAGGATTAAGAGAAGAAGTTGTTGGCATCACAAAATTTTGTGTGCATCCTAAAATATGGTTTAGAAACAAAATAAGAGTAGGGGGCACAAAAAAAATAAATCTTGATTTAATAAAATCATTGTCGACTGATTTGGTTATTGCAAATAAGGAGGAGAACACTCAAAGTGATATTGATGCACTTTTAAAATTTACTACCGTTTACATTAGTGACATTAAAACGATTGATGATGCTTTTAAAATGATTAGTGATGTTGGTAAAATCACTAATAAAAAAATAGCAGCCGAAAAATTAATAGTAGAAATAAAGGCTGAATATCAGAAAACGGAAATCAGACAAAATCAACTACTAACTAAAAAGGCACTTTACTTTATTTGGCGTGAGCCTTATATGATTGCAGGTGGGGACACTTTTATTTCTGACATGATGAAGTATGCAGGCTTTGAAAACGCCGCTATGCAATTGTCACGGTATCCTTCAGTTAGCATTGATGAAATTGAGCAACTTAACCCATCTATCTTGCTGCTTTCTTCAGAACCATTTCCTTTTAAAGAAAAACAATTAAATGAAATGTTTAAGCTATTTCCCAATAAAAAAATTATTTTAGTGGATGGTGAATTATTTAGTTGGTATGGAAGTAGAATGAAGCTCTCTACAGCTTATTTTCGCACCCTACAACAACAATTAGAAAACAATTTTTAGTAATTAATGATTGATGTATTTTTTAACTGCCTAATTTCTATAATCTAATTTCAAATGATTCAAGTAGTAAATGTTTCAAAAGCTTACGGTGATTTGCAGATATTGAAAGGATTGTCTTTAAAAATTGACAAAGGTGAAGTTGTTTCAATTGTAGGCGCTTCTGGTGCTGGTAAAAGCACTTTGCTACATATCATTGGGTTGCTTGATCGACCCGATGGTGGTGAAGTGATAATCGATGATAATAATCTTGCCAATTTAACTGATAAAGAACTTTCTGCTTTTCGAAATAAACATATTGGATTTGTATTTCAGTTTCATCATTTACTTCCCGAATTTACTGCTTTGGAAAATGTTTGTATTCCAGGATGGATTGGAAAAAGAAATGAAAATCAAGTTAAGGAACAGGCAAAAGATTTGTTGGATTATTTGGGTTTGAAAGATCGCTTTGATCATAAGCCATCCCAGCTTTCAGGGGGAGAACAGCAAAGAGTAGCTGTAGCAAGGGCCCTTATTAACAACCCCAAGGTTGTATTGGCTGACGAACCGTCAGGAAATCTTGATTCAGATAAAGCTAGAGAATTGCATGAATTATTTTTTCGATTACGTAAAGAATTTTATCAAACATTTGTTATCGTTACACACAATGAGGATCTGGCAAAATTGGCCGATCGTGAGTTAATTATGAGGGATGGAAGACTAAATTAATTATTCATATGATAATCGATTTTAAACTCTCTTATAAAAAATGATTTAATGCTTTCTATAGAGTGAAATTCCTTTTTTTATTTATCAACCAATTAACAATTTATTTTCCCTCAATAGAGTTGCGCACTTTTCATTGGGGAAAACTTTTTATATTACAACTATGTTCGGAGTGTAAGATCAATTTACTTCGATGTCATTAATAAAAAAACCCATTTAATCATGGCAACAAAAGCAAAAAAAGCTGCACCTAAAAAGGCTGCAGCAAAAAAGAAAGCAGCTCCAAAAAAGAAAGCAGCTGCAAAGGCTAAAGTAAAGCGCGTGCCTAATGCAGCGTTTATGGCTCCAAAAACTATTAGTTCTTCATTACAACTAATTGTTGGTAAAGGGCCGTACCCTCGTACTCAGGTTGTAAAAAAACTTTGGGAGTACATTAAGAAGAACAACATGCAAGACAAAAAGAATCGCCGTATGATTAATGCTGATGCAAATCTTAAAGTGATTTTTGCTGGCAAAGCACAAGTTAGCATGTTTGATATGGCTAAATTGGTGAACAAGCACCTTAGTTAATTTTAGAATATTTTTTTAAGAGGTCATTTGCTTTCAGTAGATGACCTCTTTTATTTTTGTGTGTATTATTATTAGCACTGTGAGATTGAACCCAAATTTTCTGATTCATTCTTTTTTATTCATCCTGCTATAAAAAATTACATCAGAGACAGAAGCGTATGAGTTTTTTAGTTGCTCTGATACGCTGTTTTTTTTCACCCATTTTACTTCAGTTATACCTTCTTCAGCTTGCGGAATAAGATTTATCTCGTCGTTATTCTCCATCAAGTACCAGGATGTTTTTTTTAATATTCTTTTATTGTTCTCCCAATAGGTATGAATTGTGCATTCTTGTTTCCAGTGATAAAAAGAAATAGACGATTTAATTGATAAGTTTTTTATTCCTGTTTCTTCCTCAACTTCTCGTTGAGCAGCTACAACAAGTTTTTCTTTATGTTCCACTTTCCCTTTTGGTAAGTCCCATTTTCCTTTTCTGTAAATCATTAAAATTTCAGATTTTGAATTTTCTACTAATCCACCAGCAGCATTTATCAGTTTATATTGTAAATTAAACTCATTAATCAATTCCTCTTCGTTAGAATGAAATAGCATACATGCAATTGACTGCCTTTTGTTTTCTAGTTTTTCAATTAATTCAACTAGTGTTTGGGAATTAATAAAATTTTCTTGAACTAAATTTTTATCTGAAAGATCAAAGGCTTCATTTGAAGGAAGAACAAATCCTGATTGGCATAAAAAAAGAGGATTATTTCCGATAAATATTTTTAAGGGCATTAGGTTGATATGTTGTTTTTATTTAAATAATATTTTTAGTGAAAATAATTATTTTTGATTCCATGATTCTATCAAAATTAGTTGCTGCTAATACAGCAGCTTTATTATTACAAATAAAAGCAATAAAGTTAAACACTCAAAGCCCTTATATTTGGGCTAGCGGTTGGAATTCTCCAATTTATTGCGATAACCGACTTACACTTTCTTATCCTGAAATAAGAACCTATTTAAAGGAACAATTATCAGATATTATAAAGCAAAAATTTAAAGATTGCGATGGTATTGCAGGTGTGGCTACAGCCGGAATTCCGCATGGTGCCCTGGTTGCTGATGTATTGGGCTTACCGTTTATTTATGTTAGATCAACGCCTAAATCACATGGGCTAACAAATTTGATAGAAGGAAAAGTAATGGCGGGACAAAAAATTATAGTTGTTGAAGATCTAATTTCTACTGGTGGAAGCAGTTTAAATGTTGTCAATGCTCTTCGGGCAGCTGATTGCAACATTCTTGGGTTAATTGCTCTTTTTAGTTATGGCTTTGATGTAGCTGTAAAAGCTTTTTTAGCCGCTGAATGTCCATTTTATACTTTAACTAATTATGATGCATTGATTGAAAAGGCTATTGAACAAGGATTTGTTAAAAAAGAAGAACTTGAAACTCTTGCTGCATGGCGAAACAAGCCTGAAGAATGGCGTAAATAACTTTAAAAATTTACATTGAATTATTTTATCTTTTTCATTCCTATTTTAAATGCGATACTTGGGTGGTTGATTTTTGATACCCTGTTGTTGTTTGTTTTTCATCCTAAAAAACCTGTATTTTTTTTGGGAAAAAAAATTGAAGGCCTTCTTCCATCAATGCAAGATGAAGTTGCTTTTATAGCAGGGGAGTGGTCCCAACAAATTCTATCTATTGAAAAAATAGAGGAGTTTCTTCTTTCTAATGAGAGTAAAATTGAAATACATAGTTATCTGGAAAAGAAAGCTGACGATTTTATTAGATATAAACTAACTGAACGGATTTCTCTATTAAAAATGTTTATTACTGAGGGGATAATTGTTCAGGCGAAGGATGTTTTAGTTGAAGAATTAGATAAAATGATTCCTGAGTTGATGAAGGCATTCGCCCCTAAGGTTTCTGAAAAAATAAATATAAAAGAAGCAATAGAATTTAAAATAAAAAATTATCCTTTACAGAATTTAGAAAAACAAATTTATAAAATTGCCTATAAGAAAATACTTGCAATAAAAATATTTATTGCAAGTATTGGTTTTCTTGTTGGCTTTCTTGAAATATCTTTTTTTATTATTAGTTGAGTTAGTAAGACTATTCAGATATTGGTGTTAGAACTTTATATTTTTTTTTGGAGATTTATACAAGTAACTCTTAATTTGCAGATGTTAGATCATTAATGATTGTTTTCAATTGTAAATAAAAATGAATGATGCAATTTTTACATTTTAGTGTATTATTTTTTGGCAAAATTGTTTTTTCATTTAAAACATTCCCCAAAAACTTTTCAGTCTTTTTATTGGGGTTAATTTGTTTTAGTTCCGACGCTCAGGTGCAAATGAGTAAAGCACTTCCGCAACCAAAATTTTATTTAATAGGAGTTGAAGATTTTTCGTTTCCAATTCCGCCTGTAACCATTGATGATTCATCAATGGTCATTGCCTATGGTTTAAGTATTGAAAAATGGATTGAATATCATTCAGATTTTTACAAGCAAAAATTGCAGAATCCTACAGCTAATGTATTATTTACTTATTTGGACTTCGCTAAATTATCATCTGAACAAAAATCTGTTTTCAAAAAAATAATCAAAGAGTTATCTCCGGTGTTGCGACCTCAGCGAACAAAATTGTTGAATGAATTCAATAAACAATATCCAGATTCAAAAGGAGTTGAACCCGATTTTATTAATGATGCTATTCAAGTTTATTTTTTAAATAAAATAGATTTGGAGCATTTAATTAACGAATTAAATAAGTGAAAAAACTATTTATAATAGTATTAATTGTTTTCGGAATACTATTTCGAGTTAATTCTTTTGCACAGACCTATAACATGGCTTGTCCTCCTGGACCAACAACTATTAATACCTGTACTGGAAATTTTAATGATGGTGGTGGAGCTGGAGGTGGTGCGAATGCATATCCAGCAAATCAAAATTGTGCTTATACTTTTTGTTCAAATATTGTTGGACAATGTATCTCCATAAATTTTCAAACTTTCAATGTAAATGATGTTGATTTTTTTGGAAATCCATATGATTATTTAAAGGTTTATGATGGGGCCTCTACTGCCTCACCTGTTTTAGTTTTTATATGGGGTGGCCCATACCCAGCACCGTTTCCTCTAGCCGGAAATGGAAGCTGTTTAACTTTAGAATTTATTTCTGACGGGTCTGTTCAAACAGCTGGTTGGACTTCTATAATTGATTGTCAACCTTGCCCTATTCCGCCAAGTGCTACTCAACAAAATTGTACTGGTGCAATACCGATTTGTCAGGAACAATATAACCAACCATATTCCTATTCCGGTGATGGCCCTGGCCCTGATGAAATTGATTCCATTAATACTTGTCTTTCATCAGGGGAACAAAATGATGTTTGGTATGTATTCACACCACAAACATCCGGAATTTTAAATTTTATTCTTACACCTCTTTATTCAGCTGATGATTATGATTTTGCAGTATATAATATAACCAATGGTGGTTGCCCTGGAATAACCACAGGTGCAAGTCCGGTTTTAACTTGTAATTGGTCTAATCAAGTTAATGTTTGGGCAGGTCAAACGGGTGTTTATGGCGGACCACCATATAATGGAGTTGGGAATAACATTACATGGAATGGACTGCCTTGGAATCAAAATTTGGCTATTGTTATAGGTCAAACTTATGTTCTTAATGTAAGTAATTTTTCAGGCAGTCAAGGAGGATATTTTTTGGATTTTTCTCCTTCATCAGCTAATTTATTTGACAATATTCCACCTCAAATGATTAGTATTTCTCCGGTTTCTTGTAACCAAAATACAGTTACTATTACTTTTTCTGAACCAATATTATGTAGCACAATTCAAGCAACTGATTTTACTATTACTGGTCCAGGAGGTTCTTATACTGTTCTTTCCGCAACAGCTATTTCCTGCACTGGTACTGGAGTTCAATTTACACAAACTGTTACATTAACTGCGTCGCCTTCTTTTTCTGCTTCAGGAATTTATAATGTAAATCTTTTAGGAATTGTAACCGATTTGTGTGGAAATGTTGCTTTGCCTGCTTCAATTCCTTTTACTTTAACAACTATTTCAAATGCAGGTGTTGATCAATCGTTGTGTGGATCATTTACTGCAGTTTTAGCCGCTAATAGCCCTGCACCTGGAATTGGTATGTGGACATTAACTAATGGACCAGGTACAGCCAGTTTCTCTAATAGTCTATCTCCTGTTTCGAGTGTAACGGTTAGCGTTTTAGGAACTTATATTTTTCAATGGGCTGTAACAAATGGCGGATGTGCTGTAACTGATCAGGTCTCAATTACTTTTGGTTCATTCATAGTTAGTGTTTCCCCTTTGACACCAACAATTTGTTTGGGGCAGTCTTCAATTCTAACAGCAAATGGGGCATTAACTTATACATGGTCACCTTCCGCCGGGTTAAGTGCTACTATAGGATCAATGGTAAATGCTAATCCGCTAATAAATACTGTTTATACTGTTACAGGGTTTGATGTTAATGGCTGTTCACAATCTACTACCGTTACTGTTATTGTTAGACCCATTCCTAATATCGTTTTAAATGCTTCCAACGCAAGTTGTGGAAATCCAAATGGATTTATTATTAATACCACTAATGGAGGTGGTGCCCCCTATACTTTTTCTTGGAGTAATGGCCAGACAATTGAAGATTTATCAGGATTACTTGCTGGAATATATACTGTAACTGCTACCAACTCATTTGGATGTACATCTTCAGCTTCTATCACAGTGAATAGTGTAGGAATTTTTACAGCATCATATACTCAAATTAATGCTAATTGCTTTGGCGGAACAAATGGAAGCATTAATGTTTCTCCTCAATTACCCGCTGTAAACGGGCCCTATTCTTATTTATGGAATACAGGTGCAACTACTCAAGATTTAAATAACCTTACAGCAGGAACCTATAGTATTACTATTTCTAATTCGGTGGGTTGTACAAACACTTTGTCGGCAACTATAATTTCTGCACCTCAATTGTCACTTATAGCAACACCAACTAATATATTTTGCACTGGATTAGCTACGGGCACTTTGGATTTAAGTGTTTTTGGTGGAACGCCTACATATACTTATTTGTGGTCGAATGGTGCAACTACCCAAGATGTTGTAAATTTATTAGCTGGAAATTTTAGTGTAACAGTAACTGATGCAAATAATTGCAGTGTAACAGCAATTTATATTGTTATTCAATTGCCATCAATGATTCTAAGCCAAACAAATAATAATTCCACTTGTGGTTTAGGTAATGGGAATGTTGATTTAATGGTCAACGGTAATGGACCTTTTACTTATTTGTGGAATAACTCTTCAACTAATCAGGATTTGTCATTTGTTGGAGCTGGTGCTTATTCTGTTACTGTAACAGATTTAAATAACTGCACTGGCACTTTGTCTGTTAACATAAATAATACGGTGGGCCCCTCATTAGTTTTTATTCCGCTTGATGCCACTTGCAATGGTGGTTCTACTGGGAGTATTACTCTTTTGATTAATGGCGGTGTTGGACCTTTTATTTATAGCTGGGATAATGGAGCAACGACACAAAATCTAAATAGTATTCCTGCGGGAACTTATATTGTTGATGTAACAGACAATAATAATTGTCATGCAACTGGAGGTATTATTTTACAAGAACCTTTACCATTAGTTTTAGCAAATACTTATATTAATTCAACTTGTGGGCTATCAAATGCGGCCATTGATTTAACAGTTTCGGGAGCAATCTCACCCTATACTTATTTGTGGAGCACCTCTGCTATAACTGAAGATCTATCTGGTGTTGGTGCCGGTATTTATACTGTGACTGTAACAGATTTTAATGGATGTACAGGTATAAATACAGCTACTATTTTAAATATTAGTGGACCAACACTAAGCGAAATTCATAATAATGTATTGTGTAGCGGCAATAATTCTGGAACGATTAACCTCACTGTTTTTGCGGGTTTAGCTCCTTACTTATATTTATGGAACAATTCAGCTACAACTGAAGATTTAACAAATTTGACTTCTGGAAGTTATTCTGTAACTGTAACAGATTTTAATAACTGTCAATCAAATCTGACTGTAAATATTTCTGAACCTTCTACATTAATACTAACTGAAATTCATATTGATGCAAATTGTGGAAATGCAACTGGGAGCATTAATTTATCAGTTAGTGGAGGAGTTTCTCCATTTATATATTTATGGAATAATTCAGCAACTACGCAAGATTTAACTTCTATTTTTTCAAGTGTTTATAGTGTTACAGTTACAGATTTTAATAATTGCACAATTTCTGGTTCTATTACGGTTTTAAATTTAAGCGCCCCAATTTTATCAGATTCTTATACAGATGTTTCATGTTTTGGAAATAATTCGGGGTCAATAAATATTACTGCTATAAATGGAACTCAACCTTATAGTTATCTTTGGAATAATGGATCAACTTTGGAAGATTTAATAAACTTATTTGCTGGAAGTTATATTGTTACAGTTACGGATTTGAATAATTGCCAGGCATCAATTAGCATAAATATAGTCGAACCGCAAAGCATATCGATTAGTGAAACACATATAAATGCAGGCTGTGGAGTAGCGAATGGAAGTATTGATTTGAATGTGACAGGAGGGATGGGTCTATTTTCGTACATTTGGAATAATTCTGCTACTACGCAAGATGTCATAAGTTTATTATCGGGTAGTTACATTGTTACTGTTACTGATGCGAATAATTGCTCAAGTTCGACTACCGTAACAATTTTAAATGGAAGCGGTCTAAATTTAACCGAAACCCATGTTAATGCAACTTGTGGAAATTTTAATGGCTCTATAAACCTTACTGTTTTAGGTGGAACGAATCCGTATTCTTATTTCTGGAGCAATGGTCTAAACACTCAGGATTTATTTAATTTAACAGGAGGATTATATTCGGTAACTGTTTTTGATTTTAACAATTGTTCTGCAACTATTTCTATTGCTATTCAAAATGGCATTGCAATGATTCTTCAAGCTGTTACAACTGATGTTTCTTGTTTCGGATTCAACGATGGAGCAATTGATTTGTCAGTTAGTGGGGGGGCTCCATCTTATTCCTATTTTTGGAGTAATAATACAACTACTCAGGATTTAACTGGAATGGCAGGTAATAATTATGATGTAACTGTTACAGATATGAATGGCTGCACCAAAGGTTTAACTATTAATTTAGTTGAGCATGCCCCTTTAATACCAAGTCAAACACATGTTAATGAAACATGTGGCCAATCGAACGGCAGCATTAATTTAAGTGTTTTTGGAGGATATTTTCCTTATAATTATTTATGGAGTACAGGGGTAATATCACAAAATTTAATTGGCATTTCAGCCGGAAATTATTCAGTAACAGTAACTGATTTTAATAGCTGTACCGCTGTTTTATCTGTTGTTGTGGCTGGAACAGCAGGGCCATTAACACAATTTATTTCTACAAATGTATTGTGTTTTGGGTCTACTAATGGTCAAATTGATTTATCCGTAATTGGTGGCACACTTCCATATACATATATATGGAGTAACAATTCTACAAATCAAGATATTAATAATTTATCGCCTGGAAATTATTTTGTTACGGTGACTGATGCAAATAACTGTTTAATTACTGGAAATGTAATTATTACTGAACCGATTCAAATCCAATTAAGCGAAACTCATATTAATGTTCTTTGTAGCAATTTAAATGCTTCTATTGATTTATCAGTTGTTGGAGGAATTTCTCCTTATTCTTATTCTTGGAGTAATGCAGTTACTACTCAGGATTTAAATTCACTTGGAATTGGAATTTATGATGTGACAGTTTTTGATTCTAATAGTTGTTCAGCTTCGCTTTCAGTTAATGTAATTAACGGGGGTGGAACTCTTCCATTAAGTTTTACTTCAATAGATGAAACTTGTTCCGGCATAAATGGAAGTATTGATTTAAATGTTAATGCTGGAACTGCTCCATACAGTTTTAGTTGGAGTAATTTTGCAACAACTGAAGATGTTTTTTCATTAATTGCGGCAAATTATACGGTTACGGTTACAGATATCAGCGGATGCTCAGGAATGATTTCTGTGTTAATTAATAATTACCCATCTACACAACTTTCCGAAACTCATATTAATGAAACTTGTGGTGGTTCCAATGGATCAATTGATTTGTTACTTAATGGAGGTACAATGCCAATTTCATATTTATGGAATAATAATTCAATTACTCAAGATTTATCATTTATAAGCGCTGGTAATTTTTCAGTTACTGTTACGGATGCAAATAATTGTTCTGTGGAATTATCAATACAGATCTTAAATTTATCTGGTCCTATAGTAAATCAATTTCATTCCGATGAAAATTGCGGTCAGACAAATGGAAGTATAGATTTAATAATTAACAATGGTCTTTCCCCTTATGTTTATCTTTGGAATACAGCAGCAACTACACAGGATTTAATTAATCTTTCTGCTGCTAATTATTCTGTAACAATTACTGATGCGAATGGATGTAGTGTTTCTCAAAGCATTATAATAAACAATATTGCTGGTCCTCAATTAATTGAGAGTCATGTGTCTACTTCCTGTGGTTTAAACAATGGTAGTATCGATTTATCTGTCATCGGTGGTACGCTGCCTTTTATTTATATTTGGAGTAATAATTCCACATCTCAAGATTTGCAAAATATACCTGCTAATACTTATGTTGTAACGGTTACTGATGCTGGAGGTTGTTCGGTCGTTTTTTCAGGAATAATAATTAATAGCAGTACTTCAATTCAGATAAATGAAATACATACATCCTCTACATGCGGAAACGCTAATGCTTTTATTGATATAACTGTTTTAAATGGCGTTTCACCGTTTAGTTATTTGTGGAATAATAATTCTGTAGTTGAAGATCTTTTCAATATTTCTTCTGGAAATTATTCAGTAACAGTTGCTGACAATTTGGGATGTTCTTCTGCTCTAAATATTCTTGTAAATGATATACAAGGACCAATACTTGTGGTTTTAGCAATTCCAACATCTTGCGGAAATGATGATGGAAGTATTGATCTTACGCTTAATGGTGGAACCAGTTCGTTCAGTTATTTATGGAGCAATGGTGAAACAACAGAAGATCTTTTATCCCTTGCAGGAGGTGTTTATTTTGTTTCTGTTACTGATGCTAATGGTTGTATTGTAATTACAAATACGACTGTAATTGCATCATTGTTTCCTGTTATAAGCGCGAATATTTCTGGGAATAATGGATGTATTCCTTTAAATGTTTTATTTATAAATAACAGTTCAAATGCGGCCACCTATAATTGGCTTTTTGGAGATGGTTCTAGTTCAAATGTTTTTTCTCCAACACATCAATACAACCAAACAGGAAGTTTTCCAGTATTATTAATTGAAACTAGCCCTACTGGTTGTAGTGATACCTTAGTTGTTGATACTGTTTTTATTTATGAAACACCGATTGCAGACTTTATTTCTGCTCCTTGGATAAATGAAAGCACATTGCTCTCATTAGCTCAATTTCAATTTACTAATCAATCTCTTTTTGCTTCAACCTATTTATGGAGTTTTGGGGATGGAAATAATTCATTTGAAGTTAATCCTTCCTATACTTACACAACGGGGGGCAGTTTTTATGTAACTCTTTATGCCTTTAACGATAATGGATGTGCTGATACAATTACCTATGGGCCTTTAATTTTATTGGCAGATGGTGATGTTTTTATCCCTAATACCTTTACTCCAAATGATGATCAGCAAAATGATTTTTTTAAAGTTTATGGAACGGGAATAACATCTATTCATCTATGGATTTATGATCGTTGGGGTGAAAAATTATATGAAGAATTATCAGAATCACCTAGTTGGAATGGTGTTTATCAAAACACTAAATTAAATCTAGGTGTATACATTTATCAAGTTGAAATAATAAGATATGATGGGTCAGTTCTTTGGAAGAAAGGAGATGTAACTTTACTTAGATAAATACAAAGGCATTAATTTCTATTCTTATAAATGGATACTTTTAAAACTGCATAAAAAAGTTTTTATATTTTAAATGAGTATTTTATTTCATTTCATTCATGCGGATTTTTCTTCCCTTGAAACTTTTACCATCAATTGCTTTAATCATTTTATTGGCTGAGCTTTTATCTATTTCAACAAAAGAGTTTGCATCTTTTAAATCAATTTTTCCTAGCACTTCTTTTTTAAGTTCGCTCATGTCTAGAATAAATTGAAGAAAACTAGCTTTATAAAAGCCATCTTTTGTTCCTATATTAACAAATAATTTTGTGTAGTCACCATCCGGATTGTACTCTCTTTTTCTTCCACCATCTTTATCGTCTCTATCTCTTGTTCTTCCAGAATCTCTCGTTCTTTCACCATCTCTTGTTCTTCCAGAATCTCTTGATCCGATTCTTTCTCTGCGATCGCTTCGTTCCATTTCTCGAAGATTTAGGTCTTCGCTATTTTCATAATATTTTAAAAAACGATCGAATTCTAACGCTGCTACTCTAGCTAATACTTCTTCTTTGCTCATGTGAGCAAATTTCTCTTGCAGCATCGGAATGTAATTTTCATAATCACCATGAGAAATATCTGTGCTTAACAATTTTTCCATTCCATAGAAAAATTGTTTTCGACATACATCCTTACCTGATGGAATTTCTAATTTATGAAAAGGTGTTTGAACTAATTTCTCAACAGTTTTTAATTTATACAAATCGCGTTTTGTAATGATACTTAAGCAAATTCCAGTTTTTCCTGCACGGCCTGTTCGACCACTACGATGGGTGTATACTTCTGATTCATCAGGCAGTTCAAAATTTATAACATGTGTAATATCTTTAACATCAATACCTCTTGCGGCTACATCTGTTGCAATTAATAGTTGCAAGGTTTTGCTTCTAAAAGCGCCCATCACTTTGTCACGCTGTCCTTGAGAAAGATCTCCATGAAGCGCATCGATATTGTATCCCTCCCGAGTTAATCTTTCTGATATTGTTTGAGCATCAATTTTTGTTCGAGTGAAAATCAAGCCATAAATACCCGGATGAAAATCAATGATTCGTTTTAAGGTTTCATATCGATTTTGATTGGCCGTTAAATAATATTGATGATCAATATTTTTATTACCGCTATTTACTTTTCCAACTGAAATTTCAACAGGGTTCTTCATGTACTTATTGCTTACCTTTCTTATTTCTTGTGGCATTGTCGCACTAAACATCCACATGCTGTCGCGGTTAATGGTTTGTTTGCATACGAATTCAATATCTTCTTCAAACCCCATGTTTAACATTTCATCCGCTTCGTCAAGCACCACATATTTAATTTGCTGAAGGTTAATTGCTTTGCGTTCAATCAAATCAATTAATCTACCTGGAGTGGCCACTATTATTTGAACACCCTTTTTAATACTTTTAATTTGATCACTGATGCTTGCTCCTCCATAAACTGCTTGAACAAAAACCTGAGCACTGAATTTTTTATAGGACTGAATATCTTTAACAATTTGCATGCAAAGTTCACGAGTGGGACAAACTACCAATGCTTGAGGTGTTCTTTTATCATGATCAATCAATTGAAGAAGAGGAAATCCAAATGCGGCAGTTTTTCCGGTTCCGGTTTGTGCAAGCCCTAAAAAATCTTTTGTTCCGGCTACTAAAACGGGTATTGCTTTTTCTTGAATAGGAGTAGGTTCTGTAAATCCAAGCGCCTCAATAGCTTGCAAAAGTTGTGCATTTAATCCTAAATCTTTAAACGATGACATTACTTAATTTTTGGCGAAAGTAATGTATTGTTGAATGGTTTGAAGTGCTAACTTCTAAAAAGTACAAATTTTATAGGTCTTTTGGTTATTTCTATCCATTTAATTAATCTGTTTTATAGGATAAATAATTCTTGTTTTGAACAGATAAATAATAAAAATGGATAAAAAATCAATTGGCAATCAGTTTTTTACAATATTAAAAGATTGCACTTTAATCTTTTTTATAATACTTATGCCTTTTTAGGAAACAAATTTTTTAGTATTTTGGTGTCACACCCATATTGAAAAACATGAATGAATAAATGTCAGTGTCTTCGTCAATAGTTTTTGAAAGTGGTCTTCCGGCTCCGTGCCCTGCATTTATATCAATTCGAATAAGAGTAGGGGCAATTCCCTTTTGATTTGCTTGCAATTGCGCAGCAAATTTAAATGAATGGGCTGGTACAACACGATCATCGTGATCAGCTGTTGTAATCATGGTTGCCGGTTGGTTGATTGGCTTTACATTGTGTAGCGGCGAAAATTTTATAAGGTTATTAAAATCATGTTCATTATCGCTACTTCCATATTCAACGACCCAACCCCAACCAACTGTAAATTTGTGGTAGCGCAACATATCTAACACACCAACCCCTGGAAAACAAACTTTATATAAGTCTGGACGCTGAGTTTCACAAGCACCAACTAATAATCCTCCATTAGAACGGCCACTTATAGCGAGTTTTGAGGAACTTGTATATTTTTCTCGGATAAGATATTCTGCCGCTGCAATAAAATCATCAAAAACATTTTGTTTTTTATCCAGCATTCCAGCCTTGTGCCACTCTTCGCCATATTCACTTCCACCACGAAGATTGGCCATTGCATAAATTCCACCATTTTCTAATAGCACCATTCTTGCGGCATTAAAAGTAGGAGTGAGGGGTATATTAAATCCGCCATACCCATAAAGTAGTGTTGGATTGTTCCCATCCATTTTAATTCCTTTCTTGCTGACAATAAACATTGGAACTTTTGTACCATCCTTGCTTGAATACCAAACTTGTTTGGTATCATAGTCATCTGGATTAAAAGTTAGGTCAGGTTTTTTATACAATTTTACTTCGCCACTTACAATATCATAACTATAAATCGTAGAAGGAGAGGTAAAAGAAGTTAGAGTAAAAAATAAAATTAAATCATCTTTCTCACCCGAAAATCCACTTGAAGTTCCAATAGCAGGTAAAGCAATTTCACGCTCTAATATTCCACTTCTTGAATATTGATACACATGTGATGACGCATCTTTTAAATAAGTGCAAAACAATTTTCCTCCAGCAATAGTTACACTTTGCAACAGTTCTTTTTTTTCAGAAATTAAATCTTTCCAATTTGATGTATCAGGATTATTAAAATCAATCAGAACAACTTTTTGATTTGGCGCGTTTAAATTGGTTTGAACAATAAGATATGAACCTGTATTGTCAAGAATAGAATAATCAAAATCAAAACCTGGGCATAATAATTTAAAGTCGGATGATCCTTTAGTTAGGTCTCGACCAATAATCTCGTTTCCACTTGTGCCCTCTGAAATATTAATAAATAAAAAACGTCCATCATCTGTAACTTCAGCACCATGATACCTAAGCGGATTTTTTTCGTCAGAATAAATTAGCAAATCATTTTCCTGTTCATCACCAAGTTTGTGAAAATACACATTGTGATTTTTATTGGCATTAGAAAGTTCTTTTCCTTTTTCTGGTGAATCGTAATGGGAATAATAAAAACCATCACCTTTCCATGCAGCACCACTAAATTTCACCCAATCTAATTTATCAATTGTTTGTTTTTTAGTAGCTACATCCATTACATAAATACTTTGCCAATCGCTTCCAGCATTCGAAACAGTAAAAGCTAATTTTTTTCGGTCTTGTGAAAAACCTGCAAACCCAACAGATGCAGTTCCCTCTTTTGAAAGTGTATTCGGGTCAATAAAAATTTGCTCTTCACCATCAGTTCCTTTCTTGTAATAATTAATTGATTGATTTTGTAGGCCAGTATTTTTCGAATAATAATAATATTCACCAGAGCGGGAAGGGGCACTCATGCGAGGGAAATTATATAAATCAGTTATTCGTTTTCTTATCTTGTCACGAAAAGGAATTTTAGAAAGATAATCAAAGGTGACTTTGTTTTCAGCAACTACCCAAGCCTTTGTTTCATTACTATTATCATCTTCAAGCCAACGATAGTGATCAGCGATTTTGGTTCCGAAATAATTAGTGATTGTATCGCACTTTTTTGTTTGCGGATAAATAAGTTGCGCGAAAAGTGAAATAGAAATGAAAGAGAGAATTAGTGTAAATAGAAGGATTTTTTTCATTGCTAATTTTAATTGAGTGAAACGAATGTAAATAAAAAGAGTAATCATAAAATTAATAGAGATATTTTTTTTACATATTCTCTAAAATATAATTCGGTGTCGATCATTTTTTTGTTTATTTGTGAAAAAATTATGTCTTACGAAACAGCAAGAGAGATAATTCTTTCTTTACCAAGTAGATTAAAATTAGGGGCAGGCATTGATGTAGATATTCTTTATCACATGAAAATTAGTGGCGCTAATGGAGGGGATTTTACAGTATCTGTAAAAGATGGAATTTGTTATGTACAGAATGGGTTAACGGGTGATCCTAGGTGTATTGTTGAAAGTACTGATGAAAATTATGCTGATGCAGAATGGGGAAGAATAAATGTTCAAATGGCCGTGATGTTCGGAAAAATAAAAGTTAGCAACATTGGTTCTATGATGAAATTTGTAGAAATGTTTATTTCAATAAAAGATTTTAAATAAAATTATTTTAATATATCTTTTGCACAACGAAAACCTATATGAAAGGTTGCGGTTTCTTGCGTAGAGTACATTCGTGCCGTTACGCGATAACCATGGCAAACATTTGAGTCGCATAAAAATGATCCGCCTCGCAAAACTTTAGTAAGTTGGTCAGGAATTTTATCGGTGTTATAAAGATGATAACTATCGCTACACCATTGCCAAACATTTCCTCCCATATCACTCAAACCATTTTTTGTTTTGCCAAAAAAACCAACAGGTGATGTGAAATAAAATCCATCAGCTACTGTGTTGGTATCAGGAAAAATCCCCTCCCAAACATTAGCATGAAATTTTCCTTCAGAAAATAAACTATTTCCCCAGCTGTATTGATTTACTGAATTTCCATTTGGTTGCGTTGCATATTCCCATTCAGCTTCGGTGGGCAATCTTTTCCCTGCCCATTTACAATATTCCATAGCATCTTGCCAACTTACTTGTGTGACGGGATGATCTAATGGTGCATGGTTAAAAGATTTTCCATATGGAAATTTCCAATTTGCACTGTCTAATAGTTCCCATTCTTTTTTTGTGAAATTAAATACAGCACCATTTCCAAATTTTTCAGCATCAGTTATATATCCTGTCGCCATTATAAATTGCTCAAACTGTTTTACAGTCACAAGGTGTTCATCTAAATAAAAATCTCCTATTTTTTTTGTTCGAATAGGTGACTCATTTCTCAAGCCTTTTTCGGAACCCATTAAATATTTTCCGCCATGAATAATAACCATTTCTAATGGGCAAGTAGAAATGTTAAGAGAAAACAAGATAAAACTGAGGGAAGAAAAAAATATCAAAAAAATAAATACTTTTTGTCGGGGCATTTGAAGCATATCAATAGATATAATTACTCAAAAGTAATGTGTTATGGCATTAACTTTTTGTGATACTTTGTAATTGTAATTATTTCGTTTTTGTTTATTGTTATTATTTGGTTTACTTAGTTCCTTAATTACTTATTTTTTTGACAAAAAAATTATTAAAGGTATTTTTTTTATTTGTTCTTCTCCTGTCATTTAATAATTTAATTGCACAGACCTCAAATTCACGGCCTAATATTCTTATTATTTTAACCGATGATATGAGTTATAAAATGCTTGATGATTACAACCAAGATACATTCATTCATACACCAAACATTAATCGAATTGGAAATGAGGGCGCAAAAGTAAAATGCTATTCAACTAATTCATTGTGTGTGCCGGGTAGAGCTTCTTTACTAACTGGAAATTATGGGCATAAGACTGGCGCACTAAATAATAGTGGCTATCCTTCTCAATCGCTAATTACGATTCCTAAAATACTACATGCTGAAGGGTACTATACTGCTTTGTGTGGAAAGTGGATGTTAGGAACTTCATATCCAAAACCGGAATTTGATTATTGGCTATGGACTAATAATTCAACATCTTATTATAATGATTCAGCAAAATATTTTAATTCTGTTGTTAATGTAAACGGGCATATGACTGATTTTTTAACAGACAGCGCTTTACAATTAATTGGGAGAATTGATACTCCTTTTTTTTTAATGCTTAATTATAATGCCCCTCATTACCCCTTTATTCCACAATCTGGTTTTGATAGTTTATATCAATCATCAACTTTTAGTCTTCCACCTAATTGGAATTCCTATAATATTAATTATCCGTCTTTTTTGTATTCGCAATTTTCAAATATTATTTATAATGAATTGGCCTACCAAAATAGTATGAGAGATTATTATGAATTAATGCATGGAGTAGAAGAAGCAACAGGAAAAATTCTCGATAGCCTACAAGCCAATGGGTTGTTAGATAATACACTTGTCATTTTTACAACAGATAATAGTTACTTAATGGGTGAGCATCATCTTCGAGGGAAATCAATACCTTATGAAGAATGTATGCGCCTTCCATTATTTATCAGGTATCCATTGTGGTATCAACCGGGCACTTTAATTGATAGTAGCTTGACTTTGAATATTGATATTGCCCCAACAATTCTTGAAGCTGCGGGAGTAATTGACACATTTAATATGGATGGAACTTCAATACATCTTGTTACGGCAAATCAATTTAAACGTTTGAACTTTTTATATGAACAGAATTCTGAAATTGGAGACAGCTCTTCATCGGTAAGAACATTCAGAGATAATTATTTTCAGTATAACCGATATTATTGTTCTGATACAACTGAAGAGCTTTTTGATTTATTAGTTGATCCATACCAGAAAAAAAATCTTGTTCATCACTATTATTATCAAGATACTTTGCACGCCTATCGTATTAAATTGGATAGTATTAGGTTAGTTCTGCTTGATACTGGACTTCTTGTTTCAACTAATTGCTATCTATTAAATCCAATTTATACTTACGTTCCTATTTTAACATCTGTAATTCACACCTCGGCCAATTGTGGTGCGGCAAATGGATTTATTGATGTTTCAATTTTAAGTGGTACACCACCCTATAATTTCACTTGGAATACTTCAGCTACTACTGAAGATTTATCTAATGTTTTTGCCGGTGTCTATCATCTTACGATTACTGATGTAAACGGATTAATTGCTTTAGTAAATGTTTTTATTAATAATATTAATGGACCAACACTTTCTGAATATCATGTTAATTCAACTTATAACAATTTTGATGGGAGTATTAATTTAATGGTAAATGGTACTACTCAGCCCTACACATACCTTTGGAGTAATGGGGCAACAACCCAGGATATACATGGCATTACAAATGGAGAATATGATGTGACTGTTACGGATAATAATGGATGCATTTCTGTTCTTGGTGTCACAATTAACTCAATCGATATGCTAGATGCCAATAACGATACTACTTCGTATATAAATACTGCATTGTACATTAATAATTCTTTTACTGAAAATGACATTGTTTTATATCCTAATCCTGCAAAAAATAAAATTTCATTAATGACCTCTTTAATAGTGGGAGAAAGTGTTGTTGAATTGTATAATTGCTTTGGAATAAAATTAAATTGTTTTAAATATGATTTTTCTTATGATTCTCCATGTGTTTTTAATTTGAATGAATTTGCGTCAGGCTTTTATTTTATTCGAATAATAAATAAAAATAAAAATATAATTAAAGCGTTCTCCATTATTAAATAATAGAATATTCGACTAGTTGTAAGAATGATTTTTGTTTTACGCAATTTCTTTTAACTCTAAAATGGGATTATATTAGTTGAAGTTTTAAACGGGTCGTTCATGCAGTTATAGCAATAACGATAATGGATAAAATAGCCAGTGCTATTCCAACAAGATTAAGCTTTGTTAATTTCTCATTAAATACAATGAATGCTATAATGGTTGAGGCGGTAACAACCCCAATATTATTTATCGGAAAAATAATTGAACTTCCGTATCCTTTAATAGAAAGTGATATTACAAGAAAATGCATGCTAAAATAATTTGGCACTCCTAATAATAATCCACCTAAAATACTTTTAAAATTAAGAGTTGATTTTTTATTTAAAAATAAATAGAGTAGAATTATGCTTCCGAGTAAAGCTGCAGTAGAAAATATAGTAATATTAAATGGTGCATTGTCAGAATTTTTCATGTGAAATTCTTGGGCACATTTAACTAAAGTGTCATTCATTCCACTTCCAATAAAAAGTATCAAAGGCCAAAACATTTGTTTAATATTAAAATGGTGTTTGTTTCCTTCCTCTTTAAGTGAAGTGAAAATTACAGCTATAAGTGCCATAACTATTCCTACTATTTTTAAGATGGATACTTTGTCTTGAAAAATAAAAAAAGCTGCTATTACTGGAATAACTAAAGATAGCTTGTTGGAAACAGACATAACTGTAATTCCCATGTGCTTAACTATGTATCCCATTAAATTAAAAAAGAAGAAAAAACTACAACCCAATATAACCGCATATACAAACCAACTCTTGTTTGAATAGGTTGGAAAATCTGGTATGGACTGATGAATACAAATTCCTGTGATTACACAAGATATGTAATTGAAAACAATGGCTTGAAAAAGATCGAGTTTATATTTTTCAAATAATTTTAAAATAATACCTAATGAAGTGGCAAATAATATTGATAGTAAAAGATTTATCATAATTATTTTAAAGAATAATTTTTTTAGTTATAAAATCAAATATTTTCTTTCAAAAAAACAATAGAAAAACTGTATAAGGTTTTTTAAAAAAGTATTTATTAACATTTTTAAAAATAAATGATTTATATAGAATATTTTTTTTAAAATCGTTGTCTAATATTTAAAATCAAACCAACCAATCCCATGTCTCTGAAAAGAGTTTTACTTCTTCTTGCATTTGCAAGCATTTCTTTCCAAATGAAAGCACAGGAAATTGATCCGATGAGTTACAGTAATGATGCAATAGTTCAGCAGTTACTTGGCGGAATGAATGCTGTTCGATGGAAGGCGGGAGTAGATAGTATGATGACAAATGATATCTTAACAAAAGCCGCTATGGATTTGGCCGAGCGATATTCGACAGCTAAAAAAATTACTATTGAAGAAGGTTTTGCTGGTGACTTGAATAAAAAATATAAAGGAACAACTAAAGTTAAAGAAGTATCGGTTGACATTCCTGGCGGAAAAGCTAAAGTTATGTATACTTATGCACAGGTTTCCACTGATGCCGTTGATAAAATGGCTAAAGGAAAAAAGTTTGAAGACATTCTTAAAAATCCTAAATTTTATTATTGTGGTATTGGTAGTTTTTATAATGATGTAAATAAAAAAGTTTACATCACTGTTGTTTTTGGTGGGGTTGATGCATTTAACAATGGAGTTGCATTTCGTAAGACCTTGCCAATACCATACAGCAAAAGCAGAAGAGGCTTGTATGTTTTCGATGAGAAGACTTGTAAGCAATGTGATAAATTTCCTGACATTGATGAATTATTAAGTACAATTAAAGTTGAAGATGGTAAGGTTTATTTAGAGTATAATAATTTTAAAAAATTAAAAAAATATTTTCGTGGTGCTAAGGATGGTTTAGCTGTTGACTTTGTTTTAAAAGAAGCCTATCCATGTTCAAACGAAAATATTACAGACCATAATCGTTCATCTAAAGGATACATGTTGAAACCAATTTATCAGACAAAACTTTTTAAAGTAAATGAGAATAATAAACTAGATCCTAAAAACAATACTTATAAAGGGGCAATAGCAAAAATTCCTTCAAAATATGTGGGTTTGCTAAGTAGTGCTCAATACGAGATTAATTTAATTTATATTGTTGATAAGGTTGCCTGTAAAACTATTTATAGAAGTTATCTAGAAGATGGTGGTGCAGGGGAATTAATTCCACTAACTATTTATCCAGACACACTTTCAATGAATGATCCCAGAAGATACCAGCCGAAGAGCGAAAATCAAGAGGAGGAGTTTATTATTTACTTTGAACAAGGAAAATCAAACTATAACATTAAAGATATTGAAGGATTTTTAAAAGCATTGAATCAGCCTGACTTTATTGTTAGTGACATTATTATAGATGCACACTCATCTTTAGAGGGAGATTCTTTGATGAATGCTAAATTGCAACAGTCTCGAGCAAAAAGCATTGTTGATGCTTTGGGAATGTACCAAAAGAAAGAAGTAACCTATGTAATAACAACCAGCGATTCGTGGGAAATGTTTAAAGATTCAGTAAAAAAATCTGAGTATAAAAATTTAACTGAAATGAGTAAGGAGGAAGTAAAAGGATTGTTAAAAGGTGAAATGCTCTCTAATCTTGAACCTTATCTTTCGAAAGAAAGGTTTGCAAAAATTGTGATGAAAGTAACTTTTGATTTACAGGGAAAGAATGAGCAGAAATATGTTTTCAATAGTTATAAAAAAGCACTGGATAAAAAAGATGTTGAACAGGCAAAAAGAATTTCTCGTTACATCGTAGAAAAAATTATAGAAGGTAAGTACGACGCTCAACCATTCTTAGATATTGAAATAAAACAAGAACCTCCATATGCTAATTTGAATATCAATAAAATGTTCATTGAAACAAGGGTGAATCATGAAGATTCCATATATCCTGCTTTGGTTTCTAAATTAGAAGAAATGAATAAAACAATGTCTGGTAATAATTATGTTGCATGGAACAACACAATGGCTTTTGTTAAAACAGGAACAATTGTAAACAATAAAGAAATTACCACTACTCAAGCTACCATAAATGGATTATACAATGGGGTTATTCCTCAAAAAATGAATGATGCCTTGAATTTAGAATGGCAATTTAAAGTAATTGAAAAAGTTGACACCCTTGATCCCGGAGTTTTGAATCCGGCCCTACAGGCTAGTATGGACCGTATAAAAAAGATTTTCAATATAGAAGAAGCTAATTGGGAGAACTCACTAAAGTTGGCGTATATTTTTATTAAACATAACGACCTTGCTTACTCTATGAAATTATTAGCTCCTTATGTAACTGACGAAAATCCAGATGAACAATTGTTGTTTACTTACATCTCTGTCGCCTCACATTTTCCAGATCAGATATATTCTCGCAATTTTAGATTGGCAATGGCAAAAGCTTCTGTTAAAAATAAAAATCGCTATTGTGAATTGTTTGGTAATCCAAAACTTAGTTTTCAAATAATGGATAATCCATTAATAAAAAAACAATTTTGTGAAACTTGTAATTAACAAACTAATCTCTTGTTAAAATTATAAATCCCTCTTGAAATAAATTTAGGAGGGATTTTTTTATAGTGTTTGTAAAAGTTTTAGATTCACTTTTTTCAAATGCTTCATTATAGCTTCCTGGCTTCGAATAGGATTTAAATCATTATGATAATACTTATTGTCCTGTGAGTTGTTGAGAACTCGTGCTTTTACATTATCGTTCCATTGCAATTCAAAATAATGTTTTATCTGTTCTTGAATATTTTTATCAAGTAATGGAATTGCAAGTTCAATTCTCAAATCTAAATTTCGCACCATCCAATCGGCAGAACTTAAATAATAAACTGGCTTTCCTCTATTGCTAAAAATCATAAACCTAGAATGTTCTAAGTAGCGGTCCACAATGCTTATTATTTCGATATTACCTTTCAAATCAGGATTGTCAGGTTGTAAAGCACAGGTGCCTCGTATAATCATTTTTATTTTCACTCCTGATTTAGCGGCTCTTTGTAATAAGTCGACCATGTCTTTATCAGCAAGGTTATTTAATTTTATGCAAATGCTTGATTCTATTCCCTGATTTGTATTTTCTATTTCATTTTCAATTAATTTTACAAATCGTTTGCGCATTTGCATTGGAGCTACTAGCGAATGGGTATAGTGCGTGGCTTTATAATTGTTTTCTAAAAATGAAAATAGGCCTTCAATTTCTACTGTAATATTTTTATCTGCAGTGAATAAAGCGTGGTCAGAATAAACGCGCGATGTATTTTCATTATAGTTACCGCTACTGATGTTTGCATACAAAATTTTCTTGCCCTTTTCCTTTCGTGTTATCAAGCACATTTTACTGTGCACCTTTAATCCCTGAACACCAAGGATTATATGCACCCCTTCTTCTCTCAATCTGTCGCTCCATTTAATGTTTGCTTCTTCATCAAATCTTGCTTGTAGTTCCATCACCACTGTAACATGTTTTCCGTTCTTTACTGCATTGATTAATGCATTCACCACTTTCGATTTAGAAGCTAACCGATACATCGTGATTTTGATGGAAGAAACTTTTGGGTCAATTGCGGCTTCACGCAACATATCAATAAAATGTTCGAAGCTGTGATATGGATAATGAACCAAAATATCTTTTTTTTTGATAACGGAAAATAGACTTTTTCCGAATTCAAAATCAGTATGAAATATTTGGGGGTCACTCTTATAAATTAAATGTGATTTTCCCAACACTGGAAACTGCATAAAGTCTTTGAAGTTATGATATCGCCCACCGGGAATAATATTGTCGTCGCCGATTTTTAAATGAACCCGACTCAATAAATAATGTAATAATTCAATATCAATGTCATGATCAAAACTGAATCGAACAGGTTTCCCTTTTTTTCGTTGTTTAATTCCTTTCGAAATTTTTTCCATCAAACTCTCGCTGATATTTTCTTCAATGGCAATTTCAGAATCGCGTGTTATCTTTATTGTATAGGCTGAAAAAGTATCAAATGGCAGAATGCTGAAAATTTCTTTCAATCCTAAACGGATTATGTCATCCAACAGAATTATAAATTTTTGTCCATCTTTTTCGGGTAAAACTAAAAAACGCGAAAGGCCATCGCTTGGTACTTCAATTAGGGCATAACGCGATTTTATTTTTTTAGTGGAGTCAGAGAGTAGTATTGCTAAATAAATAGACCTGTCTTTCAAATAAGGAAATTCTGGAATGGCATCAATCATAATGGGTACTAATGCACCGCGCACTTCAGTACGGAAATATTTTTTTACAAATTCGGATTGATCTTCCTTCAGTTGTTTTTCATTAATGATAAATATGTTTTCGCTCTCTAATTCATTCAGTATTTTCTTATAAGTGGCTTCAAACTTTGATTGCTGTTTTATAACTTTTGCATATACATCGTCAATAATTTTACGGGGAGTTTCACCTAAAATTTTTTTCGCTTTTTTTCCGAGCAGTTCCATCCGACTTAATGTGGCAACACGAACACGAAAAAATTCATCGAGGTTACTGCTGAATATTCCAAGGAATCGCATGCGCTCAATCAATGGAACTTTCTCGTCCATCGCTTCTTGCAGTACCCTTTCGTTAAACGAAAGCCAGCTCATTTCTCTATTCAAATATTTCACTAAAGTTTATTTAGCGGGTTCAAATTTAATAAGGGCAACTATGGGGCAAAGTAAATTCTAATTGATTAATGAAGGGTTAACACTAAGAAACTGATATCTACTAATAGGATTTATTATTTAGAATCCACTTTAAACAAAAAGAGGCCGCACTTTGGCTCCCTCTTTTCGAGTTTTTAGTAATTAAGGTTATTCAATAACCAACTGACGGCGAACCGATAGGTTATTTGTATCAGTTAACTGAAGAATGTAGGTTCCTTTGCTGAATCCAGAAAGATTTAAATGGTTAATTTGAGAATTGTTCGATAAAACTTTTCTTCCTAATAAATCTAATACTTCAATTCTATTGTAATTAAAATTTGTTTGAACATTAAATATTCCGTCGGAAGGATTAGGGAATATATCAATGCTAATGTTTGAGTCCGTAGTTGAAATGCCAGTTGAGACATGCGCTATTACAGGTGTACGATCGCTGATACAAGTAAAGGTTGGTTTTTCAATGTTCCAATCATAGAAATAATAGTAATAACTACTACCTTGATTTGAACCGAAAAGTGTAACAAAACTAGGCATTGTATAAGGGTAAGAAACCCCAGAACTACTGCGTTGTAAACGCGGAGAAGCGTATCCAAGGTTAGCTGTATTAATGGCCGCATCTGTGGATAACGAATAGCCAGTTCCAACAGGAAGGTTGAAGTTTAAAGTAATAATTGTTGAATCAGCCGGAATAAATACACTTAAACTATCCAAAATTGCTCCACCACCGTCAGTTAAAACAATTCTTCTGGTTTTAGCTGAATCAGTATAAACTTTTACAGTTTTTAAAATACAAACGGAATCAACATCGAAATTAATTGAGCCATTGGTTGTAGTTGCAGTACTATACATTGAGGTTCCAGTATGAATAAACTGTCCGGTAGTGCCAATGCCACCACCATTTACTTGACGATCTTCCGCATAATAATTTGTTGTTGCAGTAAGAACAGGTGTGGTATAACTATTTCCAGTTCCAAGTTCAGTTCCACTTGTCATTAAATCAAACCAATGAATATCTGTTCCTGTAGCTCCTAAAGTTGCTGTTGTGTTTATAGCGATGAAGTCATCGGTGCCAATAGGTTCTTGAACATCTATTACATTAACAGTAATTGAATTTGAAGTCCAAACTGCACATGCACCTTGTATGTCTACTGTATATGTTCCTGAAACACCCGCCTGGATTGACTGAGTTGTTGCGCCGTTTGACCATATATAAGAAGTAGCAGGTGTAGAGTTTAAAGTTACAATTTCACCTTTGCAGAAAGTTAATCCTCCAATAGAAGAAATTACAGGGGTTTCGTCGGGGCTATTTACGACATTAACAGATGCTGGATAAACACTACATGTTCCGTTTGAAAGCTGAACATTATAGCTTCCCGTTATGGTTACATCAATGCTTTGAGTAGTTTCTCCTGTCGACCATAAGTAACTGCTAAAACCATTTGGTGCATTTAGAGTAAGTGAATTTCCTGAGCAAAGCACAAGTTGTCCAGTATATGAAATGTTTCCTGATTGGAGATTGCAACCGGTTTCAACATTTGTGATGAATTGATCTGCAGCTAAATTGTAAAGTTTATTGATGATACCTGAAGGGTAGTGAATAATAGCAGAATCAACAGTTGTATTTGATCCAAGGCCAAAATGAAGATTAAAGCTATTTACAGTACCATAAGATTCACCAGCGCGTGCTTCTCTAATTTGTTTGCCTAAAGCAGTATATAAAATAATATTAGCACCAATTGCACCCTTGTTACTAACAGTTCCTACTAAATTAAAAGTAATCCAGTGGTTGCTATGATCGTTATTAAGATAAATAGCATCATCTGTAGATCCGGGAGATGTGTAAATAGAATTATAACAACCCAATACATCAATAGCACCGTCATGATTCAAATCACCGGTAGCGAATGATCCAAGCACACCAGGGAAAATAGTGTTATCATATTTTGTGAAAGTCATGTTTCCGTTATTCTTAAACATGATATCTCTTGTACCTGTTAAAATTATATCCTGAAAACCATCGTTGTCAAAATCTTCTATCTGAGATTCAATTTCGAAAGTAGTTCCAATATCAAATCCTGAAGAGGCCGTTATATCTGTAAAATGTCCAGTGCCATCATTCTGCCACAATTCGGAAATTTCCGTATAACTTGTACGAAGCAAATCAAAATCGCCATCGTTATCAAAATCGCCAAAATTGGTTGTCCATGTTTGGGTTCCAAGATCTGGACAAATAAGATCAAGAAGAACTGAATCTTGATCATTAGTATTTATATCATTAAAGTCAGCATTGAATTTATAGGTGCCATCATTAATATGAAGAACATCATGCCTTCTCATATCAGCAGCAGAATTGACAGGTTGTCTGCATTTTGAAACATAAAAATCTAAATCATTATCGTTATCATAATCAGACCATGTAGTTCCGTAATTACCGGAGTCATCAGTGGTACTTACATTAGTATTAAAGATGTTTAAAATTACTGTAGTAGATGCAACCGTGCTTGAATTACTCAGGGTATAGGTGCCTATTCCACCAGTACCAGAAACAAATGCTATTACTTTAGTTCCGGGTAGAACATTTGTACCGGAAAGAAAATATCCAATTTTTATAGTACCTGTAGCCATTGTTGTAACGGTTAAGATGTCTCCTGAGATGCTTCCGGTAAATGTAGTAGGAGCAGGAAAATTTCCTGCACCATCATTCAACCATATTTTTGATTCACCAACATCATGACAGCCATATATATCAAGCCAACCATCATTATCAAAATCACCTAGTGTTACATTCTGTAAAAAAATACTTGAAAGGGGTAAATTGATTGCCGCACCCATTGCACCTGAAGCATTGCACATAAATAATTTTACTGAACCATTTCCACCAAGAATATCAAGATATCCATTGTGATCAAAATCTCCAGCGGCCATTCCCCAAGCCCATCCGCTTGAACCACCGAAATCACCTATGTGTAGGGTGGAATAAGAACCATCAGCGTTTTGTTTTTCGACAAATACATCGTGTGCCTGATCAAGAATGATTAAATCATCAAGACCATCACTATTCCAGTCAGCTACTGTTACCGGGCATCCACTGTGATAATTAGAATTAGGCATCACAGTACTATTTGCATTTGTGAAACTGAATTGGGCAAATGTTATTGCTGGCAAAATCATTAACACAAATGAAGATGCAATTTTTGTAATTTGTTTTTGCATAATTTTTTTTTGTTGGATTTATTCGGGTGAAAGGTAATCGAAATTTTTTAATAGGATGTTGTTTTTAAAGTCGGAGGATTTTAAAAATTTTACTGCCTTTGGTGGTTACAATCTTTATGTAATAAATACCGCTTTCTGGCGGTAATTTTATGTCAGATATTAAATTTGAATTCTCTCCGTTTTTTGTAAAAATCAATTTTCCGTCAGAAGAATATATTTCATAAGTACGGATTCCTGTTCCTTTAATCGATATAAAGCCAGTACTTGTTGGGGAGGGAAAAACTGAAGCTAAACTATAGTTAGTAGTAGTTGAAATGCTTGATGGAAGTTGAATGTTTAACAATTCTTTACTTGCACATAAAACCGGATTTTTATCAGATGCCTGATACATGCTTTTGAAAGTATCAATTAGTGCCGTTGAATATGAAAACATTTCCTGTAACCATCCTGGAGGAACAGATTGATAATATATTTTTGCATAAACATTTACAATACCATCATAACCATTAGAAGGAATATGGAAATGGATAATATCTTTTCCAGTTCCTTGTACTCCGGCAGAATTTTTATTAAAGTCTGCATCTGCCAATGCATCATTATCTATTTTGGCAGTGTCATAAGCATAATGAGAAGTGGTAAAACCAGTTGGTACTAATCTGTTGTCTTTTAAAAGATTGGCGGCTCTCTCTAGAACAGTTGTTTTATTATTGTTGACATCACCAATTATCATTTCATATATCTGCGTTTGTGCTTGCATTTTAATAATATCATGATGTTTTTCATAGGGTGCTCCAATATTGGTCACTTCGTAAGTGTCGCCAAAAATTCCTGATTTAAAAAGTGTATCGCCATTTGATTTGACAACAACAAATTGAACAACTGCTCTTCTGGATGGATATCCAGAGGGAAATTTATGTCCAGCTTTATTAGTTATTGTTAGGCTGAAATAAGAAGTATCAGCATTTAAACTATCCTGGTTAAGTGAAATAGAAATCGAATTTTTAGTTAGGTTATTATTGGTATATAAAATAGTAGAATCAAAGTTAGAGTCGGGAACATCTATTCCTAGATAGGATTTGTTATTTTTCAGAATATTTAACATGAAAGAATTTGCCCCAGCAAAATGATGCAGGTTAAATGGTGAGCGACCAGTTAGCGCTAAAATCTGATTTGCAATTATTATTGGTTGTTCCAGCTGTGGCATGTGACAAGTCTGGCAAAATATTTCTTGAGAAGGAAAAATAGAATTAAGCCATTCATGGTGGGTCGATTGTTCAAAAAAAGTTCCGCCAGTAAAATTTCCACTTAAATCAGCAGTATTTGTTATTAGCGTATGGCAGGGAGAACAAACCCCAGAATTACTCATGTGTGGGCTATAAGTTGGTGTCATGCCAACATACAATTGCATTGGGCCTGCAAATGGATTTGTAAATGGCCCATAGATTTTCTTTGTTGTATCATATGGAATGTCCCCTGAAAATCGTGATCCTAACCCTTCTGTACCAATTGTGTGGCACGACATACACGAAACCCCTTCAATACCTAAAGTATCGTTAAATAAATCAGTAAGCGTATAAGAAGTTGCACCATGGTAAAGTGCCGTAAAACTTCCCATAGGGGCATGACAATCAAGGCATCTCTTTTGCAATTCAATTGCATGCCCTGGGTTAACAGTAATTTCATGGCTAACCTTTGCTTGAAATAAGGGGTCTCTGGCTGAATTTGCCATCATGGTAGACCGCCAATCGTCAAACACATTTACATCATTACTATCTATATCAATATTTGCTAAATGAGTGGAGTCATAACCGTGACATCCTGCACATAATTTATATCCAATAAAATACTCTCCGGAATCAATTGGGTTTCTATTATGGCTATATTTTAATGATTCATAATTCGAATTCTGATTGGCATTTATAAATGAGAATGCAGAAATTATAATAATTGCAATCGAAAAAGTTATGCTGAACCTTGATTTTATCATGTAGAAGTTCTTAACTCAAATGTTAAGGTGAAAAGAAGTTGCTGCAAAAGTGTTAACAAAATATGTCTTTTAAAGTTTTATAATTTTTTGAGTAAATGCTATTTTATTATTTTCTAAAAGATGAATATAGTAAACTCCTTTTGTTAACCATTGAATATTTATACTAGATGAAATTCCATCGGCAGGAATTAATATAATTTCTTTTCCGCTTAAATCCGAGATAGAAATTTTTCCGCTATTCAAAATGGGATAGGTTAAATTAATTTTGTCGTTTGCAGGAACTGGATAAACTTTCACTTCATCTTTATTTAGAAAAAGTTCAGCTGATAATGACGAATAAGTACAAGCAACAGAATCGGGACAAATATTAAAGTAAAAAATTATAGTATCCATTTCAGTTGGTATATCCATATCCCACACTAAAATTTTCACTACAGGCGTTCCTGAAAAATGAGTCATCCCGTTATTTCCAAATTTTAAAAAAGTGGTATCCCCTGAACCTATACTTATCATGGTAGTAGTTGTTGAAGGAATTCCCGAATAGCAATTTTGGTTATCGCACATTGAATACTGGTATTTCCAGCAACTATCCATCGGGTTTTCAATTGCTTTCCATTGCATTCTCAAGCTATCCATTTTTTCATTTCTCATGTGAACATAAAATTCATCGTAATTGCTGCAAGTTGGGGTGATATTTTGGACTTTAGATTCTACAAAGCTGAAAGATTGAGCTTTTGAATTATTAATTTGAGTAGTTACTATAAGAAGGAAAAAGAAAATTGTTTTCATTTTTTATTGTTGATTTGATTCATCTCAATCGGTAAGAATACAAAATATTAACAGATTTTCACTCTAAATTTCACACATTTTAAATCAATTCTAATCCCGTATCTTTCTGCTTCAAACTCTGCTTTTATCTTTACCGAATAAATGAAGCTTTTCAGCATACAAGATTTACCGAAATTAGAATTTTCTGATGAGGAGAAAAACATTATCTCTATAGCTGCTAAATCAGCAATGGAATTAAAAGTGCCTGCTTATTTAATTGGCGGATATGTAAGGGATAAAATTTTAAATCGTCCGTGTAAAGATTTAGACTTTATGTGTGTTGGAAATGGAATTGAATTTGCTGAACAAACTGCAAAACATTTTAAACCAAAACCAACGGTAAGTGTATTTAAACATTTTGGAACAGCACAATTTCGATTTCATGACATTGATCTTGAATTTGTAGGCGCACGAAAGGAATCCTACTCTGAAAACTCTCGTAATCCAGCAGTTGAAATCGGAACTCTTGAAGATGATCTTTCAAGAAGAGATTTTACCATTAACACACTTGCGTTTGAACTATTAAATGAACAGGAAGGGGTTTTAGTTGATCGTTTTTCGGGACTAAAAGATTTAGCGGCAGGAATAATCAAAACTCCACTTGATCCGAACATTACTTTTAGTGATGACCCGCTGCGTATGATGCGCGCCATACGGTTTGCATCGCAACTGCAATTTCAAATTGAAGAAAAAACGTTGCAGGCCATCAGTGATAATTGCGAGCGTATAAAAATTATTAGTGTTGAACGAATTACTGACGAGTTTAATAAAATTTTATTGTCGTTTAAACCATCAGTTGGTTTAGATCTTCTTTATAAAACAGGTTTGATGCAAATAATCTTTCCTGAATTTGTTGCACTCGCTGGTACTGAAATGAAGGAAGGTAAGGGCCACAAGGATAATTTTTATCACACACTTCAGGTGATTGATAATGTTTGTTTAAAGAGTGATAACCTTTGGCTTCGCTGGTCAGCTGTGTTACACGACATTGCTAAACCAGTAACAAAAAAATTTGAAGCTGGAACCGGTTGGACCTTTCACGGGCACGATGCAGTGGGAGCAAGGATGGTTTCAAAAATATTCCTACGCTTTAAATTGCCGTTGAATGAAAAGATGAAGTATGTAAAAAAACTGGTCCTTCTTCACTTACGACCAATTAGCTTATCTAACGATCAGGTTAATGACTCTGCTATTCGACGGTTAATGTTTGATGCAGGTGATGATGTAGACGATTTAATGAAATTGTGTGAAGCTGATATCACGAGTAAGAATGAAAAAAAAGTAATCCGATTTCTGCGCAACTTTGAATTAGTGCGAATTAAAATGAAGGAGGTAGAAGAGAAAGACAGTCTTCGAAATTTTCAACCTGTAATTGATGGTGAAATAATTATGGACGTATTTGATTTAAAACCAAGTAAAAAAGTCGGAGAAATAAAAGATGCAATACGCGAAGCCATTATAGATGGAAAACTCAATAACAACTATGAAGAAGCTTATCAGTTTATGCTAGAGGAAGCAGGAAAGAGGGGGATAACTCCTAAGAAAAATTAATGCCCTTTACTCCGTTCTATTCTTCTTCCAATTAGAAAAATTATTTGAAGAGCGTTGTTGCAATGAAGACTTTTCTATCGCTGCATTTTTATTTCCAAACGAAGCAGCAAATAAAGCCGCAATTATTTTTTCATCTTTATTCATTTCATCTAGCTCAATATCTTTGGTGAAATTTTTTGCAATGAATGAAGTATCAAATTTTCCACTCACAAAATCAGGATGATTGATTACCCACTTGCCAAACGAAAGGGTAGTGGCCACACCTGAAATTTTATATTCATCAATGGCGCGTGTTAACCTTTCAATGGCTTCTGTTCTGTCCTTGCCGTAAGCAATCAGTTTTGCAATCATCGGGTCGTAGTAAATGGGAATCTCCTGGCCTTCTTCCAATCCATCATCCACGCGAATACCGGCACCTTGTGGACGAACATATCTTTCCAATTTTCCAATGTCAGGTAAAAAATTATTGAGCGGGTCTTCAGCACACACACGCAACTCGATTGCATGACCTCGAATTTTCAAATCGCTTTGTGTGAACGAAAGTTTTTCACCTTGCGCAATTTTAATTTGTTCCTTCACCAAATCAACTCCTGAAATTAATTCTGTTACAGGATGCTCCACTTGTAAGCGCGTATTCATTTCCAGAAAATAATAATTCAGTTTTTCATCTACTAAAAACTCTACGGTGCCGGCATTGTAATAGCCGCAAGCTTTAGCTGCATCAACTGCGCTTTTGCCCATTCGCTCACGTAACTCAGGAGTAAGCACAGAACTAGGTGCTTCTTCTACTAACTTTTGGTGTCTTCTTTGAACTGAACACTCGCGTTCAAAAAGGTAAACTAAATTTCCATGTTGATCGCCGAGCACTTGTATTTCAATGTGACGAGGAGCTACAACATACTTTTCAATAAACACCGCACCATCACCAAACGAACTCAAAGCCTCACCAATCGCCATCTTCATTTGCTCTTCCAGTTCAGATTCTTTATTTACCACTCGCATTCCTTTCCCTCCGCCACCTGCACTTGCTTTTATCAAAATAGGAAAGCCGATTTTTTTTGCAATCACAATTGCTTCCTTCGCATCACTGATGGCACCTTCAGTTCCAGGCACCATTGGAATGTTGTGCTTCTTCGCAGTTTCCTTCGCAGCTAATTTGCTTCCCATCATGCGCATTGAGTCGGCTGAAGGCCCAATGAAAATCAACCCTGCATTTTTTACTTCATCAGCAAAAGCAGCATTCTCACTCAGGAAACCATAACCGGGATGAATGGCTTGCGCACCGGTTTGTTTTGCAGCGAAAATAATTTTTTCGCCTCTTAAATAAGATTGATTGGAAGGTGAAGAACCAATGTGAACTGCTTCATCGGCATATCGAACATGCATTGCTTTTCTATCAACATCAGAATAAACAGCTACAGTTTTGATACCCATTTCTTTTGCACTTCGCATGATGCGCAAAGCAATTTCCCCACGATTCGCAATCAGAATTTTATTTATATTCATTTGTGTTATGGTGCGAATGTAATTGTGATTTTAATAATCATTTTAAATTTTATAATATATAATATATAATATAATATAAATAAACTCATCTGATTAAGTAATAAATTTTTAATGGCCTTACTAATACATAAACAGTAAATTAGATTTTTATAAAGGTAAAAACAAGATAAAAACAAAAAAATACTAGGTGTTAATTTAAATATCTTCAATCTTTTTTTTACTTTTGACTAAGTAAGATTTTAGTTATTTTAATTTTCGATTCGAAAATTCGGGGTGTTATATTTACTTCGAAATAAATTTGCACCCAAAAACATAATAAAATGAGAAACTTATTAAAATCATTCGGCAAACTTTTATCAACTGCAATGTTGTTTGCATTCTTGCTTTTTTCAATTTCGACTAAAACAAAAGCGCAGTGTACAGCTGCTATAACCGGAACCAATAACCCACAACCCGGTCAATACACTTTTTTTTCAGCTATGACGCCCAATATGGGAAATGTTTGGTATTCATGGGATTTCGGTGATGGTAATTACGGATACACCCCAATTGATTCTATTCATCACACTTATTCTTATCCCGGAACTTTTTATGTATGTGTCACAGCAACTGACTCTGCGAATGGAGGATGCACAAATACTTCTTGTCAATGGATAACAGTTACTTCTACTATTTGCGATATCACACCCCAATTTACCAGCATGGATATGGGTAGCGGAAACATAATGTTTACCGACGCATCAGTTGATAACAACGGTTACACCATTACAGGTTGGTCCTGGTCATTTGGCGATGGCGGAACATCAACAATGCAAAACCCTTCGCATACTTATACTGCAAATGGCACATATGGAGTTATGCTTACCGTTTATAATGCTGCCGGATGTACTGATACTATCTATGATTATGTTGTTGTCAATAATGCTTGCTTTATCAATCCTTTTTTTCAACCAACAACAACAAGTGCATTTGTCGGCAATCAGATTTTTTTTACTGATTTATCTCAACCGGTAATTGTTTCCTGGCTTTGGGATTTCAATGATGGCACAACTTCAACAATTGCCAATCCAAGCCATATATATACTCAGCCTGGAGTTTATACAGTATGCTTAACGGTAACTTCAAATACAGGTTGCATCGGAACCATTTGCCAGCAAATTACAATCACTAACAATTGTTCATTGACTTTAACAGGAACACCGGTTAATACTTCCGGTTGTGGTATGTGCGATGGTTCAATACTGGCAATTGCAACCGGTGGAACTTTACCCTACACCTATCAATGGACAAATGGTGGAATCAATCAATCCATTAATAATTTATGTTCCGGCACTTACAATGTTATTGTAACAGATGCAGTTGGTTGCTCGGCTTGGAACACTTTTACAATTCAGAATATTGGTGGATTAGTGGCAGCAATTTCAGTTGATACCACAAATGCTTCAAGCGGAATTGTAATACTTAATGGAAATGCAACCGGAGGCAATGCTCCGTACAATTATTATTGGTACATACCAGGTGGTAACCCATCCAATTCAAATTCACAAATCACAACTGTTCAATATCCTTACCCGAGTACAAATTCAGTTTGTCTCACAGTTTATGATTCCGGATGGAATTGTTACGATTCAATCTGTTATACATTCAGTATTGGTGGCGGTTCGGTAAATTGTTCAGGACTGTTTTCAAGTGTAACAGCAAGTCAAACTTCTGCTAACACTTGGAATGTTTATGCATTTCCATCCGGCGGAACAGCTCCTTACAATTATCAATGGACATTTCCCGGCGGAACTTCAACCTGCGGATACAATCAAAACCTGGCTTGTGCAGTATATCCTTCTGCGGGTACTTACATTGCTTGTTGTTTAATTACCGATGCGCTCGGTTGTACATTTAATAATTGTTTCACCATTGTTGTTCAGCCTTCACCATGCAATGCTAACTTCTATTTATATTCTAATTCCGATTCAGTTGATATCTATAACAGTTCGCAAGCCGGTATAAATGCAACTTACTATTGGGATTTTGGTGATGGAACAAATTCCACCAATGGAACTTTGCAATCATACTTCAGTCATCATTATGCTATTGCGGGTAATTATACCATTTGCCTGTACATCAGTGACCCTGCAAATAATTGTTACGATACTCTTTGTCAATCTATTTATGCATGCGCATTAAGTGCAACTGCTTCTTATACTTTAAACGGAAACATCGTTTCATTACAAGGAACCATTACAGGAAACTATACTTCGTTCGGTTGGTATTTATCTTCAGGAATGAATACTACTTCATTAACAGTTTATGATACGCTTGCAACTTCAGGCATGCATTACTATACCTTCTGGGCCACTGATAGTGCAACCGGATGTTATGACAGTTCATGGTTTCAGGTTCCGACAAATTTCATTGCCAATAATTTTCTTTCAGGAATTGTATTTAATGATGCCAATGGAAACGGAATTCAAGATGCAGGTGAACCCGGTCTGCCGAACATTTATGTGAATGTAGCCGGTCAGTGGATTTTGACCGACCCCAATGGACTTTATGGAATTTATGTAGCTGATGGAACATGGAATGTTGATGTATATGTAACTTCAACATGGACACAAACTTTCCCTGTTAGTCCAACATCATATACTGTAACTGTTGCAGGAGGAACCGTGCTTTCAAATCTGAACTTCGGTTTACAATCTAATCAAACAACTATTACGGGAGTTGTTTTTAACGATGCAAATAGTAATGGAATACAAGATGCCGGAGAAACAGGAGTTTCAAATACTTGGGTTATGGTAGGTTGGTACTGGGCAATTACTGATGTAAATGGTGTTTATACAGTTACTGTTCCTGTCGGGGTATATAATGTTGAGCTGTGGTCAATACCAGCAGGCGTAACTTTAACCGCTCCGTTATCTGGGAATTATACAGTTAATGCAGCAGCCATCGGACAGATTTATGGCGGAAATGATTTCGGATTAAATTATCCTCCCGGTGTACAGAACATGGTTATCTCTCTTTCAACCTGCACCACAGTTACCCCATGCTTCCCTGCTTGGTACAATATCTCTTACTACAATGCCGGAACTGTTCCGGTGAATGCAACTGTGACGATGAATTACGATCCACAATTGTATTTTGATTATTCTTCGCCTCCTTATACTACTATTGATACTGTTGCACATATCATTACCTGGAATGTTGGCATCGTTCAACCAGGTGGTTCAGGATGGATATGGGTTGATTTCACTACAAGTTGCACTGTTGTTGCAGGCGATGCTTCCTTCAATGCAGTATTTGTAAATCCGATTGCAGGCGATGCAGTTCCATCAAACAACATTGATACACTTCATCAGATTGCAACCTCAAGTTGGGATCCGAACGACAAGCAGGTTTCGCCAACCGGTGTTGGTGCTCCCGGTTATATACATGCTGACCAGCGTTTGGATTATACCATCCACTTCCAGAACACAGGTAATGCACCTGCTATGAATGTGGTGTTGATTGATACACTGAGCAGCGAGTTGAATTGGACCAGCATTAACATTCTTTCTTACAGCCACCCGATGGTGAGCGAACTGGATACTGTTACCGGCATCATTACATTCTTCTACAACAATATTATGTTACCTGATAGCGGTGCCGATTACATTGGAAGCATGGGATTTGTGAAGTACAGCATTTCGCCTAAAACAACTATTGCCGATGGAGCAGTGATTAACAATTTCGCTGATATTTATTTTGATGCGAATGTTCCTGTTAGAACTAGCACTACTATAAATACAATTGATTACAAATTAGGAGCCAATGAATTAAGTGATGAAACTAAAATTTATATTTATCCGAATCCTGCAACCGAATCAGCACAGATAATTGTTGGAGGGGGGGCGTCTTTAGAATTTGAAATAAAAATGACAAATGTTCTTGGCCAACAAGTTAAATTAATAAAGGGGCAGTTCAATCAGGTATTAAAAATTAACTTGAACGACATTCAAAATGGAATTTACTTTATTAATATAATTTGTAATAACGAAAACATATCTGTTAAGAAATTAATTGTACAATAGTTGATTCTTCTTTTTTCTTAGAACTTCTAGCAAATAGGTAGTTAATTGCTAAAGGATAATTGCTGCCTTTTGTAAAATGTGATGAAGCCAGATTTGTATCCTTGGGGCTATAAATTGAAATTTCATTCCTTATTTTGCCCACTCACCGATTTTATTTATCTGTTAATCGTTCAATTAAATACTATTAAAGAAATATATTTCTTTAATTTATTTTTAAATTATTTTTACAAATACAATTTTCGGCTATGAACATCTTCAGGTTTTTCGTAAAAAACAAAAAGTCAATTTGTCTTTTTTTTATTTTAATTTTATTCTTCTCTAATAAAGGAAAATCACAAACTTATTGCTCATCACATTCTTCATCAGATGAAGGTGGTGAAATAAAAAATGTAACAATTGTAGCGAACTGTTGTAATTCAAATATATTAAATAATACTTCATTTTGTGGTGAACTTGCCCCTGGGGTTGGTTCTATTCCTTTTTCTTATTCTAATTATACCACTATTGATTCAAATAATTTAAACATTAATGATTCGTATGTAATTTCAATGACATTGGGTTCGTGCGACACTGATGTTTATGGTGTTGCAGCTGCTTATATCGATTTTAATTCCGATGGTGACTTTGTCGATTCTGGGGAAGTTATTTTTACTACTTCCTATCAACTATTTACAGATAGCGGTATTGTAGTCTCAAGCGCTTTTTCAATTCCAATTGGCTCAGTACTTACAACCACTCTTTTGCGTGTTGTATTTAATCAATTAACTTTTGTTAGCCCTTGTGATATTACAAATGGGGATGGTTACAATTTCGGGGAAACAGAAGATTACTTACTTAATCTTATTGACGATGTGGCCTGCTTACAAGCAACTACATATTATAGAGATTTTGATGTGGATGGATATGGGGATGCAAGTAATGATACTGTAATCTGTGATCAGCCAATTGGTTATGTAATTAACAATAATGATTGCGACGACTCGTTATTAATCTATGTTGATATTGATGAAGATGGGTATGGCTCACTCAATTTTGCTGATTGTGAAGGCGTTTTAAATAACACAGATTGTGACGATAACAACTATCTTGTTAATGATTCTTGTTGTTATGTAAGTATTCCTGATAGTGTTTTTAAAAACTTTTTAATAAATAGTATTGATATTAATACAAATGGTGATGACGAAATACAATGTTCAGAGGCCGCTAATTTTATGGGCGGTTTTAATGTGTTAGGGCTAGGCATATCTGATTTAACTGGAGTTGAAGCATTTACTTCTATTGTTTACTTGGGCTGTGGAAATAATTTATTAACAAGCTTAGATGTTTCTGCTAATACCGCGCTTACTCAATTGTATTGTTTTAATAATCAGTTAACAAGTTTGGATTTATCAGCTAATATCTTGCTTGCTGAATTGTATTCTGGTTTTAATCAAATAACAAGCTTAGTTCTATCTAACAACACTGCTCTTACTAAATTACTATTTGACAATAATCAATTAACTAGCTTAGATGTTTCTGCTAATACCGTGCTTACTGAATTGTATTGTTACAATAATCAATTAACAAGCTTGGATGTTTCTGCCAACACGGCGCTTAGTATTTTGGGATGTAACAATAATCAATTAACCAATTTAAATGTTCAAAATGGTAACAATTTCAACCTTGCAAGTTTTAATTGCCTTAATAATTTTGAATTATCATGTATCCAGGTTGATGATCCGGCTTACATGAATGCGAACTGGATCGGAGGTAAAGATGCTGGTGCAACATTCAGTTTAAACTGCGGTTGTGCAGAAGCAGATGTTCCGGTTTTGAATACCGCAAGCATTACAATGTGTGATGGTGGTTTTGTAAATCTTAGTGTTGCGACAGGTAATTTAAACGATGCAACAGATTGGACATGGGCTGAAAGCAGTTGCAATGGAACATCCATTGGAACAGGAAATTCAATTGTTGTTTATCCGGTTTCTACCACAACTTACTTTGTTCATGGAACAGGTGGTTGCACAACTTCAAATAGCAATTGTGCGCAAGTTACTGTTACTGTTCTTCCTGAAATGAACCTCAGTGCAATTGCGGATAATATTAACTGTCATGGTGGTTCATTTAATGTTGATGTAACTGCAACAGGTGGTTTACCTCCTTATGCGGGTATCGGAAATTTTGCATACAGCTTTGTTGGAGCAGATACCACATTGTATTATACAATCAATGATAACTCAGGATGTTCTGTGAGCGGAAGTATTTTGGTTACTCAACCTGCAGCATTATCACTTGCTACAAACGATACTACATTCTGTTTGGATAACGGTTCGCATGTTTTCAAGCTGATTGCATCAGGTGGTTTAGCTCCTTACACATATTCTGGCGATGATACTGTAAACGCTACTCCGGGCGCTCATACTTTCAGTGTTACAGATGCAGCAGGATGTTTTGTATCTGGAAATGCAACTGTTGATACAGTTTCGGGTTGCATACTTTCAGGAACAGGTGAATGGTTAGGGAAAGTTGATTTCATCATTGGCCCTGCTTTGTTCTATCTTTCGGTAATTGATACATTGCCTGTTGATACTTTCCAGCAAATCATTGCAACAGTTAATGCGGATAGCGTGGTGTATCAATTCAATTCTGATACAACCAAAGTTTTGATTGATGTAATTATTAAAAAGCTTCCCGGTAACCTTGCTTATGTAAAATCTTTCCTACAGACGCCTGCTTACGGAATGACTTACTTCTACAACAACGGAGATACTACATTGACATTTACAGGTTATTTTCCGATTGGAAATTTATTATTGTTAAATAGCAGAACTGATGTAATCAACTTTGCAAGAACAAATAACCGACCGTTTATAAGTTCCGGATTAATTTATTCACAGGGAGATCTTGCGATGAAGGGTGATTCGGTTCGAACATTATTTGGTTTAGATGGAAGTGGAATTAAAGTGGGTGTGCTCTCAGATAGTTACAATACACAACCAGGTAATCCGGCTGCAATTGATTTAGGAAACAATGATTTACCTGGATTGACAAATGCAATTAATGGAATAGCACCTCAAGTAAAATTGGAATATCCGTTTGGACGAGCAGTAGATGAAGGACGGGCGATGATGCAGATTATTCATGACATTGCTCCGAAATCTGAGCTGGAATTCAGAACCGGATTTATTTCACCTGGTGATTTTGCGGATGGAATAAAAGACATGGCGCAGAATGATTCGTGCGATGTAATCGTAGATGATATAACTTTCATTACTGAACCATTCTTCCAGGATGGAGTGGTCAGTAAGGCGGTAAATTTTGTTCGGGACTTAGGTGTTTCATACTTCACTTCTGCCGGAAATTTTGGAAACACATCATATGAATCAACCTTCAATCCGATTACAGTTCCTGGTATAACAGGTGTTGTTCATGATTTCTCTGGCACCGGTGACTACTTACAGAAAGTTACTCTTAAACCAGGAGTTTATACATTGGTGTTACAGTGGGACGATTCTATATATTCACTTGGTCAATTGCCTGGTGCGAGAAATGATTTTGATATTTATCTCACTGATGATGCACAGACAAAATTCTATGGTTTAAATAGAAAAAATAATTGGGGCGATCCGTTTGAAGTGCTTCCATTTGTAGTGAAAGCCACAACTACTGCTAACATTGTGATTTCGCGTACATGGTCAATTGACCCAAATTCACCAATGAAAATTAAATATGTGGTGTTCCGTGGTGATATGACTATTGATGAATACAACATTGGGGAATCTACGATTATTGGTCAGGCAAATGCTGATGGTGCAATGACAGTCGGTGCAACCCGCTATACCCAAACTCCCATGTATGGAACAAACATTCCAATAGTAGAACCTTATTCTTCATTGGGTGGAACTCCAATCAAAGGAGTGGTGAGAGACAAGCCTAATTTTTGTGCACCCGATGGCGGAAATACTTCGGTGAATTTTCATTCGAAAGATTTAGAGTTAGATGGACTTTATAATTTCTTTGGAACCTCTGCCGCAGCGCCTCATGCTGCCGGTTCTGCTGCATTGATTTTACAAGCGAAGAAGAAATTCCTCTCTGAAAATATGTTGCCTGATAGTTTGAGAAATCTGTTGCAATCCACGGCATTAAATATGGGTGCTGCCGGATTTGATTATGTTTCAGGTTACGGATTAATTCAACCTTCAGAAGCAATCAAAACTTTTGCAACACCAATTCCGAATCTAATTTCACTTTCATTGGATGACTCATCTCAGTTGGCTGATTTAGGAAATATACCAATAGACATAACTGTAAAAGGAAATTATTTTAGCAATTCTGCTGCTATCTTTTTTGACGGAAACATTTTGGGAACAACAAGCAATTCAGATGGCTCACGCTCAGCAACTATCCCTACATTTAATGGTAATCCATCTGTATTAGTTTATAATCCTCCAACTGTTTTAAATATGAACGATGGTGGATTTTCTAACCCACTATACTTCAACATGGTGGTGAAATCAAATGTGGTAATTACTGCTGTAAACGCAAACAAGAAATATGGTGAAGACATTCCATCATTAAGTGCAACCATAACAATGGATGGACTACCGATTGGTTCTACAAATTATTCGCTTACCGATTTAGGTTTGGAAGATATGAATGTTTCAACTTTTGCAAACTCATTAAGCAATGTAGGAAACTACCAGATCTCTTCTTCTATGCAGCCTTTGAATTTGTTTGACAGCCTTGATGTTTATCGTTTCGACCATTACAATTATTCATTTATACCTGGTGTATTGTTCATTACAAAAATGCCAATCGTAGTTACACCTCGCGATACAACTTTGGTTTTTGGTTCGCCGCTTTATGGTTTGGAAATGAATTTCGACTATGATTTTGATACCACACATTTCACCACAGCAACTATGAGTTCTTTCATGGAAGAAATATGGGGCAACCACTATTCTTTCATGGCCGATGAAATTGCATTTGTGGCTGGTGATGATACTATTAACGGAAGAAGTGTTGTCAGCAGCGATTTCTTCAATGTAGGAATGATGGCGAGTGGCGGATCGTTGGCAAATCCGCGTGTGGTTACAAATCCGCGTGTGGTTACAAATCCGCGTGTTGTTACGAATCCGCGTGTTGTTACAAATCCGCGTGTTGTTACGAATCCGCGTGTTGTTACGAATCCAAAAGTTGTCACTAACAACATTGTTGTAGGTGGTGAAATCGTTGGTCAGGAATCACACATTGAATTGGATACTACAATAATTATGGTGACAGAAACTATTATCGATACCACTATCATTTATGTTACTGAAACAATTATTGATTCAACTATCGAATACGATTCAGTTGGTTTTGTAATTGACACAACAATTGGATACGATACTTTATCAATTACTCACGATACTACTTATTATGTGAATTTAGCGGTACAATCTATTTTCAATTTCACCGATGATTCATCAAATTCAACTTTAGAATTTGTTGATGGAAATAAAGAAAGAGGATTGTTTAACGCGCAAGCAGTTTATGATGGAAACGCAGTTGCAAATCCGAAAGTGATTACAAACCCACGGGTAATTACAAATCCGCGTGTGATTACAAACCCACGGGTAATTACAAATCCAAGAGTGATTACAAATACTTTTGCAGTAGTAAACAGTCAGACAGTTACTGATCAAAGCAATTCTAAAGTTGCCATCATTATTGACAGTACTGATGTGTATGCGCAAGGCGAAGATTCATTAACGAGTTTGTTAACCATTAACACCATCACCGGTTACAAAGTGGGTGATTGGTTAATTATTCCAGCTGCATTGATGAGTGATAATTATGAAGTGAGTTATGGCAATGGAAATCTCCACATCATTCCGGCACCTGCTGTTATCAATGCAGATAATATTGAATTGCCTTGTCACGATTCAACACCAAACTTTACTGCTACTCTTTCTGGTTTACAGTATGATGATAATTCTGATAGTGTGATAACAAATCTTGACTTTGCAGTTCTCGATTCAAATGGTGCTATAATATCAAATCCGTTTTCTGGGGGTGCCTACCAGATTGCTCCCACAAATCCGCAATTGAAAAACCCATCAAACTACATTGTTACTTTCAATAATGGTTTGCTGAAAGTTCCGAATCCGGTTATTGTTTCACCTATTGTAACTCAACCAAAATGTCATGGTGAAAAAGGAAATGTGAAATTATTTGCTGATGGTGGCAAGGGAGGAATATTCACCTTCAGTGGAGATGATTCATTGAATCTGAATCCCGGAACCTATACTTATTATGCTACTGATTCAAATGGGTGTATTGGAAGTGCATCTGTTACAATTATTAATGGGCCAACTATCACCATTTATCCTGTTATTTCTCAACCTGTTTGTTTTGATGGTTTGGGAAGTGTTGCTTTATCTGCTTCAGGAGGAACCGGTTTAATTTCATTTTATGGCGGCACACCTACCAACAACTTACATTCAGGTACATATACCTATAAAGCTGTTGACGAAAATGGCTGCCTTGATTCTACTGATGTAACAATTAGCACTGGCCCAATTTCAATTGCAATGACTGTTATGATTTCTCAACCTCCATGTTTTGGAACTTTAGGAGGTGTTACTCTCTCAGCAGTTGGTGGAACAGGATTGATCTCATTCAGTGGAAATGCAACTACCAATCTTTCTCCGGGTGCATACACTCACATTGCAACAGACGCGAATGGATGTCAGCTCACAGTTCATGATACAATTAAGACTCCAATTCAAATTGTAATTACTGCTACTGCATCTAATCCGAACTGCTTCGGTGGAACAGGAAACATTGTAACGACTTCAATTGGTGGAGCCCCTTCATATAATTATTTCTGGAGTAATGGCTCAACAATTCAAAATCCAATAGGGCTTGTTTCAGGCATTTATTCAGTAACTGTTACGGATTCGAAAGGGTGCACTAAATCAACAAATGCTTCCGTTGTTGTTCCAATACAAATTGTACTGACGGCTACAGCAATTAATTCAAACTGCTATGGTGGAACCGGAAGTATTTCATTGACGAATTCAGGTGGAACTACTCCCTATAGTTATCATTGGAGTAATGGAGCAACTTCTCAAAATGTTTCTTCTCTTGCTTCAGGAACTTATTCAGTGACTGTTACCGACTCGAAGGGATGTGTTATGGCAGCAAGTGCTTCAGTTATTGTTCCAACACAAATTTCAGGAACAACTCTTATTACCAATGCAAGTTGTTCATTCGACATTGGAAATATTGTATTAACTCCAATTGGCGGTTCTCCTGGCTATACATATTTGTGGAGTAATGGAGCAACTTCCCAAAATATTTCTTCTCTCGCTCCGAATATTTATTCTGTTACCATTAAGGATACAATGAATTGTTCAGCTACAATATCGGCAACTATCATCCGTGTTGGAAATGTACCAACAGTTCCTAGTGCAATCAGCGGATCTACCTATGTGTGTAAAAGTGTTACAGGTATTGTATTTAGTTCTTCTGTTGTAAGTGGTGCTACTTCCTATACCTGGACATTGCCTTCAAATATGTCTGGAACATCAACTACAAATTCAATTATCGTTGCAACTAATAGTTCTTTTACTGGTGGAATAATAAAAGTAAAAGCAAATAACTATTGTGGTTCTGGAACCGATGCAACACTTATGTTGACTGTTCCGACATCAGTTCCTTCAATACCCGGGATAATTACAGGGGCAAATAATTTCTGCATAGCAGGATCTAATACATATTCAATTGCACCAGTTATTTCCGCTACTGGATATTTTTGGTCGGTTAGCGTTGGGTCGGGTTTAACAATACTTTCAGGTCAGAATACACCTTCTGTAGTGGTTTCAGCCACAAATGGGCTAATCAGCGGAACCATTTCAGTTTATGCCATTAACTGCAAAGGAAATAGTGCAGTTTCAAGCAAAATTGTTTATGGATCTGCAATAACTTCACCTTCATTCATTTGTGGAGGTGGTAATGATAATAAAGCCGTAGTTTGTGGAGGTTCAATGGCTGATTATGAAATTTGTAGTGTTAATGGTGCAATTTCCTATACTTGGACGGCGCCAGCTGGGGCAATTATAAGTGATGGAATTCATATTGGTAATCCAATTACAATGACATCGGGCAATCCGAATAATGGGAATGAGTGGGAGGTTAGTGTTATCTTTCCATTAAACTTTATATCTGGTAATATAACTGTTTATGCAAGTAACGGGTGCTCGAATAGTGCAGTTAGTTCATTTGCTGTTCGGTCAAAACCAAGTGCCCCTGGAATTATAAGTGGACCAACATCTAATGTTTGTAAAAAGTCAGGACAGGTTTATTCAGTTGCTGCTGTAACGGGTGCAACATTTTATATATGGACAGTGCCATCTGGTGTAACAATTAATACTGGATATTTAACCAATTCAATATCTGTTACATACGGAAATTCATTTGTCGGAACGGGAATTATTACTGTGAAAGCAAATAACAATTGCGGTTCAAGTGCTGCTTCATCAATTACTGTTAATGCTGCTACACTTGCTCCGGGTACAATCACTGGTCCATCATCTGCATGCAAGAGCACAACTAAAACTTATTCTGTTGCTGCTGTTACTGGTGCAACTTCTTATAAATGGACGGCTTCTAATGGAGCTACCTTCGTAGGTAGTTCTACCGGTGCAAGTGTAAGTGTGAAGTTCACAGCTGTATCAACTTTATCAGTGGGGATAACTTGCAAAGCAAAAAACGCATGCGCATCATCTGCCGCTTCATCTCTCACAGTTTCTGTATTATCCAATTGTCGTGAAGATCAAGATGGTAACATTGTTAATTCTGATTACTTAGTTTATCCAAATCCGACATCAGGAATCGTAAATATTGAATTGAATAATAGATCGGATGCAGATTATACATTTAAGGTGATGGATGTACAGAGTAAAGTTGTTTACAAAAATGAATGTAAATTAAGTGCAGGACCAGTTCTTAAATCACTTGACCTTTCAGGGTTGGCAAATGGAGTTTATTTTATTCAGATTGATCGTGAAGGTATTGAAGTGAAGATGCTTAAGATTGTGGTTCAATAGATTTTTGAATTCAAAAAATAAAATCCGTTCTAGAATTTTCTAGAATGGATTTTTTTTGCCCTGAATATCATTCAATAAATTATCTTCAGAAAAGAATATGTTTATTTGAACTAATAATTTTAATAATCTGAAATGAAGTATTCTATATTATTGTTTTTTTCTCTTTTATTTCTACTAATTGTTTCGGCAAGCGCTCAGGAAACACAACTTGATAGTTTGATTCGGGCAATGGAAAAAATGAAGAATGACACTTCAAAAGTGAATGCTTTTAATGCAATCAGTAA
>CAMDDP010000015.1 GCA_945892775.1 Chitinophaga pinensis
TTTTCGGTTTGCTTGAGCGCGCATTTGTTCGGGTGGTGCTGTATGTAGCCGATGATGCGTGTGAATGTTTCGGTCTGGTAAAATGCGGAGTCCTGGTTTTCGAGGAAGAAACATTTTACGATGCCGCGGCGCTGCACAATTTTTTCGAAGCCGAGTTGCTTCGCCAGTTTGCGCAACCGGATGCCATCAAATAATTCTTCGACCTGCAAGGGCACAGGACCAAAGCGGTCGGTGAGGCGCTGGCGGTATTTTTCAATGGCTGCTTCGTCGCCGAGTTCGTCGAGCTCGCGGTATAGAATGAGGCGCTCTGCCACGCTGCTCACATATTCATCTGGTATGTGCATCTCCACATCGGTGTCAATGGTGCAGTCGCGCACAAAATTTTCTTCGCGCGTGATTTCGTCTTTGAACAAATCTTTGAAATCGGTTTCTTTCAGTTCGCGGATGGCTTCGTCGAGAATTTTGTGATAAGTATCGTAACCGATTTCGGAAATAAATCCGCTTTGCTCACCGCCGAGAATATCGCCGGCACCTCGTATATCCATGTCGCGCATTGCCACCTGAAAACCGCCGCCGAGTTCGCTGAACTCTTCAATGGTGGTGAGCCGCTTGCGCGCTTCCTGTGTGAGTGTGCTGAGCGGCGGCGTGATGAGATAACAAAATGCTTTGCGGTTGCTGCGACCCACGCGACCGCGCAACTGGTGCAAATCACTAAGACCGAAATTCTGCGCATCGTGAATGATGATGGTGTTGGCATTCGGAATATCGAGACCCGACTCTACAATGTTGGTGCTCATGAGCACATCGTAACGGCGCTCGATAAAACCGAGCATCACTTCTTCGAGTTGATGACCTTCCATCTGACCATGAGCCATTGCCACATCCACATCGGGACAAATTTCTTTTATCTTGAGTGTGAGTTCGGCAATGTCTTTCACGCGATTGTGCACGAAAAAAACCTGTCCGCCGCGATATACTTCGTATTGAATAATTTCTTTCAGTTGTTCGGGGTCGAACGGCATAAGTTCGGTTTCGATGGGCTGACGATTAGGAGGCGGTGTATTGATGATGCTTAAATCGCGCGCGCCCATGAGCGAGAACTGCATGGTTCGCGGAATGGGAGTGGCGGTGAGTGTGAGCGTATCAACATTGGCGCGGAACTGCCGCAGTTTTTCTTTGGTGGTGACTCCGAATTTTTGTTCTTCATCGACAATAAGTAAACCGAGGTCTTTGAATTTTACTTTACTGCTCGTGATGGCGTGTGTGCCAATGAGGATATCAATTTTCCCATTTTCTAATTTCTGTAAAGTTTCTCTTTGCTCCTTTGCCGATTTAAAGCGGTTGATGTAATCAACTGTTACAGGAAATTCTTTCAGCCGCTCGCTGAAAGTTTTGTAGTGCTGCAATGCGAGAATAGTGGTGGGCACCAGCACACCAACTTGCTTTCCATCAATCACCGCTTTGAATGCGGCACGAATAGCAACTTCAGTTTTTCCGAAACCAACATCGCCGCACACGAGGCGGTCCATTGGTGTTTGGTTTTGCATGTCGCGCTTTACATCGTTAATGGCTTTTAACTGGTCGGGTGTGTCTTCATAAATGAAACTTGCTTCGAGTTCATTCTGCATGTAATTATCTGCGCTGTATGCGAAGCCCTTACTCGCTTTTCGTTTTGCATAGAGCTGAATCAAATCTTTTGCAATGTCTTTTACTTTGGTTTTTGTTTTTCGCTTGAGCGCTTCCCACGCATCGCTGCCGAGTTTGTTGATTCGTGGCGGAGTTCCTTCCTTGCCAACGAACTTCGAAATTTTGTGAAGCGAGTTTATGCTCACATACAACAAATCGTTGTCGCGATAAATAATTCGCACGGCTTCCTGCACTTGTCCGTTCACATCAATTTTTTCAAGACCACTGTAAGTGCCCACTCCGTGGTCAATGTGCGTGACGAAATCTCCTGGTTTTAATTCGCGCAGCAGTTTGAGTGAAATTGCTTTGCTGGAAGAAAATCCCTGCTTGAGTTGATAACGATGATAGCGCTCGAAGATCTGATGGTCGGTATAACAGGCGAATTTTAATTCGCGGTCAATGAATCCTTCGTGAATGGAAATGTAAATCGGAACGAATGGAACATCAGCTTTCAAATCGTGAAAGATGTGTTCGAAGCGCTCGATCTGTTTTTGATTGTCGGAGAAAAGAAGCAGCTGATATTTTTCTTCGTGCTCTTTTTTCCAGGTTGAAATGAGCAGGTTGAAATTTTTATTGAAGGAAGGTTGCGGTGCGAAATCGAATTTGATTTCATCTTCTGTTCGGAAATAAAATTGTTTGCCAAACTCAATGATCGAAAATTTTTTCAGGTCGGAAAGAAATGCTTCGGAGTTTTCGAAACTTGCTTCAGGTGGATTTTTCAGGTAAGTATTTTCTTCATCCTTATTCAATCCGAGTTTTTGTAATTGCTCCAACAAATCAGTTGCAAACTCCCAGCACTCTTTCAGCTTATCAGAAATGAACCGCACATCTTTTGCCCACACAATGGTATCGGCAGAAATAAAATCGAATAGCGAAGTTTTTTCTTCCAACCCGAATTGTGTTTGAATATTCGGAACAATAGTGACTTGCGAAATTTTCCGTTGTGACAATTGTGTAACAGGGTCGAATAAACGAATGCTCTCCACATCACTCCCGAATAATTCGAAGCGATATGGCAAATCATTTCCGAACGAAAACACATCCACAATTCCACCGCGGATACTGAACTGCCCCGGCTCGTACACAAAATCAACGCGGTCGAAACCATAATTCACCAGCACATCGGTTACAAAATCAATATCGAGTTTCTCGTTGATGCGAATAAGAAGCGTGCTTTTTTTCAGTGCACTTGTGTTCACCACTTTTTCGAACAGTGCTTCAGGATAAGTGACAATGATTTCATTTTTTGTCGGACTGTTTAGTACGCGGTTCAATACTTCGGTGCGCAGTTGAATGTTGTGCGAGTTGAGTTCCTGCAGTCTCGCAGGTTTCTTGAATGAATCAGGAAAAAATAAAATTTCTTTTTTCTCAATCAGATTCTGCAAATCATTCTGAAAGTAAGCTGCCTCTTCTTTGTCGTTGAATATGAAAATGGCAGGTTTATTCAGTTGTTTGAAAACTCCTGCGGCAATAAAGGCATGAGATGAGCCCACCAATCCCTGCAAGTGCAGGGTTGTTTGCGTTTGCGGTTTTAGTTTTTCAGCAATGTGCTGAACCTTTGGGTGTAAGTTGTAGGCATCCTGAACTGCCTGCAAATTCATAGGGGGCAATAATACAATTTCAGAATCTTAAAAATGAAAATGATGATGAAAGAATTTATTTCATCTGCGTTCGCACATCTAATGCATCACGCAGTCCGTTTCCCAAAAGATTAAACGCAAGTACCAGAATCATTATGGCAACTCCGGGAATAATTGCCATTGAAGGATTTCCTGAAACAATGAATCCATAATTATCGCGAATCATGCTGCCCCAGCTTGGTGTGGGTGCTTGTACTCCTATTCCGAGAAAACTTAAACCTGCTTCAACGAGAATTGCGGTTGCGAAATTAGATGCCGCCATCACCATCACCGGTCCGATTACATTCGGAATAATATGACGGAGAATAATCCGCACATGACTATAACCCATGCTGCGTGCGGCTTCAATGTAATCGAGTTCACGCAAGCTCATTACCTGTCCGCGAATCACTCGTGCTGTTCCAACCCACATGGTTAACCCCACAGCAAAAAATATTTGCCAGAAACCTTTCCCCAAAGCAATGGTGATGGCGAATACCAGAAGCAAAGTTGGTATTGCCCAAATCACATTAATGAGCCACGAAATAATTTCATCTGTTACACCTCTGAAATATCCGGCAACAGAGCCAAGCAGAATCCCAATAAACAACGAAATAAAAACAGCAATGCCCCCGACACTCAGCGAAACTCTTGTTCCTATTAACAAGCGACTGAGAATATCGCGACCATAAGTATCAGTACCGAGCCAGTAAGTGCGGTGAATGAAATTTTCTTTTTCTACCTGCTGTTGTAATTCAGAAAGTGAAATTTTTTGTTGTTCGTTTTTGAAATTTTTAAAAACGACTTGCTGGTTTTCAATTTGAGCAGAAGTATCACTCAATGAATTTGCATAAGCAACATCAGCCAGATTGAAAGTAAGAATTTCGGGGTCAAGACCTTCGCCCTGGAAAGATTTTACTGTTACATATTTCCCCTCGATGTGATGTTCGAGGATAGGAATCATCCGATAATTATTTTCAGTTCCAATGAAATATTTTCCGATAAACGATTCTGAAATTTCTTCCCTGTCTTTTTTTACTTTCAAAAACTCAATTGAGAATCCTGGGTGCTGCAAGGCAAGTTCAGGAATCATTTCGTTTGCATTCGGAGAATTATCAGTAGAAAAAATATAAGCGAATGCCGATATAAAAATTGCCAGAGCAATCAGAAATAAACCAACCATCGCAGGTTTGCTCTTCTTCAGTCTGCGCCAGGCAAGTGAGGCAGGAGTTTCAGACGATTTCTTTTTTTCTGTCATCGGCTATTGTGTTCGAGCAACCCATTTTTAGTAGCAACATAACTCGCGGATTTGATGCGCACGAAATCAGGTGCCTCCAATTTCAAATAATCTTTTTCGTCATCGTCAAATACTAATTGCTGAATAAAATCCTTCTTCAATAATTCAATCAGCGAATCATTTAATTTTTCTTCATCGCAACCAATGACCTGAAGCAACTGCTGAAATGAGCAGAGGAAATACACTTCATCCATAATCTGAAATTCGAGATCGTTCATTGTAGTTACTTGTTTGTTCGGCCTTTCCAGTTGTAAGTCTTTATCTGGCTTAAAACTCCGGCAATTAAAACATAAGTGATATGAAAAATTTGTGCTGGTAAAAATATCAGTAGTAATTTTTTTCTACCAAAAAAGTTGGCAACATTAAAAAGGAAGGCTGCATCTATTAAGCTTTTTGTAATAATCATGAACAGAAAAACTAAAAAGAAGATGGGTTGAACAAATGCCATTATTCCAATAACTATGACCGAACAATAAAAAAGAAATATTACAGCCAACGAAGAAGTAATCCTAAAATCAGAATAATATTTTGATTTAGAGCCCCAGCGAATTCGTTGTTGTAAAAATTCGTTCCATGATGAAGATGCAAAAGTTCGCACCGTTGCATCAATTGATTTTAAATAAGAAACAGTAGCGGGATTGTGCTTGAATGCTTTCATCATTAAAAACATATCGTCGCCACTTGGAATTTTTTCGTTGTCGGTAAATCCGCCAAGTTGATAAAAAAGTTCGCGTGTGTAGGCAAGGTTAGCGCCATTGCAAAGCGCAGGCATTTTCCAGTACAAACTTCCGCAAGCAATTCCTGTAAAACCAAAAAAATCAAGTGACTGCATACGCTGGAATAAATTCGTCTCATTGTGATAAGTCACTGGTCCGAGAATAAATTGTTTATGATTTAACTCGTGTTCTGCAACCATATTCGTAATCCAGCCATTATCCATTCGACAATCAGCATCAGTTGTAATAATCAAAGTTGCAGAAGTATTTGCAATTGCGATTTCAATAGATTTTTTCTTTGAAGAATTTTCCTGAGAAGAAACAATGTCCTTCATCTGCAAAACTTTCAATCTTGAATCTTCAAAAGACTTTAAAATTTCAAAAGTTTTATCGGAAGAAAAATCATCCACCACAATCAACTCCACTAACTCCGAAGGATAATTCTGTTTTAAAATATCAGTCACGCAATGAAGAATATTTTCATCTTCATTTCTGGCAGCAACAATAACAGCAACTTTTGTTTTGGGAGTAAAGGGACTAAAGGAAAAATCTTTTGTTGCAATCCAACCACTGAAATATAAAAGCATCAACACCAGATAAAAACAGAAGAATAAGGCGCAGATAAAAAGCAACGCAATCATTTGTTCAGCGCTTTTAAGAGTTCATCATTCAAATATTCTTTCACAAGATGATGACCTTTTGGAAGAATAACGAGTTGTGTGTTATTTAATCCCCTCACAAATCGTTTTCCGAATACCGGTCTTATCACTTTATCAAATTCGCCGAAAAATAAATAGGAATGAATTTTATTTTCATTCAATAATTGTCGTGCAGTTTTTACACCGGTATCAAAATCTTTTATGCAGTACCACACATCAAACGAGAATTGTCGTTTTTCTTCCGTGGATAGTTGTGCCACTAGAAAACTTTCAAGAGATAGAGGGATGAATTTGAGCCACGCAAAAAAGCGTACAAAAGCAAAATATTTTTCAGGATGCTTCACCAGGTTTAAAAATAATTTTCGTCCCCAGGCTGAATAAATGGAAATATTGTACAAAATATTTTTTCGCAATCCATCCGGTGCAATTAAAAACACTTCATCAATCAATTCAGGTAACTCTTTCAATGCACCAATCACCATTTTCCCCCCCAAACTAAATCCCATGAGTGAAAATCTTTTTCTATCAAATCGTTTCAAAAAAAGTGAAATAATATTCTTCAAATCATCCTTCAAAAAAAATGGATCCTCCCATTTAGTCAGACCATGAAGAGGTAGGTCAATAGAAACTAAAGTGTATTTATTTCCTAATGCTGCTTCTAAAACTGAAAAGCTAAAGGCTGTTTCGCCAAAGCCATGAAAACAAAAAAGCAATTTCTCGCCCCTGCCGAATAAGATATAATGAATCTTATGCGCATTAAAAGAAAGGTATTGATTTTCTGATTGCTCAATCATTGAGCAATGTTAAGCACGGATTGATAAACCATGTATTTTATCACAATTGAATATTTCGTAAAGAATTATTCAGTTACACAATTATTTTAGCACCCAAATAAAAATTCTATGATTCGATTTGGCATTATTGGTTGTGGCTATATTGGCAATCGACATGCAAAACATATTGCGGAAAACTCTGAGTCTGAATTGGTAGCTGCTTTTGATTTAAAACCAGATAGAAAAATAGAGTTAGAAAAAAAATACCAATTAGAATCCACCGATTCTTTAGCTGGTTTAATAAAACGAAATGACATTGATTTAATTTGTATTTGTACCCCAAATGGGAACCATTTTCAATCGGCTCTTGCTGTTTTGGAGGCAGGAAAAAATGTATTAATAGAAAAACCAATGGCGCTGCATAAAAACGATGCAGAAAAATTAATTTACACTGGACTAAAACACAATAAGCAGATTTTTGTAGTGAAACAAAACCGTTTCAATCCACCAGTACAACATTTAAAAAAGTTAATGGAAGATGGCCGTTTAGGTAAAATATATTTCGTTGTGGTCAATTGCTATTGGAACCGCAATAAAGAATATTATAAAAAGAGTGATTGGAAAGGCAAGCGGTTAGAAGATGGTGGAACACTATTTACTCAATTTTCTCATTTTGTTGATATTGCCTATTACTTGTTTGGTGATGTTGACATGGAAAGTATAGGTGGCGTAATGAAAAATGCTTGTCACGATGACTTAATTGAATTTGAAGATACCGGAGCTTTTACATTTAAATTCAAAACGGGCGCGTTGGGAAGTTTGAATTATACTACCTCAAGTTATGAGCAAAATATGGAAGGTTCTATAACTGTATTTGCTGAAAATGCATCGATAAAAATTGGCGGTCAGTATCTCAATACTTTGGAATACCAAAAAACAAATGGCTTCGACAATTTTGATCTGCCTGAATCAAAACCTGCGAACGATTATGGATTTTATCAAGGCAGTATGAGTAATCACGACAAAATTATTTCGAATGTTGTGGACGCTCTTTCAGGTAAAGGACAAATTATGACTAACGCAGTTGAAGGAATGAAGGTGGTGGAAATAATAGAGCGCATGTACGCTGTTGCAAAAGTGATTTCATAATGAACACAAATAACATTCACCCTACTGCCATTATTGAAGGCAATATTGAACTCGGAAAAGGTAATACCATTGGTGCTTTCAGTATTCTAAAAGGCAACATAAAAATCGGCGATAATAATTTCATCGGCCCTCATTGCTATTTTCAAAACAATATTGAAATTGGAAACAATAATCGTTTCGAAGCATTTGTTGCAATTGGCGCCCTCGGAGAAATGGGCGCGAAGGGGGATATATTTGTTGAAGATGGAATAATAATTATAGGAGATGGAAACACCTTTCGTGAATATGTGAATGTGCATTCACCTGTAAAGAGAAAAGATACTCGTATAGGAAACAAGTGTTACATCATGAATAAAGTTTACATCGCACACGATTGCCAGATTGGTGACGGTGTGATGATGAGCGCGCTCACAAAATTTGGTGGGGGAGTAACAGCTGGAAACAATGCAAATTTTGGAATGGGGGCTGCTGTGCATCAATGGACAGACATTGGAGAGAATGTAATGGTGGGAATGAATGCGGCAGTAAACAAACATGTTTCGCCTTTTGTAATTATTGCAGGTTCGCCTTGTCGAATTCTGCGTGTGAATAAAGTTGGATTAACGCGCCGCGGTTTTTCAGAACACGATGTTACCCTACTAAATGAAAGATATCCTGCACTTCTTGCAGGCGATACAAAACCGCATAACGAATTGGAAGAAAAAGTTGTTGCATTTATAGCAACACACGAAAAGCATTTAAATATATTTAAGAGTGAATAGATTTATTTAAAAGAATAAATCAACTTTATTTTCGTTATGGCATTTATACTTTCGGCTTAATGAGAATTTTTTTTCTGCTTTTTATTTCTATTCAACTTTCTGGTCAAACACTTCCTGTTCTCTTTACACATAATTATGGCATGTTGGCATCTGTCAGCACTTTACAATCTCATTTTCGGTTGATAAATAATGGAAGCAAACCTGTTTTTGTTTTACTGGTGAATGTTGATGAAAATATGTTGTATCAAAAACCAACCGGCATTCAACCGGGTGATACCGGAATATTGAGTATTATTTATGAACCGGTTGATGCCGGTAATTTTTCTCAGACCATAAAGGTTTTTTTAAGTGATAGCAACAAACCTGTTGAATTAAAAATGACAGGAAATATCAAGCAAATTGATAATGCAATGTTACACTGCGCCACTTTTAACGAACCAAATACATACCAGCAAACAACTCCAATAATAACTTATACTTCACAAAAAGAACCCAAAAATCCAGCCCCTCCAATTGAAGATTTAATTGTTATCCGCCCACCTGAAAAATCTGATTCCATAATTTTATGTACTGTTATACCCAATCCGATGAATGAAGTTATCGTTCCAGAACCATTTGATTTAATTTCCACACCTGAATTTCCGGTTGATGAATTTGCTGCAAACAACATTGTATTTGTAGTGGATGTTTCTTCTTCCATGCTGAAAGATGATAAAATTGAATTGCTAAAAAAATCATTGAAGAAATTATTAAATCAGTTGCGTGGCATTGATAAAATTTCCATTGTTTCGTTCAGCAACGGGGCTCAATTAATTCTGCCGCCCAATAATGGAAACAATCATGCTTTGATGGATAGCATTGTTCAATCATTACAAGCAAGAGGCACCACAAATATTTCGGCAGGATTTGATTTGGGTGTTGAAACACTTTTACAGAATTATATATCTTCAGGCAACAATCAGATTTTTATTTTAACTGATGGAGGTTTCGATTTGCCCGGAAAATCTTTAGAGAAATTAAATGAAGATGTTCGCCAAAAGAATTTCACTATTGTAGGAATCGGTAAGGATAATGAATCGCAAAAAACTTTGCAGAAACTTTCTTCAAAACTGAATGCAGGTTATGTAAAAATTAAAAACAACTCACAACAAGAAGCGTTATTGATGGAGGTAAAATCGAAATCGAAGAAAAAATAACGCTTCTTTTCTTATTTTATTAATTTCCTAAATACAATCTCGACCATATTTCTTATTTGTCAATCAATAGGCCCTCACACTTTTTCCTTCCATATAATTTATAAATGAGCGATTCACTACTTTGTTTCCGCCGTGCGTTGGATAATTTCCATTGAAATACCACGAACCAATGTGATTCGGACAAGCGCGATGCAGATTTTCGATCTTCTGAAAGATAACCTCCACTTCAGCATTCACACTGTCATCTTTTACAAGTTCTGCAATTTTTGCTGCCACTTCCTCAGCAGAGAAAGGCTCATAAACTAGTTTCACTTTATTGGCTATTTCAGCAGCAGGTTTTTCATTTTCTACTTTACATAAATCATAAACCTCATCTAATTTGTTTTCCATTCCTCGATCTTTTAGCAACGCAACTGCTGCACGAAAAGCAATGAACTCACCCATTCGACTCATATCAATTCCATAACAATCAGGGTATCGAATTTGTGGTGCTGATGAAACAATCACAATTTTTTTAGGTTGTAATCTGTCGAGCATTTTAATAATGCTTCGTTTCAAAGTAGTGCCGCGAACAATACTATCATCAATCATGACAATGGAATCAATCCCTGGACGAATACTGCCATAAGTTATATCATAAACATGTTCCACCATTTCATTCCTTTCACTGTCTTGCGTAATGAAAGTTCGCATCTTCACATCCTTAATAGCAATTTTTTCTATTCGTAATCGACGAGATAAAATTTCATTCAACCGAGCATCATTATTTAAAACATCTTTTTCACGAATTGCTTTTTTCTTCTGCTCGTTCAATGCATCCTCACCTCCTTTTATCAATCCATAAAAAGCAACTTCTGCTGTATTTGGCACAAAGGAAAAAACGGTGTTATCAAAATCATGGTTAATTGATTCCAGAACTTGTGGAGTTAAATAATTACCGAGGTTTTTTCGCTCTTTATAAATTTCCACATCACTTCCACGACTAAAATAAATTCTTTCAAAACTGCACGATGTTTTTTTCTGCTGAGGTTGACATTCGTACTCAGCAATTTTTCCATTCTGATCAATGATGAGTGCGCAACCCGGGGTGAGTTCTTTAATATCATCCATCGGAATATTAAAGGTGGTTTGTATAGCTGGACGCTCTGATGCGGCAACTACAACCTCGTCATTCACATAATAATATGACGGACGAATTCCTCGTGCATCACGCAACACAAACGCAACACCTGTTCCACTCATTCCCACCATATTGTACCCACCATCAAATTCAGTAGTTGCATTTTTTAGAATGTTATGAAAATTTACTTGCTCTCCAATTTTCTGATTCAGCTCGGCTCGTGTACCATCTGTATTTTTCAACTCAGAAAAAACTCGATCAATTTCAATTTCTAGATACGCGCTTATTCGCTCCAAGACAATTGCTGTATCAGGGCGAGTACTGTTCTCCTCTACATAATATCCTAACTCTTGAATATTGGTCAAATTAAAATTACCACACATTTGCAAACTACGCAATGCCGATTGATCATTAATAATAAATGGATGACAACTATCCAATTCATTCCTCCCGTGAGTGCCATAACGCAAGTGCCCCATAAGTAATTCGCCTACAAACTGCGCATTCTTTTTTAGCCATTCAGTATTATCAAATAGTTCGGAATTTAATTTTTTAAGTTCAGAAATTTTAGATCCTATCTGCTGAAAAATTTCTGAAATAGCTTGAGGAGAATTAGATCGCTGACGATTCATAAAAGAAGCGCGTGTACTCAATCCTAATTTCACCACACCAACACCAGCACCATCTTGTCCGCGATTGTGTTGCTTTTCCATAAGCAGGTATAATTTATTTAACCCATACAATGGGGTTCCATATTTCTCCTTATAAAAATCGAGCGGTTTCAGTAATCGTATAAGTGCCACACCGCACTCGTGCTTAATTGCATCGCTCATTTAATAGTTAAAAATTATGTCCCAAAAATAAGATGCGGTTGCTAGTTATTTTTCAGTAGTTATTAGAATTAAATGGTGGATAGAAATTTTTACAGCGCCATAAAGGTGAATAACTTCCAAAATCTTTCTTTCAGTTTTCTCTTAATTACTTTTGCTTCTGAATGAAGAAAGTATTAGTAACAGGAGCCACTGGTTTTGTAGGACAGCATCTAATAGCAAGATTGTTGCAGGAAAGCATTGCTGTTCGCGCAATGTATTGCGATGAAAAAAAACGAATGGCAATTTCTATTTCTCCTGAAAATTTGGAATGGATAAAAGGTGATGTGCTCGATATTTTTTCATTGGAAGAGGCAATAAAAGATTGTGAAGAGGTCTATCACTGCGCGGGGGTAGTTTCTTTTTTAAAGAAAGATGAGGAGCGTATAATGAAAGTGAATATTCAGGGCACAACCAATGTGGTAAATGAGTGTTTAAATTCAGGTGTAAAGAAATTATTGCATGTAAGTTCGGTTGCATCTCTTGGAAGAACGGAAAATACTGAATTGATTTCGGAGCAACACAAGTGGGAAGAGAACAAACTCAATACGCGGTATGCTTTAAGCAAATACAAAGCAGAAATGGAAGTGTGGCGTGGGGTGGCCGAAGGATTAAACGCCGTAGTTATTTGTCCGACCATGATTTTCGGACCGGGCAACTGGAATGAGAATACCAGTAAACTTTTTCAAACTGTTTATAATGGTTTAAAATTTTATCCAAGTGGCGGAAATGGAATGACCGATGTTCGTGATGTATGTGAAATAGCTTATCAGTTAATGCAAAGTGATATTTCAAATGAGCGATTTGTGGTTTGTGGAACAAACATGACCTATAAAGATTTTTTCTTCGCTATTGCTGATGCATTGAACAAACCGCGCCCGACTATTAAGATAAATCCAACACTGGCAATTTGGGGCGCAAGAATTTTATCCCTGCTTTCATTCACTGGAAAAGAACCAATGATAACTATTGAAACGGCTCGAACTTCAAGCAACACTTTTTTTTATAATGGCTCAAAAATTTCTCAGAAATTAAATTTAAAATATCGCGATTTTAATGAAACTATAAAATGGATAAGTGAAGCTTTATTAAAACAAAATTTAAAATTTTAATTCCTATAAAAAATTAAACAGCGCCTATATTCTAATTTCTAATTGCAACTTTTCCACCTACAAGTGTTGTAAAAACTGCAAATTCATTTTTATTAAAATTTTCTTTCGGAAAAATATAGAAAGACATCTTGCTAGTATAAAGTAATACTATGTTTTCACTCATAGTAGCTTTTAATATTTCATTCCACTTCACCTTCGCGGTCTTATCATCAGCGGTAAGCCGAATAAAATCTTCAGCTATTTCAATGTCCATAGACCGAACATGATTTCTATGTTTTTTAAAAAGTTTTTTTCCTAAAGTGTTCATGATATAAAAATGAATTCCAATCACAAGTACCCCGTATGCAATAAAAGTATAAATACTCAATTCGTGTCCGTTAATACCTTTCATCATCATAAAAAGAACTCCAGTCCATATAAGTAATATTCCAAACCATAATAAAATTCGTCCGCGAAAAGGATAATTTTTTTTGTAATGAAGCATATTAGCTGCCTGCAAATTTTTAGCAGAGTAGGAAAATTGAATATTTATAGGTAATGGCATTCGGCGAAAGTAATTTGTAGATTTTAAATCTAAAAAATTTATAGATAGTGATGATTAAGCGAGGAAATTAAATTTCAAATTGTGTTCTCTTATTTTTGCCCCATGGAAGATCCTCAAGGAAGAACTGAAATTAGTGACCTCGGCGAATTTGGTTTAATAAAATACCTTACAAAGAATTTTGAATTACAGAATATTACCAGCAAAACCGGTGTTGGAGATGACGCTGCCGTACTTGATCTTTCAGGCAAACAGACTGTTGTCACCACCGATTTATTAATGGAAGGAATTCATTTCGACCTTTCATATGTTCCGTTAAAACACTTAGGTTATAAAGCAATTGTCGTAAATTTATCTGATGTATATGCCATGAATGCAGATCCGCAACAGGTTACAGTTTCAATTGGCATCAGTAATCGATTTTCAGTGGAGGCATTACATGAATTGTATGAAGGAATATTTCATGCCTGTGAACATTATAAAGTTGATTTGGTTGGTGGCGATACCAGCAGCAGCCTTTCCGGTTTAGTGATTTCTGTTACAGCTATCGGATTGGTTGATGAGGATAAAACTACCCTCAGAAGCACTGCTAAAGAAAACGATTTGATTTGTGTGAGTGGCGATTTAGGAGGCGCCTATCTCGGCTTACAAATTTTAGAAAGAGAGAAGAGACTTTTTTTAGAAAACCCAAACATTCAACCCAACCTTGAAGACCAGCAATACATTATTGGGCGGCAATTAAAACCTGAAGCCCGAAAAGATGTGGTTGAATTACTGGAAAAAATAAAAGTGGTTCCAACATCTATGATTGATATTTCAGATGGATTATCTTCTGACCTGCTGCATATTTGTGATCAGTCGAAAGTGGGTTGTACTGTGTATGAAGAAAAAATTCCAATATCTGAAGAAGCATACCAACAGGCCATTAAATTTAATCTTGACCCAGTTACTTGCGCATTAAATGGTGGCGAGGATTATGAATTACTGTTCACTATTAAGCAATCGGATTTTGAAAAAGTAAAAGACCACCCGGATATTTCAGTTATCGGTCACATTACTGATGATTCGCTTGGAAAAAAACTGATTACCAAGGCCAACAACATTCACGAACTGACTGCGCAGGGGTGGAATGCTTTTAAGAAATAAGCAGATGGTTTATTTCTCAATCGCCGCCACCAAAACAGCATCAAAAGGTTTCACTTTCGAGCCATAGTGAGCAATGTAATTTCCTTGTTCGTCAATTAAATATTTATTGAAGTTCCAGCTTACTTCAGTGGTTTCTACTCCGTTAAGTTCTTTTTTAGTCAGCCACTCATAAATAGGTGCCTGGTCTTTTCCTTTCACATCAATTTTTGAAGCTAACTGAAATGTTACTCCATACTTACTCGAGCAAAATGTTTTAATCTCTTCAGGAGAACCTGGTTCCTGAAATCCAAACTGATTGCATGGAAAACCAATGAGCACCATTTTGTCTTTGTATTTTTCATAGAGCTTTTCCAGATCTTCGTACTGATAAGTGTAACCGCATTCCGAAGCCACATTCACAATCAGAATTTTCTTTCCCTTGTATTGTGCGAGGTCAATGGTGCCGCCATTTAATCCGGCCACTTTAAAATCGTAAATGTTCGTAGTTGTATCCATAGTTGAAATAATTAACGCAATTGAAATTAACAATGTCTTCATTTATCATTTTTTATTAATAAACAATACTAAGTAATAAATTGTTTGGATAGCAACTATTGATTTTCAACTTTGCACCGCCAAAGCAAAGACAAAAACAAATTGATGAAGACTACAGTAATGCGCGTGGAAAGGTTCAATGCTGCCCATCGCCTTTATCGAAAAGATTGGACTGATGAGAAAAATCAACAGATTTTTGGTTTGTGCGCAAATCCGAATTATCACGGACATAATTATAAGCTTACGGTAAAAGTAACCGGAGAAACTGATGCTGAAACCGGTTATGTAATTGATTTGGGTTGGTTGAGTAGTGTAGTAAATAAAGAGGTTCTTGAAAAGTTTGACCACCAAAACCTGAATCTTGATACTAAAGAATTCAGCAACCTGAATCCAACAGCAGAAAACATTGCCCGTGTGATTTATGATTTGCTTCGAATACACCTCGACAAAAAACTTGAATTGCAAATATTACTTGCAGAAACAGATAGAAATATTGTTCAATATCCCGCTTAATGAAATCAATAAAAATAATTTCCTGCTTTCTAGTTGTTATCATCCTTGCTTCTTGGAAAAATGACAGTGATAAAAAAAAGCACCCCTTCAGAGTTGCTTTTTATAACTGTGAAAATTTATTTGACACCATTAATGATTTGGATGTGCAAGATGAAGAGTTTACTCCCGCCGGAAAAAATCAATGGTCAAGTTCGAGATATTTTACAAAACTTGAACACACAGCAAAAATTATTTCATCTATCGCCCCTGATTTTATTGGATTAGCCGAAATTGAGAACATTGGAGTATTAAAAGATTTAATAAATAATTCGCAAATGGTTTCTTTCGGATACGAAATTGCACATATCAATTCTCCCGACCTTCGAGGTATTGATGTAGCTTTTCTTTACCAAAAAAATAAGTTCACTGTTACAAATTTTCATGCAATAAAAATTTCAATGGTTGATGACACATCTTTTTTAACAAGGGATATTCTTCAGGTAGAAGGCATTCTATCTAATAACGATTCAATCTGTTTTTTTATTAATCATTGGCCCTCTCGCAGAGGTGGAAGTGAATTATCAGAACCCAAAAGAATGGCCGCCGCTGCAGCATTAAGAACAGCTGTAAATCAATATACTAGCACCCACCCAAATAAAAGTGTAATAATAATGGGTGATTTAAATGATAATCCGAATAATAAAAGCATTCAATCAATTCTAAAAGCAGATACTGCCTCCAATAGCGATTTATTTAATCCAATGTTAATTCTTTATAGTCGCTACCACATTGGCTCACTTTATTACAAAGGGGCCCAAGATTTATTTGACCAAATAATTATTTCCAATAGCCTAGTAGAAAAAAATGGTGGAAAAGAAAAAATAATTTCGAACACCACCATATACAAACCCGAATGGCTCTTTAAAGTGAATAAATACAAGGAAAACGCTCCTTGGCGCACATTTGAAGGAACCGATTATTCAGGCGGATACAGCGATCATTGTCCTGTATTTTTAAATATCAAATTGTAGCTTCGCCGCCACGATTTACATTTGCAAAAATTAATTTACTTTAACTCGCAGTTTAATTACTAATAATGGCCGACCAAATAACGATTCAGGAACTAGAAGAAGCAGTCATAAAATTCGCAGGTGACTCTGGCGATGGAATGCAATTAACCGGAACTCAATTCACTAACAACTCAGCATTGTTCGGAAACGATTTAGGAACCTTTCCTGATTTTCCTGCAGAGATTCGAGCTCCTATAGGAACAGTTGCCGGAGTATCGGGTTTTCAATTACACTTTGGCAGTAAAGAAATCTATACCCCTGGTGATATTTGTGATGTATTGGTTGTAATGAACAGCGCCGCATTAAAAGCCAATATTAATAACATAAAAAAAGGGGGAATCATCATTGCGAATACTGCAGGTTTCGATGCAAAAAATCTGAAACTTGCAAACATGACTAGCAATGCTTTAGAAGATGATTCGCTTAGTAATTATCAATTGATAAAAATGGACATTACCCGCATGACCCGTGAATCAATTACCGATTTACAATTGGGCATGAAGGAAAAAGACCGTTGTAAAAATATGTTTGTTCTCGGATTCCTTTATTGGATGTATAACCGAGAAATGGATAACACTATTAAATTCCTCAATGAAAAATTTGGTAAGAAACCAGAAGTGCTCGAAGCAAATATTCGTGTGTTAAAAGCTGGATATTCCTACGGAGATACGACCGAACAATTCACCACAAGATACAAAGTTGATAAAGCGGTAATGCCTGCTGGAACTTACCGAAGCATCATGGGTAATCAAGCTACTGCATTGGGCTTAGTGGCTGCGTCAAAAAAATCAGGATTGCCTTTATTTCTTGGTTCGTATCCTATTACACCTGCATCAGATATTTTGCATGACCTTGCAAAGTATAAAAGTTTTGGTGTAAAAACTTTTCAGGCAGAAGATGAAATCGCTGCAATAACATCGGCTATTGGCGCATCATTCGGTGGAAGTTTAGCCGTAACAACTACATCTGGGCCTGGAATGGCTTTAAAAGCAGAAGCACTTGGCCTTGCAACAGTTTTAGAAATTCCTTTGGTAATTATAAATGTTCAACGTGGTGGACCATCAACTGGCCTACCAACAAAAACAGAACAGGCAGATTTGTTTCAAGCATATTATGGAAGAAACGGTGAATGCCCCATTCCAATTGTGGCGGCACAATCTCCTTCTGATTGTTTCAATGCAGTTTTTGAGGCCTGTAGAATTTCTGTTCAACACATGATTCCTGTAATTCTGTTAACTGATGGATACATTGCCAATGGCGCTGAGCCATGGCGCTTTCCAAAAGAATCTGAGTTAGCCGAGATAAAAATTGAATTTGCTAAGCCGATGGCTGAAGGAGAAAAATTTATGCCTTATGCTCGCGATGAAAAACTTTCTCGTCCGTGGGCAATTCCAGGAACCAAAGGATTGGAGCATCGAATTGGTGGTTTAGAAAAGCAAAACATCACCGGAAATATTTCTTACGAACCAGAGAATCATGAATTCATGGTTAAACTTCGTGAAGAAAAAGTAGACCGCATTGCCAATTACATTCCTGAACAAAAAATTGACAGTGGCCCAGCGAAAGGAAAACTATTAGTACTTGGATGGGGCGGCACTTATGGCGCATTAAAGGCGGCGGTGAGACAATTAAACGAAGAAGGTTTTGATATTGCACACGCTCAACTTCGTCACATGCGCCCATTTCCTAAAAATCTCGGTGAGATTTTAAATAATTATGATAAAATTTTGATTCCTGAAATCAATAATGGTCAGTTAGTTAAAATTATCCGTGACAAATATTTTATTGATGCAATGGCGTACAATAAAATTCAGGGGCTTCCATTTTTTAAATCTGAATTAATGGATAAAATCAGAGAAATTCTTAAATAATTAATTCAACTAATAATATAAAGAAATGGCTGAAACAATAACAGCAACAACGGAACAAGTACTTACCCCTAAAGATTTTGCAACCGACCAAGAAATTCGCTGGTGTCCTGGATGTGGTGATTATTCTATCCTTAAGCAAGTGCACACGATACTTCCACAGTTGGGCTTGAAGCAAGAAAATATTGTTTTCATTTCAGGAATCGGTTGCTCATCGCGCTTTCCATACTACACTGAAACTTTCGGCATGCACAGTATTCATGGTCGTGCAACAGCAGTTGCTTCGGGGTTAAAAGCTGCTCGTCCGGATCTTAGCGTGTGGATTGTAACTGGGGATGGCGATGGCCTTTCTATTGGAGGAAATCATACCATACATCTATTGCGCCGGAATTTTGATGTGAATATTCTTTTGTTCAACAACGAAATTTATGGTTTAACAAAGGGGCAATATTCTCCAACCTCTCCTGAGAATAAAGTGGCCAAATCAACTCCATTCGGATCCATAGATCATCCATTCAACCCAATTGCTTTGGCACTAGGTGCTGATGCAACTTTTGTTGCGCGTAGTATGGATCGTGATCCTGCTCACTTGCAAAATATGTTGTTGCGTTCATACAAACATTCTGGCTCCTCGTTCTTAGAAATTTATCAGAACTGTAACATCTTTAATGACATGGCTTTCGAATCTTACACCGAAAAGTCAACCAAGAAAGATGAAGCATTATTTATGGTGCAAAGTCAGCCATTAGTTTTCGGTGCCAATAACGAAAAAGGAATCAAACTCGATGGGTTCAAGCCTGTAATTGTAAATCTGGAAGAAGGTGCATCGAAAAATGATTTATGGATTCACGATGAAAAGGATATGGTAAAAGCACAAATAATTTCTCGCTTCTTCGATCATGTTGATTTTGAAGGTCACTTACCACGGCCATTTGGAGTGTTCTATCAAACTGCTCGCCCTACTTATGAAGAAATGATGAGTCAACAAATCAGTCAAGTGATTGCTAATAAAGGCCTAGGTAAATTAGACAAACTAATTGCGGGTGGTGAAACTTGGATCATAGAATAAATATCAGAAACTTCTTTTATCAAATGAAAAAGGGTCTTAATCAGCTTAGTTAATTTTCAACTAAATTATTCAATCTGTAAATTGAAAATTTGCAAAACTGCCCCTTTGCATTTATGTTAGCGGGCGAAAAAAATATAACAATGGGAGAAGCAGAAAATAAAAAATCAAAAACAATTTACGGCGTTGGTTTTATTTTATCCGTTGCAGGAACTGCAGCTATGTTGTTTTTTATGCCTTCGTTGTTTTGGATTATGCTTCCATTTGTATTCACCTTTGGTGTTCGCTTCATGAATATTATCTAATAGCCATTACATCTACGATTCCCTTTTCTTAGGGTCTATTTTTTAATTTTTCTATCCTTAGATAAATATTTTCTGTTATTTTTATTCAGTTAACAGAATAATATTATGTTAAACAACATTCTTCTTTCTAATTTGCTATGCATTGATATTGAAACAGCACCTGCTTTCCCATCTGTTAAAAAGTTAGATGCCGAATGGAAAGATTTATGGGAAATCAAATCGGCTCGATTGCGAGATGAAAACGAAACACCAGATGAACACTATTTTAATCACTCAGCTATTTATGCTGAGTTTGGAAAAGTAATTTGTATCACAATTGGAATATTTTTTCGGAAGGATAAAAAAAATCAGTGGAAATTCCGATTAAAAACTTTTTCAGGAGATGAGGAACGAAAGGTTTTGGAAGACTTTTCAGGCTTGTTAAAAAAATATTATTCATCTGATAAGTATTTGTTCTGCGGTCACAATGTTCGCGAATTTGATATCCCATACTTATGCAGAAGAATGCTGGCTTTGCAAATTGAAATTCCATCGCTGATGGATGTGAGTGGAAAAAAACCTTACGAGATTCATTGGGTAGATACCATGCAACTCTGGCGATTTGGTGATTATAAACATTTTACCTCTCTTCGTTTATTAGCCGCAGTACTCGGGCTGCCTTCCCCAAAAACAGATATGGCTGGCAAAGATGTTGGACGAGTTTATTGGAAAGAAAAAGGACTCAATAGAATTATTGAATACAATCGAAGAGATGTAATAACTGTTGCGCAAATGGTCTTGCGATTTAAAAATATTCCGCTTCTTACCGAAACAGAAATCACTTTTGCTGATTGATATTAAATTGTGAAAAAAAATTCTTCTAAGAAATTAACTCCCTCTCTTGCTCAAATTATTCATAGTGGAGAAGAATACTTTTCGTGTCTAACCAATCTTATTGACAATGCGCAGCACGAAATTTTATTTCATGTTTATATTTTTGATTTAGACGAAACCGGAAATATCATTCTTGATCATTTAATAAAAGCAGTAAAAAGAGGCGTAAGCGTTTCAATTCTAACAGATGCATTTGGTTCTAGTGGAATAGATAAGGAAATGATTGAAAATTTAAGAACTGAAGGAATTTTTATTAAACAATTTGAGCCCCTTTTTAAAGGTTTTATTTTACAATTAGGAAGGAGATTGCATCATAAAGTAATCGTGATTGACGAACAGTTTTCTTTGGTTGGGGGAATAAATATTTCAAACCGTTATAGAGGAAACAAGGATGAAATTGCTTGGCTTGATTATGCAATTTTATTAGAGGGTGTTATTTGCCTACAATTAAGTTCAGTTTGTAGAAAGATTGAAATGAAAAAAAATATACCCGAAAAAAAATATACCCCGGAATATATTTTGCAGAAAGACGAAGCCAGGGTTAAAGTTTTAGCAAGAGTAAGACAAAATGATTGGCTGCGTCGAAAAAATCAAATAAGATACTCTTATAGACATGCTATAAGATCCTCAAAGAAAAATATTGTACTCGCTGCCGCTTACTTCATGCCTGGTATAACATTAAGAAGAGCTATTAAATCGGCAACCAGGCGAGGTGTAGAAATAAAAATAATATTAAGTGAAAAAGCAGATGTGCCTTTTGCTAAAGGGGCAACAGAATATTTATATGGTTGGATGCTGCGTAATAAAATTAGATTATATGAGTACAGGCCCTCTGTTGTTCATGCAAAAGTGATGGTAGTTGATGAAGAATGGCTAACTATTGGGTCTTACAATATTAATTACCTAAGTGATTTCAGTAGTATTGAAATGAATATTGACATTGAGTCAAAAGAATTAGCTAGAAATTTTCAAAAAAAAATTGAAGAAATTATCAGTCGTGATTGCCATGAGGTTACCTTGAATGAATATGCAAACACAAGTTATTTACACTTATTCAGCAGTTGGTTTAGCTATCAAGTTGTAAGAATAAATTTTTCACTTTTATTTTTCTTTCAAAGTAAAAACAAACAGAACCGAATTATTTAAAAATTATTTCTCTTCTAAATATTTTTTAAATCCAATCTTCTCGAGCTTATCAGCTTTTGCCTGTACGCTTTCTCCTAATTTTTTTTTGTAGGTAATCATTTTTTCAGAAAGTGCCGCATCATTCAATGCTAAAATCTGAACAGCAAGTAACCCCGCATTCTGAGCTCCATTGATTGCTACAGTTGCAACCGGTATTCCAGGAGGCATTTGAACAGTAGAATATAAAGAATCCATTCCGGCTAAATTTTTTGATAAAACAGGAATGCCAATCACAGGCAAATGGGTTAGAGAAGCCATCACTCCGGCAAGATGTGCCGCGCCTCCGGCTCCAGCTATAATTACACCATATCCATTAGTGTGGGCGTTGCTTGCAAATTCTGCTGAGCGTTCAGGTGTGCGATGTGCTGACATCACTGTCATAGTATAACTAACGCCAAATGATTCAAGAATAACAGCCGCCTCCTTCATCACTTCGAGATCTGAATCAGAACCCATTACTATTCCTACTTTTAAATTAGCCATGAAATAAAAAAATTTACGATGTAAAAATAAACTCAATAAATGAAAAGGAAAGCGGCAAGTACGCCAATTAAAAAATTAATCTTTGAAAATCAATACAACAGCCGATGCATTCACTCCTTCTTCCCTTCCAACATAGCCAAGAAGTTCGTTTGTAGTTGCCTTTATTGAAACGGCATCTTCATCAATATGCATTATTGAAGAAAGAATTTTTTGCATCGCCGGAATATGAGGATTCACCCTTGGTTTTTCCAAAACAATAGTTGCATCTACATTTCCAATTCGATAATTTTTTATCGATAATAGATTGACAACTTCCGCTAATAAAATTTTGCTGTCTATATTTTTATACTGCTCATCAGTATTCGAAAAATGAAACCCAATATCGCGAAGATTAGCTGCACCAAGAAGCGCATCACATATTGCATGAATTAATACATCAGCATCTGAATGACCGTCGGGGCCATTGTTGCTTGAAATTAATACGCCCCCGAGTATGCAGGGGCGCCCTTCTTTTAATTGGTGAACATCAAAGCCATAACCTACTCTTATATTCATTTACTCTGAGGTGGGTGCTGATTTAGCTGACTTGGTTTTATCAAATTCAAACAACAAACTAAAACGAAGTGTGTTATCCAAAGGATTTTTTTGATTGCTTGTTGGAATGAGATAAGAAAAATTTAATCCAAATACATTGTACTTGATTCCTACACCTGCTGTAATGTATTTTCTATTTCCTTTTGTTGAATGCTCATTAAAGTACCCTGCACGAACTGCAAACTGATTTCTATACCAGTATTCACTACCAACAGAAAACATTAATTCATGAAACTCTTCTTTGCCTCCACCAGGCGCATCAGAGAATGAACCAAGGATTCCTGAAGGAACACTTTTGGTCCTGAATAGTCCCGCGCTATCAGGTGTGGGAACTAAAAGTTTATTCACCTCTCCGGCAAACATCAACGAATTATAATCATCAAACTTAAAATTAACTCCTGAACCTAAGCCCATATTGGTTGGAATGAAATCTTTGTTCTCTGCTGATTGAGTATAAGTTATTTTGTTCCCAATGTTTGAAATTGTTAGTCCTATATTATAGTCCCCCTTAGTGTTTCCAAACTTTGTGTCTTTATGATAAAAGAAAGAAATATCTGCCGCAGCAGCTGTACCCGCTTTAATTGAAATGCCGCTAACACTTTGCCCAGCTGCTAAGTTTGAATAGATGTATGAAAGATTAATACCAGTCGAAAAATTTTCTGTAATTTTTCTAGCATACCCGCCTGTAAAAGTAAATTCTCTGGGATTAAAATTGCCAATTACATTCCCTGAAATATTTGTAAAAGTTATGCTTCCTAAAGAGAAGTATCGAAGGGAAGCGGTAATGGCTTGATTGTCATCTAATTTTTTATAAGCAGATATATCAGCTAAAAATATATCGTTTACTAATTCTTTTAGCCAAGGTGTATAGGTGACAGATAGCGCTGTGTTTTTTTCGGCAAAAGGAATTTTTGCTGTGTTCCAATAAATGGCATTTGCATCGCCAGAAATTGCAATGCCAACATCACCCATTGCACCCGATCGCGCATCAGGATCAATCCGAAGAAAAGGAACCGCCGTATTAATTGTATTAATTCTACCGTCTAACTCATTTGTAGATATGGATTGACTGGCCGCAGATAATGAACTTGCTACGCATATTGAAACGAATAACAAATTTTTAAATGATTCTAAATTCATATGGATTTCTCAGAAAGGTTCAAAGTTATTTTAAAAGAACTAATTTTTCAAAAGTATCTGCTTTTAATCCCGAATCGTTTTTTATGCTCACGCGGTAAACATAAACCCCTTTTCCAATTGGATCGCCAAAATCATCGGTTCCATCCCACATTATTCCATTTACACGATAGGAGCCAGTAATGGTTTCTCCTCCACAGGCCTCGCCATCCCTACTACCATTATCAATTGATTGTAAAATTGTTTTCACTAATTTTCCACTAACGGAATAGATTTCGATTTTAGCTTGTAAAATTCCAAATAACAGATTGTGTTCAAACATAAATTCTGTTTGAGTAGTAAATGGATTGGGATAATTCAACACATGAGAAAGTGCCGCCTGTGCTGAGGACGCAACAATAAATTCAGTTTGACTTTCATTTGAATTATTGTAAACATCCCATGCTTTAACAGTTATGTTATGTCGACCTTCAGACAAATCTTTTAACCCATAGTGAATAGTTCCAGATTGATAATCGTCTAAATTGGCCTCATAAAATTCATTTAATAGAAAAGTGTTTTTTGAATCCTCATCTTTTACTCCAGTAACATCGTGCCCGATACCATTTCCAACTGTGTTAATTCCGCTTTCATCATTTAGCTTAACATATAATGTTGGATTTTCGTCAGTCATACCACCATAAACAAATTTCTCATCGTTCATAAAAACATCAATCTTCGGGCCTTTGTTATCAATATCAAAACTATCAGCAGACCCACCAACTACTACATCGCTTTTATATCCATTAGCACTTGAACTTCCATCTTGAGCATAGTAACTTAACTTACCAAAACCATATTGATAGGAAATATCTTTGGGGACAATAAAAGTGAAAGTGAAATCGCCATTCTTGACACTTGCTTTACCATTAAAGATTGCATTTTTCTGAAGAAGAAAAGTTTTCACTATACTTCCTGGATCATTACTTAGGGTTTGGTAATTAACTGATTTATCAAAAACAATTGGGTATACAATACCATTATAAGATGATATTTTTATTCCATTTTTATCCCCAATAAATCCAGTTATGGTTATTTTTTCTAAAGCTTTTAAAGTATCCGGAATGCTATTAACGGGATGCGATTTTACGGAAGAGGTCATTACCTGATTAGAAGAATTAATTAACGATATAGCTGGATCTCCTAACAAAGTAAATTTTCTATTATTAACTGCATCGGAGGTCACATTATTTTTGCCAATTCGCAATGCCTCTCCAACTGTTATAGGATTATTATCAATTACTCGAAAAATCTGCTTCATAAAATTCAGATTCAAATCATAATTTGCGTAAGAATAAACTAGTCTGACAGTAGTGACTAAACCAATAGCGCCGCCATTTGGATTTAATATTAATCTTTCACCAGCCGAAACAATTTCAGCATCATCAAAATTGCTGAAATCACAAGTTGCCGTTATGAATAAAGGTAGTTTGCAAAGATTTGTCCAACCATCAAAATCGGTATTACTTAAAATTCTTTCATGTGCCAAACCAGTGTATCCCCCATGTCCCATATAATTAAATATTAAGGTACCCGAATAAACCCTATTGCTAATAGCCGTGTTTACATCTGGATACCTTGCTCCTCCAGGAGTAGATATTTGCGGGAATGCATCCAAATAAATCTTGTCAATATTAAATTGAGGGTTATAATTATAAACATAATTTGCAATCGCATCGGCATCGTTTATATGCGTATTTCCATCTTCATCATCAGCACAGAAAGTAACAACATTTTGCCACGGGCCAAGTGAACTTGGCGATTTGTAGACCTTAATTTTATTAACTACATCTGCTGCTTCTGATTCGTTTTTCGCAGGAATACGTCCAACAGCAATGTCCATTTTAATATTTGATGCCAACAAGTTTCCTCCTTCTGAATCATCTAGGAAACCAAAAAAGTCATCTGAATTAAAAGAATAGATTGGGCTTAATGATTCATAACTTTCAAATGTTGGGACAAGATTAGTGTTATTTGCAATTCTGTTTTTATAATCAAAAGAACCATCGCCAAAAAGGAGTAAATATTTTGGCATTAAAGAAGTGTCCCCATTTGCTCTGTCATAAAGCATTTTCATAAAATCACGGATAGAAGAGACATCACCAATCCCTCCTCCAAATTCATTATAAATTTGATCTGTTGTAAAAACACGAACTTTTAAAGTACTGGTTGCCCTATGAAATTTGGCCAACTCATCGGCACTCGATTTTAAAATTTCAGGTGAAACAATTATATAATCAGTTGTAGGGGTAGCATGAAGATTTTGATTTTTGATTTTTCCATTATTAGTTGGCGTGAAAAACAAGTTTCCATTAAAAGAAACATACTCATTCAGCATATCGGTCTTTGCAACAAAAGATTTTGCGCTTCCATTCTCATTTAGCAAAATTGATTTTATTAACCAAGGATTTGTAACATCCCAAACTGAAATAGCATTAGAAGAAGCGATTGAAAACTCAGAAATATTTCCTGCACCTTCTGATGCCGCAACTCTAAAAAACATTTGGTCGCCACTCATAATTAATCCCCGCTTAACATTAAGCTCCAAATAGTTCAACCACCCATTTGCATCATCAGCATTACTGCTATAACTAAGACTAACATTTAATTGATCTGAATTAGGAACAAAAGAAAAGATTTGGGTATTACTTAATGCAGCAGGACAGGTATAGTCGCCACAGGTTTCAGGAATTGCAATAGATCCTAAGGAAATTCCATTGAGATTGAAAGAAAAATTTCTTGCCCCTTGACCTGTAATGGTATGGGAAGCAACTGCCGCTTTTAGCAATGCCGAAGTTTCAATCAAATGATTGGGGAAATTAAAATTGAAATCCTGCGACAGAACATATTTAAAAGATTCACCAAACCAATCTCTCCCACTTAGCAACAAGTTAGCCGTATCAGCTTCATGATAGGCATAATCATCAAAGTAGCTAAAGGTTTGATTGGGAGCCGAAGTTTCACTTCCTATTGTAGCAATCCTTTTTCCGTTTGTTTCTGCCACTTTCAAAAAATAATAAGTATAGTCAGAATACAAATGCTGAATATGATAAAATTGATTTGTACTGGTGTCTAAATTCCATCGATTTGGACTTTGACCATAAAACAAAATGTAATCATCGTCATTAAATTTACCATCTTCTTCACCAACAACCGTTAACCCTATTTCTTTTAAGTCATCAGTTCTTACAGCACTATTGCTCTCCGGAATCATTCCAGCACCTGAAAAATAAATCTTTAAATGCTTAGGATTAATCTGATTAACATTTAAGCCAAGCGAGGTTAAAAAAGATTTGTCAATTTTATAAACACCATCTTTATCTACACCTATTTTATACCAGCTACCCGTAGCCAAAACAGAATTTGAAGCGAATGATTTTAATCCATTACTTGACCCCTTTTCAGAATAGTTAGGTAGAAAAGAATATTCTAATTGAAAAGATTTTAATCTTTCAATGCTCCCACTAAAATTATTTTCTCTTAATGTTGGAATATAAACATCGGCTATAGGCATTCCTTTTTCATAGCCAACAGAAAAATAAGAAGGCTTTATGTCTTTTGGAATAACAAGAAAATTATTATCAGCAACATATTCATAAATGGCATTAACAACTTTTATTTCAGGCGTAGTACTTAGCGGAAGTTTTATGGTTGTTGCATAAAGAGGAACTATTCCAGTTCGCGATAAATCATATTGTGCGCCACTGAAATAAAAAGTCTTATGTTTTTTAAAATCAGGCATATCCACCTCCTTTGTAGTGGCTACCCAATTCAATAAAATGACCGGACTTGTAATGGCCTGAGCCAAAGATTCGGAAGAATCTTTCAACAAAAAAAATGAAATAAATAAAAAAATACCTCTCTTCATGAAACAAAATTGCAGGTTTAAATGTATAAACTGACTTCCGAAAAGAAGATTTTTGTTGCACAACGGAAGAAAACAAGTCATATTGCGTTGATTCAAAAAATAAATTTTTATTCGGGTGATACACAAAAAACAATTAATAATCTTGTCAATCATCTTAACATTTTGTGAAATAACAAAAGCACAGGATGCAGAGTTCAGTCAGTTTCTAAATAATCCCCTGTATTTAAACGCTGCCTTTGCAGGGGTAGGGATTGGCCCACGATTTATTGCAAATTATAAAAATGAGTGGCCTGCCCTTGGCCACGCTTATACAACCTATTCTATTTCTTATGATCAGGATATTGAAAAAATAAATGGAGGAATTGGACTTTCTGCTTTTTCAGATCAACAAGGAAATGGTCTTTATTCGAATTTGCAATTCACTGGTTTTTATTCCTACCAATTCAAAATAAATAAAAATTATGCTTTAAAAACAGGATTTAGCACCTCCTATTCCCAATTAAAAATTGATTATGCTAATTTTATTTTTACAGATATGATTGATGTAAATTCTGTTTCCATAACCAATTCAACAAGTGAAAATGCTCCTGCATTTCAAACAAAAAGCTATATTGACTTTGGAGCCGGATTTTTAATTTACAGTAAAAAAATATTTTTTGGTCTTGGAGCCATGCACCTCACACAGCCCAATGTCTCTTTTTATTCCGACAAAAAATCTGCTCTTCCCTTAAAACTGGCCTTGCACTTTGGATATGAATTCAAGAAAAATAAAAGATCAAAATCATTCTTTGCACCAAATTTCCTTTTGGTTCAACAGGGAAAATTTAGACAAATAAATGCAGGAATTATGACTGGAGTTGGCTCCTTAATAACAGGGGTAAATTATAGGTATACAATAAAAAATGCAGATGCTGTATCATTAATTTTTGGCGTGAAAAAAGGTGTTTTCAAAACAGCTTACAGCTATGACATTACAACATCAGGGTTGCGGGGGAAAAGTGGAGGAACTCATGAAATTTCAATTGCAGTAAATCTTGGCGATAAAAAAAGCGCAGAAAAAGAAAGGGGGCTGAAAAGGCTTACTGAATGCCCCGACATACTTTGAAGAAACAATACTTTAACTATATTTGCGTTAATCAATTTTAATCCATCCAAATTCAATCAGATGCTTAAAAGAATTTCATTATTACTAATTGCAGTAAGTGCGTTGTTTTTAACTTCTTGCAAGAAAGACAAATCAACAACAACCGGTTGGAATTATAATGACTCCAAATGGGGCGGGTTTCAAGTATCGCTTAAGTTTAGAGGCCAACAAACAGGCCCCAACCTTGTATTAATACAAGGGGGACGCTTCACAATGGGAGCAACAGAACAAAATGTGCTTTATAGCAACGACAATACGCCAAGAACAGTTTCTGTACCATCATTTTATATGGACGAAACAGAGGTGGCAAATGTTCATTATCGTGAATATTTATATTGGGTAAATCGCGTGTTTGGTGCTGATTTTCCTGAGGTTTATAGAAATGCTTTACCCGATAGTCTTTCATGGAGAAGACAGTTAGCATATAATGAGCCATATGTTGAATACTATTTCAGATATCCAGCTTATGATTTTTATCCTGTTATTGGGGTTACTTGGGTTCAAGCAAATGAATATTGTAAGTGGAGAACTGATCGTGTTAACGAGGGCATTATGGTTGACAAAGGGGTTCTAGATAAAAACAACACCCAAATTGGTCAAGATAACTTTAATACTGGTTCTTACATTGTAGGGCAGTACGAAGGAATGGTTAACAAAAATTTAAAAGACTTAAGCCCAAATGGAACAGGTAGAAGAAAGGTAAGAATTGAAGATGGTATCCTTTTACCTGAATATCGCTTGCCTACAGAAGCAGAATGGGAATACGCTTCATTAGCATTAATTGGAAATAACCCATACGCAGGGGAAGAAACAATAACTGACAGAAAAATTTACCCTTGGAATAATGATGTTCTTCGTGATTCTAAACATGGTTCATGGCAAGGTGATTTTTTAGCTAACTACAAACGTGATCGTGGTGATAATATGGGTATTGCAGGTGGGTTAAATGATGCGGCCGATATTACTGCCCCTATTTATTCTTACTTGCCTAATGATTTTGGCCTATACAATATGGCTGGTAATGTAAGTGAGTGGGTAATGGATATTTATCGTCCTTATACTTTTTATGACGATGTGGACTTTAATTCTTTTCGTGGTAATGTATTTGATAAAGATAGTTTAGATGAAGATTTTGCTCATGTCGATAAAGATAGTCTTGGTCGAATAGTAAAAATTCCAGTTTCAGAGCAAGAAAACCTAAATCGTTTAAACTATAAGAAATCAAATGTGATTGACTACCTGGATGGCGATAGCTCTTCATGGACCGAATATCAATATGAAATTTCATCATTAATAAATAACAAAGCAAGGGTTTACAAAGGAGCCTCTTGGTCTGACCGTGCTTATTGGATGTCACCTGGAACTCGTCGTTACTTGGATGAAAATCAGGACTTGTCGACTTTAGGATTTCGTTGCGCAATGGCTCGTTTAGGTAGTCCGATGGGTAATGAAACTAAAGCTGGAAATTACTTTAAAGTTAAAAGCAATAAAAAATTAGATAGCAAAGGATATAAGAAAGCAAATAAATAATTCTGTGTAGAAAAATATAAAAGTCCTGGTCAGCATTTTGCTGATCAGGACTTTTACTTTTAAGCCAAATCTGTTAAATGACTATTAGCGAACTTTATCATTTATATATTTCTTCCTCCGGCATTTGTACCGATACAAGAAAAATTCAAAGGGGATGTTTATTCTTCGCGTTGAAAGGGCCTAATTTTAACGCAAATGAATTTGCAAAAAAAGCAATAAGAGAGGGTGCCGATAAAGCCGTAATAGATGAAAAAGAATTTTTTATTGAAGGAAAAACTATTTTAGTTGATAATACACTTACAACACTTCAGGAATTAGCAAGACATCACCGCAGACAATTCAAATGTCCAGTTATTGCAATAACAGGTAGTAATGGAAAAACAACTACAAAGGAATTAACCCACTCGGTTCTCTCCTCATCTTTAAAAACGTATGGAACAAAAGGCAACTTAAATAACCATATTGGCGTACCGCTTACACTTCTTTCTATTCCAATAGAGGCAGAAATGATTGTGGTTGAATTAGGTGCCAATCATCTAAATGAAAATAAAATATTATGTAAAATTGCAGAGCCTGACTATGGAATAATTACCAATAATGGTAAAGATCATTTGGAAGGATATGGCAGTATTGAAGGGGTGAGAATAGGAAATGGTGAAGTATATAAATTTTTAAAAGAGAAGAACTCTACTGCTTTTGTTTCAGCCTATCAGGAAGATTTGATTTTATATTCCGAAGGAATGGACCGGATAATTTATGGAAATCATGAGAGTTCAATTGTGAAAGCTGAGGCCATGAATTCCTTTCCGTATCTGAAAGCAAAATTTTTATTTTCTGATGGTGAAACTTTTGAAGCCCAAACTCAATTGGTTGGAAAATATAATATTGAAAACATTTTGGCTGCCGCTTCAATCGGGTATCATTTTAAAGTGTCGAAAGAAAAAATTAAAAATGCCATTGAAAATTATAAGCCGGCAAACAATCGTTCTCAACAACAGCTAAAAGATGGCAATTCATTTATTCTGGATGCCTACAACGCAAATCCAAGTAGCATGGAATTGGCGCTTGAAAATTTTGCTGAATTTCCCGTTGCAAATAAAATTGTGGTTTTAGGTGATATGGCTGAATTAGGAGAATATTCAGATGCAGAACATGATTTAATCTTAAAACAAATTAAAACACTTTCATTAAAAGAAATATGGTTAGTCGGAAATGAATTTTTAAAAGCAAGTTCCAAATACCAAAATGAAAACATCAGAACATTTGAAAATGTTGACGCTTTAAAAAAATATTATCAGCAACAGAAAATCACAGGATATTACTTTTTGTTAAAAGGATCTCGTGTAAATAAATTAGAGAAAATGCTTGAATAAAATTACACACCAACTGTACTCTCCTTCATCAGTTCTGCATTCTCAGCCATCTGTAATGCATCCAGCATTTCCTGAATATTTCCATTGATGAAATCAGGTAAAGTATAAACGGTCATTCCGATGCGGTGATCGGTTACACGACCTTGCGGATAATTATAAGTGCGAATTTTTGCAGAGCGGTCGCCACTGCTCACCATTGATTTTCTTTTCGCTGCAATTTCTCCTTCATGCTTTCGAACTGCAGCCTCATACAATCTTGTGCGCAACATCTTCATCGCCTTTTCACGATTGCCCAATTGCGAACGCTCGGTCTGGCACATCACCACCAATCCGGTTGGAATGTGTGTGAGCAAAACTTTTGTTTCAACTTTATTTACATTCTGCCCCCCTGCACCACCGCTTCGTGCGGTTTCCATTTTCACATCGGCATCACGAACTTCCACATCCACTTCTTCAGCTTCGGGCATCACTGCAACTGTTGCTGCACTTGTATGCACACGACCTTGCGCTTCCGTTGCAGGAACACGCTGCACGCGATGCACTCCCGATTCAAATTTTAATGTGCCGTAAACATTTTCGCCGCTCACTTCAAATATTACTTCTTTGTAACCGCCCATTGTGCCGGGGCTGTCACTCACTAATTCCAGTTTCCATTTTCTTGATTCGCAATAGCGGATATACATGCGATACAATTCGCCGGCAAATAAACTTGCTTCATCACCACCAGTACCGGCGCGAATTTCAATCACCGCATTTTTTTCGTCAGTCGGATCTTTAGGTAATAGCAACAAGCGAATGGCTTCTTCCGATTTTAATTTTTCATCTTCCAAACCATCGAGTTCACCTTTCGCCATCTGTTTGAACTCATCATCTTTTTCAGTTTCAATAATGTAACGGTTGTTTTCAATGTTGCTTAAAATGACTTTATATTTTTCAAACTCCTCCACCACTTTTTGCAATTCTTTGTACGACTTATTCAATTGCACATACAAACGCTGATCAGCAATTTTCCGTGGGTCGTTCAACTGCAATTCTAAATCCTGCCATTTCTCTTTTATTGATTGGAGTCTGTTAACTAATTCGTTCATGATTTTTTAGTAGGGGTACAAAACTATTTGATTTTGTTTCAACAGATAAATTCGATGCGACTCTATGCGCATCTGCATGGCCGTATCTGGTAATTCGCTAGAATATTCGCCCATTGAATTTAACTGATAAATCAGTGCCTTATTCTTATTTTTAAAGATGAGTTGTTTATTCTTTATCTGAAAATAGGTGACACCTTTTACGGGTATTTTATTTATAAAATTGGCAAACTGATCAAAAACAAAGACTCCCAGTGATGAGTCAGAAACATATACATGCTGATTTTCTTCAATCATTAAATAAGGTTGAAACTGTTTTTCCGAAATGAATTGCAATGTTGCACCCTCGATTATTACCTGCAATTGTGAATTGATTTTTTTTAACCGCTGGTCGGCTTCATCATATACCCAAAAATCTCCATCCTGAGATAAACAGGCAACAGGCGGCTGTATAATTCCCAATGATGAAAGATTGGTTTCCGAAATTTCAGAAAGTGTATTGTCTAGCCAAACGATGGTGTTAAAATCTTTATAGTACACCATCAATTTCAAAGGGTTCGAAACATCTAAACTGGTTGGCTGCCCCAATAATTTGTTACTATAAGTATGAAGTAATAATCCCGTTGAATCATATTTCACTACTTGATTTTCAATAGTAACGGCATAAATATTTTTTAGATTATCCGTATTAAAAAATAAAGCATGAACCTGAATAAAAAACAGAATGTGCCACAATGGTTCCATTATTTCTGATAATATTTTAACTCCAGATTTTTTCCATCGAAAGTTGCATAGCTAAAAAAACGCAACCAGTCACCAAGATTAATATACCGACTTTTTTCATTGAGCGAATAATCAATTGCCAAATGACGATGGCCAAAAATAAAGTAATCAATCTGTTCCTCCTTCAATTTTTCCCTTGCATAACCAATCAACCATTCTTTCTCTTCTCCTAGAAATTTTTCTCTCACTTCACCATTCAGAAAACGATTATTATAACTCCATTTTTTTCCAATCCAAATCGCAAAATTTGGATGCAAACGCGCAAACAGCCACCGAAAAACTCGTGCATGAAATATTTTCTTAATCACTTTGTATTTGTAATCACCAGGTCCTAACCCATCGCCGTGACCTAGCATAAATTTTTTACTATTACAAACAAACTGCACTTCTTTATTAAAGATTGGAATGCCCATTTCTTCAGTGAAATAATTCTTCATCCACTGATCATGATTGCCAGAAAAAAAATAAATTGGAATGTTTTTATCGCGCAGCTCCGCCAGTTTTCCCAATACACGAACAAAACCCTTCGGAACCACCTGCTTGTATTCAAACCAGAAATCGAACAAATCGCCCAGAATAAAAATACACTGAGCGTCTTTTGAAATTTCATCTAGCCACTGAACAAATAATTTTTCGCGTACTAAACTTTTCTCCCGAGTCGGTACACCAAGATGTAGATCAGAAGCAAAATAAATTTTCTTTCCGCTTTCAACGGCTGCTGGAAACTGCATCAGCGAATAGGATCGTCAATCAAAAAAACATAAACTTCTTTCGGGCCGTGTGCACCGAGCACCAAAGTTTTTTCAATATCAGCAGTGCGACTAGGCCCTGTTGCAATCGATATCATACTCGGCATATTTCCCTGATATTTCTGCATCACCAACTGCGTTGCATCCTTAATATCAAAAACCAATTGCGAAGTATAAGCAACCACGATATGTATAGGAGGATAAATAGATAAACTTCTTCCACTCCCCTGCTTACTTGAAAGCAAGATGCCACCAGTACGAGCAATTAAACATTCGCACAGTGTAACTCCTGCATCTGCCTTATCAATGGTTTTTCCAACTCGACATTTATTAAAATCAGAGCGTTGAAATAAATCCTGCAAAGGTTTATCCCAGCAATACAAATGGTTCCAGCCCTTCTCATTAGCAACCGACGAAATAGATTGAATGAATTCAGCAATGTTTTCGCAATAAATAAAATTACCCTGAACTTTTATGAACTGCTCAGCAAAAAGAATATCCAATGTATCATTGGGTATAGGATATACCGAAGCACTTTGATCAATATTAGGAAAAGGAACGGTGGTGGAATGAATGAGCGCCTTCCGAATTTTTTTCAGCACGCGCTCCTTACTGGTTGGCTCCATAGTGTTTGTTAGTAGTGCAAAAATAGAAATAAGCGTTTAACAATTTATTATCAATTGGCAAGAACAATTTTCTAAATTCAATCAGGATTAATACTGCTTTCTATATTTGTTTCGTTCAATCATCAAAATGTTTTCGCGCTTCGTTTTTATTCTCTCTGTATCATTTCTTTTTTCATGTCAAAATGAAAACACAACCACGCAAACGGCTGTTCCGGATAATCGCGTGCTCACCAATGCCGATGGCGATTACATTCCCTTCCCTGATGCGCCGAACTATTTAAGCGACTGGAAGAAAGAAAATAACCTGACGGTGCAGTGGATGCAGGAACCCGACAACCTGCATGCGTGTAACGGTCGCACACTTTCGCGCGCCATTGTTTTTACACTGATACACCGCTCGCTGCTTTCGATTGACCCGATGACACGCAAACTGAAAGCTGACCTGGTGAAAGAAATTCCGACCTCGCGCGACGGACTCACTTATCGTTTTGAACTGAAGGATGAACCCGCTTTTGATGATGGCGCGCAACTGACTGTGGACGATGTGATTTTTTCTTTCAAGGCATATACCTGTCCGCTGGTGAATGTGTCGGGCAGAAGCGCGCTGAATAATTTACTGAATATTGTAAAAGATAATTCGAATGCGCGCGCGTTTACTGTGACGATGAAGAAGGTGCTGGCGCAAAACCTGTTTATACTCACCGACTTTCCGATACTGAAAAAGAAATTTTATGATGCAGATGATGCGCTGAAAAATTACCCCGTGAATTGGGTGAATGTGGAAGACCAGCCCGGCATGAATAAAACTTTTCCGACTGCGTGGGCGGCGGCGTTTAATGATGGCAGGTACGGCAATGACCCGGCGCTGATTAACGGGCTTGGTGCTTACAATGTGAAAAGCTGGGAGCGCGGACAAACACTGACACTGGAAAAGAAAAAAAATCACTGGACAGAAAAATTGTCTGCCGAAATTTTAAATCAGTTTTATCCGAAGCAAATCACTTTTAAAATTATCACTGACGAAAACGCGATTCTGCTGGCGGCGCGCAACCAGGAATTTGATGCGAGCTTCTGGCTGCCATCGAAGGTTTTGCTCGAATTGCAGAAGGATTCGTCGTTCACCAAAAATTATAATTCGTGTTACACGGCAAGTTATGATTTCTCGTACATCGGTTTTAACCTGAAGCCGCAGGAAAGTAAGCGCACCGATTTTTTTTCGGACCTGAATGTGCGCAAGGCATTTGCGATGCTCACGCCCGTTGACCTTATGATTCAGAATTTGTTCAGCGATAAAGCGCTGCGCATGTCGGGCATTGTGTCGCCATTGAAGAAAGATATTTTTAATGATGATTTGAAATCATATTCATTCAATATTGATGAAGCAAAAAAATTATTGAGCAATGCGGGCTGGAAGGATTCGAACGGCGATAAAATTTTAGATAAAATAATTAACGGAAAAAAAACGGATTTGAAAGTGGAGTTGATTTTTCCGCTTGGTCCGTCGGTGATACAAGACATGGCGCTGATGCTGAAAGATGTGTATGCAAAAGCCGGAATTGATTTGCAACCGCAGGTGCTCGACCCGAATGCGCTGGGAGGAAAAATGGTTTCGCACGATTTTGATTTGTTCATGAGCGGACTCAGTTCGAGTTCGGCGCCGAGCGATTACACCGGCACCTGGAGCACTGCCGCGTGGCTCAATCACGAAAATAATTTTACCGGTTTTGGAAGCGCAGCTAGTGATGCGCTCATTGATTCAATTAATGTAACACTCGATGAAGCGAAGCGCGCGCAACTCGAAAAAGAGTTTCAGAAAATGGTGTACGATAATTATCCCATCATTCCACTTTACTTCAATGTGAAAAAAATTGTGGTGCACAAGCGCTGGGCAAACGCCATTGTTTGTTTTGATAAGCCGTACATTTTATTCGGTCAACTCGAATTGCTCAGCGAAAAAAAACAACCGGAGTAATTAATGCGCCACCGGATTCTCACTCGATTGCTTTGGATGGTGCCGTCGCTGTTTGTGGTTTCGTTGCTGGTTTTTTTTATCAATGCATCCGGCAATCAGCAGGGGAGTTTTATGGATACACAATCGGAAAATATTTCATCCGGTGATTTCTCTCCGCAAAAAATAAAAAATCAAATCCCTGTTTTTTATTTCAGTGTTACATCTCTGATTGAGCCAGATACTATCTGGAAAATGACAGATGAAGAAAAAGAATTGCTTCAAAAAAAGGCTTCGTGGAAAAAATTTATTCCTGTCATTCATTTCTACGGCTACAATCAATATCACCGCTGGCTGTTCGGTGACAACAGCGATGGAAAAAATTACAAAGGAATTTTGAGAGGAGATTTTGGTGTATCAACGGAAACCGGCTTGCAGGTTTCGCAATTATTGTATCCGAGATTTTTCCGTTCGTTCATTTTGGTTTTCATTTCAATGCTGCTTGCTTTTTTTATCAGCATTCCATTATCGGTTTACTTGGTATTGAATGAACAGAAAGTTATTTCAAAAATCATCCGCGGAATTTTATTGATGCTATACATCATTCCTGTTTTCTGGCTGGCGATTCTGTTGCTGATGTTGTTTGCTAATTCAAAAATGATTTCCATTTTTCCGTTGAGCGGATGGCCCGACAGCGGCGAAGGATTTTTCAGTTATGTGTATCATCTTTTTCTTCCGGTGATGTGTTACACGCTCGGTGCAATTGCCTACTTCACCCGTGCTTTGGAAACCAATCTGAAGGAAGTGTTACATAAAGAATTTTTGCTGACCGCAAGAGCAAAAGGATTTGATAACACACAATCATTATTGAAACACGCATTGCCGCACGCAATTATTCCGGTGCTCACTGTACTCGGCTATTTATTTCCAATGGCGGTTGGCGGCAGTGTCATCATCGAAACGATTTTCGGGATTCCGGGAATGAGTAATGCTTTGTTTCATGCGGCACTCACGAAAGATGTTCCGGTGTTGGCGGCAATAAGTACACTTTCGTGCTTGCTGACATTGGTTGGATTTTTACTCACCGAAATTTTGCAGGCATTTATTGACCCGCGGCTTCGTCAAACTCAACAACTTTCATGAATAAATTTTCAAAAGATTTATTCAGAAAAAATTCTTCGCTCAGTTGGGGCGCAGGAATTTTATTGATGATAGTGCTGCTGAGTTTTATTTCCGTCCTGTTGCCGAAAACATTTTTTGAAAATGACTGGGGCGCATCATTGCAATCTCCATCCACAAGTCATTTACTCGGAACAGGTTCAAGAGGAAATGATATTGCCGCTGGAATTATTTCAGGATTAAAAATTTCACTGACTGTTGCGTTGCTCAGTGTACTGTTTGCAACATTGATTGGGTTGCCTTCAGGATTGATTGCCGCAACATTGGGAAACAAAGGCAAAACAGGAATCATCCAATTGATTTTCTTTTTTATTTTTTTAATCCTCGCCTGGTTCTATGCTTTTTACCTGCGAAGATTTGAAATTGCTGATGCATCATCGGATTCATTAAGCATGATTTCAGAAATTCTGTTTTCGTTTTTTCTTTTCATCGTCATTTTGCTGATTGGATATTTTTTCTCCGCAAGAATTCTTTCGCGACTTAAAAATTTCATTAAGGTGCAATTGCCGATTGATACCTTGCTCTCCACGCTGGCAGATATTATTACTTCGTTTCCATTGCTGATGATTATTCTAACTCTTACTGCCATTGCGAAACCATCGTTGTGGTTGGTGGTAGTAATAATCGGATGCACCACCTGGACCGGAATTTTTCGTGTGGTTCGTTCTGTTGCATTGCAGACTTTACAATTAGATTTCATCACTGCCGCAAAAGCAATGGGAATGAAAACGCGAACAATTATTCTAAGGCATGTGATGAGTTCTGTTCTGCCGATGTTGTTTGTTCATCTGGCATTTACTTTTTCAGCAGCAATAGTTTTAGAATCAGCTTTAACTTTTCTCGGTGCTGGATTGCCGGTAGGAACTGTTACACTCGGTTCTCTTTTGTCGGATGCAAAATCAAATTTCACCGCCTGGTGGCTGGTGTTGTTTCCGGGAGCAGTTTTATTTTTATTGTTGCTTAGTCTACAATTAATCGCAAGTGGATTACAGAAAAAATTCAATCCCTTTTTAAGATAATTTATTTTACTCAAAATTTTTGAAATGATTATTTACAATGTAACAGTAAAAATAGATGCGCTCATTGCTCCTGAATGGCTTAAATACATGCAGGAAATTCATATTCCAGATGTGATAAATACCGGTTGCTTTCTTTCATACCGAATCAGTCGCCTGATTGAAGAAGATACAGAAGACGATAGTCTCACTTATATCATTCAGTACAACTGCGCTTCAATAGAGATTTTTAAAAAATACGAAAATAATTTTGCTGTAAAACTTCGTAAAGAAGTAGTAGAAAAATATGCGGGCCACTTTGTTGCTTTCAGAACCTTAATGGAAGAAATTTAGAACATCTAAAATTGATTTTTGAAAATCAGAGTTTAAATCTTTTTGAAATTCTAAATGTGTATTTAGTAAACGAAAATCTACAGTTAAATATTAATTTTCATCTTTGATTTCGCTATGTATCCCAAAAGTCAGGAACAAAATTTTATTCACGAATCTCAAGAGTTGCTTAAGCAATTGATGCACACTCAAAATTTTCTTTTGCCGGCAGAAAATGAAACGGAGCAACTGCGGAAAATCATCCGTTATCACGAATGGAAATATTATGTACAGAGTGAAATTGCCATTACTGATTTTGAGTTCGACCAGTTGTATGATTTGTTAAAACGAACTGAAGCGGAGCATCCCGATTGGATAACTTCTGATTCACCGACACAGCGCGTTGCAAAAGGATTGACAAGAGATTTCCCGGAGGTGCATCATTTAGTTCCAATGCTTTCGCTCGACAACTCTTATAATGCAGAAGATTTGAATGACTGGGATGAGCGAGTGAAAAAATTAATTGAAGATTCGGTTGTTGAGTATTGTGTCGAACCAAAATTTGATGGCGCAGGTATTTCGCTCATTTATGAAAACAATCATTTCACCCGCGGAGCAACTCGAGGTGATGGTTCTGTGGGTGAAGAAATCACACCCAACTTAAAACAATTGCGCTCCATTCCGTTGAGTGCTGATTTTAAGAAATACGGAATTAATAAAATTGAAATCCGTGGCGAAGTGCTCATTAATAAAAATTCTTTTCAAAAAATAAATGAGAAGCGAATTGAAAATGGGCTGCCACCATTCGTTAATCCACGCAATGCCGCTTCGGGTGGGTTGCGCATAAAAGATTCGAGTGAAGTTGGTAAGCGAGGCATGGAAGCATTTCTGTATCATATCAGTGTTGCGCAAGATGAAAGCGGAAATGATTTGCTCGCATCAGGTGGAATTAAATCACATTCGCACGCAATAGAAATTCTGGATTCGCTCGGATTTAAATCGCCACGCAAAGAATTTTTTATTGCAAAAAATATCGTTGATGTGATTGATTACTGTCATCAATTTGAGAAGCGCAGAGAAAGTCTTCCTTACGAAATTGATGGGCTTGTTATCAAGGTTGACAAATTAGCATTGCAAAAAAAATGTGGTTACACCTCGCATCATCCGCGCTGGGCAATCGCTTACAAGTTTGCAGCGAAGCAAGCCACAACTGAATTACTGAAAGTAGAATACCAGGTGGGAAGAACCGGAGCAATCACTCCCGTTGCGAAGCTGGAGCCCGTTGCGCTTGCAGGTGTAACAGTGTCGAGTGTTTCGATGTTCAACGAAGAATTCATTCGCGAAAAAGATATTCGTGTGCACGATAAAGTTTTGGTGGAGCGCGCTGGTGAAGTGATTCCTTATATCGTGATGCCGATTGTGGAAGCGCGGACCGGAGCAGAAGAAAAAATTATTTTCCCGACTCATTGTCCGGTGTGTGATTCAAAATTATTCAAACCTGAAACGGAGGCAAACTGGCGGTGCATTAATTACAATTGTCCCGCGCAGGTGAGTGAACGCATCATTCATTATGTATCGAAAGATGCAATGGACATTGCTGGACTCGGAGTAAAAATTATTGAAGAGTTTGTTGCGCAGAATTTCATCCACACCATTCCTAATATTTACAATTTAAATTTCGAAGCGATTGGAAAATTAGATGGCTGGAAAGAGAAATCAATCAACAACCTGAAAGCTGCGATTGAAAAATCAAAAACACAATCGTTGCCGCGCCTGCTGTTCGGATTGGGAATTCGTTTCGTAGGAGAAACCACAGCAAAAAAATTAGCGCAACAGGTGAATGATATTTCTGAGTTTCAGAATTTTTCTGTTGAACAATTGCAGGCAATAGAAGATGTGGGACCGAAAGTCGCAGTTAGCATTTATGATTTCTTTCACGACGAAAGCAATCTAAAAATTATTTCGCAACTGAAGGAAGCCGGAGTGAACACACTGCACACAAAAACCGAAAGTGCGATGGATGGAAAATTATTGGGCAAAACTTTTCTGTTCACCGGCACTATGAACATGAAGCGCAGCGATGCGAAAGAAATGGTGGAGACGAATGGCGGAAATATTCTTGGCTCTGTTACATCGAAGTTGAATTACTTGGTGGTGGGTGAAGATGCTGGAAGCAAACTCGCGAAAGCACAAAAACTCGGAATAGTAAATATTATAAGTGAATCAGAGTTTTTAAAAATGGTGGAGTAATGGTGCAGCGATTACCGGTTGAAGAATTTTTATTAAAGGCAAAAGGCAAAATAATTATTGATGTTCGCTCGCCGAAAGAATTTTCGCACGCGCACATTCCGAATGCGATTTCGCTTCCGCTTTTTTCAGATATTGAAAGAGCAGAAGTAGGGACTGCCTACAAACAAAAAGGTCGCGAAGAAGCGATGCTCATTGGCTTGAAACATTATGGCGCCAATATGCAGCGCATCATCAGTGGAATTAAAGAGGCGGGCAATCCGAAAGAGTTATATGTGCATTGCTGGCGTGGAGGAATGCGCAGCGGTGTGGTGAGTTGGATGCTGGATTTATTCGGTTACAAAGTTTTTACTTTAGAAAAAGGATATAAATCATTCCGTCATTTTGCACTCTCACAGTTCGAAAAAAAATATCCGCTACAAATTCTCGGTGGAAGAACCGGCTCTGCAAAAACTTTAGTGCTGAAAGAATTGCAGAAAAAAAATCAGCAGGCAATTGACCTCGAGGGCTTGGCAAATCACAAAGGCTCAGCATTCGGCGCATTGGGCGAAGCCCCCCCACCATCACAAGAACAATTTGAAAATTTTTTAGCTCTTGAATTGTTGAATAAAAATTATGAAAAACCAATCTGGCTCGAAGATGAAAGTCAGCGAATTGGGTGGGTGAATGTTCCAAATAATATGTGGTTGCAAATGCGCGCCACAAAAGTTTTTTATCTTGATATTCCATTTGAAATACGATTGAAATACATCGTAGAAAATTATGGTGTATTTGATATTGAACATTTGAAAGATGCCACAAACAGAATTTCTCAAAAGCTTGGTGGACTGAACACCAAACTCACCTTGCAGTTTCTTGAAGAAAAAAATTTCACTGAAGCATTCCGAATTCTGTTACACTACTACGATAAGTTTTATGACAGAGCAACAGACAAAAGAGAAACAACTTCGGTTTATAAAATTAGTTGCGAAGAAATTTCCCCAGAGAAGAATACAGAAAAAATATTAGCACAAATAAAAATTTCCTGATGTCAGAAAAAATACGATTAACACAGCACAGCCATGGCGCAGGATGCGGGTGCAAAATTGCTCCCGAAATTTTACAAAATATTCTAGCAAACAGTGGGAAAAATGAAAAAAAAATTCGCGAATTATTAGTTGGATATGATTCTGCTGATGATGCAGCGGTGTGGAATTTAGGAAATGAAAATGTGCTAATCACCACAACCGATTTTTTTCTGCCGATAGTGGATGATGCATTCACCTTCGGAAGAATTGCAGCGGCAAATGCTTTGAGTGATGTGTATGCCATGGGCGGCAAACCCATTTTTGCTTTAGCGCTTCTTGGTTTCCCGGTGGAGAAACTGCCAATAGAATTAGCAAGTGAAATTTTAAAAGGCGCACGAAGTGTAACAGACGAAGCAGGAATTCCGATTGCTGGCGGACACACCATTGACAATATAGAACCACTGTTTGGCTTAGTGGTGAACGGAACTGCTCCAAAAAAAAATATCCGGCAAAATAATTTGGCACAGGAAGGAGATTATTTATTTCTCACAAAATCAATAGGTACCGGAATTCTAACTACGGCATTGAAGCGTGGATTGATTACTGAAGAAGTCATTCAGCCAGCAGTGGAAAGTATGTGCAAGTTGAATTCAGTAGGAGAAATTTTCGGAACAATGGAATCTGTTCATGCCATGACAGATGTAACAGGGTTCGGATTGATAGGTCACCTGCTCGAAATGTGCGGCGAAAAAGTTTCTGCAGAAATATATTACGACAAGATTCAACTCATAGAAGGCGCAAAAGAATTAGCACAAAAATTTGTTGCGCCCGATAACACTTACCGCAACTGGAAAAGCTACGATGGAAAAGTAAGCGGCATCACTGGAGAGTCGCTCATCACACTTTGCGATCCGCAAACAAGTGGTGGACTAATGGTTGCAGTTGCACCAGAAAACAAAAATAAATTTTCAGAGTGGCTCAAAAAAAATGGGTTCGAAAAATATTGTGTCCCAATTGGACAAATTAATTCAAGGTCTGACTTTGTTATATCAATAAAATAATAAAAAAGAATTTTAAAATTTCAATTACAGATAATACAAATTGCTTGCAATTGAATTAAGGCTTGATTGAACCGCCTCAACTGTTTCTGTTGTATTTGCACCAATTGTAATAAGTTCTCTTGAATAAAAAATCTTGAATTTTCTAACTGAAGCAATAACAATAATATAAACCTGGCTTCCTTGTGATAAATAAGGTTTGTCCAATGAATACATGAATTCTGCCGCATCATAATTCCATAAACGAAATGCACTTTCTCCCGAAACCGGAACAACATAAACAGCGGTATTAGAAGCATACATTGGAAAAATTCCCTTAACGCGGACTTTTATTCCAACAGGATTAACCACAGAAACTATTCTTCCACATGAAATCCACCCTAGTTCTGTACAATTTAATTTGTAATAATATTTTGCTGCTGCATTATCAAAATAATACTCAACTGTATCGGATGAAAACTGTTTCCAGTTAAATAGTGAAGTGTTTTCAGGAGATGGATCTTTAACATTATCTTCTCCGTAATACAATTTATTTTGATTAGGAACAGGGCCACCAGGCATTGCAATTTCAATGTTTTTACCAGATGCGATTTTAAGTTCATGACCATATATATCAACGGCATTTAAATAAATAGCACCTTCAGAACTAAGTGGATTTCCGTCACTAACTGTTGGAACACAATTTAAGACCATAAAGCCTCTGACCAAATCTTCTTTACATGTCAATACAACTTTACCTGTAAAAGCAGAACCATCTTCATTGGTAAAACAATTAGATGAAGCTGTAATACTGGTTTGTTTTTTCAATAAATGATTTGAAATTCCGTCTTTATTTTCAAATGAAATCTGTTCTCCGTCAAATGCGTCATTTCTGCTGAAATAATTTATTCCCTTCATCGGGCCAAAATCTTCTTGATCATTTTTACATGAAAAAAAAGCAATACATAAAACAGCCAAAACTGAAAAAGCCTTAAAAATTTTCATCCCTAATTAGTTTAATCGATTGCAAAATAATAAAACTCTTTGTTATCAATCAAACATTTTTATTAATTGATATCCCGTAGAAAAAAAATAAACATCTTTGCAGGATTATGATTGTTATTGAAAACACCATTATTTCTGAGGATTTATTAGATAAACAATTTGTCTGTAATCTTGAAAAATGCAAAGGTGCATGTTGTGTCGAAGGCGAATCAGGAGCACCACTCGAACAACACGAAATTGAAATAATGGAGAAGGTATATGATAAAGTAAAACCATTCATGGTAGAGGATGGTATAAAAACCATTGAAGAATTCGGGAAATGGGTGATTGATTCTGATGGCGATTTTGTTACTCCCCTTGTTGGTGGAAAAGGAAGATGTGCATATGTGTTTTTTGATAAAGGAATTGCAAAGTGCGCTTTTGAAAAGGCACATAAAGAAGGTAAGATTGATTTTCAAAAACCTATTTCATGTCATTTATATCCGGTACGAATAACGAAACACAAAGATTATGATGCAGTAAATTACAGCAAGTGGGAGATATGCGATCCCGCTTGCATTAATGGAAAAATGATGGGCGTGCCCGTTTTTCAATTTGTAAAAACTTCGTTAATAAGAAAATATGGTGCTGATTGGTTTAATCAGTTAGAAGGCGCAGTAAAATTTGCAGAAGAATCTGATCTTGAAAAAAAAGAGTTGTCACCTTTAGCTCCTATTCCGATAAGACCTGACAATCTAATAATCACCAAATAAATGGCTAGGTCGTTTTGCTGACTACTTAATCCAAGAGTTTTAAAAATTTATTAAGATTAATTCAACCATTGAAGTTAGGTTTCAAAAAAGTGAACTACTAATTTTGCCGACCTTAATATGAAACCAACCCTCGACGAAATCCGCCAGCCAATTGAGGCAGAACTAAAATTATTCGAGGAAAAATTTCGCGCTTCAATGAAAAGTAAAACCCGTCTGCTTGATACGGTAATGCAATACATAGTTAAGCAAAAAGGAAAAAGAGTAAGACCCATGTTTGTATTTTTATCTGCATCAGTTTGTGGAGAAATTACAGATGCAACCTACCGTGGAGCGTCATTAATTGAATTATTACACACCGCAACTTTAGTTCATGATGATGTTGTTGATGATTCAAACGAACGAAGAGGATTCTTTTCTATCAACGCCCTTTGGAAAAATAAAATTGCTGTTTTAGTTGGTGATTACTTGCTTTCCAAAGGATTATTGCTCGCAGTTGGCAATAAAGATTTTCGGCTGCTTGAAATAGTTTCTGATGCGGTTAAAGAAATGAGTGAGGGGGAATTATTACAAATTGAAAAAACAAGAAAACTAAATATTACTGAAGAAATATATTTTGAAATTATTAGACAAAAAACAGCTTCGCTCATTTCATCAGCTTGTGCAGTCGGAGCCTCCTCTTCAAATGCTTCAGAAAATACAGTAGCAAAAATGAAATCATTTGGTGAAAAAATTGGAATTGCTTTTCAAATAAAAGATGACCTTCTTGACTTTGGAAACGAGGACACAGGGAAGCCCCGTGGAATTGATTTGAAAGAAAAAAAAATTACCCTTCCATTAATTTTTTCTTTAAACAATTCTTCATCTTCTGAAAAAAAAAGAATAATTAATATTATTAGAACCCATAATAATGAACCCAAAAAAGTAGCAGAAGTAATTTCATTTATACATCAAAATGGAGGAATGAAATACGCAGAAGAAAAAATGAGTTCTTATCGAAATGAGGCGATAGAGTTGCTAAATGGTTTAGCAGAAACCAAATCTTTACAATCATTAAAAGATCTTGTTTATTTTACAACCGAACGAACCAAGTAACCCTTATGTCCACAAAATTATACCCCCGCTAATTATGCAGATAAAAATATCAATTCTATTGATTTGTAATTGCCAAAAGTAATTTTACCTTTGAAACCAAAGCAAATAAAAAAACTATTTAGTTCTCGTTTAAATAGAAAATATCCATTATGAAAAAAATATTTTTACTCTCATTTCTTTTAAGCTTAAGTTTATTAAGCTTAAATACACAGGCACAAACTCCTTATGATACTGCTGCATATAAACCCATACTTCCACTTTATCGTGATGTGTTAGGAGATACAACTGTTATCTCAAATAATAATATGCCACAACAAAAACAGTTTGAGAAAGGACAATATATATTTCCTCCAAAACCAAAAAACAAATGGGAAATAGCTTTAAATGGTGGCGGATTATTTGTGAGCGGTGATATCACTTCAAAGGGGGGATGGGGTACTGGAATTGAAGTTCGTAAGGCTTTAGGATATACTGTAAGCCTAAAAGGACAGTTTTTGCATGGAACTACTTACGGTTTAAATTGGCAGGGTAGTACCGGTTTAGCAAATAATCCTGTTCTTATTGCTAACCCTGCTACAAATTACTACGGCAATGGAGGAATATTTTATTACAATTACAAAACTGATATTGATGAAATAAATTTACAAGCTATTCTAACAATTAATAACATTGGTTTCCACAAAGTTGCTCGCGAAAGAAAATTAAATTTATATGGAGGAATTGGTGGTGGCGCTATGTTATACAGGACTAATATGGACGCACTTGATGCAAGTGGTAATCGGTATGATTTTGCTTCCATTTTTGCAAACGGGGATTATAATGATCGCAAAACAACTACTGCTGCACTAAATGGAATTTTAGACGGAACATATGAAACTGCTGCTGAAGGTCAGCCCGATCAGTCTAAATTTTTTGAACGAGTAACCAAGCCTGTTATAACAGGAAGTATTGGTTTTGGATTTCACTTAACACGCAAGCTTGAACTTACACTTTCAGAAAAACTTTCAATAACAAATGATGATCTTTTAGATGGCCAGCGGTGGCAAGAGCATCCTAGTATTGATCCAGTATTAACAGGCAATTTTGACACCTATCATTATCTCAGTGCATCTCTTGGCTATTTTATTGGAGGAAATAAAAGAGTAGAGCCTCTTTATTGGCAAAATCCAAATGATTATACTTATGATGCCATTCAAACATTAATTAAAAAGAATGTTGATGATTTAGTTGATACCGATGATGATGGAGTTGTAAACAGACTTGATCAGGAGCCTGGCACTGAATCCGGTGCTATTGTAAATACGCATGGTATTACTCAAGATTCTGACAAAGATGGAGTTGCCGATGCAAAGGACAAGGATCCTTATTCACCACTTGGAGCTAAGGTTGATGATGATGGTATTCCTTCAGATGCGGATAAAGATGGTGTTCCTGATTATCATGATAAGGAAGCAAATACAAATCCAACGGGTTTAGTTGATGTAAATGGCAAAACAATTCTTGGTGGCGGTTCTGGCGGTGGCGGATATTGGTGGTTACCAATGATATTCTATGATCTTGATAAAGATTATGTCAAACCAGAAATGTTTGAAAGAATGAAATATGTTTCAAGTGTTATGAAAATGTATCCTGATTTAAAAATTGTTGCAACAGGCCATACTGACATTCGCGCTTCAAATAAATACAATGAAGCACTTTCTTTACGCAGAGTTAATAATGCAAAGAAATTCCTTTCTGATGTTTATGGAATTGACGGATCTAGAATTATAACAGGACAGAAGGGTGAAACAGACAATCTGATTAAAAATCTTCCTAATGGATTTAACGAAAATTTAGAAGGTCAACAATATTATAATCGCCGAGTAGAATTTAGAGTCTTTGACTCGAAGACCGACAAATAATTTCGTCAAAAAATATTTTTAAAGGCTCACATTTTAGTGAGCCTTTTTTATTTGTTATCCCCATTAAAATATTTTATTGAGTATTTTTTTTAATGCCCCCCTATGTAACTACTCAAATCTGATACGGAAGATTCAAAGTCAAAGGCATCGTTCACTTTAAAATAATTTCCTTTATCATATGTATGGCCATACGCAAATTTTGCGAAATCTAATTTTGATGATTCAAAATCGAACAACTGCATAATTTGTTTTACCTGATCAGCCACTACACAATTAGAGCCGATAATCTGTTTGGCAATTTCCAACTTTGTGCTTTCAAAAGATTTGTTAGCAATAGAAGATTTTGCTGATTCAAAATCACCAGTAGCCATTGGCATTGGGCAGCCAATTGGACCACCATAGCCAGGAACATAAATAATTGTTGTTGAAGCAGGTTCAGTAAAAACAATTCCACCCCCTGTAGTTGTGGTTGTTGTACTATAAGTAGTTGATTGAGAAGAACTACCTATACCATCATTAACATTCACATTTATTCCAATTCCAACGCCTCCTAGGTTCATTCCTACATTCATATTCACATTATCTTTAGGATCTCCTGTAGTTGTTGTTGTGGTAGTGGTTTGTTGAACGATTCCGCCATTAGGAGTCGAAACAATGGTGGTAGTCTGTGGAATTGGAGCCCCATAAACAACTACATATTGATTAGGGGGTGGTGAAGCATTCTGAATTATCGGCACAACAGCCATAACACGCATCACAAGTTCGCCTTTAGAATTTTTCTTTATGTTGTAAGTATATTCTCCAGGTTCTGCAAATCCGATTGACTTGTCAATTTCAGGAAGATTGTTGTTTTCAAAAATAATTTTTGATTTGTACATGGTTGCATTTAATCCTGATACTTTAACATTAGTCTGCGGATCTGGATTTTGTTTTACACCATTGATAACAACCCAAAATTTTTCTCCGTCTTCAGAGAAAAAAATGCAGTTGTATTGAGCATCAGCTTTCAATATAAAACTCATTAACATAATAATTAGAATAGCAATGGATTTCATGTATTAATTTTTAGGGTTTTAAAAGTGTAAAGAAAGAATAAAAGAATAAAAGAAATATACTTCTAAAAAACAAAATCTACTTTAATACTGCTCTTGAAATAACAATGCGTTGCACTTCAGAAGTTCCTTCATAAATCTGAGTAATTTTTGCATCGCGCATCAATCGCTCTACATGATATTCTTTCACATAACCATAGCCCCCATGAATCTGAACTGCTTCAATAGTTGTGCGCATAGCCATTTCAGAAGCAAACACCTTTGCAATAGACCCTGACAATGTGTAATCCAAATGTTGGTCTTTTTCCCAGGCAGCTTTCATGCATAATAATCTTGCGGCTTCTATTTCTGTTGCCATATCAGCCAATTTAAATTGAATGGCTTGGTGATGCATTATTTCTTTCCCGAATGCTTTGCGTTCTTTCGAATATGCAAGAGCTAATTCATAAGCACCCGAACCAATTCCTAATGCCTGAGATGCAATTCCTATTCTTCCGCCTGCTAATGTTTTCATAGCGAAAGTGAAACCAAATCCATCGACACCAATTCTATTCTCCTTCGGAACAATCACATCCTGGAACATAATGCTGTGCGTATCAGATCCGCGAATGCCGAGTTTGTTTTCTTTACCCCCAACGACAACCCCCTTCAAATTTTTATCCACTATAAAAGCATTGATACCACGACTTCCTTTTGAAACATCGGTTTGTGCAATCACTAGATAAACCGAACATGAGTTGCCGTTTGTAATCCAATTTTTGGTTCCATTCATAATGTAATGATCCCCATTATCAATTGCTGTTGTTCTTTGTGAGGTGGCATCAGACCCGGCTTCAGGTTCAGATAAACAAAATGCACCTGTATATAAATCACCATCCTTCATGCCCTGTGCAAGTGGTGTTAGGTATTTTCTTTTTTGTTCCTCAGATCCAAAAGTTTCCAGGCCCCAGCACACTAGTGAATTGTTTACGCTCATACAAACCGAAACTGAGGCATCAATTTTACTAATCTCCTCCATCGCTAGCACATATGAAACTGTATCCATTCCACTTCCACCATATTCGGGGGAAACCATCATTCCTAAAAATCCAAGCTCCGCTAGTTTTATCATTTGCTCTTTCGGAAACTTCTGATGCTCATCACGCTCAATCACTCCAGGCAATAATTCGGTCTTAGCAAAATTTCGTGCAGCATCTTTTACCGCAATTTGTTCTTCTGTTAATTGAAAATTCATTGATTTAATTATTCGGGGGCTAAAATAGGATTTTCAATTTTATTTATAACAAAGGCAAGCCTTTTCATTTTCAATAAATATACTTTATGTTTTAAAATAATTCTCCCTGTTCACCCTGATCTCCATACAAACGAAATGAACGCCGATGAACCGGAGTTATACCAAATTTAACTATTGCCCGACGGTGCTCTTCTGTCGGATATCCTTTATTGTGATCCCAACCATATTGCGAATATTTATTATGTAATTTTTTCATGTAATCATCGCGATAGGTTTTTGCGAGCACACTTGCCGCAGCAATTGAACTATAAATTCCATCTCCTTTTACATAACACTGATGTGGAATTTTTCCATACGATTTAAATTTATTTCCATCCACCAAAATAAATTCAGGTTGTCGTTCTAATTTACTCAAGGCACGATGCATGGCAAGAAGCGATGCTTGCAAAATATTAATGGCATCAATTTTTTTATGGTCAACAAAAGCAACAGCCCACGACAAAGCATTTTCTTCGATAAATTCCCTTACCTCATAACGTTTTGCTTCACTCATCTTTTTTGAATCGTTTAAAAGTGGGTGGTGAAATGCAGGAGAAATAATAACAGCTGCCGCAAATACAGGCCCAGCAAGACACCCTCGACCAGCTTCATCACATCCAGCTTCTAACCTGCTCTTAATAATGTAGGGCTTCAAAAGTTGCTTTTTCAAAATTGCGTAACCAATTGTTTTTTAAAACCTTATTGAGCAAAAATTATTTAACTTCAGTATTGTCGGGCCCATTAATTTCCTGTTCATCTGCCCCCAATTCAGCATCTGGAATTTTGATGCTATAAACTTTTTGATGAGCATTAGGAAGTGAAGTATTAATCATCCAAGGATTAAAATTTTTCAGGTGTTTGTAAGAAGTTCCCTGCTGAGATGCAAATTCAGCAAGATTTGTAATACTTGAATCAATAGAAATCGTATGGTACTTTAGAGTTGGATATAAATCAGCAGGGTTTACATAAAAACCATATGCTTGTGGATTTTTCATTACTTCTTTTAATGCCAAAATTCTAAAAATATACCTGCTGGTTTCAGTATTTAAATAAAGGTCATAATAAGAGTTGACTTTTTGATTTTTAATTGATCGTGCCAATCCTTCTTGTCCAACATTGTAACTGGCGGCGGACAAAGTCCAATTTCCAAATCTTTCTTTCGATTCTTTTAAATACTTACAAGCGGCTTCAGTTGATTTTTCGTAATTCAATCTTTCATCTACATATTCATCAATCTGTAACCCATAATTTTTTGCCGTTCCATTAATAAACTGCCAAACACCAGAGGCGCCGCTAGGTGACACTACATCATTTTGCAATCCGCTCTCCGCAACTGCCAAAAAAATAAAGTCATCTGGAATTCCATTTCGTTTTAAAATTGGTCGAATAATTGACCCAATTTGTTTCATCTCTTTTAAAATTAAAATGGTTCGCGAATGCCAGTAAGTATTTATAACTAACTCACGGTCTAATCGCTTAATTACATCGAATTCAAAAAGCGGAACCCGCTCACCTGCAAAATCAAGGCTATCAGGAGTTTTCACAGGAGAGTTTCTATTATCAACAAGTGAGCGAACATTACCATAATGATAATCTGTTTGCCCCCTACTACCAATCTTCTTTGCTCCAATAAAGCTCCCAAATAGGAACAAAAGCCCAAGGATACATGTAATGGATATGACTCTTTTTAGATGCATGTTGAGCAAAGTAACAAAAAAAAGACAATAAATTATCCATTTTATTGATAAAAAACTATCTTATTCTTTGCGTTTCATTAGTGGAACATTGGAGCAGGCTTCCCCATACATCATGCTTTTAACAACTGGCAATAATATTCTTGCCACTTCAACATAAACTGAAGCGGCCACTTCTTTATCACCACAACCCTTCACCAATAATTTTTTACTTCGGTAATGTTCGACATTAATTCTTTTTAGTGCTTGAAAATATAAATCCACTATTAATTCCTTTTCAGTTCCAAATCGATAATAGTCAGCAACATTAGTAAGACTAACACCAACTAACATAAAAGCCCACATAGGCACAATGGCATCGGCAGAACAGGTGATTGCAACAGATTTATTTCTGTATTGATTCCAATCCAATATTTTAAGTGCTTCTCGAAAATCTTTTTCTTTTAATACTAATTCTTTAAAAAGAAAATTTTTTAAGTCAAATACAACTATTTGTTCCGAAGGAAAAAAATCTTCAAGATCTAAAGTAATAAGGTCGCTCGAGGCGACCTTATTGATGATAGGATTTGTATTTTCCATTTTATCATTGTACTAATTAAACACAACGAATTTTTTTAGGTTCACAATCAGAAAAATAAATAACGGTCATCCACTATGACAATAGTTTTTTTCAATGCTTCAGTAAAGCCATTCTCAAAACGTGGCGCAACAGATTGAGAAATTTGTTGCTTGTATTGATTATAATCAGCAATGGGTTGAGGCTTAATTGCAGCAACAGAAAGTTTTAAAACAAATACGGCATTCCGACCAACAACAGGTTGCGACATTACACCTTCTTTCAAAATAGAAAGCGCACCATTTAATTTTGGTTCAAAACCAATATTATTAAAGTAGCCATCACCAAAAGCCATATTTTCTCCTACTGCAACTTGTTTATTAAATTTTTGAGCAATTGATTCTAATGTTGCATTCAGAGCTACAGATGCATTAACCTGACCGACCAACGCCACTCCCTTCATTTCATTTCGAACAAGAGGTTCAACCTGAGAACGAAGTGTTTCAATAGTTCCTGTTCCTTCAGGTGAAATTGAAATAAGATGAGCAACAGCATAATTATCCCCAAGTGTAAATACAGATGAAATTGCATCTTTGTCTGCGCCATATGCCCATTTCACAATCTCCCTTGCTGATGTTAAGCCTGGAATTTGAAAATCATTTTTCTTAGTTTGATCGTTGGTTTGTTTATTCAGATTTTGGTCTTGCATTGCCTTTGTAAATAATTCGGCAGTTGCATGATCATTTAAAAACTTAGTTGTTTTATCATAAATAGAATTAGCCGTTGCACTACTATAATCAACATGGCGGGTAACGGTTGTTAACTGAACCTGAGCCGTTTTAGCTGATGATTCGGTGATACGAATAATGTGATATCCAAATTCTGTTTTAATCATTGACACTTCACCAATCTTTCCAGTTTCAAATAAGTAGTCGTTGAATTTTTTTACGGTCTTTCCGTAATTTATAAAACCAAGGTCACCACCCTTTTCACCTGAGCCTTTATCATCGCTGTACTTAACAGCAAGAGTTTCAAAGGAAGCACCACCTTTTATCGCATTAAATACACTATCAGCTTTTGCCAAAACTTTTACACTATCGACTCCAGTTTGAGTGGAAAAAAGTATGTGACTTGATTTTACTGAATCAGACATAACCTTACGATCAACCAACACGGCAGTTTTATAAGACCCGTCTTCAAAATAAACAGGAAACACAGTGCCAATATCTACTTTACCTAGAGTATCCTGTAAAAATTTACTGCTTAAATTTAAAGGATTATAGTACATTTTATCATAAGCACGATCAGCATACCTGCGGAAATAATCAGTGTCATTGGGAGTAGTTACAAAGTGTTGGTACGAATCATTCACATACTTTAATGCCTTTGTAGAGTCAGCGGCTGATGGTTGTACAGAGAATATTACATACTCAATTTTTCTGGTTTCATCTTGCTTGTATTGTTCTTTGTGTTTATTAATATAGTCTTGAATATTGGCATCAGTGACTTTTACACTAGAATCAGGCAAATCGTCAAACGGGAGTTTTACATACTGAATAGAGTACTTGATTTCTTTATCGTTGTATTCCATTTCGGCTTGCCATTTTGGAACATAGACTGCATTTTTCAATAATGCTTTATACTTACTGGTAATTACATCATTCAAAACATATTTCTGAAAACTCGCCCAACGCATTTGTTTCTCAGCCACATCTTCCCCTTGCACACTTTTATCTAAATTATCTAAATAATTTTTTACAGCCATTGGATCAAATTGACCATTGTTGGGATTTGTAAATGATTTTTTTAATTCGGGATACGGATCAGCACCAAAAAACAAATCTTGCAATTGATTTTTAGGAAGTGTAATTCCCAAAGCATCAAACTCGCGTTGATTTAAATAATCGCTAATCATCTGATTCCATGTTTGATCACGAAGAGAGAAAATAGTGTTATCATCTACATTTTTATTATTGCTGTTGATTTTATAGGCTTCAATAGAGGTATCAACTTTGGCTTGAAATGACCTAACATCTATTGTTTTTCCATCTATTGTTCCCACTGTGTCCCCCTTACCACTAAGTAACCCTGTGTTGGAATCCAAAGCGGTTTGTAATACAAAAAGACCAAGGCTAAGACCAATTATTATTACAATTGCGGGGCCTAATTTGTTTCTGATAATCTGAATCATTGCCATTTAAATACGCCTTCTGTTTTTTTGAAGGAGTGCAAAGAAAAAATTATTCGGTTGAATATCCAAATGAAGAATAAATAAAGGTTTGAAATGAAAAATTGAGGATTAAATTAGATCCTACCTAAAATATTATTGCCAATTAGTTGTTTTCGCCAAGCGGATTATCCTTTAACCGAATAGTGCCTCGTATTTTTTTTATTTTATAGTTGGTTAAATCGCTATTGGCTTCTATTCCATCCCCATAAATGATTTCGTCAATGGTTTGAATTTTAACAAATTTATTGCTAGTTATTTTTTTGGTTTGTTCGTTCCAAACCAATTCTTCTGTTTCTAATTTTTCCCCTTTCAAATTAATTACCACAACACTATCTCGAACAATCATCTCATTTGATTTTTCGTAAGTAATCCCATACTTGGCAGACAGTTTACTTTCACTCACCATTGAATCATTAAAGAAATACATTTTCAACCCCTTAGGCATTTCAGTAAAAGGATCTTTTGTGTGGTGCCGTAATAGTTCAGGGGTTAATAATCTTGCCCGAATTTTTCCATTGGTACTATATAGGAGTTCAATTTTTTTTCCAACTTCCACTTGTGCATCTTCCGCAGAATATATTTTATTAATTTCTACAATATCATTTTCGCAAGAATAAAGGAGGGGAATGCTAACAAATAATATTGCTACAATTTTTCGCATCCACTATTCAAACTTTCGTTTCACAAACCAAAAATCGCAGAGGGTAATAGCAAATGTTCCCTTCACATATAGCTGCTGCAAATTATTTTGCTTAATACTTCCTGTTGTACCCGCATCAAAAGACAAATTCAATTCAGTAGCGCTTCGCCGAACCGGGAACCCAAAGCCAAGAGTAATTCCGTTTTCTGAAACAGTACTTCCATTAAGAGAGATATAATTTACTCCTGTATACCCCCCAACGCGATAACTTACATTTTTGAAATAAGAATCATAAAATCCTTTACCAGGAGTTAATTCACCCCCAATTGCAATTTTCATCTTGTTGGATGTTGATCCTTGTTCACCAAATGATTTATAATTAGACCAATCGCCATAATTTATTTGAGCGCCCAACGACCAAACGGCCCATTTTTCATTTTGACTTTCTTTCATTTTTGAAAAAACAAATCCCGCCCCTACTTGCATAGGCAAAATTATTTTTCCTTTAATATTTGATTCATTGAAGACAGTATCATTCGGAACTAAAACACTATTTGAATAATATAGTCTTTCATATAATAAATCGTGATGAGCAGAAAGATTCGACTGAAAATTTCCATTTGCTCCTAAACTTAATTTGTTTTTGTTTTTGAATTCATGCTGAAACTGAATTCCCCCTTCAAAATAGATTGCCCCTAAACTTTTCGATTCCTGACTGCGTGAGTAATAGGCATTGATGGCAGAATCGGATAAAAAAAGAATGTTCACATATTTTAATGTGCCGAATAAATAATTTGCTTTCAACCCAATTGATAAATTTTTAAATCGAAAACCTGAGGCTAAAAAAACCTTGTAAGATCCACCACTGCCAGTATAAGCATTGAAAGAATTACCAATGAACTCAGTGGAATCATTCTCCTGTCTAATATCATAATTAACACGACTCATGCTTTGCAAACCGAAGGCAAGACCTGCTTTATTTTTTATCAAAGGAACAGCGATGGTTAAATATTCAGGAGCAGCGTAACCAAATTTTCCAGTGGCCGAATTAGTCTTTACTGATAATACATCACCGAATGTCGCAAACTGAAGAGTTGAATATTTTAAATAGCCAAGTGCGGCAGGATTATCATTATTATAGTTTCGATTGTTGTTATACGATGCGCCCAAACCGCCCCAACTTCTTAAATTAGCAGAAGAAGAGCTTTTAAATTCACCAATGCCAAATCGTGTCAACACATTATTCTCCTGTGCGAATGCGATAGAAGATAGAAAAAAGATAGAAAAAAAAAGCGTGTACCCTTTGAAGTTAATGCGCATTAAGCTTTAGTATTTGATAAAGACCCCGTAAAACTATTTGAGGGACCGCAAATATCTTGTTTTTAAGGTGGGGAACAAACATTAGAGCATCTCCGCCTGAAATAACCACTTTAACCCCTGAAAATTGTTTTTGGTACTCATCAATCATTCCATCAATTTCTTTTGAAGCTCCAAAGACAACTCCACTTAAAATAGATTGCTGTGTCGTGTTGCCAATAAATTTCTCAGGAACTGCTTTTTTAATTTTGGGTAGTTTGCTAGTAAAAGTGTGCAATGCATTCAGTCGCATTTTCAATCCAGGAGAAATACTTCCTCCTAAGTATTCTCCTTTTTCATTTACAAAATCATAAATGATACAGCTACCGCAGTTGATTATTAAAACATTTTTTTTGGGAAACATTTTATTTCCTGCAACCGCATTTGCTAATCGATCCTTTCCTAATTTTTTTTTCTCTTGATATAAATTAATAATTGGAAGTGAAGTTTTCTCGGAAAGAAGAATCGTTGGAATAATTTTTTTTATTTTGTCTTCAATCGTTTTTGAAATTTTTGTTACTGAAGAAACGATTGCTGATTGAATTTTATTTTTAGAAATTATTTTTTTCAATCTTATAGTTGATAAGTCTTTCAACTCCAAAACCTCTATTAATTCATCATTCACAAACACACCAATTTTTATCAGCGTATTTCCAAAATCAATGGCGAGGCAGTTTGTTTTCATTTCAAATAGTGTTCAAAGAAAGTGTGAAACACGAGAATAAAAAAAGCCCCCTGAGAAATCAGAGGGCTTTTAAAAAAATTTATATTGCAATTAATTTTGCCACCAAACTTTTGGACTTAGCAAAGAAGAGTTTTTTGGGCAATTTGGATTATAAATATTCTCACTCGTAGGATAAATAAAACGACGAGGTATTTCCGATATTACACCTTCTGGATTTGCAGTAAGCGCAGGATAACCTGTTCTTCTCCAATCAGTCCACGATTCAGTTTGAAGGAAGAGAGCAACATATTTTTCACCTATAATCTGCGCAAGCATTTCCTGCTGAGTTCCAGTCAAATTACCCTGAGCAGTAATGTATGCAGTTGCTTCAGCAGCATCAACACTCATTCTATCCATGCTTGCTTGTATTCCTTCCGCATAAGCAATTTGTGCCCCTGCATTATCGCCGGTCATTAATTTACATTCAGCTTC
>CAMDDP010000016.1 GCA_945892775.1 Chitinophaga pinensis
TTTGAACTGAGGAAAGTATTGACACCGATGATGGGGAATTCGCCGGTGTGCTTGAGGGTTTCGTAATACAAACTCTCTTCCTGAATTTTTCCGCGCTGATACATGGTTTCCATGGCGCCGAGCACTCCGCCGCGCTCGGTGATGCGGTCGAACTCGGCGAGCACTGCTTCTTCCACCAGCTCCGTCAGCTCTTCGATAATGAAACTGCCCTGCAACGGGTTTTCGTTTTTCGCCTGCCCGAGTTCTTTGTTGATGATGAGCTGAATTGCCATGGCGCGGCGCACACTTTCTTCGGTGGGCGTGGTGATGGCTTCGTCATACGCATTGGTGTGAAGCGAATTGCAGTTATCGTAAATGGCATAGAGCGCCTGCAGGGTGGTGCGTATGTCGTTGAAGTCAATTTCCTGCGCGTGCAGCGAGCGTCCGCTGGTTTGTATGTGATACTTGAGCATCTGCGAGCGCTCGTTGGCACCATACTTCAACTTCATTGCCTTCGCCCATATTTTGCGCGCCACTCTGCCAATCACTGCATACTCGGGGTCAATGCCGTTGGAGAAAAAGAAAGAAAGGTTGGGCGCGAAATCGTCAATGCTCATTCCGCGGCTCAAATAATATTCTACATAAGTGAAACCATTGGCAAGTGTGAATGCAAGTTGCGAGATAGGATTGGCGCCTGCTTCAGCAATGTGGTAACCGCTGATGGATACCGAATAAAAATTGCGGACTTTGTGATTGATAAAATATTCCTGCACATCGCCCATTAAACGCAGCGAAAATTCGGTAGAGAAAATACAGGTGTTCTGCGCCTGGTCTTCTTTCAGAATATCTGCCTGCACCGTGCCGCGAACAGCAGCGAGTGTTTGCGTTTTTATTTTTTCGTAAATAGCTGGAGGCAAAACATCTTCACCTGTTACACCTAATAACATTAATCCTAAGCCATCATTTCCTTCGGGTAATTCGCCCTGGTATTTTGGTCGGGAAAGTTTTTTTGCTTTGAAGAGTGAATCAATTTTTTTGTTCACTTCATCTTCCATTCCGTTTTCCTTTATATACAATTCGCATTGCTGGTCAATGGCTGCATTCATGAAGAATGAAGTGATGATGGCAGCAGGACCATTGATGGTCATGCTCACTGATGTTTTCGGATCGCTGAGGTGAAAACCGCTATACAATTTTTTCGCATCATCGAGACAGCAAATGCTCACACCGCTGTTGCCGACCTTGCCATAAATGTCGGGACGATATTCCGGGTCGCGACCGTAAAGTGTAACACTATCGAAAGCAGTTGACAATCTTTTTGCAGGAAGACCTTTCGACACATAGTGAAAGCGGCGGTTGGTGCGTTCGGGTCCGCCTTCTCCTGCAAACATTCTTGCAGGGTCTTCGCCTTCGCGCTTGAACGGAAACACTCCGGCGGTGTAAGGAAATTCTCCGGGAAAATTTTCCTGCATCACCCAGCGCACAATTTCGCCCCACGATTCAAATCGCGGAACAGCAACTTTTGCAATCTGTAAATGCGAAAGTGATTCGGTGTGTGTTTTCACTTTCACATCTTTTCCGCGCACCTGATATACATAAAATTCATTACGATAGTTGTCGCATTTCTTTTGCCATTCGGCAACTAATTTTTTCACTTGCCCGTCTAAACGCAAATCATTTTCTGCATACAATTCTTCCAACTGCTTTTTCAGTTTTTCTTTATCACTGATTTTTGAAGAAGAAAGTGTGTCAATGGTTTGGCGGATGCTGTAAAGCTCTTGCGCGATTTTACTTTGGTTCAAACTCCATTTATCATACGCGCGATTGTTCTCCGAAATTTCACTGAGGTAACGAATGCGTGCAGGCGGAATGATGTAAATTTTTTCGCTCATCTCCTCCGAAGATTCAAAGTGAGAAGAAAGTTTGGAAGAAGTTTTCTCCGCAATTTTATCCATCACCGCACGATACAAACTGTTCATGCCCGGGTCGTTGAACTGCGAAGCAATGGTTCCGAACACCGGAATTTTTTCATCTGCAATTTCAAAGAGTTGATGATTACGCTTGTATTGTTTTTTTACATCGCGAATGGCATCGAGCGCGCCGCGCTTATCGAATTTGTTGAGCGCAATGATGTCGGCGAAATCGAGCATGTCAATTTTTTCCAGTTGCGATGCCGCACCGTATTCAGGAGTCATCACATACAAACTCACATCGCTGTGGTCGGTGATTTCAGTATCGCTTTGTCCAATGCCCGAAGTTTCAAGAATGATTAAATCGTAACCCGCAGCTTTCACAACATCTAAAGCTTCCTTCACATATTTCGACAGCGCAAGATTCGATTGTCGTGTGGCAAGCGAGCGCATATACACGCGCGGATTGTTGATGCTGTTCATGCGTATTCTGTCGCCGAGCAATGCACCGCCTGTTTTTCGTTTCGACGGGTCAACAGAAATAATTGCAATTGTTTTGTCTTTGAAGTCAATGAGAAAACGGCGAACAAGTTCATCAACCAGCGAAGATTTTCCAGCACCACCTGTTCCGGTGATTCCAAGTATTGGTGTCTTAACTGCTTTCGCTTTCTGATGAATTTCAGTCAATGCGGACTTTGCCACATCCGGAAAATTTTCTGCTGAAGAAATCAATCGCGCAATCGAATGTGGATGCTTTGCATCGAGATAATTTATTTCTCCGTTCAATATTTCCCCCGTTGCGAAATCACATTGTTGCAACAAATCATTTATCATTCCCTGCAAACCCATTGAGCGACCATCATCAGGATGATAAATGCGTGTGATGCCATAATCATGTAAGTCAGCAATTTCAGAAGGAAGAATAGTGCCGCCGCCTCCGCCAAAAATTTTTACATGACCGCAACCATTTTCCTTCAGCATGTCGTGCATGTATTTGAAAAACTCATTGTGCCCGCCCTGGTAACTCGTAATCGCAATCGCCTGTGCATCTTCCTGAATGGCGCAATCCACAATTTCTTTTACGCTTCTATCATGCCCCAAATGAATCACCTCCGCACCACTCGCCTGAATAATTCGGCGCATAATATTTATCGCAGCATCGTGCCCATCGAACAGTGATGCAGCAGTCACAATTCTAATTTTATTTTTTGGTTTATAAATTTCCGGTGACTTCATTCAATTCTGAAATTTTCAAGAGCGAAAATACGAGCGAGAAAGACATTTGTAGCTTATTGAAATAAAAAGAGCCCTCCGAAATTCAGAAAGCTCTTTGTTCTACTTGCTTTTAGGATTTACTGCAAAACGATATTAAATACAATACCATTAATTTCAACTGTTGCTTGAGCATCACAACCGCCAGTTCCGAAATCAAGAGTGCGAATTGGATTTCCATCAGGTGTGATTTCAATAATCCCTTGTTTAATATATGGGCAACCTACAGCAATAATTAAAGGATCAGTAATGCTTGTCGTGAAATTTACACTCGCACGACTAACTCCCTCAGCATTTCCTGTAATTGAATACACATCATCAAGAGGAGTTAAACTTCCTTGCCCTTCCACCCATTCGCGGGTTCGTTGTGAAGTCCAACTCATTGAAGTTCCATCAGAAAAAAGGATGTTAGCTAAACTAACATCAATTGCATAAGTTAAATGACCGGCACCATTTGTTCCGTTGTTAGTTACAGTTTTTACATAATCAAATTTATCGCTATTCACATAGTAGTTGTGAGTGGTAATTTTAATTACAGTTCCTACCTGGCGATATGGACCTGTCCAAGTGGCCTTTATTTCTCCTTTGCGATACTTGTTATCCCAACCACTGCATAAGCACCCTAAATTATTTGTGGTGTCAAATAAAATGGTGATTGATTTTTCGCCAGTAATTGTATCAGGAATGGTGTCTAAAAATACTTCAGCACAAGAAGGAAGCAGAGCAAAATTTGCATCTTCCATTTTGTAAATACTGTTTTCGTATGCCGATGAATTTATAGCATCCCAGATTCGGTCAGACTCGTTTTCAGCTTTAAAATTGTCAGCTGCAACAGAGGTGTCATCATCACTTAGTTCTTTCTTACATGAATTAAAAGTTGTGATTGAGGCAAATAACATTGCGAGTAGCGAAAACTTTAGAATTCCTTCTTTCATGTTTCTTTATTTTTTATAAATTTAGTTAATCAGATGAAAATTTATCTAAGGAAGTTGTATCGGCTTAAGGGGCAAATGTATATTGATTTCGTGTGCCAACAATATTAATGCGGACCACCAGGGCCGGGTCCTTTTGGCGGAGGCATTCCGTTTCCATGTTGTTGCTTTAATTGTTCAAGTAAGTAAAGCTTGAATTTTTGTTCCGAAACCCAAAACTTAGCAACCTTTTTTATAGGCAATACTTTTTTAAACTCTTCATTATATTTCTTTTTGATATTGAGTTCGTCTAACTGTGAACTGAATTCGGCATCAATAGTTTTTGCAACATCAGCATCGCTCATATCATCGAAGTTAACCTTAGCATTCATAAGTTTTGACATTCTGCTTTTCCTAATTGCTTCCATTTCAGTATCGAATTGATTGTAAACAGGCCAAAAGACTTTAGCCTCATCAGAAGTCAGATTTAACCCCTTGGTTATATATCCAACTTTAATTGCTTCAATCTTTTCTTTTTTGTCGCCGCCACCGCCGGGACCAGGTTGTGCCTTTGTGAGTAAACAACTCAACAAAATCGTAATTACTAAAATCGTCTTTTTCATTTTGTAAAATTTATTTTAATGACTTATAGGTTTTGTATGTCGTCTAGAGTTATTCCGTTTAAGTCGTTCAGCGATTCTTCGAAATCTGAATTTTGAATTTCAATTCCTGCATTCAGGCTGCCGACTGCTTTTTCATTCATCTGAGCAACGATTGAACTTTCATCCAGCGAGGATATATTTTCAGATAGGTATGAACTTATTTCTTCGTTGCTTATCTGTGCTAATGGAGATATGGTTTCAACTTCATGAATCGGTTTTATTATAACAACAATTGCCAAAATCATAACAGCAAGCACAGGCGCTGCAGCAAGCAAATGTGTTAAGCGAAAAGAATATTGAAAATACTCGCTCACATTTTCTAAAATAGTAAGTGACTTTTTGCGGGAAGTTTTTTGCAGAATTTCAATGGGCAATCGTTCGAAATATCCGTAAGGCACATCAAACACTTCCAGCTTTTTAAATTCTTTCAACCCGGAGTTCTTCAATTCAGCACTCACTGATTCAGCATATATTTTTTCCTTCACATTTGCTTCCACAGTGCTGAAATAGTTTTCAGGAACAGAAAACAGATTCTCCTTTTTCCGTTCAGCCAAAAGCGGAGAGAGTTGTTTTAATTCATTCAATATACTGTTCCTGTTTTCCATTTTGTGTCGATGTTACTATGATGTTTTTTAATTTGGATGGTTTAATCGGCCAGTAAAAATTTCTCTACTTTTTTTACAGCATGATGAAATGATGCTTTTAGAGCCCCTACCGAAGTGCCAAGCACCTGACTCATATAGTCGTAAGGCATTTCGTCGTAGTACCGCAAATTGAAAACCACTCTTTGTTTTTCAGGCAGACTCAAAATAGCTTCCTGCAGTTTAATCTCTGTTTTGCTCTCCGAAAAATTTCCGGAAGTGGTGAGTTTGTTTTTTAATTCCTTTGTCACATCTTCAATCGGAAGAAAAAACCGCTTCTTCTTGCTGTTTAAAAAGGTGATACTTTCGTTGGTGGCAATCCTATAGAGCCAAGTAAAAAGTTGCGAGTCTTCACGAAAACCATCCAAACTCTTCCACACTTTGATAAAAACATTTTGCAGAATATCATTAGCATCGTCGTGATCAATTACAATTCTTCTGATGTGCCAGTACAACCGCTCCTGATAGCGACGAATGAGAATGGTATAACTCTCCTCGCGTTTATCAGTTGTTCTGAACTGCATTAATAATTCTGCATCGGTTATTTGAATGGTCATTCAGTAGCGAAGATGTATTTTCAAAACATTTTAATATTGACTAGTAATAACTTTCAAGGTTTAAAAAGAGATAAAATATTTAATTATAAAAAGAAAAAGTCGTCTCATGAATTGAGAACGACTTTTTTTGTTCAAAATTTTATTTATTTCCTTCCAACAACCCTCATCACTGCTTCCACCACATTAGGTGTATCAATATTGTACTTCGTTAAAAGTTCTTCGGGTTTACCGCTTTCACCAAATGAATCCTGCACAGCAACCATTTCAATTGGAACCGGAAATTTTCTGCTGAGCACTCCGGCAATACTTTCGCCAAGTCCGCCGTATTGCTGATGCTCTTCGGCTGTTACACAACATTTTGTTTTGCGAACCGAATTAAGAATCGCTTCTTCATCCAATGGTTTTATGGTGTGAATGTTTATCACCTCACACGAAATATTTTTTGCAGAGAGAATTTTTGCGGCTTCAATTGCTTTCCAAACCAGATGGCCACATGCGAATATGCTGACATCATTTCCTACATTCATCATTTGTGCTTTTCCAATAATGAATTGCTCAGCAGTAGTGATGTTGGGAGTTTTGGGTCTTCCGAACCGAAGATAAACAGGCCCGTCATAATCAGCAATAGCAATCGTTGCTGCCTTTGTTTGGTTGTAGTCGCATGGAACAATTACAGTCATGCCTGGTAACATTTTCATCAAACCAATGTCCTCAAGAATCTGGTGAGTTGCCCCATCTTCACCAAGTGTTAAGCCTGCGTGCGATGCGCATATCTTTACATTTTTTCCGCTGTAAGCAATGCTTTGGCGAATCTGGTCATACACTCTTCCAGTAGAAAAATTAGCAAAAGTTCCAGTGTAAGGAATCATTCCACCAATTGTTAAACCTGCGGCCACACCAATCATGTTTGCTTCAGCAATTCCAACCTGAATAAAACGAGAGGGAAATTCTTTAATGAATTCATCCATTCGTAATGAGCCAGCAAGGTCAGCAGTTAGCGCCACCACTTTCGGGTTTTTTCGAGCCACTTCCACGAGCCCTGCACCGAAGCCGCCGCGTGTTTCTTTCTTATCGTTATCGTTGTATTGTTCGAGCATAATTAAAATTTTGCGGAAGCGGTTCCTCCGGTTGTAATGTTAATGAGTTGTTCTTTAGTGTCGGTAGTTTTTTTTGACATTTTTGCGCGAAAAACAATTTTGTAGCTGCCTGGTTGTAAGGCAATGGTTTCTATTCCACCATTTTCACTTAGTGTAAAAATTTTTTGCCAGGCTGTTCCGTTTAACCAAAGAATTCCTCCATAACCAGGAACCGATTTCTGAATAGTTAAAACACCAGGAGTTGGAATTTCAATGGTTGTTGTTTTACTCTGAGCTATATCAATATTGTGAAGCTTAGTTCTTGGAAGAGTTAAAAATTCAAGATCATATTTTCCGCAAATAAATTTTTGTCTGGTATTTATTTCCTGAACCTGCACAGTTCCGTAATTTTCAGATTGCTTTATCAAGCATTTTATTTTGTTGTTAATGTTATTGTTAATTGTTGTGCCTTGTAATTTAATAAATAAATATCCCTGAGGTGCGGACACATTTACTTTGTTAATACTTTTTGGAGCTAGTTCAATATCTTTTAATTCAACAGGTGGAGTTGTTTGCACAACCAAGTTATAAGCACTCACAGGGTCAAGATTTACAGTATCTGAGATGCCTTTGTAATTAAGCGTGTGAGTGTAATTATATCTTATGGCTCCGCTTCGGTTGTCATAAAAAGTCATAACAGCATCAGTTTCTGAGGCATTATTATTTATATCGAGCAAATTCACCTGAATATATGTTGGATTAAGTGCCGCATTCAGAATTTGCTGCATTGCATTTTTAAAACCCTGAGGGTCTTGAGCATTATAAAAAGCACCCATGCATTGCAGGTTGCTGATTATGGTATTGTCGGCGTTTAATCCAATTATAAACGGTCGGAGGAACACGCCATTTTTTTGCAGTGCAAGAGAAACTGCGCAAGGATCAACATCACAACTTTCAGCACCATCAGTAATCAGAATAAGAATATTTCGCGAGTAAATATCTTTTGGAAAATCATTGGCGGCTTTTTCCATTGACATACTGATGGGAGTAATTCCCATTGGCTCTAAATTTTTTAACGATGCTTTTATGATCCCTGCATTATCATTTCCAAACGGGACAAGTAATTTTGTGTCATTACAATCATTGAGTGATGAAATAGACTGGCTACCATAAACGCGAAGCCCTAACTCAATATTTGGTTTACGCTTTAGCGTATCAATAATTTCCCCGAGGATTCTTTTTGCAACATTCATTCGGGGCTCATTTCCCCACGACACCATCATACTGGAAGAAGCATCAACTAAAAACAAAACTCTTGTAATGGGTACTGATGGAGCTGTTTGAGCCACGCTCTTCGACAAGCTCAGGGTGACAATTGCAATTGAACCAATTAAAATAAAAAAACAGTTCCTCATAGTTTCACCAGTGTGGTTTTGTTTGATGAAACTGTAAATATTTTTTGCTGAGTAAGGTTTGCTCTTTTTCCTTTATCAGGTCTCGAAATCAAAATATATTCTCCGGGCTGAATCTGTAAACTAGTGTTCGATTTCAACGCATTGAAATCATAAACTTTTGTCAAAGTATTATTTTCTTTAAAAAACAATGTTGCCACTATCAGTTGCATTGGCTGTAATGTAACTGTACCCGGAACTGGAATATGTATTGTGGTTTCCGGCGATTGTTGAAGCCGCACTCCGTATTTATAAACTCTTGGCACAGTCAGAATTTCAAGATCATAATCGCCTGCCAGGTATTTTCGGGTGGAATTAAAATCCTGAACATATAATATTTCTTCAGTTCCAACCTTTCGAATAATACATTGAACAGGGGTATACGAGTTTGTTTGACCATCAATTTTTAAATCCAGTTTGCCTTGCGGAATATCCAAAGCAATCATGGTGTGTTTGCCCGGAAGTAATTCTATGTTATTTTTTCTTACCGGTGGAAAAGTGTGAACCACTAAATCATATCGTCCTTTTGGGTCGAGGCGAAGAGTATCAGGAATTCCTTGTGCATCGATGGTATGAACGAAATTGAAAAGTGTTTTGTGTGAATAGTGGTCGAGAAAACTCATTTCCACATTTGTTTCGTTAGGCATACCATAAGCATCGAGTAAATTCACTTGAACAGTAGTTTTGTTCAGAGCTTGTTTTATTACTGCGTTCAGCACTCCACCGAATTCATTTTCATCAATCACATCATAATAAGTACCAAGGCAGTTAAAGAATTTTTTCAGTGAGTCAGCAATTCCTAACCCAACAATAAATGGTTTGAGTACAATTCTTTTTTGCTGAAACAACTCGGCAAGGTCACATGGATTTCCGCCGCAAGTTTCTATTCCATCTGTAATTAATATGATTGAATTGTATGCGGTGGAATCTTTTGGAAAATCATTAAGGGATTGTTCAAGGGCATAAGTAAGTGGCGTTTGCCCCTGTGGTATTATTCGTTTCAAAGCCTTTTTAATGTTCTCGGAATTTTTTTTCGCAAATGAAACTTCAAGTTTTGTGTCTTTACAATTGGTTTGTGTTTTTGAATATTGATGGCCAAGCACACGCAACGCAAATTCAACTTTTGGATTGGTGCGCTCCATACTGTCGATAAATGACACTAAAAGATTTCCGGCTAATTCAAATTTTATTTCTTGTTGAAATTTTTGCTTCATACTTCCGCTTCCATCTAGAATAATCAAGATGCGTGAAGTTTGTGCGAAATTTATTTCGGCACTTAAAATTATAAAAATAAAGAGTAAAAATTTTTTCGGCAATCAGAGGGAGTTTATTCGAAAACGAATTTGATGATAAAAAATTATTTTTGTAATGCTATTGCGATTTTCAAATCTGCAACGGCATCTGTTGTTAGTAATCAATTAAAGTCATTGGCAATTGTTCCAACGCTTTTGCGAGTTGAACATCGTTTGGTGCAATACCATGCCATTCATGACTTCCCATCATAAAGTCAACACCAAAGCCCATAATTGTTTTCATTAGTATAACAGTTGGCTTACCTTTTCCTGTCATTGCTTTTGCTTTTTGCATACCACTTAAAATTTCCTCCATCACATTCCCGTTCATCAGCAATACCTGCCACCCAAAAGATTCGAATTTCGCTTTTAAATCCCCGAGTGCCATCACTTTTTCAGTAGGGCCATCTATTTGTTGACCGTTCCAATCAATGGTTGCAATCATATTATCTAATTGATGATGCGCAGCAAACATAATGGCTTCCCAATTTTGTCCCTCTTCCAATTCGCCATCTCCATGCAATGAATAAACGAGATGCGAATCGTTGTTCATTTTTTTTGCATAAGCGGCACCACAAGCAACTGACATACCCTGACCGAGTGAACCACTCGCAATTCTTACACCGGGTAAATGTTCGTGTGTTGTAGGGTGCCCCTGTAATCGAGTATTTAATTTTCGAAATGTTCTTAACTCTTCAACGGGAAAATAACCGCTTCGTGATAACACAGAATAAAAAACTGGACTGATATGACCATTTGAAAGAAAAAATAAATCTTCACCAATACCATCCATCTCAAATTCTTTTTTGCGGCTCATTATTTCAAAATAAAGTGCGGTTAAAAAATCAGCACACCCTAACGAACCTCCCGGATGTCCTGATTGAACGGCATGAACCATTCGAACAATATCTCTTCTTACCTGTGTTGCAGTTTTTTCTAATTCTTCTGTTGAAGCCATTGAATAATTTTTGTGTGGTCAAAAATAGAAGTGTTATTCATTCATCTTGTGACTGAATATTAACAATCGGTTTTAAACTTATTTTACCAATTATTGTTTATATTTTGTAGTTTCGATAGAAATTCTACCTTTCGCTTTCTTTTAAATAAATACAAGCCATTCAAATGAGAAAAATCAGCCCTCTTTTAATATCATTACTTTTTATTTACTCGCTTCAATCCTTTGCTACAGATCCAAACGGCAAGGAAACAACCTTTACGGTTTTGCATCAATCAATAGACAAAATTGTAATTGAAGTTAAGATTGGTGGATTTCAATTAGTTGAAGTTCAAACCCCAAATGGAATTGAATACAAAGCTATTCTTGATAAGGGGTCTTCTATTCTTCAAAATGGTGCACCTGATGTACAAAAATTAACTGCCTCTCTGATTATTCCGGATAATAAAACAATGGAAGTTTCCTCTACCATTTTAGAATCAAGTATTCTTACAAACATAAATATTGTTGCCTCAAAAGGTAATATTATGAGAACAGTTGATCCATCTACTGTTCCGTTTTCTTATTCGGATATTTATGATTCCAATAATTTTTTCCCAGTTACAACCACTTCACTTTGCGAACCATATATCATTCGCGATTTTAGAGGACTTTCAGTTACAATAAATGCTATTCAGTATAACCCGATTACTAAGGAATTAAGAATTGCCAAGGACATTATTGTAGAACTTACGGCTAATAATAGTCCCGCATTAAATCCGCTTATTCGCGCAACCCCACTCAGCCATTTGAACGATCAGTTCGATATGATTTATTCCAACATTTTTTTGAACTATTCTGCTTTACAAAATCAAACTCGTTACGCTTCAATTACCGAAAGTGGAAGAATGTTGATCATTTGCTACGATGCTTATATGTCTAATATGAAATCATTTGTTGATTGGAAAATGCAACAAGGAATTCAGGTGGATCTGATTGCAAAAAGTGTTGCTGGGGCTACAGCTACCGCAATAAAAAGTTATATTCAGACTTATTACAACTCAAATAGTGATTTTGCTTTTTTACTTTTAGTTGGGGATGCCGCTCAGGTTCCAAGCAGCACAATCGGTGGCGAAGATTCTGATCAGAATTATGGATTTTTAGACGGAAGCGATCACTACCCTGATGTAATAGTTGGCAGATTTTCTGCTTCAAGTGCCGCGCATGTTACTACTCAGGTTGACCGTACAATTTTCTATGAAAAAACTCCTGCAACTGGTTCATGGTATAGTAATTCAGTAGGAATTGCTTCTCCGCAAGGAGCCGGACAAGGTTATAATGGATTAGCTGATTGGGAATTTGAAAGAACTATTATTCGCCCACCACTTATGGGATATAATTATTCTACAGTATCTGAATTATATGAAGGTTCTCAAGGAGGTTCTGATGCTGCTGGAAATCCAACAGCTTCGAATTTATCTTCATTAATAAATAGCGGCGTAGGTTTAATAAATTACACTGGACATGGAAATTATGATCAGATTGTAACAACTTCGTTTTACAATTCAGATGTTGATGCGCTTACTAATACAAATAAATTACCTTTCATATGGATAGTTGGTTGCCAGACAGGGAATTTTGTTCCTTATACTTGTTTTGCTGAAACATGGGCTCGTGCTACCGATAATAGCGGAAATCCAATAGGTGCAATTGCATCAATGATGTCTACAATCAATCAATCATGGGAACCACCAATGTGGGCACAGATTGAATTTAATAATGTACTAACTGAGGGGGCTACAAATATTCGTCGGACTTTTGGCGGAATATCAGTTTGCGGTTTGGCTTTCATGAATCAAAATCAATCAGGAACTAACGGAACCGACATGACTGATACTTGGACATGTTTTGGAGATCCATCAGTAATGGTTCGGACTGATGTGCCGGATTCTATGGAGGTGACCCACATCGCAACTGTAACAAGGGCGGCAACTAACCTTACAGTGAATTGCAATATTACAGGTGCAAAAGTCTGTCTTTATACCGCAAGCCAAATTAATGGAGTGGCTACTTTCAGCAGTGCATCTACATCTATTCCATTTACAACCGGAAACTTGACAAATGTGGCTGATGACTCCATTCTTGTAACTGTAACTGCATACAATAAAATTCCTTACCAGGGTTGGGTAAGAATAGTAGAGCAAGGAGTTTCAGCCCAAGTAATTAAGGATGGAGAAATTTCTATTACTCCAAATCCGGCTTCTGACCAAATTACACTTGGATTCGGAAATGACTCTTTCTCAAAAGGTTCAGCAAAAATTTACAACTCAATCGGACAGTTAATGAACGAAATTTCATTTGAAGCTTCGTTGTATCAAACACTTGATCTTTCTCATTATGCAACTGGAATATACAATGTGGTAGTAATGCTCGATGAAAAAGCTTATTATAACAAAGTAGTTGTTAAATAATTTCTAAAGAGATTAAATATTTAGAGGGCTGTTCGAAATCGAACAGCCCTCTTTTTTTATTTTCATTTTGTACAGATTTTTTTTTTCTGTTGAAACACTTTTTATTCATTCATATTCGTTGAATTTATTTTTACTCAGTCTTTGACAGGCTTCAGACTGACAAACCTATTGGGTCAATGTCACATTGAACTTATCGAAGTCCCGTCAATTAAGTTTCTAATTCCCAATAACCAATCAAAACTATTGAATAGCGTAATTAAAAAACTAGCAGGTCAAACAGTAATTTATGGATTAACAACCATGCTCGCGCGGTTCATTAACTATTTGTTACTACCTGTTCATACTGCTGTATTTTTTCCTTCAGATTATGGCGTGGTTTCAGCGCTCTTTTCTTATATCAGTTTATTAACTGTGTTTTTTACTTACGGAATGGAATCTGGATTTTTTCGATTTGCCACACATGAAAATAACAAACAAAAAGTGTATGCCACGGCACAAATTTCTCTGCTGATTTCTTCCATATTCTTTGCTTTGCTCCTTTCTTTTTTTGCATCGCCTATTGCACAATTTATCCGCTTTCCTAATCATCCTGAATATGTTATTTGTTTTGCATGGATACTCGCATTTGATGCCATTTCTTCTATTCCCTTTGCGAGATTACGGATAGAGAATCGTCCCCTGAAATACGGAATGATAAAGCTTATCAATGTTTTAATAAATGTTGGGTTCAGTGCTTGGTTTTTGGTTATTCAACCCTATTTGAAAACCGGAGTTTGGTTTCATAAATTGGAATCTGATTCAGTGATATATGTCTTTATCAGCAACCTGATTGCAAGCGCTGTTACGCTTGTAATTGTTATATGCATGGTTCACAAAGTACGATTGGGTAAATCGAAAACTGATTTGTTTGATTCAGCTATTGAAAGTGAAAATTCATTGTGCAAATTGAAAGTAGATATAGTCATCTTGAAAAAAATGCTGCTTTATAGTTTACCGCTTTTAATCGTTGGATTGGCAGGAATGGTAAATGAAACACTCGACCGAGTGCTGCTTCAGATTTTTCTTTCATTTAACAATGAAAAAAATCTAGCCCTTGTTGGAATTTACAGCGCAAGTTATAAAATAAGCATACTCATGACTTTGTTTGTACAGGCCTATAGAATGGCAGCGGAACCATTCTTCTTTAATGAATCAAAAAAACTCGATGCAAAAATTATGTATGCACGAACGATGAATTATTTTGTGATTGTATGTAGTTGCATTTTTATTTTCGTGATGTGCTTTCTTGATTACTTCAAATATTTTTTACAGGATAAAAGTTATTACGAAGGGTTGCAGATTGTACCAATACTTTTACTGGCGAATCTTTCACTTGGTATTTACTACAACCTAACGGTCTGGTACAAACTCACTGATAAAACTTTGTTTGGAGCTTCCATAGCAGTAATGGGCGCCATCATTACCATCACTCTTAATATTATTCTCATTCCTAAAATCGGATATATCGGTTCTGCATGGGCAACCTTGGCGTGTTATACAATAATGATGATCACCTCCTATTTATTCGGACAAAATTTTTATCGTGTGCCGTATGATGTAAATAAGTTTTTGTTCTATGTTGGGTTTGCCTTGTTCATTGGTTGGTTTTGTAATCCATACTACCATCAGCTTTTTGTAATTAGCCGTTTGCTTTATATTGGACTTTCAATCGCTACAATTTTTGTTTTTGTATTGATTGTTTACTTTGTAGAACGTAAATGGAAAAATCGAGAATGGATTTCTGTGTCCCAGAAATAATTCTTTCCATCTTCATTGTTTACTTTTGAGCACTATGAAAGTTAAAATCATCAACCACTCTTCCAACACATTGCCATCCTACGAAACCATCGGTTCAGCAGGAATGGATTTACGAGCAAATCTTACTGCAACCATTGAATTAAAACCTATGGAAAGAGCACTGGTTCCAACAGGATTATTCATGGAATTAACTTGTGGCTTTGAAGCACAGATTCGTCCACGCAGTGGAATGGCAGTGAAGAAAGGGTTAACAATACTCAACACTCCTGGAACCATCGACAGCGATTACCGTGGAGAAATAAAAGTGATCGTGATAAATCTTTCTAATGAAACACAAATCATTGAACATGGTGAGAGGGTGGCACAAATGGTAATCTCAAAATTCGAACAAATCAATTGGGAGGCAGTTGACGAACTACAAGAGACATCACGAGGTGCTGGCGGCTTTGGTTCAACTGGAGTAAAATGAATTTTTAAACCTTAAAATTCACAGTAGTCAAATGTTTTTACTTTTTAATTAAAAATATGAATATAATTATTCCAATGGCGGGTATGGGAAAAAGGATGCGTCCACATACACTCACTACCCCTAAACCTTTAATTGCAGTCGGTGGTAAGCCAATTGTTCAAAGATTAGTGGAAGATATTGCTGAAATGTGTGCCGATGATATTCATGAAATTGCTTTTGTGGTCGGACGCTTTGGTGATGAAATTGAGAAAAATCTTTTATCCATAGCTGAAAGTGTTGGGGCTAAAGGGAAAATATTTTATCAGAATGAAGCGCTCGGAACGGCACACGCCATTTTATGTGCACGCGAATGTTTAACTGAAAATGTAATTGTCGCTTTTGCTGATACTTTATTTTATGCCGATTTTAAAATTGATAAATCACAAGATGGAATTATTTGGGTGCATCGCATTCCCGATCCATCAGCTTTTGGTGTGGTGGTGTTAGATAAAAATAAAGTGGTGAAAGAGTTTGTGGAAAAATCGCCGACATTTATTTCTGACCTCGCCATCATTGGCATTTATTATTTCCGCGATGGAGTGAATCTTGAAAAAGAATTGCAGTACCTGATTGATAATAACATCCGTATCAAAGGAGAATATCAAATTACTGATGCGTTGGAAAATATGAAAAATAAGGGAATGAAACTCGTTACCGCCGAAGTAAAAGAGTGGCTCGATTGCGGAAACAAGGATGCAACAGTTTATACAAATCAGCGCGTACTCGAATTAACCAAGCACAAACAATTGGTCGCTGAGAGTACGGTTATGGAAAATGCCGTAATTATTCCTCCTTGTTTTGTTGGAGAAAAAGTGGTGATTAAAAATTCAGTTGTTGGTCCATATGTATCTATTGGCGCTGGAAGCAGAATTGAAAACAGCAGAGTTGAAAACAGCATCATACAAAATCAAACACAAATTCGTTACAGAGTGATAAATAACAGCATGATTGGAAGCAATGCCTCAATAGAATCGAAACCATCAGATTTAAGCCTTGGCGATTATTCAACCGAATTATGATCCTTTTTTTAAATCCCCTTTCTATCTCTCGTGTTTTATTTATCAGAAATTTTTCTTCGCAAAAAATTTCCTATGCAATAATTATTTCTATTTTTTCATTTCATTTTTTACTTCTTTCTTCCTGCAAAACCACGAAGTCTTCAACTAAAGGGGCAAATCAACCGGAAGCAAAAGTGAATGGAGTTGTTGGCCAAGATCCGAAAGCAACTGAACTTGAAAACACTTTTCTCGAAGGAAAAAGGCAAGAGATTCTAGGTAATGAACAAAAAGCTTTGGTGCTTTATAAAGATTGTTTAAAAATTCAACCCGAGAATGACGCAGTAAATTTTCAAATAGCAAATATTTTATACCAGGCGCAGCAATACACTGAGGCGCTCACACGCATAAAGATTTCTGTGAAGCAAAGTCCGACCAATAAATATTACGAGCAATTGTATGCCGAGATATTAAATCGAAGTGGAAATCCTAAAGCTGCTGGCGATGTTTATGGAATGTTGTGTAAGCAAGCGCCCAACAATGTTGATTATCTTTTTAACTACGCTTATTTTCTTTCACTTTCCGGACAAAATCAGCAAGCAATTGACACGTACAATAAAATTGAACAGCAGGTTGGTGTGCAGGAAGAATTATCAATGGAAAAACAACGACTCTTTATTAAAATGGGTAAGGAGAATCTAGCAGTAGCCGAGATTCAAAAGCTATCTAATATAAATCCAACTGAACCGCGATTCCTTGCCATGCTTGCTGACCTTTATACTAAATCAGGCGATAACGATAAAATAATTGAGATAATAAAAAGATTAACAGAGGTTGATCCGAACAATGCAACCGCACAACTCACTCTTTCAGATTACTACAGAAGAACCGGCGACAATGAAAAATATTTCGAAGCCATGAAAAAAGTTTTCGCTTCGCCATCAATGGATATTGATAATAAAATAAAAGTGATGCTGAGTTACCTATCGTATCTGAAAGATGAAACCAGAAAAAACGAAGCGTTACAGTTGGGTGCCATTTTAATTGCCACACATCCCACCGAAGCAAAAGCATTTGCGATGTATGGCGATGTGCTAAATCAGTTAGAGCAAAATGTAAATGCATTGCAGCATTATCAATCCGCATTAAAATTAGATAACAGCAAGTTCACCATCTGGCAACAAGTTTTGTATTTAGAATCTGCCTTGAAGTTAAAAGATAGCTTAGTCAATGATGCCACACGCTGTGCCGAATTATTTCCTTCACAGGGGCTGCCGTCCTATATATTAGGTGTAACACAACTTCAGAATAAAAAATATTACGAGGCAGTTAACGCAATTGCTAAGGCAATAAATATAGGAAGCGAGGATAAAAAACTAGTTTCAGATTTGTATTCAAGTATTGCCGAAGGTTTTAATGGATTAAAAAAATATTCCGCATCGGATAGTTGTTACGAATTGAGTTTATCACTCGATGATGAAAATTATTTTGCCATGAACAATTATGCTTACTACTTATCGTTAAGAGGTGAGAAATTAGACAGAGCAGAAATGGTGATTCAGAAAGCAATAAAAGCAACCCCGAATAATGCAGGCAACTTAGACACTTATGCATGGGTGCTTTACAAGGAGAAAAAATATCCGGAAGCAAAAATACAAATTGAAAAGGCATTGTTAAACGGCGGCAATAAAAACGGAACCATACTCGAACACTACGGCGATATTTTATTTCAATTGGGAGAAACCGATAAAGCTTTAGAAAACTGGATGAAGGCAAAAGAGTTTCATGCTGAATCAGAATGGCTCGACAAAAAAATCAACGACAAAAAATTGTATGAATAAACGGATTGGGGTTTTTGTTTTCATTCTCGTTTTATTCAATGCCTGTTTCACTTTTAAAAGAGCAGTGAAAAAAAACGAAATTTTGGTTGATACCACCGACACGCAATCAGTGCGCGACAGTATGCGCGAAAACAATTTTGAGTTCGAATATTTTTCAGCAAAAGCAAAATTCACTTTGGCCGACGATAAAGGTTCCCGAAGCGCCAACGCTAATATCAGAATTAAGCACGACAGTGCCATCTGGATTTCAATTTCTTCTTTAGGAGTTGAAGGTCTAAGAGTTTTTGCTTCACACGATTCGGTTTATGTGATTGATCGGTTAAATAAAAAATTCTTCAGTTACGATTATAAATACTTCAGCAATTTCACTTCGGTTGAAGTCGATTACGATATTTTCGAAAACATCATTACAGGTATCCCTATTTATTTCGACGAGAAAAAATTCAAAACCAAAAAGCAGGATTCTACTTATACTCTTAAAAATGATGGGAAAAAACGAACAAGTTTTATAGAACTCAACCCCGATTATACAGTGCTAAGCACCGACCTGGTGGACAGTGCAATGGGCAAAAGCTTAAAACTGAAGTATAAAAATTATAGCCGCGACAACGCAAATCCTTTTGCTTTGGACAGAGAAGTTCAGCTCAACGATGCCGACAACACAAGGTTGTTCATCAATTTTTCGAAAGTAAAAATCAACGAGCCACTGAAATTTCCGTTCAATGTAAAAGAGAAATATGAATAAACATTTTAAAACACTCATTTCGTTTTTATTCCTGTTATTAATTGTTGCTGCTAATTCTTTTGCCCAGACAAAAGACGAATTGCAGAAGAAAAAAGATTCGCTGCTCAAAGAAATTGAGCAAATGCAAAAAGATCTCGACAAAACAAAAAAATCCAAAACCTCTTCTCTCACCGAAGTAAAAGCGTTGCAGAAAAAAATATCATCACGTGAAAAATTAATCGGCAATTACAATTCGCAACTCAACCAGATTGATAGTCAAATTGGCAAAACAAAATCATCCATCAAAACCATGGATGGCAATTTATCCAAGCTGAAAAAAAATTATGCCGTCATGGTTTACACGGCCTACAAACACCGCAGCACTTACAGTCGCTTGTTGTTTGTGTTGTCCGCCGAAAGTTTTAACGATGCAGTGCGCCGCATTCTTTACCTCCGCAAATACAGCGCCTACCGCCGCACCCAGGCCGGTTTAATAGTGCAGACAAAAAACACATTAACCGGAAAAGTAAAAGTGCTGAGCAAGCAGAAAAACGAAAAGAAAGAATTGCTCACACAGCAGCAGGCCGAAAAAAATAAACTGCAAAAAGAAAAATCAGATAAAGACAAAGTGGTAAAGCAACTTTCCACTCAGGAGAAAAAAATAAAAGCCGACCTCACAAAAAAGAAAGCCGAACAAACCAAACTCAACAAACTCATTTCCGATGCCATTAAAAAAGAAATAGCGGCAAGCACAAAAAAAAACACCACCACCGGCACCAATTCCAAAACCACCACCGGCGGCACCATCACTACCACACCCGAAATCGCGGCAATGTCCAGTTCATTCGCCGCCAACATTGGCAATTTTCCGTGGCCTGTCGAGCAGGGAGTCATCATCGAATCGTTCGGCACACATCCGCATTCCGTTCTAAAAAATGTCACCACAAAAAATAATGGCTGCGATATAAAAACAAACGGCGGCGCCAATGTGCGCAGCATATTCAAAGGCATTGTGGTTAGTGTGCTCGCCAATCCCGGTTACCACACGGCGGTCATCATTCGTCACGGCGATTACTTCACCGTTTACAGCAACATGGCAAGCGTAACAGTCAAGCCAAACGACAAAGTAGAAACCAAGCAATCCATCGGTCGTGCCTATACCGATAAAGAAGAAGGCACCATGGTTCACCTCGAAATATGGAAAGGCACCACCTTGCTAGACCCTGAAAACTGGCTGGCGCAGAAGTAATTTTTGCACTTCCCTTTTTCAATCTACATTTACACTCTCAATACAATTTAACATGCAACACATTCTTTTACTAAGCTTACCTGGTGGCAGCGAGTGGATCTTGATTTTACTAGTAGTCCTTCTGTTTTTCGGAGGAAGAAAAATACCTGAACTAATGAAGGGTATCGGTAAAGGAATTCGTGAGTTCAATAGCGCAAAAGCAAATGTTGAATCCGAAATTGAGAAGGGTATGAAGGAGGAAGACCCGAAAAAAGAATCGCCAAAAGAATAAATAATAAATTATTTTTCATTCTCTTTTCTTTTTTGAAGGTAGAATTTGTGATTATATAAATAGTAAAATAAAATTTTAATTCCGAAATTGAATCCGCTTTATTCTTCTTTATCGCAAATCAAAATTGATTTGGAAAGTAGAAAGACTGATTGTATAAGTCTGGTAAAACATTATCTCTCTAACATTGAAAAGAAAAAACACCTCAATGCTTTTCTGGAAGTGTATGCAGAAGAAGCATTGCAGCAGGCCGCCCTCGTTGACGAAAAAATAAAAAACAAAACCGCAGGTCGTTTAGCCGGAATGGTGATTGCGCTGAAAGATGTGCTGTGCCACAAGGGACACAAAGTTTCTTCATCCTCAAAAATTCTGAAAGGATTTACTTCACTTTATTCGGGAACTGCCATTGAGCGGTTGTTGAATGAAGATGCCATTATCATTGGCAGAACCAACTGCGATGAATTTGCAATGGGTTCGTCGAACGAAAATTCGGCTTACGGAAATGTGAAAAATGGTTTGGATGAAACGAAGGTTCCGGGCGGTTCGTCGGGCGGAAGTGCGGTGGCGGTGCAAATAGATATGTGCCTAGCTTCATTGGGAACTGATACAGGCGGCAGTATTCGTCAGCCTGCATCATTTTGCGGAGTGATTGGAATTAAACCAACCTACGGAAGAATTTCACGCTATGGATTAGTTGCCTATGCATCATCGTTCGATCAGATTGGTTCGTTCACACACAGCATTTCTGATTGTTCATTGTTGTTGGAAATTATGTCGGGGGCCGATGATTTTGACAGCACTGCTTCATCAAAAGCCGTTGAGACTTATTCAACAAAACTTAACTTCAATCGTAAAGCAAAAATTGCTGTGTTCTCCGATTGCATCAATCATCCCGGAATTGACATTGAAATAAAAAGCCGCACGCTCAACTACATCGAAGAATTAAAATCAGCAGGACACGAAATTGAGTTCATTGATTTTCCATATCTCGATTACCTGGTTCCCACTTACTATGTTTTAACAACTGCCGAAGCATCCTCCAATCTTTCGCGCTTCGATGGAATTCGTTTCGGATTTAAAAGTGAAAATGCAGTTGACCTGGAATCTACTTATAAAAGAAATCGCAGCGAAGGATTTGGTGAAGAAGTGAAGCGCAGAATTATGCTCGGCACTTTTGTTTTAAGTGCAGGATTTTACGATGCGTATTACACCAAGGGACAAAAGGTTCGTCGCCTAATTAAAGAAAAAACAGAAGAAATTTTATCGCGCTTCGATTTTATTTTAACTCCGACTACGCCCACCACGGCTTTCGGTTTGGGTGAGAAATCTGATGACCCGATTGCAATGTATCTCGCAGATATTTTTACAGTGCAGGCACCAATTGCGGGTATTCCTGCAATCACACTTCCGCTGTTTCAACACAGTAACGGAATGCCTTATGGCTTGCAGTTAATGGCCGGAAGTTTTAAAGAAGCAGAGTTGTTGGCATTTTCTGCTGAGTTGATGAAATAATTTCTTCAATATTTCGTCTTATCTAAAAAATAAAATTTTAGTTAAATCGTAAATGATTTCTTTTGACAATTTTTTTAGACAATCAGGATTTCGAAGTAAGATAAAGAATGTGTTCATTGGGTTGTTTAATAAAAATGGATTACTATTTTGCAACCTAACAGATTATAAATTTTAATAAAATTGAAATCGTAATGACGACGCTGAATATTTTTAAAAAAAACCAAACAGCCCTACTCTTTGCCTTTGCTTGTTGCACATTAAACACCTTATGCGTTTTTGCTCAGCAGCCATTTAATAACATTAACATCACCATTTCTCCCGCTCCATTTTTAAATAATGGACTAGATAGTATTAACGCGGTTGATAATCCCCTTGATTCATTAATAATGGAAACTTATGTTGAAAATAATTATAATGGTTTTCAAACTTTTCAGGATTCAGTTTTTGATGCGCGTTTAAAGTCTTTTAATACTGCAATGCCATTAATTTATAATGAAGAAGTTAAAAAATATATTGACCTCTATACATTGCACCGTCGCGATCAGGTTGAGCGGATGTTGGGGTTAAGTAAATTCTACTTCCCAATTTTTGAAAAGATATTAGAGCAAAATGGAGTACCTGCTGATTTGAAGTACATGGCAATTATTGAATCGGCTTTAAATCCCATGGCAGTTTCAAGGTCTGGAGCTGTTGGGTTATGGCAGTTTATGCCGGGCACTGCGAAAGTTTATGACTTAACCGTTAACTCTTATTTAGATGAGCGCAGAGATATTATCCGCTCCACTGAAGGCGCTGCAGCTTACATGAAAAATTCTTATAACATTTATGGCGATTGGTTTTTAGCCATTGCTTCTTATAACTGTGGCCCTGGAAATGTAAACAAGGCCATTGCCATGTCAGGTGGCAAAATGGATTTTTGGTCTATCAGCAAGTATCTTCCGAAAGAAACACGCTCCTATGTTCCGGCATTTGTTGCCGCTATGTATGTGATGAATTATTACTATGCACATGACTTGCAAGTAAGAGAACCAGAACAAAGTGTTTGCGAAATTTCAACCGTTGATGTTTATGAAAAACTAAGCTGTGAACAAGTAGCCAAGTACACTAATCTTTCTGTTGAGATGGTGAAATTTTTAAATCCGGGTTTGCGTACCAATGTAATACCGGCATTTAACGAACCCTATGCATTAAAACTTCCATCAGATAAATATTGTGTTTATGATACAATGAAGGATTCAATTATTTGTGCATCTAAAAATTGTCTGGTAAAAAATTATACTACTTACAACGGAGTAAAAGGAAATTACTACACGCATACTGTTCGTAGTGGTGAATCGTTGGGACTAATTGCATCAAAAAATAAATGCACAGTTGCTCAGTTAAAATCATGGAATGTGATTCGTAAGGACATCATTTATATAGGTCAAAAAATAAAAATTTATAACGGGAATGGATACAGCGAATCTCATGTAACAAGTGGAACAAAAACAGCCACCAGTTCAACGACAACAAAAACACCAACCCAAACAACTGCTTCAAGTTCTTCCGATACAAAAACTATTTATTATAAAGTAAAATCAGGCGACTCTCTTTGGGCTATAGCCAATAAGTACAGCGGAGTAACAGTAGCTGAAATAAAAGCAACCAACTCCCCATCCAAATGGACGCATCTTAAACCAGGAATGGTTTTAAAGATTAATTTATAAAACATTTAACAATAAAAGTGTAGCGCTCTCAAATTTAGAGGTCTTTTTTATGAACTTGAAATAGATAAAGTCGCACGCTATTCGGCCTTATTTATTTTTTTCATAAAAAATCGTTCCTGCCATTTATTAAAAAGGAAAGCAGCGGGTATCAGCATTAAAATATCAGCAGGTAAAAAATAACGCATTTCAATATTGCGAAATTGAGGGGATGTCCCAGCGCACAATGCGATATACAATGAAATAAAATACAGCCCTATTATTATTGAAGCAATTTGGATCATTCCCTTCTGCTTATACATCAACCATAAACCAACCATTCCACATAAAAGAAGGAAGGTTCGGTATATAAAAAGTATGGAGGCCGCTTTTTTAATAAATGTTGTTGTGTCGGTGAGTGTTAGTTTAAAAATTCCCTTTTTTAAATTTTGCAGTGGAACTTTTACCCAGAAATTGAATGGATTTTCATCTATTTGTTCTTGTCGCAATTCGTCAAAAATATTTTTGATTTCAGTATTACAATTATTTTCAGCTGTCATTGGATCTTTCCAATAACCTCTCCAATTACTAAATCCGCTGCCACAGTTTTTAGATAGAAAAGTCACTCTTAAAAGTTTTACTGAATCTTCTTTTGTTAGGTATGACTCACTTGGCCAGTCCACTTTTTTATTTTGAATGATTTGAGAAAATTGTGGCTCCCATTCTGATTTTACCGAATAGATATATTGCATAAAAGATAAAGCATCAATATTCCAATTTGGTGCTCCGCGTAAATCTTGGGTTAGAATTATTTTTTTATAGTTGATATAATTTCTTAATGGCCATGGAGCATAAGCGAATAAAAACATTGAGGTAAATAATAATCCTTTTTTTAGAAAATTTAAAGTCGCCCGATGCAAAACCAACAATGCAATAATCATAATAGGCATTAATAAAATTAATTGTGGCCGGAATAAAACAGCTAGTCCAATCAACAATCCGCTCAGCCAGTATTTTTTATTTGATGCGTGAAAGAAATAGTTTAATGATAATAAAAGCAGAACAATACTTATGTATTCTGAATACACAACCGGAGTCCACACAATTATGAAAGGATAAAATGCATAAAGAGCTGATAGAATAAGGGCAATATTTTTATTTAAAAATATTTTTGTTCCTATTTGATAGATTAGGACAATCATAAAAAAATCAAGTAGAGTTTGAAACCACGCAATTATTGGAATGGCAGTATCCCAGTTTTCTCCACACAACAGATAAAACAATCCAATGAAAAAGCTATAGCCGGGCATTCTGATGAAGTATCCATATTCTGAAAAATGATTGGTGCTATAAGTACCTGTATTAATTAAGGTAGCTATGCAATCTTGCCAGGCCTGTGTATCAGCATCTACATAAATATCTGGTCGACCGAAATAAAATTTTGCACCAATTAATATAAATCCAATTCTCACGAGCAGACCAGCAATTGCAATTAAGAGAATTGATTTTTCAATTTTTAATTTCATGCAACGAATTTTAATCTAAAAATTCCCTTACAATAAAGATGGGACGGTTCTGTGTTTCAACAAAAATGCGATGAATGTATTCGCCGACAATTCCAAGGAAAAACAACTGGACGCTTCCTAAAAAGTAAATGCTTACTAATATGGAGGCCCAACCACTGATGGCATCACCGATTAGTTTTTTATAAATAACTATGGAAGAGCCCCCTAATGAAAATAAAATCCCAAGCAACCCAATGATCCAACATAATCGAATCGGAATTTTTGAAAATGAAAAAAGCGCATCTAATGCAAGTTTAAATAAGCGGCTGAAATTCATTTTTGCCTCCCCGATTTGGCGATCAGGGCGTTCGTATTCTACAAACCCTTGCCGAAAACCAATAAAATATCTAAGCCCAGGGAGATATCGATTTTTTTCCTGCAGATTTAAAAACGCATTTAAGGCTTTGCGATTCATCATTGAAAAATTTCCAACATTAGCTGGGGCATTTATATTCGATAATCTGCTGAATATTTTATGAAAAAATAAAATAACAATTCGCTTGATAAATTTTTCCTTCCTTCCTTTCCGATGACCGAAAACCACATCATAATTTCCAGTAGTTAAAAGATTGTTCATGTCAAAAAAAAGTGCCGGAGGATCTTGCAAGTCGCCATCCATCATCCCAACAAAATCTCCCTTTGCATAATTTAATCCTGCAGTGTATGCCGCCTGATGACCAAAATTTCGACTGAGTACAACCACTTTTATCCGGGGTTCCTTTTTTTTATACTCAGATAATTTATTCAGGCTTTCATCTTTACTGCCGTCATCAACACAAATAATTTCAAAATCTTCAGAAATCTGCTTTAATGATTTTACGGTCTCTTCTAAAAGCCGGTCAATTAAAAGTTCTTCATTATAAATTGGGATGACTAAAGAAATCTTCATTGAGATAAATTATAGGCGTCTAAGTTAAAATTCAATTTCAAAAAATTTTTATTATTTCTCCTTTAATTCCATTTGTAAAAACTGTACGACTGATTTTTAAAATCTGCAATTACCTTCGCCCAAACAAAATATGAATTTAAAAAATTACACAGCGGATCAGCTAGCCAAAATGATTCGGGGCAAACTGGTACAGACAGGTCAGCCGGTTTCAATTCAAAATTTATTGCTCGACAGTCGCAAACTCACTATTGCAGAGCCAACTGTATTTTTTGCTATTAAAGGTGACAGACGAAACGGGCATCAATTCATTGGTGAACTTTATAAAAAAGGTATTCGATGTTTTGTGATTTCCGAGGTATTAGAAACAAAAAAAAATGAAGATGCAAATTTTATTTTTGTAAAAGATACGATCGCTGCATTACAGAATCTCAGTGCAGAGCATCGAAGACTTTTCAATATTCCTGTTGTTGGCACTACTGGAAGCAACGGAAAAACTATGGTGAAGGAGTGGCTATTCCAATTACTCGAACCTGATTATAATATTGTCCGATCTCCAAAAAGTTATAATTCACAAATAGGAGTTCCATTATCTGTTTGGCAAATTGCTCCATATCACACCCTCGGAATTTTTGAAGCTGGAATTTCGCAGCCCGATGAAATGGGAAATCTCGAAAAAATTATCCAACCAACGATTGGAATTTTCACCAATATTGGTAATGCTCATAACGAAGGGTTTCTCGACATCCGCCAAAAAGTAAACGAGAAGCTTCGATTGTTCACCCGAGCGAAAGTTGTAATCTTCTGCAGAGATTACCTTGACATCAACGAATGCCTTGTTACAGCCCGTGACAGAATGAAGAAAGCTGATTCTGATTTTGATGGGTTCAAAATTTTTTCGTGGACACGCAAAAATTTAGATGCTGATGTAATCATTCATGCTGTTAAAAAAGTCGGAACCTACACCGAAGTAGATGCACAGATAAAGGACAAGAATTATAATTTCAGCATTCCATTTATTGACGATGCAAGCATCGAAAATGGAATCAATTGTTGGATGGCTCTGGTGTATCTAAAAATTGATCCGGCAGTTATTGCGCAGCGTATGCTCGGGCTAACTAAAATTGCAATGCGATTGGAGATGAAGGATGCAATTAATAATTGTTCCCTCATCAACGATTCGTACAACAGCGATTTGAATTCATTAAACATCGCAATAGATTTTCTTAATCAGCAGAAGCAACACAATCGGCGCACAATAATTATTTCGGATATACTTCAATCTGGAATGTCGGATAATGAACTATATAAAGAGGTTTCGCAAATGATTGTGAATAAGGGGGTCAATCGTATTATAGGAATTGGAAAGTCTATTTTTAAAACACAAAAACATTTCATAAATAATAATATAGAATCAAAATTTTATCAGAGCACTGAGGAATTTTTGATGGATTTTAAAATAGAAAATTTTAAAGACGAAACAATTTTGCTCAAAGGAGCACGCTCATTTGAGTTTGAACGAATCAGTAAAAAGCTCGAACAACTAGCGCACGAAACCACTCTCGAAATTAATCTTAATCATCTTGCACAAAATCTAGCTGTCTATCAATCGCTGTTGAAACCCGAAACCAAAATGATGGTAATGGTGAAAGCTTATTCATATGGCAGCGGAAGTTTTGAAATAGCAAGTGTATTGCAGCAACATAAAGTGGATTACCTGGCCGTTGCATATACCGACGAAGGAGTGGAATTGCGCAAAGCTGGAATTACAATGCCCATCATGGTCATGAATCCTGAAGTGGGAGGTTATGAAGACTTGATTCATTACCGTCTCGAACCCGAGATATACAACCTGCGTACATTGCTTCAGTTTAATAACATTGCAAAAAATTATCGCGAAAATTATCCGAAAGGCTATCCAGTTCACATTGAACTCGAAACTGGCATGCACCGACTCGGTATTGAAGAAAGTGAACTAGATGAAGTCATTCATTTTCTCATTGAAGAATCTGCGCTACAGGTTCAAACCGTTTTTTCTCACCTCGCTGCAAGTGAGGATGTATCACTAGACGATTATACGAATGAACAAATAAAAATCTTTGAAAAACTTAGCGCACGAATCATCAGCCAACTGAAATATCCGGTGAGTCGTCACCTACTTAACTCATCAGGTATTACACGATTTACTCACGCACAGTTTGAAATGGTCCGGCTTGGACTTGGATTGTATGGTATTGATTCGAGCAAAAAATTAAATGAAAAGCTGAACCCAGTTGGTACTTTAAAAACTCGCGTGTCGCAAATCAAACATTTAAAAGCAGGTGAAAGCGTTGGTTATAACCGTGCAGGAAATACTGAGCGCGATACCATTATTGCGACTGTTGGAATAGGATATGCCGATGGATTGAGTCGCCGCCTTAGCAATGGCATAGGTCAAATGCTAGTGAAAAACAAATTTGCAAACATCATTGGTAAAGTTTGTATGGACATGACTATGCTTGATGTAACCGACATTGCTGGCGTGGAAGAGGGCGACGAAGTAATCGTATTCGGAGAAGAACTACCAGTTCAAATTATTGCTGATAAAAGCGGTACTATTCCCTACGAAGTAATGACGGGAATTTCAAGAAGAGTGAAACGAATATATTTTCAGGAATAATTTTTTTCAGCATTTATTCAAAAAAAGGTTCACCGCACTTTCAAGGTGGTTGTTTGAAATATCAATGTGTAATCCTGAAAAACGATCTATTTCATTCAACGCATTTTTAAAAATGAAAGAAGATTGCGAAGCAGAATAAAAAATATTTTTTGAATGGAAATATTCACCCAAATATTCCTGTTCTGTTTGTCCTGGAGTGGGAACTATTATTGCTTTTTTTCCTGTAGCAGCTAAATCCATAATGGTGCTGTAGCCACTTCGGCTCATCACATATCTTGCCTGCATCATTGCCATGTTCAGTTCATTTGCATTCAAATGCGAAACAGCTTTGATGTGATGAGGCGTTTTTAGTTCAGATTCATTTCCCGGAATACCGCGCACAATTAAAGTTTGCAGATTCATATCACTTAACTGGTGCATCAGTTTTTCTTCGAGCACTGTGCGCTGCGGTTCAGGTCCAGAAAGAATTACGAGCAGATCATTTTTTATTTCCAATCCTTCTAGTTTTTTAAATCGCGAAAGCGGCCCAATAAAAGTTGTTTGCGGCGGCAGCGGGTATTTATGCGAAAGAATTCCTGAAAGATTTTCGTTGCCCGCATAATCGGGGACCCAGCAGCAATCATATTTATTCATGATGCGATAGTTCAGTTTGTAAATAAATCTTTCTGCCCACTTAAAACCCGGCGGCATAATAATTCCCACTTGGTGAGTCATAAAAACACATGGCACATTATGATTAAATAATCCGAATCGGTTATCTGAAATCACTCCGTCGAGTTTTAAATCTCTGATTAATTGCTTTAGCTTTTTGTGTTCAGCAAAACCTGAATTGATTAGTTTCGGAATTTGAGGGATAATAGCTTTGGTAAATGATCCCGAACGGTTGTAGCTTATATTATATCCTTCAATCACACAACTTTCCAATTCAGGGAATTCCTGGGTTAGAATTTTTAACGGATTCCGGTTACTACCAATAATTACTTCAGCACCTTGTTTTTGTAATTCATGAATAATAGGAATACAACGGGTTGCATGACCCAATCCCCAATCCAACGGCGCAACTAATATTCGTTTTCGGTTCATCAATTATTTATCGGAGTGCAAATAAGAAAAAACAAACTTCATCGTTTGAAAATAATTATTGCTATTTAACACCGAATGTTCAATTTTGCATTCACAACAACTTTACATCGAATGTTTCGCTATAAAAAATTATTTAGTCGACTAGCTTTTTTACTTAGCATTGGGTTATTGTTTAATGGCTGCTTTCTTTTTAAGAAAAAATGTGGGGATTGTCCGTCATTCTCCCAAAAAAAGTTAATACTACAGACTATTGTCACCTCAAAATATTCTCCAAATAATCATCAATAAATAAAACATTTTGATGTCAAGTCTAACATTAACCATCTGTTAACTTGTATTTACTTTGCACCCCCTTATGAGTAATCTTGCTATTCCACTTTCGGTATTAAAAAAAGGCGACAAAGCCATTATAATTTCGTTGGATGATATAGCCATTTCAATAAAATTGATGGAAATGGGGTGTATGCCTGGCGAACATTTAGAAGTAGATTACATTGCACCGCTTGGCGATCCGATTTCCATTCGAATAGGAAATTATTTATTGGGATTACGAAAAGATGAAGCAATTGCCATTAAAGTAATGAAGCAGTGAGTGAACCCAAAAAAATAAAAATTGCCCTGGCTGGAAATCCTAATTGCGGAAAAACTTCGCTGTTTAATGAGCTAACGGGCTTGCGTCAAAAAGTGGGAAATTTTCCTGGTGTTACAGTTGATAAAAAGACCGGAATATTTTTTCTACCTAATAAAACGGAAGCGTTCGTGGTTGATTTGCCGGGCACTTATAGTATTTATCCAAGGCGCGTTGATGAGATGATCACCTTTGAAGTGCTCGCCAATCTCGATAATGATTCACGGCCTGATGTAATTGTTTTATTGGCGGATGCATCAAATCTGAAACGAAATTTATTGTTCTGCACGCAGGTAATCGACATGGGCATTCCAACAGTGATTGCATTGAATATGATAGATGTAGCGGAGAAAAATAATATCCGCATTGATGTAGCAAAGCTTGAAGAAGAGTTGGGAGTGCCTGTAATTCCAATGAACGCTCGCGAAGGCAAGGGAGTGGATAAATTATTGAATTTGTTATCATCCGAAGTTGCAAAACCCAAGCGCAGTTTTATTGACCTGCAGAAATTATGTGGCGACGCGAAAGAGTTGAGTAATAAAATTCCATATTCCAATGAATATATAGCCACATTGCTTGCTGTACTTCATAAAGAGTTAAATCATTTTCAGGCGGAAAAACATAAACTTATTGAGGAGTGGGTGGCCGCGAAAAAATTTGTTGTTGCCCGTTTTCAGGGCGAAGAAGTTTTGCAACGATATAATTCAATCAACCGTGTGGTTAATAATTGTGTGAATGAAGAACAGAAAGAAAATAAAAGTTTAGAAAACACATCGCGCATTGATAAAATATTATTGCATCCGCTGTGGGGGTACTTAATATTTCTTGGCGTTTTCTTTTTAGTGTTCCAAGCAATATTTGCATGGGCACAATATCCAATGGATCTAATCAGCTTAGTTTTTTCTTCGGTGGGAAACTATATACATAATTTATTGCCTTCTGGAATTATTAATGATTTATTGATACAAGGCTTGTGGTCGGGTATTGGTGGTGTAGTAGTTTTTATACCTCAAATAATGTTGCTGTTTGGTTTCATTACTATATTAGAAGATACGGGATATATGGCTCGAGTCAGTTTTTTGATGGATAAATTAATGCGCATTGTAGGACTTGGCGGAAAATCAGCTGTTCCACTCATAAGCGGAATGGCTTGTGCAATTCCAGCAATCATGAGTACTCGGAATATTGAAAGTTGGAAAGACCGTATCATTACTATTATGGTTGTTCCATTTATGAGTTGCTCGGCTCGATTGCCTGTTTATACCCTGCTCGTAAGTTTTGCTGTGCCGAGCCAACCTGTTCTGGGTATTTTTAATATGCGCGGAATGTGGATGCTTGCTTTATATCTATTTGGTTTTATAGCGGCAATTTTTGCATCGTTTATTATGAAGCTCATTATCAAAACCAAAGAGAAAGGTATATTTCTGATGGAATTGCCAATTTATCGTTTTCCGCGTTGGGGAAATATAGGTGTTACTATGTTTGAAAAAGCAATGGTATTCGTGACCGATGCAGGAAAAATTATTGTAGCTATTTCAGTTGTGCTTTGGTTTCTGGCGAGTTATGGACCAGGGGATGAAATAAAAAATATAGATAAAAAATTTGTCGATACTTCTTTCAATTCAAAATATAATACGCAGGAATTAGACGCAATAAAGCAGAGCGAAAAATTAGCCCATTCTTATGTAGGTCACATTGGGCATTTTATTGAGCCGGCCATTGCCCCACTAGGTTTCGATTGGAAAATTGGCATCTCACTCATCACCGCATTTGCCGCACGCGAAGTCTTTGTGGGCACTATCGCAACAATTTATAGTGTTGGTTCAACAAGTGATATGGATATGAAAAAATTGCGCGAAAGAATGCACAATGAAATAAATGCTCAAACTGGCAAAAAAGTTTTTTCATTCGCAACTGTTGTTTCATTAATGATCTTTTTTGCGCTCGCTATGCAATGTATGAGCACTATTGCTGTGGTTCGCCGTGAAACTAAAAGCTGGAAGTGGCCAATGATTCAACTTTTCTTTATGACAGGTCTTGCCTATTTAGCAAGTTTTATAACCTATCAATTGTTGAAGTAAAAATATTATCTTTTTAATTTCTCTCTCAAATAATTCGCAGTATATGATTGACAATTTGCAATCATTTCTTCAGGTGCTCCTTGAAATAAAAGTTGACCGCCTTCATCGCCACCGTCGGGCCCGAGGTCAATAATGTAGTCGGCACATTTTATTACTTCCATATTGTGTTCGATGATGAGCACTGAGTGTCCGGCTTCAATCAATGCATTAAATGATTGCAAGAGTTTGTTAATGTCGTGAAAGTGTAATCCAGTGGTGGGTTCATCAAAAATAAACAGCAAAGGATTTTGTGAACTTCCTTTCCCGAGAAATGAGGCTAGTTTTACTCGTTGCGCTTCACCCCCTGAAAGAGTACTTGACGATTGACCGAGCTTTACATAGCCCAACCCAACTTGTGCTAGAGGAAGAATGGCATCATGTAAATTTTTTTCTTCTATAAAAAATTCAATTGCTTCATCTATTGTCAGGTTTAAAATATCAGCAATATTTTTTTCTTTATAATTTACTTCTAATACTTCATCTTTAAATCTTTGCCCCTTACAAGCTTCACACAGCAAGTGCACATCGCTCAGAAATTGCATCTCCACTACAATTTCTCCTTCCCCTTTACATTCATCGCATCTTCCCCCATCCACATTAAACGAAAAATGCTTTGGTTGAAATCCTTTCAACTGCGAACTTTGTTGTTTTGCATATAGCTCGCGAATCAAATCATATGCTTTAATATAAGTGACAGGATTACTACGCGATGATTTTCCTATCGGATTCTGGTCAACCATTTCAACCTGAGTGAGCAAATTCATATCGCCTTTCATTTCATAAAACTCTCCAGGTTTGTCACCAAAATTTCCACAAAGGCGGGAAAGGGCTGGAAACATTATCTGTTTTACTAAAGTTGTTTTTCCTGACCCGCTTACTCCTGTTACAACAGTTATTATATTTAGAGGAAGTGTGACATTAATGTTTTGCAAATTATTTTGAGCACACCCATTGAATTCAATTTTGTTCGTCCAATTTCTTCTTGATTTCGGAACAGGAATTTTTTCAATGCCTGTTAAATATTTTCCCGTTAGTGAATTTTTATCTTTAAGAATCTCATCAAATGTCCCACTGAAAATTAACTCGCCGCCATTTGCCCCCGCAAGAGGCCCCATGTCTATAATTTGGTCTGCATGATTCATGATTTCCTCTTCATGCTCCACCACTAAAACCGTATTGCCGAGATCGCGCAATTTATGAAGCACTTTTACTAATTGTCCAGTATCCTTCGGATGTAACCCGATACTCGGTTCATCCAATATGTAAAGTGAGCTGGTGAGATTGCTTCCTAGTGTGCGAGTTAAATTAATTCGTTGTGTTTCACCGCCAGAAAGGGTAGAGGAAATTCGGTTAAGCGTGAGATAACCCAGGCCAACTTCCATCATAAACTGCAAACGATTATTTATTTCAATAAGCAATCTTTTTGCAACTTCATTTTCATAGGTGGAAAGATTTAGGGAGAGAAAAAAAAATTGTAATTCCTTCACAGGCATTAACACCATTTCACCAATTGATTTTCCATCAATTTTTACGTAGGAGGATTCGATTCGAACTCTTGCACCATGACAGTCGGGGCAGGTTGTTTTTCCACGAAAGCGTGAAAGCATCACACGATACTGAATCTTATAACTTTGTTTTTCAAGTTCCTTGAAAAACTCATCAAGTCCATGAAAATATTTATTGCCACTCCATAATAATTTTTTTTCTATTGAAGTCAGTTCACGATACGACCGATGAACAGGAAAATCAAATTTGTGTGCGCTCTTAATTAAGAGGGTTAACCATTCGCCCATCTTTTCCCCTTTCCATGGAGCAATGGCTCCTTCGTATACCGATCTGTTTTTATCAGGGATTACTAAATTTTCATCTACTCCCACCACACTTCCAAAGCCTTCGCATCTACGGCATGCGCCAAATGGATTATTAAAACTAAATAAATGAGGGGTCGGCTCTTCAAATAAAATCCCATCCATTTCAAACTTGTTGCTGAATTTTTTTTCAATTTCATCATGAAGAATAGTGCACACCCCATGGCCTTCAAAAAACGCAACACCTACCGAATCGGAAATACGCGACAACAAATCTTCATCTCCCTGCTTCCATATAACCCTATCGACTACCAATTGAAAAACAGATGCCTTCATATTTTTTAATTGTTCTTCATCGGCCAATAGTTCTTCAACCCTGTATACTTTTTTATCTGAAAAAATTCGCACAAATCCTTTTTGTAATAAAATATTTAGCTCATCTTTTAAGCCTCTTTTTGCCGCTGTCTTTATTTTTTCTTCCTTAATAATTTTCTTTAGCATTACCAATGGAGAAAGTATAAAAACTGCGGATTCTTCTTTCAGTTTTTTTATGTAATCCACTGCATCACTCACTTCGTGTTTCTGAACTTCTTTTCCTGAAACTGGCGAAATTGTTTTTCCTATGCGAGCGTATAACAATCGCAGGTAATCATAAATTTCAGTGAGTGACCCAACGGTGGATCGAGAACTTCGTGTAGATACTTTTTGTTCAATTGCAATAGCAGGACACAAACCTTTAATATAATCCACATCAGGTTTATTCATGCGAACTAAAAATTGTCTTGCATATGCCGATAGACTTTCTACATACCTCCGTTGTCCCTCTGCGAATAAAGTATCAATGGCAAGCGATGATTTTCCAGATCCGCTCACTCCTGTAATCACAACCAATTTGTTGCGGCCTATTTCTAAGTCCACATTCTTTAAATTGTGAACGCGAGCACCCTTGATGAGAATATTTTTCTCATCTTTTTTAAAATTTATTTTGTCGTTCAAAAATTTATCTGATATTTGGGTTAACATTTTCCACACTGCTCTCGTAAGAGGTAGCAAATAAAAGATAAACTCACACAGCAACGAAACACTTCTACACTCAATTTAAAGAAGTTTTATAAGTTAAGATTTACAAGACTAATCGTTGTTAATTATTAAACCCAAATTTCAAATTCATGGCTTGAATTTTACAATTCATTTAACCCTAAATTCATTTTAAATTGTAGAATTATGCAAGCCAACCAAACTATTAATGACCAAGAACTAGTAAAAATTTACCAACGAGGTAATGAACAGGCCTTAACTACACTTGTTCAAATGCACAAACAGCGCGTTTTTTCAGCTATTTATATGTTTGTTCGTGATCGATACATTGCCGAAGATTTATTTCAGGAAACCTTTATTAAAGTTGTTGACAAACTTCGACAAGGTCAATATCATGAAGAAGGAAAATTTCTTCCTTGGGTATTGCGCATTGCAAATAATCTGTGCATTGATTATTACCGTAAAGTAAAACGAACACCTAGGGTGAAGGTCACTACCTCTGACGGGACGGATATTTTTAAGTATTTAAAATTTGATGGCGACAATGCGGAAACCGGAATGATAAGGGAGCAATCTTATGAAACTATTCGTAAATTAGTTGATATGTTGCCTGAAGAACAAAAAGAAGTGATAGTGCTTCGACATTATGCCGATTTAAGTTTTAAAGAAATTGCAGAACTAACCAATGTGAGTATCAACACTGCATTGGGTAGAATGCGCTACGGACTCATCAATATTCGTCGCCTAATGGCAGAAAACAAGATTGTGTTATGACTATTTAAAAAATTGTTTAACGCACGAACAATAATTGGGATGTGGTTGCGTTATTCTCTCAATCAAATGGAGAATATCTTTCGGTAATTTTAAATCATTGCATCAGCATTTTCTCTTTCCAATCTGGGAAGGGTTAAAGTTGGGTAGCACAATAATTTTTAATTCTTTTCGTATATCATTAAAATAAACAATAAATACATGAAAAATTTTACACAAGATGATTTAGTTCGTTTCGTTTACAATGAAACATCGAAGGAGGAGTCCTCCTTAATAAAGAAAGCAATTTTGGAAGACATGGAACTATCCCAAACCTACCATGCAATGCTGGCTTCAAAAGCAGAATTAGATCTGGGAAAATTAAATCCAAATGATAGTAGCATCAATATAATAATGGGCTACAGCCTTCGAACTTCAAAGGCTAAGAGTCTTTCAAAATAAAGAAGATTCTTTTTTCTTTTTAAACATTTTTCTATTTGTAAATTCAATCGGGTTCATACATTCGTATTATGACTCGTAAAGATTTATTTGGTTTTGTCATTCAGTATTTTGAAAAAAATATGCCGGTTGCCGAAACTGAACTTGTATATCATAATCCATTTCAACTTTTAGTATCAGTTATTCTTTCAGCGCAGTGCACGGATAAGCGAGTAAATATGACTACTCCTGCCCTTTTCAAAAAATATCCTACACCAGAAAAACTATCAAAAGCAACTTTCGATGAAGTGTTTCCAATAATTAAAAGCATCTCGTATCCGAGTAATAAGACCAAGCATTTAATTGGTATGGCGCAAATGATGCAAGAAAAATTTAATGGACAAGTTCCATCAGATACTGAATTGCTACAGCAATTGCCTGGAGTTGGAAGAAAGACGGCGCATGTAATTGCCTCGTGTTTGTTTAATCAGCCCAAGATGGCTGTTGATACCCATGTGCAAAGAGTTTCGTCCAGAATTGGTTTAACTAGAGGTGCAAAAAATCCATTACAAACCGAATTGCAATTAGTAAAATACATTCCTGAAAAATTAATTTCGAAAGCACATCATTGGCTCATATTACACGGACGATATGTTTGTATTGCACGCAAACCAAAATGTGAAGACTGTGGACTGAAAGAATTTTGCAAATATTATCAAAGCACTTTGCCAAAAGTGAAGCCCAAGGATATTGAATGCTGATTTTTGTGCTCGGCATTCTATTGGACAGGGATTTAATAGGTTTCAGTTTCTTATGAAAACTTCTTTATTACATCCAACACCTTTCCGCTTATTCTGAAATCATCATCACGATGAATAAAGATTGGCGAATAATCTTTTGTTGATTCTGAAAGCAATACAATTCTTTCGTTGGCTTTATCAAGACGATACTTTTTAATATTTGCCATTCCATCTATAATTGAAACAACATAGTCGTTGTCTTTTGGGGAAATATTTTCACTGTCAACAATCACAAAATCCCCGCTTTCAATATTTTTTCCTTTCACACTTGATTTGTTCAGTGAATTACCATCTGCTTTTATCACAAACAATCCTTTTTTATAAGGCACCAGATTTCTAGAGATTTTTAAGTACCCTTCAATATTTTCATTGGCATAAAACTCTGCTGGACCACAATTCGCAGAACCAATAATTGGTAACGAAATAAAAAGGGTGTCTGCTTTCGCTTTATTGCTCGTGCGTTTGATGGTTTGGTTTCTCTTGTCAATCACAATAAATCCTTTTGCTTCGAGCTGACTTAAATGGTGTTTTACCTTTTGCGGAAGGTTCTCTCCTATGAAATTACCTATTTCTCTAAGAGTAAGGTTGCCAATATTCTTTTCTTCAATTTGAATAAGCAATTTTTCTTGTAAAGGATGCATCATGGTTTGTTTGTGCAAATTTAAATAAATTTATTTAAATATTCCATAAATATTTATTTGTTGACAAATTTGACAAATTGAAATATTTATTTATATTTGCACCAGATTCGATTTCGGAATTTTAAAAGTGTGAATAAATATTTTCTGGATTTTCGTTGTTGAAATGGTGATGATGGTTCAATTTCGTAGAGTATAGAAATACAATTAATAAAAAATTTAAAATCATGGCAAACATATCTTCTGAAAAACTAAAGGCGCTCAAACTTGCAATGGACAAGCTTGACAAAGATTACGGCAAAGGAACTGTAATGAAATTAGGTGATACACACATTGAACCGCTTGAGGCAATTTCTACCGGATCTCTCGGTTTAGATGTGGCACTCGGTATTGGTGGGCTCCCTAAAGGCAGGGTCGTTGAAATTTATGGTCCTGAATCAAGTGGAAAAACCACGCTTGCTACACATGTGATTGCTGAAGCCCAGCGTCGAGGGGGCATTGCAGCTTTTATAGATGCAGAACATGCATTTGATAAAGGGTATGCTCAAAAATTGGGGGTTGATGTTGAGAATCTTTTAATCTCTCAGCCCGATAATGGTGAACAGGCATTGGAAATAGTTGATAATCTTATTCGTTCTGGGGCTATTGATGTTATCGTTATCGATTCTGTTGCAGCACTTGTACCGAAAGCGGAAATTGAAGGTGAAATGGGCGACAGTAAAATGGGATTGCATGCGCGTTTGATGAGTCAGGCAATGCGAAAACTCACAGGCACTATCAGTAAAACAAATTGCCTTTGTATTTTCATTAATCAATTGCGTGAAAAAATAGGCGTGATGTTCGGCAATCCTGAAACAACTACAGGAGGGAATGCGTTGAAATTTTATGCATCTGTTCGATTAGATATTCGTCGGCTTGCACAAATAAAAGACGGCGAAGAAGTGATTGGTAATCGCGTGAAAGTAAAAGTGGTGAAGAACAAAGTGGCGCCGCCATTTCGTATGGTTGAATTCGATATCATTTATGGTGAAGGAATAAGTAAGGCTGGTGAAATAATTGATATGGGGGTAGATATGCAAATTATTCAAAAGGCTGGATCATGGTTTAGTTACGAAGGAAGTAAATTGGGGCAGGGGCGTGACGCCGTGAAACAATTACTTCGCGATAATCCTGAAATGGCTGAGGAGATTGAAGCAAAAGTGCGTGGCAAATTAATGTCAAATGGCTCGGCACCTGTTGCTCCAATAGTTGCGGAAAAGAAATAGTTTCTAAAATAATTCGTGTAAAAAATTCCGCTGCGGTCTTCGTGGCGGAATTTTTTATTTTGTCGTTAAATTTATCTCAATAATATAACATTCACTTCCTTCTGCACTTGCTTTCCGTTTGTCATAGTAGCATTGAATCTCAATACATAAATTCCAACCATTTAATTCAAATTTTTTCCCTTTGAATTAACCACAGAATTATTGACAAAAAGCCTTAAATACATTCGGGGCAATTTTGTGTGCGAGTTGAGTAGCTTTTAAAAAATCGTTGCATATATCTATTCCCACTTAAAAGGGCTTTAAACAATGTGACATTTCAGCAAAAAATTTAAAATAAATGGAAAGAATCATAAAAAACAATATATAATGGCACTCCCTTCTTTTTTTGAAACATAATTATTTTAAAAAGGTAAAGACCATTGAAATAATTAACGCAGCGATTTATGAACATGAAACTTATTCAAGCTCAAAAACTAAAAATTTCATTAAAAAACAAAATAATTATTGCTGTTACTTTTTCAGCGGTATTTATAACAGGTGCCACAGGAATATTTATTTATTTCAATTCAATTTCTGGTAAATCAAGAGCAAGTACACTACCAACAACTATTACTTTATTTACTGCAAATCTTAATACAGCAAGTACACAAGTTCTGATCTATTGGGTAACTGAAGCCGAATTAAATTGTGATTATTTCACAATTCAACGAAGTGCAGATGGGGGGAACTACATTCAACTAACTGAAATTGCCGCGGCTGGTACATCAACAGTTCAGATGACATATAATTATACAGACCCAAATCCTTTGGCCGGTGTTTCATACTATAGATTGCGATATACTGACCTAAGTGGCGAATATCATTATGGTGCTATTCAATCAGTGAATAACGAATTTGTGCAGCCAGAAAATACAATAAACTTATATCCAATACCCGCTTTAAATTATGTTTATGTCAGCTTAAATATTAGTTCAGCTTCAACCTCCCATCTTAAAGTAATTGATATTACCGGAAAAATTGTAGGGAGTTTAACCCCGGAATTAACCGAAGGAAAAAATAAAATTAAACTCGACATCCATGATTTACCAAACGGAATTTATTTCGTGAATTTAGAAGACCAATCAGGAAATATGATTTCCCAAAAAATGATAAAAACAGAATAAAAAAATCTTTTTCCCGATTTTAGCTCCTGAAAGCACCTCGGGAGCTTTTTAATTTTAAGAGGGTTACAACCTCAAGCCGAAACACTTCCATCTTTTGCTTTCTTTGTACCCCATGAATTTCGATAGAACCATTGAACCGCCTTTAAAAGCAATTGAGAAAATCAATTTGCTTCCTGTAAAAAAAATTTCGTTTTCAAACGGATTATTAGCACACATCATAAATGCCGGTGATCAAGATGTAATAAAAATAGAGTTGGTTTTTAAGGCCGGTCGAATGCATGAAAATGCAAAAGGAGTTGCCGCTGCGGTCAGTCAGTTGTTACGCGACGGCACTAAACAACACACCTCAAAAGAAATTTCAGAGGCATTTGATTTTTATGGCGCCTCAATTAGTACGCAGGCCTTTATTGATACTTCTTCTGTAACACTTTATACACTTAACAAACATTTATCAAAACTGCTTCCGTTATTGAAAGAAGTTTTAACGGATGCCATTTTTCCTCAAAAAGAATTAGAAACCTATATTCAGAATAACAAACAAAAGTTATTGGTAAATTTAGAAAAAGTGGAGTTCTTAGCCCAACGAAAATTCAATGCTTCACTATATGGAGAAAACCACCCAATTGGTTACACAACCAATGAAAAAGACCTTGATAATCTGAATATTGATTTGCTAAAACAATTTTATTCATCACGATTACAACCACAATATAGTACCGCAATTATTTCAGGAAGAGTGTCCGATGAAGCCCTACAATTAATTGAAGAATATTTTGGGAAAGATTTAATAGCTGATAAAAAAATTGAAACTCTTTCAACTGAAATCTATCCATTATCAGGAAATGACTTTTATGAATTTAAACCAGATACCGTTCAATCGGCCATAAGAATTGGAAAAAGATTCATCAACCGACACCATCCTGATTATCAAAAAGTTAAAGTGATGAATATGATTTTTGGTGGCTACTTCGGTTCTAGATTAATGTCGAACCTTCGAGAAGATAAAGGGTATTGTTATGGCGTTTATTCTTCTGCAGCTTCTTTTTTAAATGATGGATACTTGTGTATTGCGGCTGAAGTAAATGCCGATTCAACTGTTGATGCAATTGCCCAAATAAAAAAAGAACTCAATATACTTTGCAATGAAAAAGTAACTGCAGAAGAATTAATGCTCGTAAAAAATTACATCATGGGCACCATACTTTCTGATACTGATGGGCCTTTTAATGTTTCAGAAATTGTAAAGGGTCTGGTCGTGTATGATTTAGAATTAAGTGAATTTCAAAAGGGAATTGCTGAAATGATGGATACAACTTCAAATGATATTTTAGAAATTGCAAATAAATATTTTATACCGTCAACAATGATTAATGTGATTGCTGGAAAAAAACAATAGCATTGTCTATTCCAATAAATAAACCCGTAAGATTTTATAATGAAATTGAATCGATTTCGTTTCGTTATAACCTATCTTTACAAAACATTGGCTAATGAACTTGCTAAAAAAAATAGTTGCCTCTCTTTTTATTGTCGTTTGTCTTTCAGGTTTTGTTAATGCCCAACCATTGCAAGCCCCCGATTTACAATGCATAAATGTTTTATCGAATGGAGATATTTTGCTCACTTGGTCAATTCCTCAACCTGAACCTTGTGGCGTTTTTATTGGCTATTTGATTTGGGGAAGTAATGGAGGTGCCTTTGTAATTATTGATACTGTTTTAAATCAGGCACAAACAACTTACACTGCAATCGGATTAATTGGCACCTGGAATTTTTACATGGAGACTTCTTATGCATGTGTTGGCTATACTTCGCTCACAAGCGATACACTTGATACAAATCTTCCACTTCCACCAGTCATTAATTACGTTTCCGTTACCCCAGCTAAAAATGTTTTAATTCAATTTCAGCCAAGCACCTCGCCTGATGCTTTTGCATACATTATTTATAAAGTTGTTGCCGGAATAAATTTTCCAATCGACACCATTTATAATGGGAATACATCACTGTATCTCGATAGCATTTATGATTCAGGAACAGGATCTATCACTTACACTATTGCTACAATGGATAGTTGTGGAAATACAGGTTTAATAAGCACCATTCCACACAACACTATTTATACTCATGCAATAACATCAAATTGTAATACAACAGGAAAACTAATTTGGAATAAATATAAAAATTGGGCCGGTGGAGTAAATCACTATGAGGTATTTGTTTCTATAAACAATCAATCAAATAACTTATTAATAAACACTAACGATACAACTGCTAATTTTACTTATGGAGCCGATAGTATGTGCTTTACCGTAGTCGCTTATTCTGGCAACAACTTATTTACCTCCTTTTCTAATTTGTATTGTTTGCCTCCAAATCCAAGCAGCCCTGTTCAGGATTTTTATATTAGAAATGTAACGGTTGCTGGTAATGGAATTATTGATTTGTATTTCAGTATGAATAAAAATTCTGATGTACGCACTTTAAAAATGGAACGGGGAACCAATGGAATAAATTTTAGTGCCCTTTCAGTAATAGAAATTCCAACGGACTTAACAATCATTAATATATATTCGGATAGCACTCCGTTAACTGATCAGCTAAGTTATTATTATCGTTTGCAGGCCCTTGATAGTTGTGGAGCGGAAACATTTTCAACCATTGGCAAAAGCATTTGGTTAGATGGGGGTGCATACAGCAATTTAATTAATCATCTGGAATGGGAAAGTTTTGAATTGGATTATGGTGGTGTAACTTCTTATACACTCTTCAGAAAAATACTAACCACTTATGATTCGGTTGCGACAGCTGGTTCATCAACCTTAGATTATCAGGAATCGGTGGAACAATATGTTGATCAGAACGGAACAATTTGTTATGTGATAGTGGCAACCGATACTTTAAATTTTCCGAATGGAATTATTGATACTGTTCAAAGCACAAGCAATGAATTATGTATTGATCAGTTGGTAAAAATTTTAGTTCCCAATGCTTTTGCGCCCAATGGAAAGAATAATATTTTTAAACCGGTACTTCGGTTTGCCGATAACAAATCCTACTTGTTTGAAGTTTATAATCGATGGGGCGGATTGTTATTTTCAACCAAGGATGCAACTGAAGGTTGGGATGGGTTTTTTAAAGGCCAGTTAGCCGAACAAGGTGTGTACGCATACCTGGTTCAGGTTGTTGACAGCCAAGGACACAATGCTGAACGAAAAGGAACGGTAATGTTACTTCGCTGATTTAATGCAACACTATAATTTTCTGCAACAGGTTTTTACCATTTGTTTTTATTGAGAGATAATAAACTCCATCAACATATTCATCAACATCAATTTTAGATTGGTAGTTCTTTAAAGGAATAGTTTTTAATAATTTCCCTTCAGAATTAAAAAGGGTCACAACTGTTTGTTCTCTACTATTTTTTAATAACACATTCACATAATCATTGGCTGGATTTGGGAATATATTATAAATTTCAGTGCTAATTTCATTTACAGAAGTAGTGTCAATTGTTGTGTCCTTTGAAGAAGCATATAACATGGAGTCAACATTGTAACTCATTAATGACCTTGCAAAAGTTCCAGCTAATAATTTATGATTTACAGTATCATATTCAACTTCATAAACAGCACACACCGGCATTCCGACGCCTAACCGCTCCCAATGGATTCCGCTACTAATAGAAGCATAAACACCCCCATCTGTTGCAACAAATAAAACCGAGTCGGCATGATTAGGTAAAATATAAATATCATTTACAGCCAATTGAGGAAGGTCTCCAGAAACATCAATCCACGAGACTCCATTATTAGCAGAGCGATGAACATGGGGTATAAATTCATTTTCTTTATACCCTGAGTGAGTTACATAAATTGTTGATGCTAATTTAGGCGATGCATGTACACTGGTTACATATCTCTCTGGTAAATTTCCTGTAATATTATTCCAGCCAACTCCTTGATTGAGCGACCCCCAAACATTCCCGTCACTTGTTCCAGCATAGATATAATTTCCATCTAAAGCAGATTGATCAATTGTTGAAATATTATGAAACCGATCGCCGAAAATATTTCCATCAGTTAAATCATTACTAATTGCCGAAACAAATCCGCTTCCAGCTGAATAACTATAAACTCTATCGGTAGCTAAGTACATAGTATATTGATCTTGCGGACTTAGAAAATAAGGCATATCCCAATTTCTTCTATCGTTCGGATCCGTTAAAGATCCAACATCATTAAAATTATTTCCGCCATCTGTCGTTTCTACTATTCCTCCGTTTTGAGTTTCGAAATAATAAAAATTCGGATCATCAGAATTGTATCTCGCCTGAAAACCATCACCTCCGTAGTACCTATCCCAATTATTTAATACAGACACATTCCCACCAGTTGTCCCATTGTCCTGCACACCTCCAATGTATAACCCCTCTTGAAATGGATGAGTGACCACTCTGTAAATCTGATTGTTCGGAATATTTTCAATATCAGACCAGGTATTAGATGAAAATGGCTTTGAATAAATACCTCCATCTGTTGATGCAAAAACACTTGTTGCACTAAAACTTACACAATGATGGTCTGCATGAACATCATAAGTCCACCAATTCGGAGCACCAAGATTCCAATTGGCCCCACCATCATCACTTCTCCATAAATCAACTCCACACAACCACAATTCATTGTTGTTGGTTGGGTTCACAAAAATTCCGCCACTGTACCAACCTTGTCCGTTCAATGGATTGTTCAATCCTGAAGTGACAATTTGATTCCAACTTAATCCTCCATTGCTGGTTTTATAAATTCCATACAAATCGAGTGTGGTATCAGTAAAAGTACAGTAAAGAATTTGCGAATTTGTTCCAGACATAGTCATGCTGATTCTGGAAAACATTCCGGAAGGCAACCCATTAGATAATATATTCCAGCTGAAACCCCCATCAGTTGTTTTATAAATATGAGCATCAACACCCCAAATAATTCCCTCATGATTGTTTCGGATTCTATTCCATGAAGCAGCATACAATGTATTCGGATTGTTATAATCCATTTGCAATGCAATAACTCCTGTTGAGTCATTCACATACAAAATCTGACTCCAATTTATACCACCATCAATTGATTTATATAGTCCCCGGTCAGCATTCCGAACCATTGGCAAACCCATGGTAGCGGCATAAATAATTTGAGTATTATTTGGGTTTATTTTTATTTCTGAAACAATTCGTTGGTCACTCAATCCTAAATGAGACCATGTGGAACCTCCGTTTATTGATTTATAAACCCCATCACCTATAAAAGGAAATCCATTAATATTTAAATCTCCTGTTCCAACATAAACAATATTTGAATTATTTGGATCAAGAGTAATACAACTGATAGAAAGATAGGGCTGATCATCAAAAACCGGAATCCAGCTTATTCCTCCGTCAGAAGTTTTAAAAACTCCGCCACTTGCGCACCCCGCATACATTATATTATTGTCGTTTGGGTCAATAGTGAGAACATTAAATCGCCCACCAATATTGGCAGGGCCTTCCAATAACCAAGGCAAATCAAATCCAGTTAATGAACGCGAGTTTCTTGAATCTTTTAAGGCTTGCTGTATTGCTTTATCATAAGCATTTATATCAAAAACTGTATCAGGAAAATTTCTCTGCAAAAAAAACTGCTCACTCACTTCACTAAAATCACCTTCTTTTTCAAGAATTTTATAGTTAATATTTTTTTTATCAAATGTTTTTTGAGGGGGGAAGAGAAATAATACAGAAATAAAAAATAGGACTATTGTACCTTTGAAAAGATAAAAAGTGATTTTCATTGATTATTAATTTCGAAAGTAAAAATAAACAATGAACATTGCAACTGAAAAACTGATTAAAACAACCCTATTAACTATTTTTTAGATGAAATGAATATCACTTATAATTCATCCTTATTAATATTTACATTTGCATGCAATCTAAAAATTTTCTATTCCAATGAGCAACTCCAAGATTGCACTCGAAGGTTTAACATACGACGATGTATTACTGCTTCCCGCTTATTCGGAAGTTCATCCGCGCGATACTGATATTTCTACGCGACTTACAAACAGTATTCAATTACATGCGCCCATCATTTCGGCGGCAATGGATACAGTCACCGAATCAGCTTTAGCAATCGCAATTGCCCAATTTGGTGGAATCGGCATTTTGCATAAGAACATGACTATTGAACAGCAAGCCGAACAAGTTCGTAAAGTAAAACGAAGTGAGAGCGGATTAATAACTGACCCTATTACACTCAATGAAAATGACACCATTGGTCGCGCCCTTCAGATTATGAAAGAAAATAAAATAGGTGGCATTCCCATTGTGAACTCATCAAATGATTTGGTTGGAATACTTACCAATCGTGACTTGCGTTTCGAAAAAAATATGAAGCAATTGGTTCGTGATGTTATGACGAAAGATAAACTCGTTACTGCACCTGAAGGAACCGACATGAAGAAAGCAGAACTAATTCTTCAGGATTATAAAGTAGAAAAACTTCCAGTAGTAAATAAAAAAGGAAAACTCGTAGGACTCATTACATACAAGGATATTCTAAAACTAAAAAGTTTTCCAAATTCCTGCAAAGATTTTAAAGGAAGATTAATTGTTGGTGCTGCAGTAGGTGTAACGGCCGATACTTTTGACAGAGTGAGAGCATTACTCGCTGTTGGTTGCGATGTAATTGCTGTTGATACGGCTCATGGTCATTCACTCGGTGTATTGAATATGGTGAAGAACTTGAAAAAAGAATTTAAAAACTTACAGCTTATAGCAGGCAATGTTGCAACAGGCGCGGGAGCAAAGGCTTTGGCTGATGCCGGTGCAGATGCAGTAAAAGTTGGTGTTGGTCCTGGAAGTATTTGCACCACGCGAATTGTAACTGGTGTAGGTGTTCCCCAACTTACGGCTGTGATGGAAGCTGCCGCAGCTTTGAAAGGGAAAATACCCGTGATTGCAGATGGTGGAATTCGCTACACAGGTGACATTGTAAAAGCAATTGCTGCAGGTGCCGATTGTGTGATGGCGGGTTCGTTATTCGCAGGAGTGGAAGAATCCCCGGGTGAAACTATTATTTACGAAGGACGGAAATTCAAATCATATCGAGGCATGGGCTCCATTGAAGCCATGCACGAAGGAAGCAAGGACAGATATTTTCAGGATGCAGAAGACGATATAAAAAAATTAGTGCCGGAAGGAATTGTTGGTCGTGTCCCATTTAAAGGCACATTACCAGAAGTGATGAATCAATACATTGGCGGATTGCGTGCGGGCATGGGTTACACCGGCTCGAAAAATATTTCCGCCTTGCAAAAGGCAAAATTCGTTCGTATAACGAATGCAGGAATGAAAGAAAGTCATGTGCACGATGTGGTAATTACAAAGGAGGCACCGAACTACAGCCGATAGAAATTTTATGGACTTATTCGAAAAAGCAAAACAATTAAAAAAAGAAATTGAAAATCAGTTGCCTGATGCTGCTGAAGCATTGGAGCAATTCAGAATAAAATATCTAGGCAGTAAAAATGTATTGAAAGATTTATTCAACTCCATTAAAGAAATTCCGAACGAAAGGAAGAAAGAATTCGGACAAGTGGTGAACGAACTAAAACAAATTGCCGAGGAGAAATTCAATGCGCTGAAAGAAAAAATTAGTGACGGGAAAAAATCTTCTGTCGAAATCAATCGTGACCTCACGATGCCAGGTGACCCGCCTTGGAAAGGTTCGCGCCATCCGGTGAACATTGTGAAGAATGAAGTGATAGAAATTTTTGCCCGCATTGGTTTCACTGTTGCTGAAGGTCCGGAGATAGAAGACGAGTGGCACAACTTTACCGCACTCAACACGCCTGACGACCATCCTGCTCGTGATATGACGGATACATTTTACATACAGCAAGACCCTGCACTGGTATTGCGTTCGCAAACTTCAACTGTGCAGGTGCGCGTGATGGAAGCTACCAAGCCGCCAATACGGATTATTTCTCCGGGAAGAGTTTATCGTAATGAAACCATTTCCTACAAGCATCATGTTTTCTTTCATCAGCTCGAAGGACTTTACATTGACCACAAGGTTTCGTTCGCTGATTTGAAGCAGACGCTTTACTACTTCGTCCAGGAATTTTTTGGTGAAGATTTCGAAATCCGATTTCGACCGAGTTATTTTCCTTTCACTGAACCATCAGCTGAAATGGACATCAGAAAAAAAGGAACAGAGCGATGGATGGAAATACTTGGTTGTGGAATGGTGCATCCAAAAGTGCTACAAAACTGTAACATCAATCCTGAAGAGTTCAAGGGCTTTGCTTTCGGAATGGGTATAGAGCGACTCGCCATTCAACGCTTCGGTATTCCTGATATCAGAATGTTGTTTGAAAATGATGTAAGGTTTCTACGACAGTTTTCAAATGTTTAATTTTTGATTCAATTGAAATCTCTCTCCGAAATAAAAACAATTGCAGTTGCTGGTGCAGGCACAATGGGTGCTGGCATTGCGCAGGTGTGTGTGCAATCGGGATATGATGTATGGCTGTATGATGTTGCAGAAACTGCATTACAAAAAGGATTACTGATAATTGAAAAAAATCTTTCTGTTGCAGTTGAGAAAGGAAAACTCAATGAAGAAGAAAAACAAAAATCACTTTCCAAAATAAAAACCACAAGTTCAATTACTGATTTGAAGTGCGATGTGTTAATTGAAGCGGTACTGGAAAAATTGAATGTAAAACAAGATTTGTTTCGAAAAGTGATAGAAGTAAATGGCAATGACTGCATTCTTGCCACAAACACTTCTTCCATTCCAATCACAAAAATTGCTGAAGGGATTTCAAATCCGGAAAGAATTGTCGGCATGCATTTTTTCAATCCGCCTCACTTGATGAAACTGGTAGAAGTGGTTTCAGGAAAAGAAACAAGTGTAACAGTTGCGCAATTGATTTTTGATTTATCAAAAAAATTGGGCAAAAATTCGGTAATGGCAAAAGACCGTCCGGGTTTTATTGTCAATCGCATTGGGAAACTTTTTCATACTGAACCAATAAAAATTCTGGAGGAAGAAATTGCTGATGTGGAAACCATTGATGCATTGATGGAAGCAAGTGGATTTAAAATGGGCCCCTTCAAACTGATTGATCTTATTGGAGTGGATGCAAATCTCAATGTCACAAAATCATTATATGAGTTAATGAGGCAGGAAGAAAAATTCAAACCGAGTGACACACAACAAAAAATGGTGGATGAAGGAAAGCTTGGAAAAAAATCAGGCGAAGGATTTTATAAATACAATAAGTAGCAAGACTTACATTTGAAACGATGTCATTTTCGTCAATCGACTCTTTAAATTTTATTTCGAAACTCACCCCGCGCCGTGCATTGAATGCCGGCAAGATACTAAGTAGTTATTTTTATTCTCGTGTAACAGGCAAAGCATCATTGTGGGGTTCGCCCATCAGCATTTCGTTTGAGCCTACTACAAGTTGTAATCTTCGCTGCCCTGAATGTCCTAGTGGGTTGCGGTCCTTCACGCGCGACACCGGAATGTTACACGAAATTTTTTTTAAGCAGGTGATTGATGAAATGCATCAACACTTAATGTATCTGATTTTTTATTTTCAGGGAGAACCATACTTGAATACAAAATTTTTAGATATGGTAAAATATGCGTCTTCTAAAAAAATTTATACTGCCACATCTACCAACGCACATTACCTGAATGATGAAGCCTCAAAAAAAACAATTGAATCAGGATTAGACAGATTAATAATTTCAATTGACGGAACCACCCAAGAAATTTACGAGAGTTATAGAGTTGGCGGACAACTTTCAAAAGTAATTGAAGGCACAAAAAATATTATAAAGTGGCGCAAACAACTAAAAAGTAAAACTCCGATGATTGTTTTTCAATTTTTAGTTGTAAAGCCAAATGAACATCAGGTAGCAGAAGTAAAAAAAATCGGAAAAGAATTAGGAGTTGATGATGTGTGGTTTAAAACCGCACAACTTTATGATTATGAAAATGGCAATGAATTAATTCCGACAGTAGAAAAATATTCACGCTACAAAAAAAATTCATCTGGCAAGTGGAGTATCAAAAACAAACTACTCAATCACTGCTGGAAAATGTGGCACTCGTGCGTGGTGACTTGGGATGGATGGGTGGTTCCATGCTGTTTCGATAAAGATGCTCAACACAAACTCGGCTCGCTGAAACAACAAAGTTTTAAAGACTTGTGGCGAAATGAATCCTATCAGAATTTCAGAACTTCATTATTAAAAGCAAGAAGTGAAATTGATATCTGCACTAATTGCACCGAAGGAACTAAAGTGTGGAGTGAGTAATTGAAACAATAAAATTGAAAGAAATCAGTTAATTTTTTTCGACAAAAACAGCGGTGCCATAGGCCAGCACTTCTGTTACACCGTCAGTAATTTCATTGGCATCATAACGAAATCCAACAATGGCATTAGCACCCATTTGTGTTGCCTTATTTATCATTTCATTTTTAGCATCAAGTCGGGTACGCTCACATAGTTCGGAGTAAATGGTAATATTTCCTCCAATTAATTGCTGAAAACTTGCCCCTATGTTTCCAAAAATACTTCGGGAGCGAACCATTATTCCTTGAGCAATTCCTAAGTTGCGAATGATTTTATATCCGGGCAAATCAATTCCGGTTGTAATGTTTTCGAGTTCTACCATTCTTTATAATTTATTTTTTTCAAAAATATAATTTTCAAAGGACTAAAAAAAAGGGGCAATTTTTGTTGCCCCATATTTTTAAATTTTTACTTTTAGTTATTAATTAAACAGTCATAATCTCTTTCTCTTTTACTTCAATATGTTTCTCCACTATTCCTGAATATTTATTGGTGAGGTCCTGCACTTTTGCTTCACCATCTTTAATAGTATCTTCAGGAACATGTTCCTTAGCTAATTTTCTAATATTTTCATTACTATCGCGTCGAATATTTCGAATACTTACACGAGCAGATTCTGCCATCACATATGCTTTTTTAACATATTCTTTTCTACGCTCCTCGGTTGGTGGCGGCATAAATAACTTAATGCTATTCCCATCGTTGTGTGGGTTTATACCAAGATTGGCCGCTTGGATTGCTTTGTCAATCAACTCCAGATTTTTCTTTTCCCAGGGTTGAATATTTAATGTGCGCGCATCTGCCACTGCAACATTTGCTACTTGTGTAATTGGCGTTTGAGTTCCGTAATAATCAATGGTAATGCCATCAACAATATTAGGGGTTATCTTTCCAGCACGAACTTTCAGGAGTTCCACTTCCAAATGTTGCACAATTTTATCCATGTGCCCACGGCAATCATTTATTATACTATCAATAGTCATATGCTAATTATTAAGAACTCCAAAATTAAAATTGATTGTTAAAGTATAAAATGAATTTTTTAAACAGATGTACTCATAAAGTAATGAAGTCATCCATACATAAAAAAAGAGATTACTCCTTCATCGGAATTACCACAAAACTAAATTTTATTTATCGCACTCATTTTCCCTTAACAGTATCAACCATCATCATTTGATGAGGGCATTTTTTTTCATCGTCGCATTTCATTCCCCCTTGCTTGCATTTGTCTTTTTTATCAGAACATTTCACACCCTTGTGTCCAATACCACCACATTGTTCCATGCCATTGCATTTTCCTTTGTGTTTCATACACCTACTAGTGCAACAAATAATTTGGCAAACGAGCACACAGGTGGCAATCAACAAAATGAAGTACGAACTCCATTTAAAAAACGACCCGAGATTTTCTTTGTTAACCTTTGCAAGCATGTGCAGTGTGGCAATCATAGTTAACAGAGTGAGGCAAATGAAAACGCAAATCATAATTATTTTTTTAAGTTATAGTAAATGTAGTGCGAAAAAAATTAGACCGGGTATCCAACTTACGAATGAAAATTTGTTTTCTAAAATTTAATCCAATAAAAATTAATTCTTCACCAAGGTTCCAATTTTTTTTCCTTGCAACACTTTTAATAAATTGCCTGGTTTATTTGCATTGAAAACTATAATTGGCAAATTATTTTCCTGACACAAAGTGAACGCGGTCATATCCATCACGTTCAGATTTTTCTGATAAGCATCTTTGAAAGAAATGTTTTCAAACTTTTTAGCGTTTTTATTTTTCTCGGGATCTTCAGAATAAATGCCATCGACACGAGTTCCTTTCAATAGTACTTCTGCTTCAATTTCAATTCCACGAAGTGCCGCTGCAGTATCGGTAGTAAAATATGGATTCCCTGTTCCTGCACCGAAGATTACCACTCTCCCTTTTTCCAAATGACGAATGGCACGGCGACGAATGTATGGTTCGCACACCTGTTCAATTTTTATTGCCGATTGTAATCTTGTTGGAACTCCTGAATGTTCAATAATACTTTGGAGCGCAATTCCATTCATTAATGTGGCCAACATTCCCATGTAATCGCCTTGTGCGCGATCGATGCCACTTCCTTCTGCATCCATTCCCCGAAAAATATTTCCGCCGCCAATTACAATGGCCACCTGCACTCCGGCGTTCACAGCACTTTTTATTTCCTGTGCATAAAGCTTAGTCATTAATGGATCTATTCCGAATTGCTGCTTACCCATAAGCGATTCTCCACTGAGTTTGAGCAAAATTCTTTTGTACTTTGATGACATAGTGAAGATGATTATTAATTGATTAGTTGATGGCTGAAATTAATGAAAGGTAATTTTTAAACTGAATAATTTTTGAATTGTTTGATGTACTATTCTTTTCGTGGCTAAAAGTAACGACAAAAAAAAGGCTGACAAATTTGTCAGCCCTTTTAGGATTCTTTTTAACTTAGTGACATTCTCACAAAAGAATTTACTTTTAAATTCGGATCAATTTCTTTTAACACATCAGCTACTGTTTTATCAGTGTTCTTTACGAATTGCTGATTCACCAAAGTGTTTTCTTTAAAGAACTTTTGCAATTTACCTGCAGCAATTTTATCTACCATATTTTCAGGTTTGCCCTCGGCTTTAATTTGTTCGCGTGCAATGTCCAACTCACGATCAATTGTAGCTTGTGGCACATCATTTTTGTCAACAGCAACTGGACTCATAGCAGCAATTTGCATGGCAATGTCTTTCCCTATTCCTTCTAACTTAGGAGAATTAATGCTGTATGAAACTAATACCCCAACTTTATAATTGGTATGAATGTAAGGCACCACAAGGGCACCTTCCACTCTTTCAAATTTTTTAATTGAAATTTTTTCGCCGATTCGACCAACAAAATCAGAAATTTTATCAGCAACAGTTAATTTTTCATAAGGAAGCGCCATTACTTCGGCAATGGATGTAACATTACTAATCAAAGCAAGCTGAGCAACCTCTTTTGCAAAGCCAACAAATTGTTCATTCTTACCAACAAAATCTGTTTCGCAACCAAGATTAAATGCAATTCCAGATTTTCCATCAACAGTTGTGATTGCAATTACCACCCCTTCATTAGCATCACGATCTGAACGCAGAGCTGCTACTTTTTGTCCCTTCTTACGAAGTAAATCAATCGCGGCTTCAAAATCTCCACTTGCTTCTACCAATGCTTTTTTGCAATCCATTAAACCCGCACCTGTCTTTTTGCGTAATTCGTTAACGGCTGATGCAGTTATTTCCATTTTAAATTTTCTTGTTTATTGGTTAGGTAATTAAACTCTTATTTGCGTGTGCGATTTCCACCACCTGCTCCAGTTGGACGACTTGCACCGGTTCCAGTTCCTCCGCGACTTCCGCCTACACCACCCGCACGATTTCCGCCCCCAGGTTTATTTCCAACACCGCGGCTACCCGCACCTCTTGGTCCTTTTTTCTTTTCGCCTTCACCACCTTCTTCAACTTCTGCAAAAGTTCCTTTTCCCTCATGGCTATCCTCTCCTTCATCACCCCCTTCAGCAGCAACATCTTTATCTTTCTTTCTTTCTCCCAAACCTTCAACCATTGCATTGGTTAAGTAATTGGTGATAATAGAAATTGATTTTGTAGCATCGTCGTTTGCAGGAATAGCAAAGTCAACAGTGGTAGGATCAGAATTAGTATCAACCATTCCGAATGTAGGAATGTTCAATCTTTTTGCTTCTGCTAAAGCAATATGTTCGTGCGTAATATCTACCATATAAATTGCTGCAGGTAAGCGACCAAGTTGTGCAATACCGCCCAATACTTTTTCAAGTTTGGCTCTTTCACGCTCTAATTGTAAGCGTTCTTTCTTGGTAATATTTTCGAAAGTACCATCGTTCATCATCTTCTCAATGCTCTGCATTTTTTTGATAGACTTACGAATAGTAGAAAAATTAGTCAACATTCCGCCCAACCATCTTTCAGTTACGAAAGGCATGTTAACGCGTGTTGCCGCATCAACTACAATTGACTTTGCTTGTTTTTTGGTTGCAACAAATAATATTTTTTTTCCGCTACGAGCAATGCTGCGCAATGCAGCTGCAGCGGCCTCAGTAGCTTCAATAGTTTTATTTAGGTCTATAAGATGAATTCCTTTTTTCTCCATGAAAATATAAGGAAGCATTTTAGGATTCCACTTTTTGCGCAAGTGTCCGAAGTGAACTCCAGCGTCTAATAAATCGGTGTGGGTTAGTTTTTCCATTATGATGTAATGAATTGTAGATTTTAAATTGAAAAGATTAACGCTTGCTGAATTGGAAGCTCTTGCGTGCTTTTTTCTTACCTGGTTTTTTACGCTCAACTGAACGAGGATCTCGAGTAAGTAATCCGTTTGGCTTTAGTATAATGCGGTATTCAGCATTTATTTTCAACAGGCCACGTGAAATGCCAAGTCGAATGGCTTCAGACTGGCCTTTAACTCCGCCACCTGCAGTATTTGCTTCCACATCATATTGACCAACAATATTCAACAACATAAATGGTTGTTCGAGTAATTGCTGGTAAATAGCTTGAGGAAAATATTTTTTATATTCAACACCATTAATGGTGATTTTGCCAGTGCCCCCTGTAATAATATTTACACGAGCCGTAGCTTCTTTTCTTCTTCCGAGTGCTTTAATTTTTTCCATACAATATTATTTGATGGGTTTTGGTTGTTGAGCTTTATGAGGATGTTCAGTACCGCCATAAACAAATAGCTTCTTGAACATGGCATTTCCAAGTTTGGTGTGAGGGAGCATATCCTTCACCGCATTTTCCAACATACGCTCGGGAATACGTGCGAGTAAATCGCGCGCTATTTCTGATCGCTGCCCACCCGGATAACCCGTGTGGTGAATGGTTTCTTTTGTATCCATCTTTTTTCCGGTCAATTTTACTTTACCGGCATTGAGTACAATCACAAAGTCACCGGTATCGCAGTGAGCAGTGTATGATGGTTTGTTTTTGCCCATGAGAATCATGGCAATTTTAGAAGCGAGGCGACCAAGTATTTTGTCTTCAGCATCTACAAGATGCCACTCGCGTTTTACTGTTGCCGAATTGGCGTGTTTGGTTCTGTAACTAAGCGTATCCACTTTTCTTCTTTTTTTAAGGGACGGCAAATGTAAAGGCTCAGTTGGATTTTCCAAACTTTTATT
>CAMDDP010000017.1 GCA_945892775.1 Chitinophaga pinensis
CCATCAAATATCAATTCGGTTTGAGCGCCAACAGTGTTGCAGTAATAAACAGGCAAATGATAACGAAGCGAAATTTCTTTCAATAAAAAAACGCGATCCAACTGATGACCGTAATCAAACGGCGAAGCAGAAAGATTAATCATGAAATCAGGGTCCAGTTTTGCCAATTCATCCATTGTTGTTTTAACATACAAAGGATTTGCACCCACATTCCAGATGTCTTCACAAACAGTAACTGCAATTTTATATCCGTTGAATTCAACGAGCTTCCATTCACTGTTCGATTCAAAGTATCGCACCTCATCAAAAATATCGTAAGTCGGGAGCAGCGTTTTATGCACCACCTGGTTCACTTTTCCATCCGCTAAAAAAATTGCGGAGTTAAATAAATCTTTCCCCTTCACAACCGGATTTCGTGATGGTGCTCCAACAATCGCTGCTATTCCCTCACATTCTTTTGCAATCAACTCCACGCTTTCTTCGCAACGAAAAATAAAATCATCGAATTCTAAAAAATCACGAGGCGGATAACCGCACACACACAATTCAGAGAAAACTACCAGGTCAGCACCCTGCTTTTTTGCTTCACGAATGGCAGAAATAATTTTTTTGCGATTCCCTTCGAAATCGCCAATCATATAATTCTGTTGTGCAAGAGCAATGCGCATAAATAAAAATCCCGCAGACAATTTTAATGCCGCGGGACAAAAGTAATTTGTAAATGATTCTTTCTTTAGAATAGAATTCCGAGTCTCAATTCAATCTGATTAAGAATTGATTTTGTTTTAAAATCTTTCGGGCTATCGGATACATCTAAAAATCCATTGTGAAAGCTTAAAGATGTAATAAATGCGGTGCTTTTAGACAAAGAATATTCTATTCCAGCTCCGATATTAAGCGAAAGATTGAAGGGGGAAATGTCGGGACCAAGGTTTTCATCTACTTGAGTGTTTTTGCCAGATGGATCGTCTATTGTTCCCTTGGTTTTTGTATTAATTCCAGCATTTAACCCAAATTGACCAAAATATGTGATATATCCAATTTCATTTGTTTTTAACTTTAGCAAGAATGGAATTTCTATATATTGAAGTTTGTATGATGTCTTTGTTCCCTGCGGAAAAGTATCATTCTTAAAACTATTAAACATATTTATTGTGTCCTTATAAGTAATGTCAGAGCTATTCTGGCTAATATTAATACCTGTAGCTATAGCATAATTTGGAGCTAATGAATAGTCAGCCATTAACCCATAATTAAATCCGAATTGGGGATTGGATGAAATCGTATGATTATCCTGTGCTTTAATCCACCCCAATTGCGGACTGAATTGTAACCCAAAACGAAAATGTTTTAATTCACCATCACTTTTGCTAGTAGTAGGTTCTGTTTGTGCAAAAACATTAATCGAAAGAAAAAGGATTAATGTGAATACTGCTATTTTTTTATTCATATATTTTTTTTGAATTCTTGTCAAAATTAGAAGAAGAGTTGCATTCAAGATAATGCTAAATGAAAATCATTCAACATTTAAAATAGAAAATGATTAAAATCATGGAATAATGAGATGAAAGAAAGAAATAATTCAACTTTAGTTAATGATGAATTGCGAAGGCGCTATTTATTTTTATTTTTGGCGCTCTTAAATTTAGGGCCCATAGCTCAGTTGGTTAGAGCAGCGGACTCATAATCCGTTGGTCCGGGGTTCAAGTCCCTGTGGGCCCACTACTTTTTAGCATACCGAAGAGATTATTCAAGATGTATATTCAAAAGTATGAGCTCGTTAAAAATAGAATGCGACAGCCATTTTGAAAATTTAAATTGAGGCTTACATTCATCACCGAAATATAAACTAGGTGGAAATAAAAAATATCATTTTTGATTACGGCAAGATTATTATCAATCTTGATTTTAATTTAACTCGCATCGCATTTGAAAAAGAAGGCGTGAGTAATTTCAATGATATGTTCTCTGAATTTAGTCACCTGCCATTTTTTTATTTATTTGATTGTGGTTTAATATGTGAAGAAGAATTTCGCATACACCTTCGCACAGCAACTGGGCTGCCATTAAGCGATTCAACAATAAATAATTGCTGGAATGCCATGCTTTTGGATATTCCTAAAAGCCGAATGAAATACATTGAAGAAATAAAAAAATCTTACAACACCTTTCTGCTTTCAAATACGAACAGTATTCATTTAAATTTTATCAGCAATTATCTGCAAAAAGAATTTGGCATTAATGACATTGATGTAAAATTTAACAAAGCTTATTACAGCTGTCAGGTTGGACTTCGCAAACCCGATGAAAAAATATTTCAATTGGTGATGGAAGAAAATAATCTTGTACCCCAAGAAACTTTATTTATTGATGACTCAGCCGTGAATGTAGAAACAGCAGATCAATTAGGTATGCACGTTATTTTATTAATGGAGAATGAAATTTTAGAGGATAAAATCAATGAATATCTACTATTGCATAAAGAAGCTGTGTTGCATTAATTTTAAATTGAAGCTTCTTCAAGCATAGCCAGATATTTCCCTTGCATTGCATTGACAGAATAGTTTTTCTCTAGGTGTTCGGTAGCTTTTTCAATGACACTTTTTCTTGCCTCTGAATTTTTAATTAAAAAAGAAAGTTTTTCATACCACTCATTTTCTGTTTGTGCCACCCAACCAGTTGTATTGTCAATTATAATTTCAGTATTCACCCCCACTGGAGAAGCAATACTCGGAACGCCTACAGCTATGTATTGTAGCAATTTGAAGCCGCACTTCCCCTTACTCCAATCATCATCAGGCAACGGCATTATTCCAATATCAAACAATTGCAAGTCGGCTATTTCCCTTTCTTTATTCCAATGAATAAATTGATATGATTTTAAAGGAAGGTGTAAATCAATATTTGAAATAATTCGCAACTCAAATTCAAATTGTTTCTCAAGTTTTTTAAAAACAGGAATTAAAGAATTTAGATAATAGGTGGTTGAATGCGATCCGGTCCAACCAATAACAAGGGTGTTACCTTCTTCTTTTTTATTGGGAAAATGATAGTCGGTATCAATGGTTGTAGGAATCAACCGCACCTTGCTATTATATTTTTTTGAATAATCACCTAAATACTTATTGCCACATGAAACAAGTGACGCCCACCCACAAATGCGTTTCACCTTTCCATAAAACTTTATGCTATTTACGAAACTATTACTGGTCGATACATTGGGTTTCCAGATAGCGTCGTCAAAATCATAAATAATTTTTTTTCTCAAAATCTTTGCAATAACCCATTCAAATACTGGGGGACCAACAGGAGAAGCTTCACGATGAATAAAAACCACATCAATCCCTGATAATTTGAATAGCAAAAAAAATCTTCGAAAAAATCCTGCAAACAATCCAACCGATTTTTGAAACTTCATTCCCGGTTTATACAAAATGTTCCAGGTTTTTTTATTCCAAAATGGTTCAAATCTCCAATTCCAATTATTTTTTTCGAAGAAAACCAAGTATTGTTCGAATCGAAATCGTTGGCTGGCGGCTTCGCCTAATGGATATGGTGCAATGATGATTAGTTTTTTCATCGCGATAATTTTTTATAAATTTTATCGAAAGCATCAATTCCTTTTTCCAACGAATAAAATTTTTCTGCTCCTTTTCTGATTTCGGTTGGATTTAAGTCTTTCAGTTTTTCTAATTGCGTAATCATATTATCAAAAGCATCATCAGTTAATTCTTTTAGAATAAAACCCGCATTGCTTTCACGAACAATTAAATCGGTGTCGCCGATTTTACTATTACAGATAATCGGAATGCCCATGCTCATGATTTCTCCCTGCTTCACCGGCGACGATGCTTTTTTGCTGAAAGATGGTTTAATGAAAAAGATTGAAGCATCGCAACACTTCAATAACAAAGGCATTTCATTTCGCGTGGCTTTCAGAATTACCAAACTTTCAATTGGAATATTTTGCGCTCTTGCTTTTGTAATCACAAAATCTTTTGCTTCAGGAGTGATGAATAAAAATTTAGCAGAAGGAATTTTTTTTAATAGGCGTGAAAAGAACTGTAACATTTCATCACACAGATACCAGGTGCCGATAGAGCCGACATACGAAAGCACAAACACCGAATCAGTTAATCCTAATTCCATTTTTTTGTTTTGAATGGATGGAACAGAAATTTTTGTTGCATCAAACAAATTCATATCCACACAACAAGGAATAACATCAATGTCCAAGGGTTGATTCGAAATATTTTTCCAGGAAAGGATTTCTGTCCTTGCATTTTCAGTGAGTGAAATAGTGTAGTCAGCTTGCTCCAGAAATTGTTTTTCTTTTTTCTTGAAGTATGAATAGATGATTTTGTAAAGAGGATTTTTCAAATTCCACAATCCTCCTTCTACACGCTCATCAGCCCAAAACCCACGCATATCCAAAATAAATTTCACCCCTAAATTCTTCTTTAGTCGCAATCCAATTAATGCAGCGATATAGCTTCGGCAATGAACTATCTCGATTTTATTTTCTTTCACCAGGCGCGCGGCCAATTTATATATACTTCGAATATCTTTTATAGTGGAGATAATGGGCGGCTTTTTAGTGTACTGAACAGGATGCCATTCAATTTTAGCGTCAAAAAATATTTGCTGAATGTTTGATTGTTCATTTTTTCGTTCCACTTTCTCACAACTGATTATTGAAATAGAATGCCCCAGTTTCGCCAACCCCACCAAATATGGAATTACCTGACTTTGCCCAAGGGGATCAGTCATTCCATCATAAGATATGAAGAGCACTTTCACTTAAATTTAATTTTTAGACATTCATTATTCATAAACTTCCTGATGAATATCTTTAGTAAGATAACCCATTGCTTTTAATCGCTCACACGCCTCTTGAACCATCTCCCTCCATCCGCATAAATAAAAATCTGCCTCTCGTTTATTGGCAAATTCCTTTTCATACAATTGATGTACATATCCTTTTGTCCCTTTGTAATAGGTGCTTTCTTCTTTTGATAAAACAAATTTATATGTAAAATGTGGGAATGATTTCTGGATTGCTTCTAATTCTTCGCGGAACATAACATCTTTTAAATATTGTGTTCCAAAAAATATAAAAACATTTTTTTTGGGTGTTCCTTTATCTATCAAATGTTTAAACATACTTCTAACGGGTGCAATGCCGGTACCGGTACAGATAAAACAAATGTCATTATCAATTTTCTCTTGTAATAAAAAGCTTCCAAGTGCCCCATTGAATCGCAACAAACTCCCTTCTTTAACTTCATTAAATAAATAGTCTGAAGCGTTTCCACCATTGCCCCGCATGACAACTATTTCAAAAACAGGATTAGTGCTGGGGGGCGAAGCAATTGAATAACTTCGAAATCTATCCTTCTGAAAATCACCAATAGGTAAATCAAGCACCACATATTGGCCCGGTTTGAAATCAAAAAAATTTGAGTCCTTCACCTGCAACCAAAAATGTTTTACATCGGCAGTGAGTTCCGCAATTTTTATCACCTTTGCTTCTCGCCAGTTTTCATTTTTCATTCAAAATAATTCAATCGCATAAATGTATAAAAAGCTACTGCTCTTAATAGGGATACCTGTTTTTGTTTTATTAATACTTTTTATTTGTCGATTTTCATTAATGTGCGCAGTAGCAAATTATTTAATTTGCGAAGACACCCCATCTAAGTCACAAGCCATCTTCATTTTATCAGGGGCACCAACTGAACGCTCATTGAAAGCGTCAGAACTTTATAAAAATAATCTTTGTAAAAATTTAATCTGCACAGGTGAAACCCATCCGCAGGATTTTGCTGCATTAGGCATAGATGTGACCGAAGCCGAACTAACAAAAATGTCCTTAGTTCATTTAAATATTCCTGACTCGTTAGTAGCATTATTGAAAGAAGGAACCAGCACACAGGAAGAAGCAAATGCTATATTGAAATACTGTATCGTTAAGAATCTGACTGCCATTGCAATTATCTCCTCTAAATTTCATACACGAAGAATTAGAAATGTTTTTAAAGAAAAATTTTCTGAAAAAGGAATTGAGGTTAAAATTTTAGGCGCTTCGGCAATTGGCTATAATGAACTCGAATGGTGGAACAATGAATATGGGCTTATTGCCCTCAATAACGAATATGTCAAGTTGTTATATTATTGCATCAAATAAAAACAATAAACAAAGTTTCGTTTCGTCTAATTACTTTTATCAAACTAAAAAATCAAATAAAAATGAATAAAACACTTATTACAGTTGGAATTATTGTCGCCATTATCCTGGTTATCTTTTTATGGATTCGCGGTTTTAATAATTCAATGGTGACCAAGAACGAAAACACCGCTAAAATGTGGAGCAATGTTGAAAGTCAGTACCAGCGCCGTATAGATTTATTCAGTAATGTGGTAAACACCATTAAAGGGTCGGCTGATTTTGAAAAATCAACGCTCGAGGCAGTAATTGAAGCGCGAAGTCAGGCAACAAAAATTACTGTTGACCCAACTAAATTGACTCCTGAATCCATTGCTCAATTTCAACAGGCGCAAAACAGCTTGAACTCATCGTTCAGTAAATTATTATTAGTGGTTGAGCAATATCCTGTTTTAAAAACCACTGATGCATTCCGTGATTTTCAAGTACAGATTGAAGGAACTGAAAACCGGATTAACAAAGCGCGCGATGATTTCAACGCCACTATTCAGGATTACAATACTTATATCAAGTTATTTCCGAATAGTCTTTTTGCAGGAATGTTTGGCTACAGCGAGAAAGGATATTTCAAAGCTGCTGCCGGAAGCGAGAATGCTCCTAATGTTGATTTTAATGAGAAATCTCCTGAAGTAAAGCAGTGAGAAGAATTGAATGAGCGCATTTTCATTTCTTCAAAAAAATATTTTCAGCAAAGCAGAAATACAGCAGATTGCTGATGCTATTGCACGGGCAGAAAAAAAAACATCGGGCGAAATACGCTTGTACCTTGAACCAAAATGCAAGGTGGATCCGCTGCTTCGTGCCGAAATTATTTTTCATGAATTGGGAATGAATAAAACCGAATCGCACAATGGCGTGCTTATTTATTTAGCATACAACAATAAAAAATTTGCCGTCTGTGGCGATCAGGCCATTTATGAAAAGTGCGGACAATCGTTCTGGGACAATGTGAAAGAAGAAATGCAAAAACATTTTTCGCAGAAAGAAATTCTGAAAGGCGTGTTGCTTGCTATTGAAATGACGGGCGATAAACTGCAAACTTATTTTCCATACGACGGAAAGACAGACAAGAATGAATTATCAGATGCTCCAATTATAAAATGATAAAGAAAATATTTTTAGCCATTTTAGTTTTCTTCAATTTTATTGTTCAGGCGCAAATTCCTGACCGACCATCTCCGCCAAGACTGGTTAATGATTTTGCAAAAATGCTGAGTATTGATGAAATTGCCACTCTTGAAAAAAAACTGAACGATTATAACGACAGTACCAGCACACAGATAGCCATTGTGATTGTAAAGAATCTGGATGGCGACGAAGCCGGCAACTATGCTTTCAAACTTGGCGACAAGTGGGGAATTGGCAGAAAACAAAAAGATAATGGTATGCTGATTCTTATTTCGAAAGAAACTCGCGATGCATTCATTGCCCCCGGCCGCGGAATGGAAGGTGCCATAACCGATATTCACTGCGACCGCATTGTAGAAAATATAATTGTTCCAAATTTTAAAAACAAAAATTATTACGAAGGACTCAACGGCGCTGTTGATGCAATTATAAAACTTGCTGCAGGTGAATTTGTAAACGATGTAACAAAAGAAAAGAAACCACCGATAGGATTTATCATTCCAATAATCATTATCATCATTATTGCTATGGCCGCACGAAAAAACCGAAACAACAGAGGTGGCGTAATAGGTGGAGGTGGATGGATGGGTCCGTTAATTTTAGGTAGTTTAATGAGCAGCGGTCGCGGAGGAGGTGGCGGATGGAGCAGCGGAGGAGGAGGTGGTGGCTTCGGTGGTTTTGGTGGCGGCGGTTTTGGTGGCGGCGGTGCCGGAGGGAGTTGGTGATTGAAAAATGATAATCCTGAAATTGAAAAGGCGGAAATTTTTCCGCTTTTTTTATTTTCAAAATATAATATCTGTTGCTGCTTATATGCAATCTAAAGATTCACCTCAATCGGAATTTTCTTCACACGATGTTCGTGTCGGCCACCTTCAAAATTGGTAGCAAGAAAAGTATTTACTAATTGTTTTGCCTGTTCTATAGAAGTGTACCGGGCAGGAATGCAAATCACATTCGCATCATTGTGTTGCCGTGCGAGTTCTGCAATTTCTTTCATCCAGCACAATGCTGCGCGAATAGACTGGTGTTTGTTGGCAGTAATGCATACTCCGTTCGCTGAACCACAAATCAAAACTCCAACATCTGCCTTTGCATGTTCAATTGCATTGCACACGGGGTGCACAAAATCAGGGTAGTCAACAGAAGCCAGAGAGTTAGTTCCAAAATCATGAACATGATATCCGGCATCAGACAACATTTTTTTTAAGGCTTCTTTATATTCAAATCCTGCATGGTCGCAACCAATAGCAATTTTTTTCATTTCAAAATTTTTTATGAATGCAAAATAGTAAAGCGAAATTTAATTCACCTTATCTCCTCTTAAATCACGAAATCTTTTTCTTGCTTCAACCACATAAATACTTCCGGGATACTTGGTCATTATGGTTTTATATAATTCCATTGCAACTTCTTTGTTGTTGATGTATTTCTCCTGCAATTCAGCCAACTTAAAAATTGCATCATCGCCAAGTAAATCTGTGGAATAAGATTCATCAAGTGATTGAAACATTTTTGCCGCCTCTTCAAACTGCCTTTGTTGTAAATAAATTCTTGCCTTCGCAAAAAGAATATCATCCTGCAATGAAGTTTCAGGAAATTTTATTGCTAAAGAATCAAGAGCTGTTATCGCTTCTCTATTTTTATTCTGATAAATCATTAAATCGGCACGCGCATAAAAACTCATGGCATCGTAGGAGGTATCCAATCCTGTATTATCCTGTATGAAAACAGAAAGTGCAATGGCATCATTTGAAATTAATTCTGATGTGGATCCCTTCAAAACATCAAGTTGTGCTTTAGCCCAGTCAAAATCTCCAGTATAATAACTCGCTTTCGAATTTAAGAATCTTGCCTGTTCTCCCAATTCGTCATCTTTAAAATCTTTATCAACCTGACCATACATCAACATCGCATCCCATACTTCATTATCCATCAAATAATAATCACCCAAATCTAACTTGCAATAGGCGGTTGACTTATTGCCATTGGTACGAAGCTTTATTGTACTGTTCAGAATGGCAATGGAAGAATCAAGATTGTGTATGTAACGAGCATACAAATTTGCTAAATCGCGTTGGGTAGCGATAGTTGAAAATCCTCTCCCGAATTCACCAAGATAAATTTCATAACTATTTCGAAGTGTTGTTAAATCCTGTTCGGTGTAATTATTCGCAATCGTGATTTTTGTTTTCAGCGTCTGTAATAAATTTGTTTTCGCAACCATGTAGTAGCCGCCGGTATTCCCGTATTCGTCAATGATGTACTGATAACTTTTCACCGCGTCATCATAATACGCTTCGGCAAAAGCCGACTGACCCAATTGAAAAACACGCGCGCCCTGTTCCTTGTTTCGTTTGTCAAGCGCCTTAACTTGTACCAATGCCCCATCATAATCTTTTCGTTGTACAAACATCCACACCAGCATTTCAGGATACATATTATTGTCTGGATTTTTTTGAATCCGCCTATAAAGTTGAGTCTGCAACTCAACAACATATTTCTGGTCTTCTAACAATCCCTGTAAATACCCCTGTACATTACTCATATCGTAATTAGTATTGTCGAGAATGTCGAGATAAGAACCAATGGTTCCGGTCACATCCCCCTTCTTCATAAATACATTAGCAAGCTCGTAACTGAAAACAGTATTGCTATTTAATAATTTTCTTCCCTTCTGATAGGTAGCAATCGCCATATCAAACTTCTCTGCGTTTATAAAAAGAATTGCCAGCCCAAGAATTTGAGCTTCATCAGATGCAAGATTATTAATGGCAGTATTGAATTGCATCATAGCATTTTTTTCATCGCCAATCAATTGATAAATCTGACCAAGATCAATGTTATAAGAAGCATTTTTTGAATTTCGCTTGATTTGTTTCTTCACTATTTTCACTGCCTCGGCATAATTTTTTTGCGCAACTAGTGTGTTGTGATAGCCCTGGTAGTAATCATTGTTGTCCGATTTTTTGTTGTATAGTTTTTCGAAAAGCACCTGCGCCTTATCAAAATCTCCCTGTGAATAATAGTACTGCGCAAGATTGGCATCCTGAATTTCAGTTTGGGCAAACGAAAAAACAGGAATAAGAAGAAGTACAAATAAAATGGTTTGCTTCATGATTGCAGTTAACGAAGAAATTGTCCGTAGATTTTATTTTCCAAATATAGGTTGTGAATTAATGATGCTAAATATCACTGCGAACTAATTTTAAATTCTGGGTTGAAAGGTATACAGCTGCAAGAAATGCCCCCGAAGCTGCAATAATAAAAACCATTGGCGCTCCAAATTGTTGCCAGATAAAACCTGCAGCAACATTGCACAACAAAATGCAGATAGATTGCGCGCCTGCAAAAAACCCAATGGCCGTTGCAGTTTCACTTTTCGGAACCAAGCTGCTTATGAGCGCTTTAGAAATTCCTTCGGTACTTGCGGCATAGATTCCATAAGCAAAAAATAGAAAATAATAAATCAGCAGTGAATGGGTAATTGCCATGCCACCATACGCAATACAATAAATTAACAAGCCAAAAATCAGAATAGATTTCAGCCCGATTTTATCCGCCAATTTTCCAATAGGAAAGGCAATGGCAGCATACACTAAATTATAAAAAATATAAATTGTTAATACTTGTTGATCATTCATTCCAACCTGTTTCATCATCAACAATAAAAAAACATCTGAACTATTCACCAACGAGAAAAGAAGTAGGGGCAGAATCAGTTTTTTGTAAGAAGAGGTAGCCGTTTTCCAATAAAAAAAAATCTGCATTACGCTTGGCTTAGGTTTTAAAATTGCTTTTTGAATTTTCTCTTTCACCAGAAAAGCAATAAGCACACTTAATACTGCAGGGATAAATGCAATTAGAAAAAGCTCCTGATAGTGTCCTGGAAATTTTAATAGAAATAATAATGCAATCAACGGTCCGACAGCCGCGCCCATTGTATCGAGGGCGCGATGGAAACCAAATACAGCGCCTTTATTTTCTGGGGTCGATTCATCACTCAACATAGCGTCACGTGCTGCAGTGCGCACGCCTTTTCCGAGCCGATCAAAAATTCTTGCCGTGAAAATCCAAGTTGTAAGAGCTGAAAAAGCTAGCATCACCTTTGAAACTGCGCTCAAAAAATATCCAGCCCGAACAAAAGATGTTCGATTGCCTAAATGGTCACTTAAATGCCCAAAATATATTTTACTTAACCCGGAAATCGCCTCAGCCACTCCTTCTAATACCCCAATCCAAACCATTGTAAAACCAATAGTGCCTAAATACAATGGCATTACTGGAAACAACATTTCGCTAGACACATCATTGAGTAAACTCACCAATGAAAGAATCAAGATATTTCGGGTGATACGGGACAAAATCAATTCGGAATTTCCTTTCAAAAGTAATCTGTATGGTTACATTTGCGCCACTCTAAAAAAGATAAAACACAAATGAAGAAAACCATTCTTACTCTCCTTATTTTTCTTGGTATATCACCTGCCTTCCTTCGTGCTGATGAAGGAATGTGGCTACTTTCAATGGTGAAACAATACAATATTGAAACCATGCACCTGCTCGGTTTGAAATTATCAGCCGATGATATTTACAACGAATCTGCCCCTTCATTAAAAGATGCCATCGTTTGGTTCAATGGAGGATGCACCGGAGAAATAGTTTCTGCCGATGGATTAGTTCTTACAAATCACCATTGTGGTTATGGCTCAATAACTGATCATAGCACAGTTGAACATGATTTTATTACTGATGGGTTTTGGTCAGCAACTCGTAAAGATGAATTGCCAAACCCCGACATGTTTGTTTCCATTTTAGTAAGAATGGAAAATGTAACTGATAAAGTTATGGCCGCTATAAAAGGGTTGGATGGCCAAGCGCGTGAAATAGCGGCGGCAAAAGCGGGAAAAGAAATTTCTGCAAAAGCAATTGAAGGAACACAATACAATGCCGATGTAAAAGAAATGTATCGTGGTTCTGAATATTATCTTTTCGTGTTCGAAACATTTAAAGACATTCGTTTGGTAGGAGCTCCGCCATCATCAATTGGAAAATTCGGTGGTGATACTGACAACTGGATGTGGCCCCGCCACACGGGAGATTTTAGTCTCTTCCGCATTTACGCTAATAAAGACAACAAACCTGCTGAATATAGTGCTGACAATGTTCCATATCACCCAAAGAAATATTTAAATATATCATTGAAAGGATATACTAAAAATGACTTTGCAATGATTGTTGGATTTCCGGGGCGCACCAATCGTTACCTTAGCAGTTATGCAATCGATTTGACTTTGAAAGAAACCTATCCGGCTTTAGTAGGTATGTGGGAAGAGAAACTTGCAATCATGAAAAAATACATGGATGCTGATGATAGAATCAGAATTCAACTTGCCAGTGAATATGCAAGTGTTGCAAATGTTTGGAAACTATATAAAGGTCAAATAGGATTTGCTATTTCTGATCCATTATTTACAAAAAAACAAAAAGAAGAAATTGTATTTACAAATTGGATTAATACGCTTACAAACGATAGTTTGAAAAATGTTTACAGCAAAGTATTACCTGGGTTAAGGAAAAAATACGAGGAGTTTCGTCCAAATAATTTACCAAGTATTTACGGAAATAATTTGCTGTCAGTTGGAGTAGCAGGATTTGCTAATCGTTTCACGGAACTTTATAATATACTGACAACTATACCAACTGACGCAACTAAAAGAGATGAGCTGATTGCCAAGTTAAAAAACAATACGGTTGATCAGTTCACAAATTATTTTGCTCCTGTTGATCAAGAAGTGTTAGTCGCCTATCTCAATGCTTTCAGTAAGGGCGTTCCTGCCGAAAGACAAGGAACTTTTATTTCTGATATCTCTGAAAGATACAAAGCAGTAACCTTAGATGAATCATTTAAGAAATACGCAGCCGATATTTTCACAAAAAGTATTTTTGTTTCTGCTAATAAAGTGAATGCATTTTTAGCTAAACCATCTTCTAAAATTTTAGAAAAAGATCCTGGGTTTTTATTCGCTAAAAAAGTTATGGTTTTTACAGCCCAATTCCCATCATCCCAATCATTGGTTGGCGCGGTGAGAGCTGATAACCGTAGTTACATCCAAGGGATGCGGATGATGAACAACAACATGTCATATTATCCAGATGCAAATAGTACTATCCGATTGACTTACGGTAAAGTAATGGATTACAACCCGCGCGATGCTGTTCATTACAACTGGTATTCTACACTCACCGGTATAATGCAAAAGGAAGATCCTAAAAATGATGAATTCATAGTGCCACAAAAACTGAAAGACCTTTATACTAAAAAAGATTTCGGACCTTATTCATTAAATGGCGATGTTCCGGTAGCATTCTTAACCGATAACGATATTACTGGCGGAAACAGTGGCAGTCCCGTGCTAAATGCCAATGGTGAATTACTTGGACTTGCATTTGATGGAAATTCTGAAGCAATGACAGGCGACTTTGAATTCGACCCGATTTTAAAACGCACCATTTCAGTTGACATCCGCTACGTTATGTTTATCATTGATAAATATGCAGGCGCTCAACGATTAGTTAACGAGATGACAATTGTTAAATAGTTTTCTAAATGTGATTTATTTCTTAAATCAAAATGTAAGAAATAAAAAAGGTGTCTTAAATTTTAAGACACCTTTTTTATTTCTTATCTGCTCTGAATTTTATTTTGCTACCACTAATTTTCTAACAATTATAGTGTTTCCACTTTGAAACCGAACGGCGTAAATACCAGCAGTTAATGCCGAAGTTGAAAGCTGAAAAGTATAAGTACCGGCATCAATATTTTTTTCATTGAGTGTAAAAATTTCTTTTCCACTGAGGTCAAACAACTGAATATTTACATTTTCAGTCATTGGCAAATAATAACCAAGAGTTACAAACTCATTCGAAGGATTTGGATACGGCTCAAAAAATTTCGAACTATTTCCAATGGTAACAATTCCAACATCGCCTAAAATTCTAAACTCATAAACCCCCGCAGGAGCCACTAATGGTTTTGATACTGTGCGACCACTAACACTATTTGCTTGAATGTAATACCAGATTTTTGCCCCTGCATTCTGCGCTGGAATATTTGCTATAAAAGTATCATTCATGGCAACTGTCATATTAAGCATGCTGTAACCAAGGGTGGTATCAATACTCCAAAAAACTTTTGCGGTATTGACTCCGCTTGTTGTTTTAATGTAAGCTTTTATTTCGTAAGGATTTACGGTTTCATAAGTATTAAGTAAGTGCGCGTGCGAAATAAATATCGGGTCAGCCACACCAATTTCGTGAGTGATGCAATGCAGTGCACCGCTATAACCAATAATATTATTGCAGTTAATCATATGCACATTATACCCCGGCATACTTTCTTCCCATATGCGAAGTGCCGTAGTATCATACTCTTCATAATAACTTGGAACAAGAATCAGATTGTTTAAAATAAGTGCATTGGTATAAGTAAGATAATCGCCATTACCCCAATTGCCTCCTGGATAATCACCATTCGTTTGCGGTGGTTGTGGAATGCGAATTACTTTGTAGGGGCGGTCGTAACAATCCATAAAATTAGTAGTCACATAATTCAAATTAGTTTCTATTTGTGGGCCATCAGCAACTCCTGTTGGATATTCACCCATCAGCAACGTTTCTTCATCCAATAATTTCATGTGCATGTCAATGTGATGAATACCATCGTAAGGCAATGTTTCCATTTTGATGTAGCGTATAATTCCCATGAAATGTTTTTCAATTGAATCAACATCTGCTTCTGAAAGATTTTGGCTCCAACCTCCTCCGGCACCATTTTCATCTAAAACTAATTTGGAAGAGAAAGCGGTTCCGTGACCATCAGCCATCCAGTTTCCACCTGTATGCACAAGTTTGTGAGGAGCAATAGTGGTGCTGTAAACTGGTATGCCCATTGATTGGGCAAGATTCACGGGCTGTGCGTCATCATCTGGTCGGTTGGTACGATTGTATTTCCAATCAACTAATGAAAGATTGCTTACTTCGTTTTCATAAATACTATTGGGGCCATAATCACGAGCCCAAATAGTATTAGTATTCACCTCAAAACATTTAATATTTATTAATGAAACTCCCTGACTCGTTAAATAGCTTCTTGTTGCATTGGAATCATCAGTAGCGATGTACACGATTCCAACTTCCTGAGCATAGTCAACAATTTGAGCAAGAATAGGAAGCTGACCACTTGCCCCTTGAGTATAAGTTTCCCAACAAATAAATACCCCCTGCATTTCTTCAAACTGCCCAGGTGTTCTGACAGCAACAGTTGGTGGAGTTGTATATTGCATAAAACTTTTCACCTGCAAAAATCCAGGTGCAGCAGCAACTTCTGACGGCGTCAATACATGCACTGATTGAGCAAAAGTAAATTGTGATAATGCAAGAAGTAAAAGGGTTGAAATGTTTTTATTCATTGACAGAAATTGTATTAATTCAAAGGTGTGATTTAAAGTAAAACAAGAATTATTTTTTTATCGAATAGTAATAAAGAGTTGAACAATTTTCTTTATGAAAAATACTCCTTGCCTCATCTTGAATTTCTGAAGCAGTAACTTTTCCATACAAGCTTTTTTCTGTATTCACCAAATCGGCATCGCCCAACAATTCAGCATAAGCCAAACTCATTGCCTTGTGTAACACTTCCATTTCAGCAAATTCAATTTGCGATTCAACCCTATTTTTCACCTTCTCTAATTCAATGGCATCTATGCCTTTTTCTATCAGAAGATTTATTTCTTTTAGCATAGCCGCCTCAGCATCTTCCATTTTTACACCCGTTACTATTTTTCCTTCAAATACAAAAAGGCCGGGGTCAATACTTCCAGTAATATAGGCGCTAACCTCACTGAATATATTTTTTTCTTTCACCAAACTTTGATAGAGTCGCGAAGATTTTCCAGCTGATAAAACATCACTCAACAAGTCAACCGGATAATATCTTTTATCTAGTCTTCCTGGCATATGATAAACTTTATACAGGGCATCAAGTGGAACATCAGCATGCACTTCCATTTTTCTTTCGGTCGTTTGAGTAGGCTCAACAGGAATATTTTTTTCTATTGAAATATTAGATGCAATACTTCCAAAATATTTTTCTGCCAATCGTTTTACCTCACTCACTTCCACATTTCCGGCAACAACAAGAATGGCATTGTTAGGTCGATAGTTTTTGAAGAAGAACTCTTTTACATCATCAATTGTTGCATTCTCAATATGTGAAAGTTCTTTTCCAATTGTTGGCCACTTATAGGTATGAGTGGTATAGGCAAGTGAACGCAACTTGTGCCATACATCACCATAAGGCTGGTTAATGTAATGTTCCTTAAATTCCTCACTCACTACTTTGCGTTGCACTTCCAATGCGCGACCTTCAAAATCTAGTTCAAGCATTCGGTCACTCTCCAACCAAAAAGCAGTTTCAAGGTTGTGCGAAGGAAGTGTTTCGTAGTAATTAGTAATATCGTTACTAGTAAATGCATTGTTCTCACCCCCCGCTCTTTGCAACGGCTCATCAAATGACGGAATGTTTTTAGAGCCACCAAACATTAGGTGTTCAAACAAATGAGCAAATCCAGTTTTATCTTCTGTTTCATCTCGTGCACCAACATTGTAAAGTAAATTAAAAGCAGCAAGATGAGTAGTGGTATCACGGTGAACCAATACTCGCATTCCATTATCTAATATAAATTTTTCGTAGAGAATCATTAGGGGCGAAAATAGGATTTAGCAACTAAGTTTTCAGAAAGATGTAGTCCACTGCCAATTGTCAACTCCCAACTTCTATTTTTGCTCCCAATGCAATTAAACTATTTATACAAAAAAGCACTCGCATTCGAGTGGCTATCTATTGAAGAAGGTATTTTTATTTTTGAAAATGCTCCAACATCTGAACTGATGTTTATCGGAAATGAATTGCGTTTCAAACAAAAACCAGAAAAAGTAGTTACCTGGATTATTGACCGAAATGTGAATACCACTAATGTTTGTATTGCTAATTGTAAATTCTGTAATTTTTATCGCCGACCAGGACATGAAGAATCATACATAACCACCATTGATCAATATAAGCAAAAGATTGAAGAAACTTTTCGTTTAGGAGGTGAGCAATTGTTGTTACAAGGTGGCCACCATCCCGATTTAGGATTGAGTTTTTATGTTGAATTGTTTAAACAACTGAAATCACTATATCCAAATTTAAAATTGCACTCTCTTGGTCCGCCAGAAATTGCACACATCACAAAACTAGAAGGGAGCACTCATTATGAAGTACTCAAAATGTTAAAGGCAGCAGGATTGGATTCTCTGCCAGGAGCAGGGGCAGAAATATTAAACGATAGAGTTCGCCGATTAATTTCAAAAGGGAAATGTGGTGGGCAAGAGTGGTTAGATGTTATGCGCGCTGCACACCAATTAAATCTCACCACCTCAGCTACCATGATGTTTGGTCATGTAGAAACTTTATACGAACGATTTGAACACTTGAGTTGGTTGCGACAGGTGCAATCAGAAAAACCAATTGATGCAAACGGATTTTTAGCCTTTATTCCTTGGCCATTTATGGATGAAGGAACCTTGCTGAATCGTGTTCGCGGTATAAAAAATCATGTAACTGGTGATGAATACATTCGAATGATAGCCGTCAGTAGAATTATGCTGCCAAATGTTAAAAATATTCAAGCAAGTTGGTTAACAGTTGGAAAAGAAGTGGCACAACTTTGTTTACACGCCGGAGCAAATGATTTTGGTTCAATAATGATTGAAGAAAATGTTGTTAGCGTTGCAGGTGCACCACATCGGTTTACTTCAAATGGAATCCAAGAAAGCATTCGTGAGGCTGGTTTCACACCGCAACTTCGCACCCAACAATATGAGTTTAGAGAATTGCCCTCGCAAATTGAACAGCAGGTGATTGCTTATTGATTTTTTTGTTTAGTGATTCTGAGTTGAATTTTCTAAGGTCAATTTATTTAAACAAGTTGAAAAAATAATATCTCATGCCGAATGGTATGATGGCGGTTATACAGCACAATCTGCAACCTGGGCAAAGAAAGAAGCCCGATCAATAAAAGTTTGATTAATATATTTTTCAACTGAGCGAAGCGCGGATGGAAAAGATTTCGAAACAATTGGCAGAGTTGAAGGTCACGGAACCAGTCTTGTTAAAATCGAATACAGTTTCAAAAAAGAAACCCCTTTAAAGGGCACCTCATATTACAGATTAAAACAAGTTGACTTTGATGGTCGGTTTTCATATAGTCCAATTCAATCGCTTAACAATGCTCAGGTTGTTTTAACCGCCGCCGATGTTAATGATAAAAAAAGATTCGATGAATTGTAAGAGAGATATATATTTGAGAAAAAAATAAAGAGAAACAAATCTTCGCCAATTTATACATAGTTATGGGCAAAATGAAAAATAATATAAAAAAAAACAATCTCATTCTGGGATCATTGTTAGCAGTTACATTAATAATTACAGTTGCTTCTTGTAAAAAGGAAGCCGCTTTAACCGACGAACAAAAAGTTGAAACTGCACTTGATGAATTTGTTTCTCAACTTGTTTTAACTCCTCCTACTACAACTGATCTTTCTGGTAGAATAAAAGATTATATGCTCATTAATCCTACATTTTTTTTTGGATCAACAGTTACCCTATTAGATACCTTAAAAATAGCTACCTATAGTCCTTATTGGTACAGAGTAAATAATACCCTTACTCTAACAGCTGATTTGTTGGCAGATACTTCTTACCATATTAATAATCAATTATGGCTTCGGCAACCTATTGATGGCGGAATGTCAATATGGACAAATCCTTATTTTGATGCTGGCGGAGGAAATATATGGATGAAAACACGCTCAGTTCCTGTTTATGTAAATGGAAAAATAATAGCTGTAGCAACAACAGATTTAGCACTTTAAAACTAGAATAGGGGGGCTCAATTTTAACAATCTACAATATGATCATATTGAAAAATGGTATTGAGATAACAAAGCTTATTTCAAAAAATAATTTAATCTTATTTATAACGATATTCAAGAAAAGCAGATTGCTCAAAGTTGAAACAAACAATTAAGTTGCTAAAAGAATAAGCCAACCCTTAACAGCACCTACCCTAAAGGCGGGGTTTCGTGTTCCAAAGACAGTTTTGTAGTTAATCAAACATTGATTCTTGCCATTTCAGAAAAATTATTTTGTTAAATTCTATTTTACCTTTCGAGCGTGCAAAAGAATGATGAGTCGAATGAAATATTCCAAATGGCTGCGCGGTTTGTTAATCATACCGATCGCGATATTTTTTTAACAGGTAAGGCCGGAACAGGGAAAACCACTTTTTTAAAATTCATTAAAGACAACACTTATAAAAAAACTGTGGTAGTTGCTCCAACTGGTGTAGCAGCAATTAATGCGGGTGGGGTAACGATGCATTCTTTTTTTCAGCTGCCATTCGGTCCTTTTCTTCCTGTAAAATCCAGAACTTGGAATGAAAATGTTTCGGATCAGTATTCACTGTTAAAAAATATTCGCTTTACTGCTGAGAAGCGCGAGCTGATTCGCGAACTAGAGTTGCTTGTGATTGATGAAATATCAATGGTTCGCGCTGATATGTTAGATGCGGTGGATATAATACTTCGCCATTTCAGAAACAAATTAACACAACCATTTGGAGGGGTTCAGGTTTTATATATCGGCGATTTGTTTCAGTTGCCTCCTGTTGCTAAACAAGAGGAGTGGAATTTGTTGAGTGAGTTTTATGAGAGTCCATTCTTTTTTCATGCGCAGGTAATTCAGCAATCACAACCAGTTTACATAGAGTTGAAAAAGATATACAGACAGACGGAAGGAGTTTTCATTAATATATTAAATAACATTCGTAATAATTCTGTTACCGATTCAGATTTGGAAATTCTGCATGATAAATATCACCCATCTTTTATACCTCCCGAAAACGAACACTACATCACACTTACAACACATAATTATAAAGCCGATGAGATCAACTCAACGCGATTAAATAAATTGCCTGGTAAACTGCATTTGTTTTCAGGGAAAATTGAAAAAGAATTTAGCGAGAAAGCACTTCCCGTGGAAATGAATTTGCAATTAAAAGAAGGGGCGCAAATAATGTTTATCAAAAATGATAAAGGCGAAGTTAAAAGATACTACAATGGAAAAATAGGAACCATAAAAATAATTGTTGGCGAAAAAATATTTATTGCGTTTCCAAATGAAACGGAAGAACTAGAGTTGGATAAAGAAACCTGGAAAAATATTCGTTATTCATTTGATCGGAATAAAAATCAGTTGAACGAAGAAGAGATTGGAACGTACACACAGTACCCTATTCGCCTTGCTTGGGCAATAACGATTCATAAAAGTCAAGGACTAACTTTTGAGAAAGCAATTATTGATGCGGGCGATTCATTTGCAGCCGGACAGGTGTATGTGGCGTTGAGTCGTTTAACTGGAATGGATGGGCTGATTTTATATTCTAAAATTTTACATCAATCTATTTCAACTGATGGGCGGGTTTTATCTTTTTCAAAATCAGAGTTGAATAAAGAATTGCTGAAGGAAAATTTACAGATTGAGCAAAAAATATTTATCAGTCGCTCCTTATTAAAATTTTATGATTGGGAAAAATTAGTTGAAACCTTTAATGAGTTCAATGAAGAATTAATTCATCGTCAGGTGGCCGATAAAAAATCTACTGCTAAATGGTCGATTGAGTTATTAGAAAAAATTATAAAACAAAATGAAGTTGCAAATAAATTTGTGTTACAGTTAGAGGGATTGTTAGCGACTGCTGAATTTGACAATTTTCAACACTTGCATCATCGGATAGATTCTGCTTCAACATTCTTTATCAAAGAATTGAATGAAATTATTGAAGGAATAAAAAAGTATTCGGAAGAAAATAAGCTGAAAAAGAAAACTAAAAAATATTTAAATGGACTTCAAACGCTATTGATAGTTTTAGAAAGAAAAAAAATTCAGTTGAAACAATCCATTCAATTTGCAGAAGCATTAATGAAAGGAAGAAGTCCAAATGATTTATTGGAACTCGTTGAAAAGCAAAATGAAATTCCGATAAATACAACTCAGTTGATTCAAACAACAAAATCAACAAAGCCGAAAAAAGGCGATACAAACCGTACCAGTTTTGAATTATTCAAAGAAGGAAAGACAGTTAAGGAAATTGCAAAGGATCGAGATTTGGCGGTCAGCACAATTATGGGACACCTTTTATCATTTATTTTAACTGGAGAGATTATGGTCACCGAAGTTTTATCAATTCAGAAAATTAAAATTATTTTAAAATCTATTGAAGAATCGCCTAATGATCTCAGTTCAGCTATTAAAGAAAAATTAGGGGACGAGTTCTCGTATTCTGACATAAAAGCGGTGATGAATCATAAAAAATGGCTAGAATCAAAGAATATTTCTAGTTCAAAAGAAGGATGATTTATTTCGGCAAGACCTTTTTGCCTTTTAATGTATTATATCAAGGCAACTTTTTTAAAATGATGGCGTAATGGCTGTCAAATACCTTTTAGATGATAAAGTCACGTATTCAATTGCTTCCTACAACTTCGTTAAAATTAAAGACTAAAAACACACTTAAATATTCAACCTATGGGGTGTGTTTTGCATTGCTTTTTTGTTGTGGTTTTTTTGCTTATCAAATGATTGGCAATAGTGAAAATGTAAAAGCTGGCCACAAGAAAAAATTCCATATTTCAAATTTCGAAGATGGTTATAAAGGTGAAATTGCTGCAGCTGTTGAGGCAGAAGTAACTACAACAAATGATAGTATGTTCATTGAATTTCTATCTGTTGATCAAAGTGAAATTCGTAGTGCTGTTTTAAATATTAGTTCTGCTGGAATAGAGAATGAAAAAAACATTCAAGAAGCAAAAGTTTTTACCGCTCTTTCTTCACCTAATGGGCAGAATTATCGAATATCCTTAGCATTAAAAAATTTGCCGGATAAAATTTTAATTCAAGCTAAGGTGAATTTTAAATCGCCTAGTATTGAAGAAGCCCAAGAAGTTAAAAGCAATTTTACTTTTGATAAAAAAACAAGTTCAGTATCATTATAAGGATGAAATAAGGGTTCTAAATCCAGCCATAAAAAAGCCCTCCGATTTTCGGGGGGCTTTTTTATGGCTGCTTTTTTTAGAAAATATTAAGCTTCGGCCAAAGCATTTGCTCCACTAACAATTTCATTTAATTCAGTGGTGATAGCTGCTTGTCGCGCGCGGTTATAAGTGATGCGCAAATCTTTCAGCATTTCGTTTGCGTTTTCTGATGCTTTATCCATTGCGGTCATTCTTGCTCCGTGTTCTGAGGCATTGCTATCAAGCAATACTTTAAAAAATTGAGTGTTTAATATTTTGGGAATCAGGTAGGTCAAAATTTCTTCCTTGCCTGGTTCATAAATAAAATCCTTATTTGTTTTTTTACCTGATGTTGAATTCACTTTTGCAACCGGAAGAAATGCTTCTTCAGTAAAAATTTGTGTCGCCGCATTTTTAAACTGACTGTAAATAACTTCAATCTTGTCGTAAGTCTTATCTGAATATTTTTCCATTAAGAATTTACTAACCATGGATGCTTGTTCAAAATTAAGTGTGCTGAAAAGCTGGTAGTAATCTGAATTCACATTGTAATTCAACCGACGGAAATATTCATTTGCCTTTTTTCCTATTGGAAGTATGGTGAGTTTGCCAGCTTCTTTTTGTACAGAATATTTTTCAGCAATTGCTTTTCGTGCAACCTTAATAATATTGGAGTTGAACCCTCCACACAATCCTCTGTCGGAAGTAACCACCACCAACAATATATTTTTTATTTCGCGGTCTTTTGCAAAGTCAATACTTAAGTCTCCTGACGAACCTGAAACGATATTTGAAAGCATATCATTCAGTTTATTTGAGTAAGGTCTCATCTGAACAATACGGTCTTGTGCACGACGCAACTTAGCAGCACTCACCATTTTCATGGCTTTAGTTATCTGCTGTGTATTGGTGACAGATTTTATTCGATTCCGTACTTCTTTAAGATTCGCTCCCATTTTTTACTTGTAATATCTTACTTCAACTTCTTTTGCTACAGTTTTCAAAACACTTGTTTCAGCATCACCTATAATTCCATTGCGAAGATTATCTAATACATTTTTGTGTTTTGCTTCAAGCACATTTAACAAATCCTCTTCAAATTCTTTCACTCTTGTAACCGGAATGTTTTGCAACAAACCATTTGTTCCCAAATAAATAATGGCAACTTGTTTTTCAACTGAAAGCGGTGAGAATTGTTTTTGCTTCAACACTTCTACATTGCGCGCTCCTTTATCCAATACATTTTTTGTAGCCGCATCCAAATCAGAACCGAACTTTGAGAATGCTTCCAACTCACGATACTGTGCCTGATCTAATTTTAAAGTACCAGCCACTTTCTTCATTGACTTAATCTGTGCATTACCACCCACACGAGATACAGAAATACCCACATTGATTGCTGGACGAATACCTGCGTTGAACAGATTTGATTCTAAGAATATTTGACCATCAGTAATAGAAATTACATTGGTAGGAATGTAAGCACTCACATCACCAGCTTGCGTTTCAATAATCGGAAGAGCCGTTAATGAACCTCCACCTTTTACCAAGTGACGAATACTTTCAGGTAAGTCATTCATCTGTTTAGCAATACTATCGTTACTGTTCACTTTTGCAGCACGCTCCAATAAACGGGAGTGTAAGTAAAACACATCACCTGGATATGCCTCACGACCCGGAGGGCGACGAAGCAATAATGAAACCTCGCGATACGAAACCGCTTGTTTCGATAAATCATCATAAATAATTAATGCAGGGCGACCAGTGTCACGGAAAAATTCTCCGATTGAACATCCGGCAAATGGTGCAAAGAATTGTAATGGTGCGGGGTCAGATGCAGAAGCTGTAACAATAGTTGTGTAGGCCATTGCTCCATGTTCCTCCAATGTTTTTGCAACTGTTGCAACTGTAGAATTCTTTTGACCAGAGGCAACATAAATACAATAGACAGGTTGACCTTTATCGTAAAATTCTTTTTGATTAATAATTGTATCGAGTGCAATGGCAGTCTTTCCGGTTTGGCGGTCACCAATAATCAACTCACGCTGACCACGCCCAATCGGAATCATTGCATCAATGGCTTTGATACCGGTTTGCAAAGGTTCCTTTACTGGCTCACGATAAATTACACCGGGAGCTTTGCGCTCCAAAGGCATTTCGTATAGCTCTCCCTTGATTGGTCCTTTACCATCGATTGGATGACCGAGTGTATTCACAACACGACCAACCATTCCTTCGCCCACCATAATGGAAGCGATTTTACCGGTGCGGCGCACAGTATCACCTTCTTTAATTTTATCGCTTGAACCCATTAACACCGCACCCACATTATCTTCCTCAAGGTTTAACACGATAGCTTTTATGCCATCTTCAAATTCAATCAGCTCACCTGCACGAGCTTTTGTTAAGCCATAGATGCGCGCAATACCGTCGCCCACCTGCAAAACGGTTCCCACTTCTTCCAATTCAGCAGCAGATTTAAAATTTGAAAGCTGCTGGCGGAGTATCGCGGATATTTCATCAGGTTTTACTTCTGCCATGTTTAGTATTTTTTAATGTATGAATTATCTAAGAAATTATCGTCTATTACTTCTAATGCACGGGCAATGCTGGTGTCAAACATTTTATCACCGTACTGCAACACAAATCCGCCAATTAATTTTTCGTCAACCTTGGTTTTAAATTCAACATTCGATACTGAAGAATCTGTTTTTAGCAATTCAAGTATGTTGGTTAAAATATAATTGTCAACCGGAATCGGAGTGGTGACTGTAACTACTGTAATACCTTTCTTTCTATTGTACTGTGCTATAAACTCTGCTGCAAACTCAGGTAAAAATTCTTCGCGTCGTTTGCTAATTACTAATTTAAAAAATTCTTTTGTGATGGTATTGAATTGCGAACCAAAAATCTGGTCAACAATTTTTTGTTTCTTGTCAGTATGAATGACCGGATTTCTTAAAAGCAATAATAACTCGCGAACATTTTTAAGCACTTCGTTAAAATAACTCACATCATTAAAAACCTCCGTCAATTGATTTTTCTCAATGGCTAAATCAAGTAGAGATTTTGCATAACGCGCCGATAAACGATACGATGACATTTGCTTAGTTCAGTTTTGATTGTTCAATCAATGTATTGATGTACTTTACCTGTTCATCCTTGCTGTGCAATTCACGACGAAGAATTTTTTCTGAAACTTCCAATACTAAGTTTCCTGCAGCATTTTTTACTTCAATGATTGCGGCCATTTTCTGATTGTCAATTTCACGCTTCGCTTCTTCAATCATTTTTGCTCCTTCTGATTTTGCTTTGTCACGCGCTTCACCAATAATGGCATCCTTCATATCTTTTGCTTCTTTCAAAATCAAGCTGCGTTCCTGCCTTGCTTCATTCAACAATGCTTCGTGCTGACTTTTCATAGCAGCCATTTCCAACTTTGTTTTTTCGGCTGTGTTTAATGCTTCAGCAATAGTTTTTTCACGGTCGTTCAATCCTTTCAAGATCGGTTTCCATGCAAATTTTGTCAATATAAAAATCAGCGACAACAAAATTATTGTTGTCCAGATGATGAGGCCGAGTTCGGGTTTTAAAAGTTCCATTTTTTATAAAAAATTTTAAAATCAAAAATCAAAATTGTTCCAATCAAAAAAACTGCTTCCTCCACCAACCGTATTGGAAGCAGTTTGCTTTTTTGTTTAAAGAAACAGAATCAATACGCAAACAACCACTGCAAACAAAGCAACTCCTTCTACCAAAGCGGCAGTAAGAATCATGTTTGCGCGAATGTCGCCCATTGCTTCAGGTTGGCGGGCAATTGACTCAAGCGCGCTTGAACCAATTAATCCAACACCAATACCTGCACCGATTGCAGCAAGACCTGCACCGATACCTGCTCCCATCTGTGCGAAGCCATCAATGGCTAAAAACAGAATGCTTAACAAGTGAACCATAATTGAAATTGATTTATGAAAGTGAAAAAATTATTTAATGTGAATCTTTTGTTGCGTGTTCGTCGTGATCATGACTGCCAGCAATTGCTTCTGAAATGAAAACTGACGACAACATGGTAAAAATGTAAGCCTGCAATGCACACACTAACATTTCCAATAAGTAAATGAAAGTGCTGAATGCAACCGAGAAAATTGAAATTCCACCTCCAGCTATCGGACTCATCTGACCAAAAATGAAAATCATGGAAAGAAAACTCAACACAATTAAGTGGCCAGCGGTCATGTTCGCAAACAATCGAATGAGCAATGCAAATGGCTTTGTAATTATTCCAAGAATTTCAACGGGAACCAAGATTAATTTTACTCCGATTGGAATTCCGGGAGGATTAAGAATGTGCATCCAGTAATGTTTGCGCGAACCGGTTAGAATTAAAATGAAAGTAAAAAGTGCAAGTGTAGTTGTAACCGCAATGTTGCCAGTAACATTGGCACCGCCAGGCAGTAATCCAAGCATATTATTTATCCAGATGAAAAAGAAAACAGTTAATAAATAAGGTAAATATTTATCTGTTTTATTACCGAGAAATGGTTTTGCAGCTTCGTCGCGAACAAATGAAACCAATACTTCCATTAAATTCTGAATACCGGTAGGTGCCTGATTAGGCCTTGCTGTATAACCTTTTGCAGCTGTTCTGAATAACCAGATTAAAAGAATGCTGCTAATCAGCATGGCGGTTACATTCTTGGTAATACTTAAATCGTAAAATCCCTCTCCATCAGATCTGCCAATATGATGTTCAGCATTTAAGCTGTAACCATCAATTGAACCATGATGTAATTTATTGAAAAGGAAAAAACTGAATCCATTTACATCATTATATAGAATACATGGAAGCGGAAGCGCCACATCCTTATACCCACCATCACTTGGATAACTGAAGAAATGCCATTCGTGTGAATCACTGATGTGTTCGAGAATAACTTTTTTAGCGTTGAATTTTCCGTCTTCTTCTTTCGGTTCATGCGGAACTGAATTTTCCGTCTGGTTATCAGAATTATGTTCCTCAGCTATAGAAACAGCCGGAACAGAAAAAACAGAAAGCAGGAATATTGTTATGAAAAGTTTGAATTTCAACACTTTGAGAGCGATTACCCTTTTTTTGGTGGCGCAAAGATATTCGCACAAGTAAAAAAAGAAAGTGATGAAGAAAATAAATTAAAAAATATAGTAGAAAGGGAATTTAAATTCCAATTCAGGGATGAGCACCATTTTTTTTTTCGATAACAAAATGCACTCTTTATTTCACTTCTTCATAGTCAACATATTCACCCGCCTTATCCGTTGGGGTTTTCTTTTCTATCTCCTTTTCTTTCTTTACTACAATAATTTGTTCAGATTTCTTTTCTGTTTTGAATGATTTGAGAGAAAATAGATTGGGGAATACAAATCGCAAGGCTAAAATAATTAGAAGTAAATCAATAATTCTTGAATCAAGGATGCGAGCGATCATACCGCGAAAATAACATAGCTAATTTGAATTTAAATTGGTAAAATAAAAAATTGATTAATAAAAAATCCCCGACCTCTTTTTAAAGAAACCGGGGATTGGTGTTTTATTCAAAACCTGTATTAATCCTTAACTAGTTTTATTACTTGTCTGTTTTCTGTGGTTTGAAGAGTTATAAAATAAACCCCTTTAGCCCATGTAGAACAATTCAGTTCTTTTGGTTTTATAACAATACCTGCGTCAATAATTCTTCCTGCTAAATCCTGCACTATATAATTTGTTGATTCATGGCAATTGATGTTAAAACTCTCGTGAGCAGGATTAGGATAAATAGTTGCATCTTGGCTATTGATGCTTGATGTTCCACCGATTATTTCCTGGTGTAATTCCACTACTGCGTTATTAGTTGCAACAGGGCTTAAATAATCAAAATAAATATTAGCCATTTGCGGAATAAAGGTTCCATAAATATTTCCCGCAGCTTGCTCTATTTTAAATCGTACAAAACCATGACTTGCAGGTTCGTTGGCATTACTGTCGGCTAATTCAATTCCTGTGAATTGTAATATTAGTTTGTTGCCAATTACCAACCAGTTGTAACTTGCGCTTGTAGCTCCTGGAGTAATTGAATTAATATTTAAATGAGAATCAATAATAGTTTCAACTCTAACATCATGCGCTACTGCTGAACCGGTATTCTGGAAATGAATGGTGTAGGTAAAATCATCATTAATTTGAGTTTGTAAATAATCAACAATTCCGTCTTGAGGATGAAGAGTTGAAGAAACAAGCATTGCATTCGGATCAAATGGAACACCAATCTGCACACACATATTATCGGTGTTGTTATACAGTGAACAATCAAATACACCACCGCCAACTGATGTAGCAAAACAATAAGGTGTTCCAATAGTATCACATCCGGCCTGGATCATAATAATAACAGTAGTATCAGCACCGGCAACCAAATTCCCTAAATCAATTGAATACTGATTGTTGCCAATTGAATTAAAAGTTACAGGTGAATAAAGTATTGATGTGGAATCATTTAAGGTTAAGGTCACCAATGCATTATCATTCATTGTTCCGTTGTTTGAAATATATAGTTGAACAAAACCGGTATCACAAACACCAAGCGGATCGTTCCCCCACCATAATGTTGAATCAGGCTCACCATAAACCCAGATTGAAGTTGTTAAATCGCTGCAATAATCAACAATTGTATCAGCAATCATGTTGTTATCTGTGCTGTCATTATAACCTGCGAATGAGTATAAATAACTTCCGCTAACTGGGCAATTAGTAGCATAATTTTGATTGGCAACATTGTTTGTTGTCCATGAATAAGTGCCCGAATCAACATGCTTGCTGTAATATCCCTGCATGTCAGTAAACATGTATTGGGTTACACTGCTTGTAGTATCTGTAATCACAACTGGCTTATTCATTAATGGATAATCAGTTCCTCCGTAATTACAATTTAAATCCAAATCAGCAAACACACGACCACTGATTCTGTTTTGATTTAACTGAGGTGAGTAAATACTATCAGGACTGAACAACCACGATTCATTATTCGCAGTCCACTGTGTTGGGTAATTATAATTTGAGGCAACAAAAGCCTGTGTGCCTGTTGCGTTTTGAATTCCTAAAATACCGGCACCTGTGTTCCATTGTGCGCATAAATCTTTTTGACGAATATTAATTTCAATGTTGTTTGTCCCTTCATATAAAATCAACTGACCGGAATAAAACAAATTAGTGCAACTGAAAAATGGTATAGAATCAAACGACATTACAAACTTTCTGTTCGGCAGCAAGCCATAAACCTGATGATGCATAGTTCCTGTTCCAGTTACCGCAGGTAATAAATCCTGAAATGGGAAATAGATTGAATTCATTGGATTCAAAATAGTAGGAATAGGGTTAGCAATATTCCATTGGCTATAACTACCTGCATCTGTTAAATCAAAAGTGACATAACTATTGGTACTGAAAAGAAGTTGGTTGTATGATTGTCCGAAAAAGTAAAAATCAAAGCCAATAGACATTGGCATGCTGTACTGGTCATCCACATAATTCAATACTTCAATACCCGAATCAAAAGGCATTGGATTGTATGGAATCTGGCTAACAAAATAAGTTTGAGCTTTAACTGAAATAGATAAAATCAGTATTGCAAGAACCAATATTTTTTTCATAAAAATTAATTTTAAAAGAGTTCTGAAAATTTCTGCTTTATCGGATTAAGGTTACATTTCCTTTGGCAGTTCGCTTAGTTCCATCAAGAAATTCAGCTTCAACATAGTATACATATACTCCAAGTTGAGAAGGAAGTCCTTTATACATTCCATCCCATCCTTTTTTCAAGCTGTTTGATTCATAAACCATTTCACCCCAGCGATTGTAAATACGAATGAGAAGATGGGAAAGGTTTTGTCCTATTGCCAAAAACTGATCGTTGATTCCATCCCCATTAGGAGAAAAAATATTTGGAATCCATAAATTACTTCCGTTATTAATAATAATCACTTCACCATTTGCTGTACACCCGTTTGCATCAGTTACAGTTACCTGGTAGGTGCCAGTTCCAAGGCTCGAAATTGTTTGTCCGGTTTGCGATGGGTTTGTCCCCCAAATAAATGTGAAAGGCGAAGTTCCTCCTGTAACAAAAACTGTTGCAGAACCATTATTAATTCCATAATCAGCATTTACTACATCGAAACTTAAACCAATTTGAGCCGGCTGAATAACTGTTATTGAATTAGAGTTTATACATCCATTAGCATCCGTTACAAAAACAGTATAGCTTCCAAATGACAGATTGCTAATTGATGGTGTTGTTTCAATTGGAGTAGTACTCCATGCATAAGTAAATGGTGCGACGCCAATTATTATTTGGCTTGTGATACTTCCATCAGTTTCTCCCGGGCAGGTAACACCATTCATATTTAAAATAATTTCAGGAAGTGGGTTGATGAAAACATTCACTGTATCCTTATCCTTACAGCCAACAGTATTTGTGGAAGTAATTATATAGGAAGTAGCGCTATCCGGAGCAACATTCAGCGTTGGTAAAGTGCCTAACTGAACATTTGCTGTATCAGTCCATTTATATGAATTTACATTGCTCAATGCAGTTAAAGTTATTGGTTGACCTGAACATATAGTTGTGTCATTTGAAGCAACTACAATTGGACGGGTTTGAACAACAATGTTTTTAATTCCGTTTGCCTGGCCACATTGGTTTAATGCAAAAATGTTTATTTGAACGGTTCCGGTTGAATCAAATACCATGTATAATTCATTGTTCGAAGTGTCGGTTATTGTTCCCCAACTAGCACCCCATGAGTAATAGGTTGCGTCAGAAAAAGGAACATGCATATAAATCGTGTCTCCTTCACATACAGGGGTGGGTGCAGTTATAACCACACTTGGCGTATGTAGGACTGTAACAAAAACAGTATCGGATAAAGGTCCCCAACAGCCATTGTTTTTTTCTCGACAAGTAAACCAATAGGTGCCGGAAGGTGTGTTGTTATTAAATTGAATAAGCAATGGATTGTAGGACCAGAAAAAAGGATTTCCATTGCTTAAAATTGGTGAATGCCATTGATACTGACTATTTGGGTTATAATTTCCTATTGTAATGGCAAGTATATCACCAGGACATATTAATGTATCATCAGGAAAAATAAGTGGGGAAAGGGAGTCGGGCGAACCAATTATTAATCGCACTAAAGAACCTAAGCTATCCCACGCAGGAATTGGATTGCTCGCAACTAAACGAATGTAATACATTCCAGTTCCAGGGGCACCAAGCAAAGCGATGACCTGATTTAATCCAGGAATTGAAAGTGTTAATGTTCCTGAAGAACTTGAAACTACTGACCCAAAAGAACCAGTGTTTAATACGGCATAACTTTGAGAACTTAGAACTTGTACTTCAAATACATTTCCAGGGGCATAAGTAGTGCTGTTTGTAAATGTATTTATAGCATAAGAAATTGTGGTGTCAACCCCTTGCGTAAGTGTAATACAAACCTGAATATCCTGCATATTATTGGTAGTATTATCACAATGCTTGATGCAAAAAGGACCAAAATAATTTGCAGGGGGAGGAATAACATTTGGGTTGGTGGATATTACCCTGATGTAATAATTGCAACCAATAGGAGTGGTAATCGGTATTAATCCTGAAACGGTTCCTGGAGGAGATCCAACGGTTGGATCAAAAGCTGCACCACTAGGAAGCGCACCAAGTACTGTTGGCGTTGTAAAGTTTCCATTGGCATCAGATAATTGTGCGATATAATTATTACTGGCTTGAAAAGTTCCTGTTGAATAAAATGGAACATCTATTACACTTCCGGCGCATAAAGTGTCTGGTCCAAAAGTTACAACCGGTTGTAATGTTGTAATGGTATTCGGACAAAGAATTACCTGGAAACAAATGCTCGCAATTCCTGTAATTGCAGGAGGAGGTGCAATTCTGTCAATTCTGACTTTATAGCAATTACCAATTGGAGTTGAACTTGGTATCATACCACCAATTCCTCCTGAAACTGTACCTGAGGCAATATTAAATACACCTAAGTTATTGCCGGTAAAAGTTCCTGCCGCATTAGAGAACTGAATTTGATAAGTTCCATCACATAATGCGTGACTTAAAGAATAAAAAATGGAAAGAAAACTGCCGGCACAAACCGGATTTGGAGCAACTGAAGTTATGTTAATGTTTACCGGATTATTTACATTGTCATATGTGCTTACAACAATTATATCTTCAATACCTATTGAAATATCAGGAGCTCCAACCCCCATATTTTTCCACCGCCAGCCAAATCGTAAGGTTGCTTGATTATCAAAAGCAGGGTCAGTTACAATTTCATATTTCCACAAACTTGCGTTATTGTACTGACTCATTCCAACTTGAGTCCAGGTTCCGCCACTGTTTATGCTATAATATAACTCACAATAGTCGCTTGCATTTCCTTCTCCTATATAAAAGAAAGTTAAAATTGTATTTTCCAAACCAACCGTACACATGTCCTCATTAATCTGAGCAAAATTATCAGATGTAACAGCAGAATTGTAATTTGCATTTGAGGTGGTAGGGGCGGCTGCAATGTCATGAATGTGTAGGTAAGGGCTAATTGGGGCACCAGCAATTGTTCCACTTACAGTTTGTGTTTCGTCAGGGGTATTTGGATAGGTTGCATTTCCATTGAAACTATTATTTATTATCCATTGGTTAGGACCTGCGTTTGCTGAAGGGCCTCCTGAATTTAATAAAAAATTAGCCCCGCCGCTATTGAAATCCTCTTGATAAATTTGAATGGTTTGTTGAGCAGAAGATTTTGTTAATGATAGAATCATTAAAACGAAACACAATAAAAATAATCGCTTGTAAAAGTTGATCATTACACAATGTAATTTGCCGTCTAAAGGTAATATATTATTTATAGAAACACAGAATAATTTTTATTAAGTGTTAAAATCACAACTTTAATCTTACCTGCTCATGCCACTCAAATGCATTTTTTCTTTGCAAAAGAACATTGAATGATTAATAAAATAACAATCCCCCACTGACAAAGTGAGGCGTTTTTTTATTTATAAATTTTATTTTAATTTGTTTTTACCATTTTAAAATTCGAAATAATTTTTCCATCCTTCCAAATTCTAGCTAAATAAAAACCAGGGGAAATATTTTCACCTGTTTGAATAGCCAAGATGCCTGTAACCGATTTAGTTTCCACGGTTCTACCTGCCACATCTATTATTTCTATTTTATCAGGATATAATTCTCCAAATTCTATTGTAATCGATTGGTTGAAAGGATTGGGATAGGCTGAAAGTTCCTGGGGACTAATTTCAGTTTCGTTTCTGCAAATCACTTTTGTTATTGTAAGGCTTGAGGAAAGTTTTGCGCATCCTGTAGAAATTTTAGTTACTTGAACGCGATAATTGCCAGTAGTTGAAACGCTATAAGTTAAATTGGTGGCACCTGAAATTATAGAACTGTTCTTTACCCATTGATAGGCAAAATTAGTTCCGCTATTTGCAGTTAATAAAACCGTAGTTCCACTACAAAATGGATTGTTTCCAGTTAAAGTTTCTGTTGCAGTTGGCAAAGCATTTCTTACTACATTAATTGTATTAGAAGTTGCACTTCCGCATAAGTTGTTAGCTATACAAGTATAAGAACCTGTAGTGCTTGCGGTGTATGAAATATTAGTTGCTCCTGAAATGTTTGCTGTTCCCTTCTTCCATTGATAACTTAACCCAGGGGCAGAATTTGTTAATACAACACTTGATCCCTGGCAAAAAGTTGTTGGTCCGCCTGCAGAAATTGATGATGTTGGTGTTGGTGAAATGGTTGCGGTAACAGCAGTACGATTGCTAATACAACCTGGCTCTTGAATTTTCCAGTTGTAGAAATAATAATAGTAACCTGCTGTTCCTGCATTTGAATTGGTAATTGAAACTGATGAACCAATGGTATATGGATAAACAGCACCAGAATTATTACGATATAAGTTAGAGGTTCCGCCAATGGCAAGCCTTAAATCATTTGCAACTGGCAAGGTGAAATTTAGAATAATTGTATTTGCACCATCAACAAGGTTCGCAACCAACGATTGTAAAACTGTATTTGTTGAACTTCGTAATTCAATTGTTCGATTGCCAGCACCAGTTGCATAAACAACAACTGAAACAAGATTAGCGGGAGAGGTGCAATTAAAAATTAAATATCGGTCAGTACTGTTAGAATAATTGCCTCCTGTGCCAACTGTGTTATTGAGAATTCCTCCATAAAGAGGAGCAGGTGTTGTATTTGATTCAATATAATAAGTAGTTGTTGAGTTTAGTATCGGTGTTACATAAGTTGTGCCTGTAGTTAATAGAGTTCCACCGGAAGGGGCATCATACCAATTCAATGCTCCATTGCCTGATGCATTTAAAGTAAAACTAGTTGCACCACAACTTGATTGACCGTTGGAGATTGGGGCGGTAGATGCCGCAAGCGTAATAAAATTGTTTTGGTTTTTTGTGTTTGTACCACAAGTTCCACCATTGTTAATTAATGAAACAGAATAATTTCCGAAAGAAGAATAAGTGTGTGATGGATTAACAGATGTACTTGTTCCGCCATCGCCAAAATTCCATGAGTAAGCCCCCCCTCCAGTTGAAGTGTTTGTGAATTGCACTGTGAATGGAACTATGCATGAACTAGTTGAACTTGCAGTAAAGTTTGCTACAACAGGAACTACAACAAAAGCTGAACCTACGCCAACTGCATACCATGCATTGGTAGTAGCAATTACTTCATTTGAACATGGACCATATAAATCAATTGCAGCTTGAATTGAATAAGTTCTTGCATTTGAATATTGTGAAGTAGATGTTAGGTAAACTGTATTCATTCGGTAAGTTATTGCAGCAGTTTTTGATATTCCTTGTGCCGAAACAGAAAAAACATTTCCATTGTCATTTGTTCCACTTCCGCCTTCGGATAAAAGATAAAACCAGTAATTCATTACTCCACTATTAGTATGAACACCTCCGTTATCACCAGTTCCAGTGTACCAATTATTTCCAAGATAAGTATCAGGTTGACCATATACATTAGGGTTCGACATGCTCCTGAATGTTTCACCAATTTCACTTCCTATAAGCCAATTTGCTGTTCCTGGCTTTCCATAAAATTCAATGGCTGTTCCCATACAATCACTAAAAGCTTCATTCAAGGCTCCACTTTCATAAGAATAGTTTAATCCTGAAGTGTTTTCAGTTACGCCATGCGAAATTTCATGGCCGGCAATGTCTAAAGTTGTTAGGGGATTTACTGTGGCGTTTCCATCTCCATAAGTCATTTCAACTCCGTCCCAAAACGCGTTATAATAATTAGTAGAGTAATGGACATAGCTTTTCAATTTTAAACCTGCATTATCGACGCTATTTCTTCCATAGGTGAGAAAATAATAGTCATATGTTTTCTCTGTGCCCCAATGTGCATCGGTTGCATATTGGTCTTTATTGGTATTTACATTATTCCATGAATTATCTGAATCAGTAAAATCGGTAGCAGAGCCATAATTGGTGCCGTGATTAAGGTTGTAGGTTTCAATACCATTGCCTCTTCCAGTTTCGCGTAAACGATAAATTCCTGCATTTAAGTCTGTAGTAAATGGTTGTGATCCACTATAACCAGTTATTGCAGTTCCTGGGGTATTTACATTTTGAATTCGTTCATGAAAATTTATAATTTCTCCTTTTGTTACATCAATAAAAATATATTTTCTTGAGGGAACATCTCTTAAGAAAACATCAAATCGATAACAGAGTTTGAAATTTTGTAAGGAATTATTTGATGAAGCCCAAAATAATTCAGGAGTGTTGGTTGATGAATTGACAAGGGATTTTAATTTTCGTTGGTCATCAAATAAAGAACCGACAACAAATTGGTAGGCGATTGAATAGGCCGTTGATGGTGCTATCAAAGCAGATTGACCAGATGGAATATTGTTTACTAATAAGCCATTCATACTTTGGATTTTACCAGCCCTAGTATGAACAATCCACATGGTACCATCAATTGCATTTCCATTGTAAGTTTCCTGGTATCGAAAATGCATCATCCCCATTAAATCACTTTCTTTTTTTAGTAGGGTTAGTGAATAGTTTTTAGCCAATCCTAAGTCATTCATTGTAAATTCCAATTGATCAAAATTGGGTTGATCTGATTGGTTGAATAAAATTATTTGAGCATCGCCATTAAAAATCAAATAATCACGGCCAAATGAATAGCTCATGTTAAAAATTGCAATAAATAAAAAGAGGAAAATAGCTTTTATTTTCATAAAATGAGGGGGCTTACCCTTTTTAGGGAATGCTAATGTATATAAAAATAAAATAGCCATCATATAAATATAAAATTAGTGATTTTTTAATAATGGCTATATTTTAAAATATGTTTATATAAGAAAATGTAATTCAATTAAAAGAAAGCTATATTTGTAGTGAACCTCTTTAGAAAATATCCGTAAAACACTTTTTATTATTGAACAATTTTACACTAAATTTTAATTTTCTTGAGGTTACGAGGTTTAATAAATGCTTTGCTTTTTCTTTTTTTATTTCCAGCGGTTTCTGTTGCTCAGCGGAATGAGTTTGGTATTTTTTTAGGGGGGAGCACTTATTTTGGCGATCTTAATACCAATACAAGCTTTAATTACACCCAGCCAACAACGGCGCTTTATACTAGGTATAATTTTGATTCGCGAATTGCCGCAAAGATTTCTTTCTCTTACGGGGGTGTTAAAGGGATGGACTCAGCTTCAAATTATTATTTTGAGCGTCGCAGAAACTTGAGTTTTTATTCTTCTATTTGGGAGGCAGAAGTACAGGGAGAATTCAATTTTATGGGCTACTCTTCGCGTAATCCTAAAATGAAGTATTCGCCTTATTTTCTACTAGGTTTGGGAGTCTTTGGTTTTGATCCTAAAACTAGATTTGGTGATACCGAATTTAATCTTCAATCCATTGGAACAGAAGGTCAGGGCTACCCTGAATACACTGCAAATAACCCCTATAAACTTACTAAGCCATTTTGGGTAGTTGGTGGAGGTTTCAAGTGGAGGGTGTCTAAAAATTTCAGCATGTTTGGTGAAGCTGCAGTGAGAAAAACATTTACTGATTATTTAGATGATGTTTCAACTGTTTATCCTGATAAATTGATTTTGCAAAATGAAGCAGGACCACTCGTGGTAAATCTATCAGATCGTTCATTAGAATTAGGCGGACAGCCAGTTGGTTCAACAAATAAGTATCGTGGGGATCAGAAAAAAGATAATTATTTATTCATCGGCGTTGGTTTTTCGTTTACTATTAATAGGTATAAATGCCCTTTTTTATATAAGGAGGATTATTAGCAATCGATTATTTTTCAAATACATCGTAATATTTAGTGTTTAGTTAAATAAAAAAATGGTTCGGTTTTTAATAAATTATCTGACTTCAGAACCAATTTTTCTTTCTTATTTTGCGGCGCATTTTTACTTCTGCCTTGAGCCTAAAAGAACAAATAGACATTTCTAGAATTCCTAAACACATTGCTGTCATTATGGATGGTAATGGTCGTTGGGCCCGTCAGCAAGGTGAACAGCGTGTGTTTGGCCATCATCATGGTGTTCGTGCAGTGCGCGAAACAGCAGAGAGTTGCGCTGAATTAGGGGTTGGATATTTAACCCTTTACGCTTTCAGTACAGAAAATTGGAGCCGTCCGAAAGAAGAGGTTGATGCATTAATGGAATTGTTAGTTCAAACCATAAGTGGTGAAATAAAAACTCTTATGGACAATAAAATTCGGTTAAAAGCGATTGGAGATTTGGACTCTCTTCCCTCAAATTGCCACGATGAATTGAATCAGGCGATTGCCACTACCTCATCAAATGCCGGAATGGAATTAATATTGGCACTCAGTTACAGTTCGCGTTGGGAAATAACAAAAGCGGTAAAAGAAATTGCACAGGCTGTTAAAGAGGGGAAAATTTCGCCTGATGAAATAAATGAACAGATAATAGAAAATCATTTATACACGAATGGATTTCCTGATCCAGAATTAATGATTCGTACAAGTGGTGAAATGCGCGTCAGCAATTTTTTGTTGTGGCAAATCGCTTATACAGAATTGTACATTACCCCCGTTCTTTGGCCCGACTTTGGTCGCGATGAGTTATACAAAGCCATTATTGATTTTCAAAAAAGGGAACGGCGTTTTGGAATGACCAGCGAGCAATTGACGATAAAATAAAAAATAAAGAATTTCATTTTTTAAATGCAGTTTCGCCATCCCAATTTTCTAAAATATAAAAATACCATTGAAAAAGTTTCTTTTTAGTATTGTTTTCTCCCTTAACTCAATCATTTCATTTGCACAAAGTGCCGACTCCTTAAATGTTGATTATGGAAAATCAATTGACTACACCCTTGCTGGAATTACAGTAGAAGGAATTCAGTTTTTAGATAAAGATATTTTAATCACTATTGCCGATTTGAAGATTGGGGCTATTGTTTCTGTTCCTGGAAATCAAATTGCAAAGGCAATTCAAAATTTATGGAAGCAAGGACTGTTTGCCAATGTGCAGGTGATAATAAAGAAAATAGAAGGCGATAAAATTTATCTCGCTTATGTTTTACAAGAAAAACCACGACTTACAGCTTTCACTTTTAAGGGAATAAGAAAAGGAGAGCAAGATGATTTACGCGAAAAACTTTCATTGGTAAAGGGTAAAACCGTTACCGAAAATTTAGTCATCAGTTCAACTAATATTATAAGTGATTTTTATTTAGACAAAGGATTTCTAAATGTGAAAGTTGATATTGTAACTGTAAAAGACACGCTATTGCCAAACAGTGTTTTAATGTTTATCAATATTGATAAAGGGCGGCCTGTGAAAATTGATAATATTTTTTTTATAGGAAATATAAATGTAAAAAATGCTCGATTGCACCGTGCAATGAAAAACACGAAACAAAATCCGTGGTACAGTATTTTTACCACTAGCAAATTCATGAAAAAAGATTTTGCTGATGACAAAATAAGTTTAATTGCAGTTTATAATTCAAAGGGTTTTCGTGATGCAATGGTTGTTTCAGATTCAATTGTGAAAAATGAAAAAGGCAATTTAGATATCACTATTAAAATTGATGAGGGCAATAAATATTATTTTAGAAATGTTGTTTTCAGTGGCAATAGCAAGTATTCCAGTGGTAAGTTAGATACTATTCTCAGTATTAAGCCCGGAGAAATTTATAATGAGGAATTTCTGAATAAAAGATTGTTTGCCGATCCGAACGGTAATGACATTTCATCTTTATACATGGACGATGGATATTTATTTTTCTCAGCAACTCCTGTAGAAGTAAATGTGGTTAATGATTCTGTTGATCTGGAAATAAGAGTGTACGAGGGGCCACAAGCCACCATCAACAACATTAATATTACGGGTAATACAAAAACTGTGGAGCGGGTTATTCGTCGTGTTATAAGAACCTTGCCTGGAAATAAATTTAGCCGTGCTGATGTGATTCGTACACAAAGAGAAATTGCAACGCTAGGAGCATTCAATCCCGAAGCTATAAAAATTACACCTGAGCCTCATCCTGAAAGTGGAACGGTTGATATTAATTATGAAGTGGAAGAGAAGCCAAGTGATCAATTTGAGTTGAGTGCTGGTTATGGTGGTTCAACGGGTATTGTGGGGGCGCTCGGTGTTTCTTTTAATAACTTTTCGCTAAGAAATGTATTTGCTAAAGGTGGGTGGAGCCCTATTCCGTCAGGTGATTTGCAACGGCTTTCTATGCGCGTGAATTCAAGTGGAAAGGCCTATCAGTCTTACAATATTTCTTTTACCGAACCTTATCTTGGAGGACACAAACCAAATTCATTTTCTTTAGGCGGTGTGCATACAAGGTATACTAATTACAAGGCTAAAGATGACCCTGATTATGGAGCTTTAGTTACAAATGGTGGAACTTTAGGGTATGGTGTTCAGCTAAAATGGCCCGATGATTATTTTACATTAATCTCATCATTGGATTATCAGAATTATCAGGTAAATAATTATGCTACTTCATACTTCAGTGGGGTATCGAAGGGAAGTTTTAATAACTTCGGTCTTTCAGAATCCTTCTCTCGCAATTCAGTAGATAATCCACAGTTTCCAATGCGTGGCTCCAGTTTTTCTTTAACAGCTAAAATCACTCCTCCATTCTCTCTTTTCAATAAGGAGAAATTTTCTGCCCCGGATCTTGATTATCAAACAAAATTTAAATGGGTTGAATATCATAAATATCGTTTCAATGCAGAATGGTATACTAGCCCGTTTGGAAAGTTTGTAATAAAAACTTCTGCCAAGTTTGGCTTTATGGGGTATTACAATAAAAATATTGGCTTAAGTTCATTTGAAACTTTTTCATTCGGCGGTGATTTTACGGCAAACTATAATCCTATACTTGGGCAGGAATCAATCACCCTTCGTGGGTATGATCAGCGACCGCAAGATCAGACCTCAACTATATTTAATAAATTTACTATTGAACTTCGTTACCCTTTTAGTACCAACCCTTCCACGTTTGTTTATGGACTTGTATTTTTAGAGGGTGGAAATGCATGGACAAAATTTAAAGAGTACGATCCTTTTCAAATTAATCGTAGTGCGGGTCTAGGATTAAGAGTGTTTCTTCCTGCATTCGGGCTGCTCGGTTTTGATTATGGCATTGGCTTTGACAAGAATGTACCTAAACCAAAGAATGTTGGCGAATTTTTTAGCAACTACGGAAAGTTCAATATTATTCTTGGATTTGAACCTGAATAAAATTTATTTCACAAAAAATTTAAACCATGCGTAAAACATTATTTATCTTTTTAACAATTTTGATGACTGCAGGTCTGGCCTCAGCACAACGATTTGCTTATGTTGATTCTGATTATATTCTGAATAATGTTCCAGAATATACTGATGCACAGAAGAAATTAGATGATGTTTCAAAAGGCTTTCAAAAAGAAGTGGAAGACAGGTATAAAGAGATAGACGGCTTGTATAAGCAATACCAACAAGATCAGGTGCTACTCACTGAAGAGATGCGCAAAAACCGACAGAAAGAGATAGAAGACAAGGAAAAAGCAGTAAAAGATTTACAGAAAAAACATTTTGGTTCTGATGGAGACCTTTTTAAAAAGCGACAAGAATTTATTAAGCCAATTCAGGATAAAGTGTACGATGCTATTTCAAAAGTATCCACTCAATTAGGATATGATATGGTTTTTGATAAAAATGGTGGCACTACTGTTTTGTATTCAAATCCTAAAATTGATATCAGTGATAAAGTGATTGCTCAAATGGGATACACACCCAAAACAACTACACCTAAATAAAAAATCTGATTATTTTTGCCCAACTTACTAAAAAACAACATGACTAAAACTATTTCTCGAATTGCAATTGCCCTGTTATTGGTTTTGAGTTTCTCGACTACTCAGGCACAAAAGTTTGGACACATTAATTCTTCGGGATTATTACAACTGATGCCTGAAGTGAAACGTGCCGATTCTGCATTACAGCTTTATCAAAAAAGTTTAGAAGATTTAAATGAGAGCATGACAAAAGAATACAGTGCGAAGTTGAATGGTTACCAGACAAATGGTGCTACAATGAACGATGCTGTTAAACAAGTTAAAGAACAAGAGCTTGGTGATTTGGAACAGCGCATCCAAAAATTTCAGGCTGATGCACAGGATAAATTCGCATCAAAAAAAGATGAGCTCTATTCACCTATTTTAAAGAAAGCTGAAGAGGCAATTAAAGCAGTAGCAATAGATAATGGATACGCCTATATTTTTGATACCAGTGTTGGTGCTGTAATTTATTCACAAGAATCAGACAATATTATAGAATTAGTAAAAAAGAAACTCGGAATTAAATAAGTTTTAACTTGTTGAATTCTCAACAACCCATCGGTATTTTTGATTCAGGTATTGGCGGCCTCACAGTCGCCAATGCTGTTTCTAAAGCTTTGCCCCATGAAGAAATAATTTATTTTGGTGACACTGCTCACCTTCCATATGGAGATAAATCATTGGAAGCCATTCAGGGTTATTCGATAAAAATTGCAGATTTTCTTTTGCAGAAAAACTGCAAACTGATTTTGATTGCATGCAACACAGCTTCAGCCGCAGCCTATGAAACTCTTAACGAATACATAGGCGACAAAGCTTTATTGATGAATGTGATTGACCCAATGGTAGAAGCAATTGCTAATGACACTTCCATAAAAAAACTTGGTATAATAGGAACTAAGGCTACTATTTCTTCTGGCATTTATGAAAGCAAATTAAGGGCGCTCTGCCCAACTTTAGAACCATCTTCATTAGCAACAGCACTGCTCGCCTCAATGATTGAGGCTGGGTTTTATAATAACAGTGTTAGTCAGGCAATCATCAATTCATATCTCGCGTATCCTGATTTTCAGGATGTAGATGGAATGGTGCTGGCGTGTACTCATTACCCATTAATCAGAAAGGAGATAGAATTTTTTTATCACAATCGGATAAAAGTTTTTGACTCAACCGATATTATTGCTTCAGCTGTTCAGAAGGTATTAACTGAGAATAATTTATTGAATCCCTCCAAAAATCAGAAGCATCATTTTTATATTTCCGATTTCACACCTTCATTTGAAACAACTGCACGAATATTTTTTCATGAAGAAATTATCCTCGAATACTATCCTTTGTGGGATTAAATGTTGTGCGATAGTTACTTGCTTTTTCTAGAAGATAATTCTTTATTCAAATTGAATATCCTTAAATTTATTATGCTATAAATTTTTTTTCAGCATTAATCTTTTCATTTTTCACGCTTTATTTTTCACTTGTTTCTGCGCAAGTGAGTTGGATGAAAACTTATGGCTCACATGATGCCGATGAAGGAGTGAGTGTTGTTTGCGATAATTATGGGAATGTTTATATGGGTTCCTCGTTCAAAAGTGGAATGGTGATGGACACCTTTCAGTTAAATTATGTAGGAAACCAGGACGGTCTTATTTCTAAGATTGATTCGACGGGTAAAATTTATGGACAAAAAGTTTTGGCGGAATGTATGATGATAGGCCAACGGCTTTAGCACTCACATTGGATGGATACTTAATTGTAGCAGGAAATATTTATGATAGTTGTCAATTTGGAAATTACACTGCATATGGAAGAGGATATGCTGATGCATTTATTGCAAAGATTGATGCTTCAAACGGTAATATTATTTGGATAAAAACTGCTGGAAGTGCTTATGGTTATGAAGAAGCAAATAGTGTTTGTGTTGATAGTTTGAATAACATTTGGTTGGGTGGAAGTTTTATGAATATGATTATAGCCGAAACAGATACCATGATAGGTAACGGATTGGTTGATTTTTTTATTTTTGAATATGATTCCAACGGAAATTTATTGCAATCGAAATCTTTTGGCAGTGTTGGAGTTGATAATATTTCTTCCATTTCTTGTGATGCATCAAATAATATTTATTTCTGCGGGGCATTTTCTGACACCATTCAAATAGGAAGTTTTACAGTTGCATCTGCTGGTTTGCTCGATGTTTTTTGGGCAAAGATGGATGGGAGCGGAAATGTTATTTGGGTAAAACGCGCGGGTGGAACCAATACTGAAAATGTTTCGTGCATCAGAGCATTCAAAGATGGAAGTTATTATATGAGTGGATGGGTGCAGGATACGGCATGGCTTGACGGGCAGTTATTGGTTGGCGGGGAGGGAGATATTTTTTTAGCAAGGTACGATATAAGCAATCAGCTACATTGGTTGAAGGAAGGATACAATTTAAATGCCAATGAACTAGCACGAAGTATAACATTGGATAAGTATAACAATGTTTATCTCGCGGGGCAATCAAATTTTGTGATTCAGCGATTGGAATATACGGGCGGTAGAATGGAGTCATTTGAAAAAGCTTGTCCATTTGGTGATTTGGTTTTTCTTAAATATGATACAACCGGAACCATGCTTTGGATGGAGCATACGCTCGGAACCAATTTTAACATTGCAAATGGAATTGCGATTGACATCCTCGGAAGTTGTTTTGTTGTTGGTTACTATACTGATAGTATTTGGCTTGGATCTTTTTTGCAAACAGCATTGGAGGGAAGCGATATTTTATTGTTTCGATTTACAGATCCAACATTTCCTTTGTATGATGGGATCACTACTCTAGATGAAAATGATTTAAATGCAATTGCATATTCCAATCCTGCCGAAAGAGATTTTTATGTAAAAATATTTTCTAAAAAAGGAAGAAGACCATGCGCAGTAAAAATGTATTCGATGCAGGGCGTGAAAGTGAGGGAATGGAAAATTTATTTAGAGGAAGGGATGAATGTTTTACAATTTAATAACGATGCCTCCCCTGGTATCTACCTGCTTTCACTGGAGGCAGGCAATGAGAGTGCACGATTGAAATTGATTTTGAATTAGATTAATTGTGTCTTTTGGGAGATTTATATTTTCCGAAAAATTTTATTTATTCTTTTTGTTAAATAGAGTCCTATTGCGCATCAAAAAAATAGTACTGATTTACTTATTAAGTTGCAGGCATTATTTTAGTCACCAAAATAATTGAATGCCATTACTTGGATTGCTAATTAAAAGATTTATTAAAGTTCGGTCAATGGTAAAGCTGCGGCGCAGTTCAGCATTGACGAAACAAAAAAGGGTTTTGCTTAAATTAGTTCGAAAGGCAGAATTCACTGCCTTTGGCAAGCATTTTCATTTCACTCAAATACTTTCAGCGGATAATATTATTGAGCAATTTCGCTCCAATATTCATCCATACAATTACAATTCAATTTATAAAGAGTGGTGGTATCGTAACATGCGCGACGAAGAAAATATTTGCTGGCCTGGAAAAACAAAATACTTCGCACTTAGTAGTGGCACCTCTGATTCTGCAAGCAAGCACATACCTGTTACTAAAGATATGATTCATGCCATACAGCGTGGAAGCATTCGACAAATTTTATCCCTGTCGAATTATGATTTGCAGGCGAATACTTTTGAGAAAGGGATTTTAATGCTTGGTGGAAGCACTAAACTCAATAGAAAAGGCAGGTATTACGAAGGCGACCTTAGTGGAATCAGCGCGGCAAAACTTCCATTCTGGTTTCAGCACTTTTATAAACCCGGAAAAAAAATTTCGGAAGAAAAAGATTGGGGGAAGAAGTTGGATGAAATTGCTGAACTCGCTCCAAAATGGGATGTGGCTTTTGTGGTGGGTGTGCCTGCATGGATTCAAATTATGATTGAGCGAATTATTGCGCGACACAATCTTAAAAATATTCATGAGGTGTGGCCCAATTTAATATGCTATGTGCATGGTGGTGTTTCGTTTGAACCGTATCGTCGTTCGTTCGGAAAATTATTTGCGCGCCCCATTGTTTATGTGGATAGTTATCTGGCTTCTGAAGGGTTCATTGCTTTTCAAACCAATCCTAATACGATGGCCATGAAGTTGATTACCGACAATGGAATTTTTTTTGAATTCGTGCCCTTCGATGAAAATAATTTTGATGCGAATGGTGAATTGCTTTCTAATGCAAAAGCCTTTCACATTGGCGAGGTGAAAGAAGACATTCCGTATGCGTTATTGCTATCAACGTGCGCGGGAGCATGGCGATATTTAATTGGCGATGTGGTAAAATTTACTTCATTGAAAGAAACGGAGATTGTAATTGTCGGCCGAACAAAACATTACCTGAGCTTATGTGGCGAACATTTATCGGTGGAGAATATGAATAAAGCCATTCAAATGTGTGCTGAAAAATTTAAAGTATCGGTTTGTGAATTTTGTGTAACTGGAATTCCATATTCAAAAATGTTTGCGCATCATTGGTACATTGGATGCGATGAAAAAGTAAGTGTTGAAGAGTTTCGTCTGGCTCTCGATAACAATCTAAAAGAAGTAAATGATGATTATGCGGTGGAACGGATAGCTGCGCTGAATGAAGTGATTGTAGACATTGTCCCGACCCAATTGTTTTATAAGTGGATGGATTTACAGGGCAAATCAGGCGGGCAAAATAAATTTCCTCGCGTGATGAAGGGAAGTCAATATGATGATTGGAAAAAATTTATTGAAACAGAAATGAAAACCATGAACTGATTATGATTGCAGGAGTATCGGCATTTTATCATGGTATGCTGCTCGGATTGGTTTTCCTAGTTTCGTTCGGACCCATTTTTTTTGCATTGATTGAAACTAGTATCAACCGGGGCTTTTGGGCGGCCGCGAGTATTGCACTCGGCACCATGTTGTCAGATGCATCGTATATTATGCTTTCATTTCTTGGTGTCACCACTTTTTTAGAAGGTAATGAAATAAGATTCTGGATTGGAATTATCGGCGGCATTGTTTTAATCGGCATCGGAGGTTTTACCTTTTTCAAAAAACCGAAAATTGAAAAGGTGCAGCTCATTTCTCCTATTGGTTTTGGTTATGTGGCATATGCGGTGAAAGGTTTTTTAATCAATACGCTCAACCCGTTTGTATTTATTTTCTGGCTTAGCACCATGGGTATTGTTTCAGTAGAATATCCTGCATCGCAAGGTGGCCGCTTATTTTTTTTTGCAGGAATGCTATTCTGTATTTTTTCTTCCGACTTAGGAAAAGCTTTTATAGCAAATAAAATAAAACTATTGCTCACCGAACGATTAATGACCTGGTTCAACCGAATTGCAGGAGGTGTAATGCTTTATTTTGGATTGCAGTTGATGTGGAAAGTTTGGAATGGGTTAGTGCTGGCACCTTCCAACTAGGATATAAATAAAATTTTTATTTTACTTGCTATTACATGGAAAATATAATTTTGTGAAACAGATCAGTTTTTTGAAAGAAAGTAATTTCGCTTTTCATTACAAACAAATTTTCAGGCTTAAGCAACACATTGAATTCACGCACTAAACTATTTTTTCCGAACCTTGATGCGCTTCGGTTCATTGCATTCCTCGTGGTGTTTCTATCTCATGTCTTGCTGATTCATTTAGCAAATGAACAGTTGTTTAGTTGTACAAATTTCATTCGCAGACAGGCACATACAGGAGCATTGGGCGTAAACTTCTTTTTTGTTCTATCGGGTTTTCTTATCACTTATTTGTTACTGAATGAAAAAAAAGAGGCGGGAACATTTAGTGTTTTTAAATTTTATGTTCGCCGTATTTTAAGAATATGGCCAGTTTATTTTGTAATTGTTATTTTTTCATTCGTGGTTCTTCCATTGATTTTTCCCTTGTTCAACAAAACTTTTATTGAACCGAGTCCGCTTATCTTTTATTTAACCTTCACCGCAAATTTTGCCTTCATAGCAGGATATTATCCTCATTCATCGTTGCTCATTATTTTATGGAGTATTGCGGTAGAGGAGCAATTTTATTTTTTCTGGCCATGGTTGCTAAAGTTTTTCAAGCAAAACATTTTACTCCTCCTGATTTTAATAATTGTGGTGAATGTGATTGCTCGGGTTTTATTGCTCGATAATCAAAAAGCGCTTTATTATAATACACTTAGTATTATTAGTGATTTCGGAATCGGTGGAATTATTGCGTATTTATCATTATACAAAATTGAAAAACTGATTCAATTTTTTTCTGTTTCTAAAATTTATTGGGGGATTTTTTATGTGGGACTGATTGTTGTTTTTTTTAATTACGAATTTCTTTTTACTGGAAATTTTATGGCTGTGATAGAACGGCCGGTGCTTGGATTGTTTTTCGGTTTAATCATCATTGACCAATGCTTCAACACCAAACGAATTTTTAATGCGGGTCGATTTACATTTATCAATTACTTAGGAAAAATTTCTTATGGACTTTATTGTTTCCATCCTCTTGGAATTATTATTGCGAAAGATGTTTTAGATTATTTTAATATTTTTACAACACCACTTCAATCATTTATTGTTTTTCCTATGTTCTCACTTTTACTCACTATTTTAATTGCCACTATCAGTTATTTTGCCATCGAAAAATATTTTCTGCAGAAAAGACAAAAATTTTCTTCTGAAAATTCATCAACAATTTAAAATAGTTCCTTCTATTTTTACCACTTCAAATTTTCAAAACATATGAATTTTATTCCAGTCATTGATCTCTCTGATTATTCTAATGAAAAACCTGAAAAGAAAATCGCGTTTATAAAAGCAATCGGGGATGCGTATCGCGAGGTTGGTTTTGTTTCAGTAAAGAATCATGGCATTACTGATGGCCTGATTGAAGATTTTTATCGGGAGGTAAAAGCATTTTTTAGTCTGCCTGATGAAATAAAAACCAAATATGAAATAGCAGAATTGGCCGGTCAGCGTGGTTATACTTCATTCGGAAAAGAACACGCCAAGGGCAGTATCAAGGGCGACCTTAAAGAGTTTTGGCAGTTTGGTCAAACGGTAATTGATAACGATCCTATTCGATCAGAATATCCTGATAATGTTTGGGTGGATGAGCTGCCTGGTTTTAATGAAGCAGGTTTACACACTTACCGTAGTTTTGAAAATTGTGGGCGAACTATTCTTCGTGCCATTGCCTTGTATTTAAAATTGAATGAAAATTATTTTGATGAAAAAATGCATAACGGCAATAGCATTCTTCGTTCCATTCACTATCCACCTATCGTTGACGATCCTGATTCTGCTATGCGTGCCGAAGCACATGAAGATATTAATCTTATTACTTTATTAGTTGGCGCATCAGCTGATGGGTTACAAGTTCAGAAAAAAAATGGTGATTGGATAAACGCAACCGCACAACCCGGAAATATTATTGTGAATGTAGGTGATATGTTACAGCGATTAACAAATGATTATTTAAAAAGCACCACACATCGTGTTGTGAATCCCCCCCGCGAAATGTGGGGTGCATCGCGTTATAGTGTTCCGTTCTTTTTGCATCCGCGTTCCGAAATGTCGTTGAACTGTTTGCCATCGTGTGTGAATTTTGATAATCCTAAAAAGTACGATGATATGACCGCTGGAAGTTATCTCGATCAGCGATTAATTGAAATTGGTTTGAAGAAACCTCAGACTTGATAAAGAATGCAGAAAGGAAAAAATTTACTTTTCCTCAAAGACACTTTTCTGCTTGGCATCACTGCATTTGGCGGACCACAGGCGCACATTGCTATGATGTTGCAACAGTTTGTTCGTAAGCGTAATTATATTTCTGAAGAAGAATTAATGGAAGCTCTGGCCTTCAGTTCCATTCTGCCTGGACCAAGTTCTACGCAAACACTTTTAACCATTGCTATGAAGCGTGGCGGAACATTGTTGGCTGTGCTTTCATTATTAGTTTGGGTTTTACCTGCAGCAATTTTAATGACCGCGCTCACTCTTGCATTCACATTATTTGAAGCGCGTGGTTTTTCATTGGAGTTTTTATTATTCGTGCAGCCAATGGCAATCGGAATAATTTTATTCGCTGCTTTCAGAATAGGAAGAACCGTTATAAAAAATGTTTATGGAGTTGCCATATTAATTATTGCATTACTGTTTACCATTTTCTTTAACTCGCCATTGGTTTTTCCGATTGCATTATTTGCTGGAGGGTTTATCACTAACATCAGTAACCGTCATATTCTTCCACCAATGAAAACGCGAATGCCAATTGACTGGAAGAAATCTTCGTTCAATTTATTTCTGTTGATTTTAATTTTAGTTGGGGCTGCTGTTGCAGGAGCAATAACTAAGCATCGTTCAGTTTTAATTTTCGAAAATTTTTTACGATTCGGTTCCATCACATTTGGAGGTGGAAGCGTGTTGGTGCCAATGATGTTCGAACAGTTTGTGAAACACCGACATTATTTAACTGCTGATGAATTCATCAGTGGCTATGCGCTGAACCAAGCGCTACCGGGCCCTGCATTTGCGTTTGCCACATTTACAGGAGGCATGTCGTTAAAAGAATTCGGATTGAACTACCAGGTGCTCGGTTGTTTTTTAGGAACTGTTGGAATTTTTTTACCGGGCGCATTAATTGTTTTTTTTCTGTACCCGCTTTGGGAATATTTAAAAAGTTATCGATTCATACAACGATCGCTCGAAGGAATAAATGCAGCAGCAACCGGAATGGTGCTGGGTGCGGCTGTTATTTTATTTAACAATCTTGAATTTCATCTGATAAATATTTTCGTAATCATTGCGACTTTTTGTTTATTGAAATTCACAAAGCTGCAAACACCTGTTTTGGTTTTTATTGGCTTGATATCCGGGTTTGTATACACTCGTTTTTTCTAAAAATTAAAGGTTAAACTCAATGATGTTAACTCATTGTTAATCATTTGCTTTTAACCATTAATACCTTGAACTTATACTAAAAATAAAGTTAGCTTTGAAATGCAATAAAATTTCAATCACAAACACCAAAAATTTTTCCTCATGAAAAAAATTTACATTCTCGCAATTGTATTTTCACTTCTCGCTTCAAACAAAATATTCGCACAGGCATCTTATCTCGGGCTAGATGGCGGCTTTGAGGGATCTGCGACAATAGATAATGTAACAACCGGAGCAGCTCCTGTTGCAAGTAAGTGGACAAAATCAAATGCAAATATTACCATTACTGCTGAAACAGGTACAGTTAGAAGTGGTAGTAATTCAATAAAAGTTAATGCATCATCTGCATCAACTGGACGAATGTTTTCACCACAATTCTCCATATCGGCTTCAACTACAAAATGGGTTATTCAATGTTACAGAAGAGCAACTAGTACTACTGCAACTGTTCAGTTTCAAATGGGAAATTTTAGAGGCGCGACAGAAACTTTGAGTGGAACCTATGCTGGAGTTACTGCTACAAATACATGGGAGAAAGTTACTTACTCCCCAACCTCCGTAGTTTCGGTTACAACTGCCGCGGCTGATATTATTGCTAAAATGGTCACCTCTGCAGGTGATGTTTATTTGGATGATTTTGCTATGTATGAATCATCAACCGGTGCAGATGTTACAGCCGCCAATGCACCAACCGCTCCTGTTGTATCAAACCCTACAGGTTCAAGTTTAGATGTAAGCTGGACTGCAGCATCAGGTGGAGTTGATGGGGGTGGCTACATGGTTGTAAGAGGAACTTTTGATCCAACAACAACTCCCAATGTAAATGGAATTTATAAATCAGGTAACACAACAGCTGTAAATGAAAATGTAGTTTATGTTGGAACAGCTTTAACTTTTACCGATGTTGGTTTAGCGGCAAGCGCAACTTATTACTATCGAATTTATACTTTTGATAAAGCCTATAATTACAGCGCAGCAGCAACTGTTAATGGAGTAACATCGGGTGTATGTTTAGCGCCAACTACTGCTGCAACATCCATCATATTTTCATCAACAACTACTACAACCTCTACAGTCAACTGGACCAATGGAAATGGTTCGAAAAGAATTGTTGTTGCAAGATTAGGAAGTGCTGTAACATGGACACCAACTGATAATACTACTTACACAGCCAACGCATCTTTCGGAAGCGGAACTGATGTGTCAGGTTCAGGTGAGTATGTGGTCTATAACAATAACAGTAACACAGTTCCGGTTACAAATTTAGCAGCTACATCAACATACTATTTTAAAGTATATGAATACAATTGCTCTGCAGGTTCCGAAAAATATTATTTAACTAGTCCTCCATCAAACAGTGTAACAACTCCTGCTTCCATTGCAGCGCCAACATTTTCAACGCCTGTTTGTTTGAGTTATGGAGGTGCAACATTGTTAGTGAGTTTTACATCAGTAGGAACATTTACTGGTAATACTTACACAGTTGAAATGTCGAATGGCGCGGGATCATTTGCCGCTCCAACAATTATTGGTACAACCGTAAGTAATTCAAATGCCATTGCTAATCTTTCTTGTGCAATTCCATATGGAACTGCCGGTGGAGCAGGTAACAGTTATTTGTTACGAGTGAAAGCAAGCAGCCCCGCAACAACGAGTGCAACTTCAACCGCACTATCAATAAATACACAATCAATATCTCCACTCACCACCCAGAATTTTTCTCCAGGTGCTGGGGGGGGTGGAATTTTACTTACAGTTTCAGGCACCACAGGTGTTCCAACTAAATCATGGGCATATGCAACAGTATCAGGCGGACCATATACAGCTTTCGTAAGTGCAGGCACAACTTTTACTCCATCGTTTGCAGCATGCGGAACTTATTATGTGGTTTGTCAGGTAACCTCCTATAGCTGCGGCACTACTACTTCAGCTGAGGTACAATGTAATGTAACAATGCCTGCAGTTACATTACCAACCGTTACCAATGCATGTATTGCAGATGAAACTGTAAACTGGACTTTACCTGCAGGATATAATGCAACAAACAATACCATTCTTGTGTTTGCAAAAGCTGGCTCAGCGGTTACTGCCGGCGTATCAACCAATGCAATCGGATCTTATTCTGCGAACACAATATTTGGAAGCGGTACCACTTATCAGAATGATGCATCAGCATTTTGTATTTACAATGGAACTTCAAACACTGTAAATATTTCAGGTTTAACATCAGGAGCAACTTATCATTATCTTATTCTTAATGTTCAGAATACACCAACAATATATGCAACTGGAGCAACAGCAAACGGCGCAACACTGGCTGCTGTACCCAATGTTTCAGGTTTAACAGTAACTCCGGCAAACGGCGAATTAATTATTGGATGGACTATGGCGAGTTGTTTTGATGATGTATTAATTGTTGTAACTGATAATGCATCTGTAACTGCTACACCAACCGGGGATGGTACTCTTTATGTCGATTATTCAGTCTATGGCGACCCCACAAGTAATGTTAATCTTCCATCTAATGAATTTGATGTATATCAAGGAACTGGAACATCAGTAACTGTTTCCGGATTAGTAAATCTGACTACTTACAACATTAAAATATTCACACGCAAAGGAACAACCTGGAGTTCAGGAACCATTGGCAGTGGAATACCCAATACCACAACTGGAGATTTTCAAACACTCACAAGTGGCAACTGGACTGATTATACAACTTGGCAACGATTTAATGGCGCTACTTGGGTGAATGCTACATTAGGTGAATTTCCGAATCTTTCAAATTATGGAGCCACAATTTTAAATGGTCATACCGTTACATTGGACGGTGCAGGACCTTATTCTGTAAGCACTTTAACAGTTCAAGTAGGTGGAAAATTATATACCAATCAAAGTTTAACAAATATTTACGTAAGTATTTTTTCACAAATTGTGTGCAATGGAACAATAGGAAACTATCCAACTGATGATGGTATTGGTTTTAATATTGAAGGAGTAAATTGCACATTCACAGGTACAGGTAATTTTGCCTGTTCAAGAATCAAGAAAGATTATGTAACGAATGCAACATCACTTTTAACCATTTCAATAAATGCAAATCTTACATGGTCCGGAACTGCATTGTATAATAATCAGGCAGGAACAACATTTAACACAACTATTAATTCACCTTATATAGTTAGTACAAGGGCTACAATGGGTAATATTTCAATAGATGGAACTGGGGGAAACGGAAGTGGTAATATGCGTGGTACCATTACTGTTAAAGGAACATTGAATGTAAATGGAAAATTATATATGACAACTGATAATGGTGTGGGTTCAACAATTGGAATGACAATTACAGCAACAGGAACCGTTAATGTTGACTCAGTTAATGCAGCAGATGGAGCAAGTGCGGGTCATGTTTTAACAATTAACAACGGCGGAAGGTTAAATATTTATGGCTTGAATGCGATATATTTATTCGGGAACACTAAAAACACCTTCACTTGTAATACTGGTTCAACAATTGAATATTCAGGCATAGGAGCTCAGCCTGTTGAAAGCGGAATCAACTATTTAAATTTAAAATATTCAGGATCAGGAAATAAAACGGCAAATAGTAACTTAACTGTAAATGGAAATTTTACTGTTGATGCTGCCATTGCTGAATTTAACACTTCAATTAAAACTCTTAACATCGGCGGCAATTTAACTTTGCAGAATGGCGGAACAATGAGCGATAATTGTAAAACTTTTTTAAATATAACCACAAGCAGTGCAACAACAGCTCAAACATTTACAGGCAACAGTCAGATAATAAAATGTTTGAATCTGACATCTGTAAAAACCGCAGGATCTTTATCGCTAACGGCCAACACAGATTTTTACATCACAAATGATTTGATGATTGACCACTCCGGCACAGCAGTGTTAACCGACAATG
>CAMDDP010000018.1 GCA_945892775.1 Chitinophaga pinensis
ACAAGTAAATATGCGCTACGAATATAATATATTGTAGCACATATCCAACTTAAATGCGTTGGATATGCGCTACTTCTTTCATTTACCCAGTAGCGCATATTTTTAAATAAGTTTATCTAAAGGTGATTGTATTTTGCTTAAATGCTTCTTGCTAACATGTGTGTAAATCATAGTTGTTCGCAAGCTATTATGGCCTAGAAGAGCCTTAATAGAAAGCAGATCGGTACCACCTTCAAGTAAATGTGTTGCAAACGAATGGCGTAAAGTGTGTATACTTCCTCGCTTATTTATTCCTGCTTTTTTCTTTGCTTGTTGAATAACTTCCTGCACACTTCGTGTGCTATACTGCACATTTTTTGCCCCTTCAAACAGCCACACAAATGGTTTGTATTCTTTAAAATACGCTCTTAATAAAATTAGCAGTTTTTCGCTGAGCATTACCTGCCGGTCCTTTTTTCCTTTTCCTTGCCGCAGTGTAATAACCATTCTTTTCGAATCAATATCTTTTAATTTCAAGTTAACAATTTCACTTACTCTTAAACCGCCCGCATAAGCAAGACAAATCATGGTTCGGTGTTTTTTGTTTTCAGTTGCCTCAATTATTTTTTTTATTTCTTCTTCGGCAAATATTGTCGGAAGTTGAAATGGTTTTTTTGCTCTTGGTAAATCATAAACTTCGGTTGGTCGGTTCAATACCTTTTCATAAAAAAACTTGATGGAATTTATTAATTGATTTTGTCCGGTGGCACTCCAAATGCCAGCGCCTTTATAGCGCATTAGAAATTCCAGTATTTGTTCTTTTGTAATTGTTGAAGGTTTCTGATTTGGAAATTTTTTTAAGAAAATGGAAAACCAGTTTCGATAAACAGTTACGGTGTTTTCGCTATAATTTTTTAAACGCAAAATCTCCGTATATTTCTTCAAAGCAAGATATTGCGTAGGAGTGAAGGTGTTTATTTGGATTTTCATTTTACAGGTGATTTAAAATCACTTTAATGTTTCAAACCTAATGAATTTATCTTCAGTATTGTATGTAAATATTTGGCCAGTCCCATCTGGAACGCAAGAAAACTCAATAATATTTAGTGAGTTATATTTTTTTAGACTACTGCCAATCTTGAAGCTATAAAAAAAGCGACTGAACTTAAAAATGTCAATCGAGTATCTTGTAAAAGAACAAAAATATTTATCTCATTAAATACATTTTACCAATTCCATTTTTAAAATATTTATTGGTGCCGGTGTCATATTTTTCTATGGGTTCATTTTGTGAAGTAGCTATTACCCTATAGATGTATAATCCATTGGCGAGAGCATCGCCGAACTGATCAGTTCCGTCCCATGAATAGTCAGTCATGTTTCTACCAATATGAATATTTCCAAGTTCGTTTTTGAAAATTTCTTTCACCACTTTTCCTGAAACAGTTAGAATTTGAATTTTTATAAAATCAGGAATCGTTGAACCAGTTAGAGTAAATACAAATTTTGTTTGGGAAGTAAATGGATTCGGATAATTTAGAACATTTGATATCATTTGTTTATTTATTACCTCGAATGAAACTTGGTAGGCGTAATCGCCGGAAGCATTTCCGCTTCTATCGTACCCTTGAATAAATAAATGATAAATTCCATCAATAGAAAATTCTGGTTTTAAAACAGCTGCTGCATTATTACTCTTATTAAGTTGTGATGAGTCGGCAGGAATAAAAACAAATTGGGTTCCGTCAAAATTTACTTTGTGGTATGATCCATCGGGATAAATAAAATTAATTTTCATTAGTGAAGTATCATTAATCAGCAGTTTTAGGTTGTTGTCTTTCAGTAAAATATTTATTTCTGGTTTTGCTGAAACAATGTCTGCATCTAAAATACGAATACCATCAAAAGTTACATCTAAGAAAGGATTGATTAAATCTTTAGAGGAATTAAATCGAAGTGCGCCGAGATTATTAAAATGTGTTTGCTCTAATTGATGATTATTATCAAATGGGTTGGCATCAATGATCAACGAATTCGACCCGATGAATACGCTACTGTTTATTGGAAAATAAAATGAAGTGTGCAAGGTGTCGTTCGCTTTTAAACTATCGAGCTTGTTGTAAGCAATGTGAAATTGATTGGTTGCATCTGTTATACTATATTTCATTGTCAGGCTGTCCATATCATAATCACTTATATTTTCAACTGCAATGTCAAGTTTTAAATTTTGATAAATATTTGCTGAGTCGGTAAAAGATATGTAAGCGGCAGGATTTAGAGCGGCTTCAGGCACGCCCATAAAATTAATTCTCCAGCTATCTAATTGAATTGGGGTTCGGTTGGTGGTGTCAGTTGAACTTAGTTTCATTTTTAAATAAGGATAGGTAGTCGCATCAATTCCAGAAATTAAGGTGTCGCTGGAGAGAATGGTTGCAACCAGGACTGTTGAAATTCCATTGTTATCAATTCCAATCAATTCAAGATTGGTGCTGTCGTCACCAATTTCAAGTTCATGTTTTTTCCAATGTAGAGAAGTCCATTGTCTTGCTGGTCCAATTAATGGTGTTTCAATATATCCTCTATCCCATGCTCCTTGAATAACAAAATTGGTGTCAATGATTGCTGCAAATGAGTCACCAATAATTTCGGTTGCTGGGTAATTCGGACTTCCTTTTTTGCTGAATAAAACATAAGGGAGTAAAGTTGTAATAGTGTCAAGATTATAACCACCAATAGAGTGAAATGCATCTTTCATTCCTTGATCCCATAATGGCATTCCTGCATTGTTAAGTGACATTGCGAGTACATAATTTCCTTGAGGAATAGTATCAATAAATGCTTCAATTATTGGGAATGAAGCAGGGTTATTTCCATCAAAGTAGAACGCATTAAGATTTTGAGGCCAGCAATGAATATTTCCAAATTGACCATAACCATTTCCTTGGTTTGCACTTTCCCATTGCAACCCAGTTAAAGAATCAATCACTGCAAACATTAGGTTAGCACCAGTTCCACAGGTCCAGTTTGCCATTCTTACATTATTAATAAAGTAGGAGGGTTCATCCCAACCAAGTGGGCCTGAAAAATAAGTTGTAACTCCATTGTAAACGCCAATGGTTTTTAAGTCATCTGAGTACTTAAATATTCTGTTGATCGGAAGTTCAATGCTTGCAAATTTATCTTTTAGGTATTGGAAATAATGAGATTGATTCCATCCTGGTGATGAGCTGTTTATATATATAAAAGAACTATTGTGCCAGCTGAATCCATTGTTGTAGAGCGTGTCGATAGTAGTTCTCCAATAATACACCGTACTATCTTGAAGGGTGATGTTTGGAGTCCATTTTACAATGCCACCAATTTGATTTATTTTAATTTCTTGAAGGGATGTTGAACTAAAATTTTCAGTTGTATCAATCTGAAAAACATATTGTTTGCTTGTAGCAAAAGCATTTACGGTGCTGGCTTTTAGGGTAAGGTTTTGTTGATTTACAATAGAGAACTCATATGGATAAATAGGAATAATATCATCGCTTAGAATTAGCAAGTCAACAGTAAGAGAGTTGTTTGTTTCAGATGATTCGGTAATATGATTGTCGGATTCAACTTTGATAATGAATTGATTTAATCCTAAGGCGGTTAGAGCATTTGTTTTTATATTGAATTTAAGTGTATCTAAAAAATAAGTGGCCGGAATTTTTTTGTGAGCAACGAGGTACTGTTGACCGTTAGGGAATATTCGGGTGACATCTACGAACATGCTGTCTTGAATTGCTTTACCAATGTTGGTGACAATAAGATTTAATGCAAATGAATCAATTCCAGCCGAAACAATTCCAGGTGTAAAACTTGCTGAACTTGACTCAATAACATAATCAGGTAAAGGGTGTGTGTTAAGTTTTAAAGAGGGATCACCATTCAATCCCATTTGTTCAAGTACAGCACGATCAACTCCACTTGGGTTATTGCTAAGTATGTCGTTTATGGCATTTTTTATTACTGTTCCAATAGATTCATTGTAGCTTTTGGCTGATAAGTTCTGGTAAAAATTATTTGTATAAACATCGAGGCTATTAGAAATAGAAAATGTAGCCGCGGCCAAAAATGCAATGGCTCCCGCGTTTTGCGCAAAAACAAATTCATCGCTCAATCCAGTTCCATCATAAAATAAATTTCCAAGCAAACACCCATTTGAAATAATCATTGGATACTTCCCATAGTTTTCATAATTAACGGGGTGATCTAAATTGAAATCAAATGAATTGTAGGAAGAGTGCCCGAAAAAATTTATTAACGAAACACCATTGGTAATCAGCGAATCTAAAAAATCAGATGTAGCGGTTGCAATAGGATCGGAGCTTGTTTTGAAAAAAGAAAAGACTTTGCCTCCATACAAAGTATCTTCAATAATTGGTACATAACTATTCAAGTAGTATTGAAATATAGTTTGATCTTGTAAATTTTCACCACCGGCTAAATGTAAAACTCTTTTCATCCATGCTTTATCGGTAATGGTTTGTGGACCGTTTTGAGCGGCAACAAATTGTTGTGCTTTTTCAAGATAATTTTGAATATCAATTGTGTTTAATGCAGGAATTCTTCCAATAGAAATTAAAGGTGTTTGGTTCGTATTTGTTGAAGTTAATAAAACATCAGAGCCAGGCCAGGCCCAAGTTGGTATATAATTATGTGCCCTGCTTGTTGGAAGGTCGTTGTAACTTATAAATTCAATTCCCTTACCAATAATAAAAATATGCTTGGTTGTTGTTCCTATCCATGTATCATTTATAAATCTGCTAAAATTACGAATCGACATTGGATGCATATCAACTCCATAACCAAACTGATCATATAGTTCCTGTATATTGGTGGCGACAGCTTGATAACCAATTGAGCTTTTAAAATCTTTGTATTGATCAACATAATTATTTCCAGCACCATCATCTAAAAAATAAGGATGAGAAATAATTATAAAGTCGCCTTGGTTGCCAATGTTTGAATAGTCAGTAAATGATTTTTGTTGTAAACTGGTTACTAATAAAATATCATTTCCTGGCGTTTGGGCAGTAACCATTAATTGTCTTTCTGTTGTCGATGGTGGCAGCAAAAATTTGAGCGTGTCGTTTGAAATGATGGCTGTTAATCTTAATCCATTTGTGAAATCATATAGCACAGGCACGGTGCTTTGTTCATTAAAATTATTAATCTCAATGTATTTATTTGATGTGGATGATGGCAATGAAAATTTAACATTGCTATAATTATCAAAATTAAATTGACGGGGATATTTTAAATTAAGATAGGCAATTCCATTGTTGTCATATGAAGTAGCAGAATTAGCAGTTGAATAAGTAACTGCTGTTGTACCATTTCCGATTAATCCATTTGATGTTAAGGTGATGTTAGAAGTTATTGTCGTGAAATCCATATAAGAGTAAGTCTGCTGAAGAACTCCAGCAACTGATAGTTCTAAGCTATGTGCTCCAGGAAAGCGACCAACCCAACCTGATTTAAGCACACCAGTTGGTCCTAGTAAATATGGAAACGGTGTGTATAGATTTTTTGTTATGGTGGTATGGGCAAAAAATGCATCAATATATCCTTCACCATCACTTAAATCAGAGCTGTATATTGGCTGTCCCTGAATTTCAGGTTTGCCTTTACAATAGGCGGTACTTAATCGCAATTGGCCATAAATATTTTCAGTTAGGTACCAACACCAACTCTCTTTTGCAGGGTGGTTTGTTGTATTATTAGTTGTATTGGTTAATCTTAAATGGCCGGCTGATGAATTATAAGTTAAATAATAAGACGATGTGTCGTTAAAAAGGCTCAATCGTGCATTTCCTTGCCATGCTTTATTTGCATACATATTTGAATCCAGCGAACCATCATTTTTTAATGCATAAAATTCAATGTAATCGGTGGAGTTAAGAGTTGAATTTGATGTAACATAAATTGGCACTTCTTGCCCCCTTCCGAAGATTTGAAAATCAGAACCATTAACAGTTGTAACCGGTATTCCATTTTGTTGTAAAACATCGTATGTAATTCGATAAATACCATCCTGCGAAATCTTTATTTTGAAATAAGTTTGGTTGTAATTAATCCATTCATTTCCATAAGGCTGAGCGTGAAGTCCTTTTGTAATTAAAATGATTATTCCGATAATCAGAAATAGGATTCTTTTCATCATTATTTTTTAGGGGTAAGATCTAATCGAAGTGAAAAAACATTGGAATAAAGTGAGGATGAAAAATTTCCAACATTTGTTAAAGCGTAATCAATCATTATTTTTTTAATGTGAAGCCCAATACCAATATTGGGTTGCATGGTCGTAATTTTTCCGCCATCAATATCATTGGTGGCTGTTTGAAAGTTGCCGATACCAGCACGTAAATAAATTATTTTCATGTAATTTGCCTCAATACCCAATTTAGGATCAACGCTTAAAAATTTTGATGGGATTAAAACATTTTCCTTTCCATCCGTCGTTAAAGCAATATTAATTTCAGGATTGATTGAAAATTTTTCTCCAATTTTATAATCATAACATGCACCAATAATAAATTTAGGGGCTGTTAATTCGGTGCTACTGGTTGGAACAATATTATCAGCTGCTAATAATGCCATAGCTTGATCGTCAGTAAAAGTGAAACTCCAGGCGTTGAAAGTGGTTGTTATGTCTTTGGCCATTAATCCAAATTTCCAATTTTCTTTTTTGTATTGGACACCAGCATCGGCGCCAATTCCCCAGCTATGTGCCATTTCGCCAACGGTGCGATGAATGATTTTTGCATTTACTCCCCATGTTAAACCTTTTATTGGAGTAGTAGAAGCAAATGAACCTATAAAGGCATAATCAGCAACAGAAAACGAAGTGATATTATCGTAATTGATACTGCCGTCTGCATTTTTTAAAAACAAAGTATTTGGTATATCATCAACACCAAATCGAATGATCGATAATCCAATTGCTTTTGATTTGTTCGTCAAAGGTTTTGCAAATGCGGTATAATCATATTTGGCTATTCCCGCAAAATATTCGCAGTGCATAGCTCCAATTTGCACGTTTTCAGTAATTGACAAAATACCCGCTGGATTCCAATATCCCGATGTGACATCATCTACCGATGCAACTTGTGCACTACTCATGCCAAGAGCACGAGCGCCAACTCCAATATTTAAAAAGTCATTGCTGTATTTTCTAAATTGAGCATGTGAATAAAAAACAGATACACAATTCAACATTATTACAATAGAAAAAATCTTTAATTTCATATATTTTTTTTAATCGGTTCGAGGTGTAACGAACACATTTCTGTAAAATTACTTATTCCGTTCATATCATTAATTTTAGAAATGCACGTATTATTACGAATTGAATATTTAAATGTTTATTCGGAATAACACTTGGCTGGTTTTAATAAAAGGTTAAAATTGAATTAAAGTTCAAAAAATAAAATGCAATTTTTAATTCGAACAAATATTTCGCAGTTTGGTTATAAGAATTGATTTTTATTTTGCACCACTAAATTGTTAATTGAGAATGGTTGAAGTTTTGGAATGTTTGATTATTGGCTCTGGGCCTGCTGGGTATACCGCAGCTATATACGCTGCACGGGCTAATTTAAAACCTGTTATGATTACAGGGTTGGAGCAAGGAGGTCAATTGATGAATACAACGGATGTTGAAAATTATCCTGGCTACCCAAATGGAATTTTAGGACCTGAAATGATGGATGATTTTAAGAAACAAGCTGAAAGAATGGGAACTGATATACGATACGGATATGTAAATAAAGTTGATTTTTCAGGTGATGTTCTTAAAATTTGGATGGATGAAACTAAGGAGCTACATGCTAAGACAATTATAATTTCTACTGGAGCAACAGCAAAATGGTTAGGAATACCATCTGAAGCACGATTAAACGGAAGTGGCGTTTCGGCCTGTGCAGTTTGTGATGGATTTTTTTATCGGGGGAAACCAGTGGCTATTGTGGGGGCAGGGGATACCGCTTGCGAGGAAGCTATTTACCTTAGTAAGCTTTGTACGGAAGTGCATATGATTGTTCGTGGCGAAAAAATGAGAGCATCAAAAGTGATGCAGGATAGAGTAGCTCATACAAAGAATATAAAAGTGTATTGGAACACTTCAACCGACGAAGTGCTTGGCGAGAAAGGAGTTTCAGGAGTTCGGATAGTGAATAATAAAACAGGAGAAAAGACAGAAATTAAAATCGATGGTTTTTTTGTGGCTATTGGTCATCAACCTAATTCATCACCGTTCAAAGATTTTATTGATACTGATGAGCAGGGGTACATAATCACACAACCCAATTCATCGCGCACAAATGTGAAAGGTGTTTTTGCCTGCGGTGATGTTCAAGATAAAATTTATCGGCAAGCTGTTACTGCAGCGGGATCGGGTTGTATGGCTGCTTTAGATTCTGAAAGATACTTGTCGGCAATTGGCCATTAATTTCACCAGAATATGTTTTTAAATTTTATCCCTTACTATTGTTGAATATGATTGAGCAGAGTGTGCATGATTTTATTGTTAAGGATTATCTTAATGAAGAAATTATTTTAAATGATTACCAGGGAAAAGTTTTAATGATTGTTAATACCGCGACTGCTTGTGGGTATACACCTCAATATGCAAAACTACAAAAAATTTATGACGCTTACCGGGAAAAAGGATTTGAAATTTTGGCCTTCCCATCTAATGACTTTGGTGAGCAGGAGCCATTAAATGACAAAGGGATTATTCATTTTTGCAAAAATGAATATGGAATAACGTTTCCTATTTTCGCTAAGATAAAAGTGCGTGGAAAAAATGCCCATCCGTTGTATCAATACCTTGCTAATAAAAGTAAGAATGGAAAAATTCAATCACGACCGCTTTGGAACTTTCATAAATACCTAATTGATAAAAATGGAAAGGTGCGTGATTACTTTATTACCCTTACCAATCCGAATAGTAATAAGGTGATAAAAAGAATAGAAGAACTTTTAAATGAAAAGTTCGCTTGATTGGTAAATCGTAATAAATAATACAATGATCTTTTAACTTCCGTCTTTAGATATAACATGAACCAGCATAAAATAAAAATTCTAGCTTTTGGCGCTCATCCCGATGATGTGGAGTTAGGTTGTGGGGGAACTCTAATTAAGCATGCAACTCTTGGCCATTCGTTTGGAATTATTGATTTAACCAGGGGGGAATTGGGAACACGAGGTGCTCCACAAATACGACTACTTGAAGCAACGAAAGCGGCAAATATTATGGGGGCTGCTTTTCGTGAGAATCTAAATTTCAGAGATGGATTTTTTATAAATGATGAGCCCCATCAATTGGCTGTTATAAAAATGATTCGCAAATATCAGCCGGATATTGTTTTAGCCAATGCCTTTAATGATCGCCATCCCGACCACCAAAGGGCGGCTCTTTTATTGCGCGATGCATGCTTTCTTTCTGGATTAGTAAAAATTGAAACAGATATTGATGGTCAAATACAGGAGGCTTGGAGGCCAAAATCGCTTTATCATTATATACAGGATTTAGATTTAACGCCTGATTTTGTAATAGACATATCAGATTTTGTTGAGAAGAAAATGCAAGCCATACTTTCATTCGATTCGCAATTTTATAATCCTAATAGTACTGAACCAAGTACTTACATATCAGGGTCAAATTTTCTTAACATATTTAAAAGCAGAATGCAATTGTTAGGAAAAAATATTGGTGTCCCTTATGCCGAAGGTTTTACATCAAATAAAATTATTGGAGTTGAAAATTTAGCTAATCTATTATAATTTCTTAGTTGATTTTAGAATTGTTATTAATCAGTTCTAATGGTAATTAAGTTTTTTATAATCGTTATGAACAAATAGTTACAACAATGTGTTTTTAAGATACATTTGAAATCTTAAAATCAATTTTTTACTAATGAATAAATTCGGCAAACTATTTACAGCATCACTTGTGTCTTTAGCTTTTACTTTTAGTCATTGCTATGCGCAAACAAGTTGGATTGATTTGATGAAAGATCCAACTGCAAATTTCTTTGATGTGCAAAAGGCTTTCAATGAATATTACACTGACTACGTGTTAACTCATGGTAAAGAGTTAAAGGAGGAAAATGGAATCTTTAAAAAGAAAGAAAGAGAAAGTCAGTTTGAAGTTCCCGGCTTTGAACAATTTAAAAGGTGGGAGTGGTTTATGGAGCCTCGTGTTTCAATAACAGGCGAAAGATTCAATCCATCTATTGCTTATAGCGAATACCTAACAAAAGTAAAACCATTATTAAACCAATCGCGTTCATCAACTTGGTCATTAGTAGGTCCAACCACTCAAGTTCCAACAGACGGTGGAGCTGGGCGAATCAATTTTATTCGATTCATGCCCGGAAATATCAATACCATATTTGCAGGGGCACCTGCTGGGGGACTATGGAAATCAACTGATGGTGGTACAACCTGGAGTACTAACACTGATGATTTGGCTGTAATTGGTTGTTCCGATTTAGCAATTAACCCAATTAATACTAATATAATGTACCTCGCTACCGGAGATGTTGACGCTGGTGACACCTATTCTGTGGGGGTGTTAAAATCTATTGATGGTGGCGCTACTTGGAATACCACTGGATTATCTTTTCTTGTTAGCAGTTATGCAACCGTTAATCGTATTCTTATTAATCCTAATGATCCAACAATTTTAATAGCCACCACAAGTAGTGGCATTTATAGAACTACAAACTCAGGTTCAAATTGGACGCATGTAGTAAGTACCGGTAATTTTAAAGATGCACAATTCAAACCAGGCGACCCCAGTATTGTGTATGCATCTTCCAATAAATTTTTTAAAAGTATTGATGGTGGCCTTTCATTTACCCAAGTTACATCTGGTTTGTCAACCTCAGTTAACAGAATGGCCATTGCAGTTTCTGAAAACAATTCAAGTATTGTTTATGCGGTAGCTGCTAATACTTCAGATTACGGTTTGGAAGGATTTTACCAATCAACTAATTCTGGAACAAGTTTTACTTTAATGAATAGCTCTTATGATATTCTTGGGTTTAATACTAATGGAACTGGAGGTGGAGGTCAAGGTTGGTACGATTTATCAATTGATGCTTCTCCATTAGATGCAAATACTGTTGTAGTTGGTGGAATTAGTACTTTCAAATCCTCCAATGGCGGTTCAACTTGGTCAATTCATGGTGCGGGGTATGGTATTAATGCTAAAATTCACCCTGATGTTCACGAGGTAATATTTGCTCCTGGTACAAGTAATTGTTATGTTGGATGTGATGGAGGTGTTTTTAAAACCACTAATAATGGAAGCACTTTTTCAGATTTAAGCGATGGATTACAGATTGCACAATCTTATAGATTGTCGTGTGCTGCAACCAATGCAAATATCAATATGTCGGGCTGGCAGGATAATGGAACCAATCGTTATAATTCAGGTGCATGGGAAGAGGTTTTAGGAGGTGATGGAATGGAAACTATTATTTCATGGGCAAACTCTCAAATAATGTATGGCGAATTGTACTATGGCGAAATTTATAAATCAACCAATGGTGGAAACTCGTTTGGATTTAGTCCAATTGTTAATTCAAATGGAACGGCTGGAACCGAGGATGAAGATGGTGCATGGGTAACTCCTTATATTCAAGATCCTGTCAACTCTTCAATTTTATATGTTGGAAAAAGCAAGGTTTATAAATCAACCAATAGCGGAACTTCATTTACTGCTTTGGGTGCTGTTACAGCTGGCACTGGGAGTCTTAAGGCTTTGGCGGTTGCGCCTTCAAATACTAGTTATATTTATTGTTCAAAGAACGATCGTTTTTTTGCATCTATAAATGGCGGCACAGCATTCACAGACCGAACAGCAGGAATTCCCGTTTCATCCGGGGCAATTACATATATTGCAGTAAGTAATATTGACCCAAATAAAGTATGGGTAAGTTTATCTGGCTATTCAGCGGCAAATAAAGTAATGTATAGTAGTAATGCCGGACAAAACTGGAGCAATATTTCTACTGGCTTACCAAATGTGCCAGCTAATTGTATTGTTTATGTAAATGGAAGTAGTGCCAATTCACTTTATTGCGGAACCGATATCGGAGTTTTTTATCACGACGATAATACCGGAACCTGGATTGTTTATTCTGATGCTTTACCAAATGTGGTGATAGATGAACTAGAAATTCAATATGGAGCAAGTAAAATCCGTGCAGCCACCTTTGGTCGTGGAATTTGGGAATGTGATTTGTACTCAGCTTCGCTTTCGGCACCAACTGCTTCCTTTATATCCAATAATACAACGGGTTGTGCTCCTGTTACGCTTCAATATACAAGTACGAGCGCATTTGCTACTATTTACTCATGGGAGTTTCAAGGTGGAAATCCTTCTACTGCAACAACAAATACGGCGGCTGTGGTATATAGTATTCCTGGTGTTTACCAAGTGAAATTGGTAGTGACAAATGCACTTGGCATTGATTCAGTTATTCAGTCAAATTATATAACTGTTGGTCCATCAATTGGTGTAACTGCTACCCATAATAATGTTGTTTGCTTCGCTCAAAATAATGGAAGTGCTGTTGCATTAGTTACTGGGGGAACCGCTCCCTTTAGTTATGTTTGGTCTAATGGTCTCACCACTTTAAGTGTCAGTAATTTAGCAAGTGGCTCTTATACAGTATCAGTTTCTGATGTATTGGGTTGCGTTGCATCCGTACAAGTTTCTATTACTCAACCAGCCACCTTACTTGGTACTATTGTTCTTACTGCTGATAATGGTACAAACAGCGGTGCTATTAATCTTTCGCCACAAGGTGGAACAACTCCTTACAGCTACTTATGGTCGACAGGCGATATCACTCAGGATATTTCAGGATTAGTTGCAGGAAGTTATTCGGTAACTATTACTGATGCAAATGGTTGTATTAAAGTTGTAAATTCAACTGTTTCTTCTAGTGTTGGAGTTGAAGCTATTGATGAGGTTAATAATTGGTTGATTTATCCTAATCCTACGCATGAGTGGTTAACAATTGATGCGAGTAAGTTGATGTATGCTAAAATCACTCTTTATAATTTGGTGGGCCAACAGATTTCAATTCTAAAAATGGAAAACACCAATATTATTCAATTTAAAATGGCCGATTTACCCAATGGGGAATATTGGTTTAAAATTGAAACGGTGAAGGGTGTTGCTTATCGAAAAATTATGAAAAACTGATAACGTAACGTTGGAATGAATTTATTGAGTGGTAAAAAAGGATTGTTACAAATTTCTTTTGCAGTCAGTATTGTTTTGCTGGGGGCCAAATTTTTTTCATACTTTCTAACACATTCTAATATCATTTTATCTGATGCAATGGAGAGCATCATTAATGTGGTGGCAAGTGGATTTGCTGTATTTAGTGTGCATCTTTCTTCGCGGCCCAAAGATGAAAACCACCCTTATGGTCATGGCAAAATTGAATTTCTTGCAAGTATTACTGAGGGGCTCCTGATTTTTATTGCTGGAGTTTTTATATTTATTAAGGCTGGTCAAAGTTTTTTTTTCAAGCCCGAAATTCAGGCCTTGGATGTTGGTTTAATTGTTATTTCAGCCACTGCAGTAGTCAATTATATTTTAGGAAAAGTTTTGGTGCGGGAAGGAAAGAAAATGAATTCATTTTTGTTAGTTGCGGAAGGGAAACATTTGTTAAATGATAATTTGACAACGCTGGTAGGGGTAGCGGGAATAGTGTTGGTTGTGCTAACAGTGATGCCTGAGATTGATTCTATTTTTTCGTTACTTCTTGCTATAATAATGCTTCGAAGTGGGTATCGAATTATTCGCCCATCTGTTGCGGCGCTTATGGATGAAGCTGATATTGATTTAATGAAAACCGTTACCGAACATTTTACTCAAAACAGAAAAGATGATTGGATTGATGTACACAATATGCGTATTGTAAAATATGGTTCTGACCTTCACATTGATTGTCATGTTACATTTCCATATTATTACAGCTTAACTGAAACTCACAATCTTGTCAATGATATTGAAGTTGTACTTCGCAAAAATTATCCACAAGAACTCGAAATATTTATTCATGCTGATCCGTGCGTTCCTGCCGATTCGTGTTTTATATGTTTGAAGAATGATTGCGTTTGGCGTCAAAATCCATTTGTAAAAAAAATAGAATGGTCGCCCTCTTTACTTTCAATTAATAAGAAACATAATTTAAAATAGTGAAGTAATTAATTTCTTGATTATTTCTGAATCACCAACTTTTTAATTGTAAAATGATTTTTTGAAATAACTTTTATTAAATAAATACCGTTATAAAATCCAGAGATATCTATTTCGCCAATCTTGTTATGGCTTTCAATTACTCTTCCTGCTAAGTCCATTATTTCAACAACATCACCTGATTTAAAGTAAGAACTTTGAATTTTAAAAGTGCCACTTGTTGGATTTGGATAGATCTGAAATTCTAAATTTGGTTCTTCAGTTGTAATTGTTGAACTCATTTTTGCAGTGTCAATTACTGTAAATAAATCAAGCCCTCCTTCCACAAGGTTGCCACTAATATTTAAATCAGCAGTGCTAATAATTAATTGCATATTAGCGGAAGGCTGCACAAAATCTTTAATTCTGAAATCATGATGCACCCATTGGCTCATTTGTGTAATATCAGAAATAGTATATTCTACCAGTTTTATTGAGTCGCCATTGCTTATAAATACTTTTAAAGAATCGTTCGGCGCACTATTTCCTCCACCGTTATAAAACCAGCTGAAATAATTTATTCTTGGGTCGTAACTTGCCTGTAAATTAAAAATAGGGGATGTTAAGATTGCAGTGCCACCATCAACATCATCATCGCCTGAATTGCCACCGCCATTGCCTGTAACAAAGCATTCTGAACCATAATCATTTAATACATCGGTTCCGGCATTACATTCAGTTGTTCCATTTAATGTTACTGCTGGCACATCACGAAGCCAGCCGCCTGTCGTTGCATTTCCACTGGCAATCCATCCGAAATCAAAAAAGAAATCATCATAATACCCTTTTGGTAATGCAATGGTTAGACCTGTTGTTGTTGGATTTAATTGTTGTGGTAAAGTGTTTCGGGTTTTATGACTCCAATCACCTGCATAAATAGAATAGCTGGAGGTATAAATTTGATTCAAGGCGGCAACACCAGAAGCATCAGCTATAAAATTAAAATTGTATTGTGCGTTGTTAGTAATAAAAACATGGGCGTTTGGAATGGGTATACCCGTTGCTGAGTCAACAACAGTTATAGAAATATCAAAAGATATTTCCGGCACTAATTGAGCGTCCAGAACTATTGTTTGAGCACTATCCAACTGAATATTATAAATAACTTTAGTGTGGTAGCCAGGCTTTGAAAACTGAATATCAAATACACCTTCATTTAATATTCCGGTATTATAAATGCCAAGATAATTGGTTGAGTCAATGATAGATGATTGAACTAATTCAACCTGAACTCCATTCAATAAAGCGGTAGTAAAAGTGTCTGTTACAACACCTTTAATTCGACACGCTTTTTGATAATTAACACCGAGTATAAATAATCCACTTTGAATATCAGAAACAAGAATGTTTTTTGAAGGGAGGTAGGGATAAACCCCCCAATCACCATCATAACCACTTCCACTTAGAGGTGAAGTGTCAAAGTTGCCAGCCTGTATCATATTGCTTGGATCAGAAACATCAAAAATGACAACACCATCACGGTAATAACTGGTTACAGCAAAATCGTTGTTGTATAAATGCACATTGTGAACCACGGAAGTACTTCCCGGATTTGATTGCACTAAATCTAATTCCGTAACATTTGAAAGGTCGGCAACATCATAAGCAGTAAGTGATGAATTTGGTTTTTCATCAGTTGTAAAAACATAATTGTTGTTTGATGTTGGCCACGAATTATGTGTAAAAGCAAGCGGTGTTGTAATATTTTTTAACACCTGAAAATTTGTTTTATCTGAAACATTAATAATTGATAAATAGCCATTGTAAACTTCACTTGCCCACATTGTGTCGCCTCGAACAAAGGCATCGTGAATATAGCCGCCGTTGTACTGTGCAATGTATTGTGGGTTATCTGGGTCATTGTTTAAATCGAACATCATGGCACCCCTTTGAGATTGTGGAAGGGTGGCATAAGTGTTAAATCCAAAGAGATATAAAATTCCATTTTCATCAACCCAGCACGTGTGTGCTTTCTTTAGGTTATTACTAAAGAAATGATGGTAGGTAATGTTTGTATTTGGAAGATTTGTTAAATCTATAATTAACAATCCGCTGTCTTGCTCATTGGTTACATATGCATGGTGATTAAATGTTTTTATTTCTCGCCAAACAATGTTGCCTGATGTGGGTTGTGCGGATGGAATATTCACCACAACAACTGGATTAAAAGGGTCAGTTACATTAATGACCGAAACGCCTTGCCAGGTTCCAAGAAGGGCGTATTCGTTTCCAAAATCATCTACATAACCAAATAAACTGGAATAAGCATTGGTAAAATCCAATTGGCTTTTTAGCGTAAGATTAATATTTTGTGAAAAGGAAAGTTGTGTAAACACACTGAACACTAAGGATAGAATAATTTTTTTCACTTTTTTTAAAAATTTATTTTTCTTTTATCAATTTATTGTTCTTATACGACAGAATAAATACATGTTTGTTTTCAATAAAATCTGTTGATAAATTTCCGTTCAAAATAACAGCTTGAAAATCATAATCAATACCTAATCCTTTAATTGGTTGTTGAATGTGTTCAAACCATTTGTCACCATATTGTTTCCATAAATGAGCAATGGATAAAATCAAATTATAACCTTGATAAGTATACTCATTGGGCCTTGATGGATACTTGTTCGTATATTCGTTTTTAAATTGAATATTTCTTTTCAATGTATCATCTGTGTAAAAAGTAGTTGTAATATGAGTGTTTAATTTTTGCAAATAATTTAATTGCAATGTTTCCATTTCGGTCCAGGTAGGCATTCCAAATAAAGTGATTTTATAATAATCAGTTAATTCAAATAGTTTTTTTGAAATGGAATTTACAAACTCTTCATCAAAGCTTGGGATAATGACAATGTTGTTGTCAATAGATGTTAAATAATCAGTAATTTTAAATAAGTTGCTGTCACTTTTTTCAGTGAGTTCAATGACTTTTGATTTCAAAGCAGATTTAAAGTAATTGGCGTATTCTGATTCGCCTTTGTTATGGCGATAGAGTATAATAACTTTTTTATTGGGATATTTTGTATTTATAAATAAAGCTAGCTGCTCACAGTGAGCTTTCAATCCGGCATTGGCTAAGACAAAGCTGGGATTGGCTGAAGCAATACTTTGGGAAGAAGAAAGAGGGGAGAAAATAACCTGTTTTTTTGGGGCAATTAGTTTGCTGGAAATAGCTAAGCCAACATTATTTATAGGCCCTATAACTACATCCGCATTTTTTACAGCCGTTGAATTCATAAAACTTATTATGCGGTTGGTATCTTTTTGTGAATCAAAAATGGTTAGGTTCAATTGAACGCCTGCACGGTCTAATGAATCTAATGCAATTTGAAAACCACGCATGTACTCAAGGGCAAGATTAGAGCTGTTTCCAATGGAAATAATTTTAATTCCGATTGAATCAAAATTAATTTCATTGGTAAAAAATGGAAGCAATAAAGCAACTCGCATTGCTCGCTTGTCATTTGTTTTTGGTGTGAAATTAATTTCGGGTTTTATTTTATTTGTTGTATCAACTAAAAAAACTTGGTTGTCGTTCGGCCAAACGTGAGTGGTTTTGGAAGTTGTTGAACATCCAAGGGAAGAAAAAATAAAGAGTAGATAAAACAATTTAATCATTATTTTATTTTTGATTCAAAATAATGAGATTACTCCCATTCAATGGTTGCAGGGGGTTTGCTCGAGATATCATAAACCACTCGGTTAATTCCTTGCACACTATTTATGATGTCGTTACTTACCCGTGCTAAAAATTCGTAGGGCAAATGGCACCAATCTGCAGTCATTCCATCAGTTGATTCTACAGCACGTAACGCAACCACATTTTCATAGGTGCGTTCATCACCCATTACACCCACTGATCGTACGGGCAACAAAATAACTCCTGCTTGCCACACTTTGTCATACAAGTTTTCTTTTTTCAAATGAGTAATAAAAATACTATCGGCCTCTTGAAGTATACGAATTTTTTCGAGGGTGATATCGCTGATAATTCTTATTGCTAAACCAGGTCCAGGAAAAGGATGGCGCTTAATAATATCATCAGGTAATTTTAATTCGCGGCCAACTCTTCGCACCTCATCTTTAAAAAGTAAGCGCAACGGTTCTAGTACTTGCATATTCATTTCAGCAGGTAAGCCGCCAACATTGTGATGCGATTTTATGGTAACGGATGGTCCATGAACCGAAACTGATTCAATTACATCTGGATAAATTGTTCCTTGTGCCAGCCATTTTATTCCCTTTAAGCGTTGTGCCTCTTCATCAAACACCTCAATAAATAATCGACCAATAATTTTTCGTTTTGTCTCGGGGTCAACTACATCTTTTAGTTCACGAATAAATCTTTCTGAGGCGTCAATACCTTTAATATTCAGCCCCATTCCTTCATAGGCTTTCAGTACTTGTTCAAATTCATTTTTGCGCAACAATCCATTGTTCACAAAAATGCAGTGAAGGTTTTTTCCAATAGCATTATGTATTAATCCTGCTGCAACAGTACTATCAACACCACCTGATAAGGCAAGAATTACTTCATCATTTCCAACTTTGTTTTTTATTTGTTCAACAGTTGATTGAACAAACAATGTGGGAGTCCATGATTGATGGCAGCCACAAATGTTTACGCAAAAATTTCGAAGAATTTTTTTTCCTTCAATGGTGTGCGTTACTTCAGGATGAAACTGTATTCCATAAACCGGATAGGCATAAAAGTTACCAGAGCTTCTGAAAGCCGCCACTGGAATACTTTCAGTATTAGCAATCAATTCAAAATAGTCAGGAATTTTTGCAATGGTATCAGCATGGCTCATCCAAACCTGCGAATCGTGCTCCACATCTTTTAATAAAAGATCATCATCTTGAAAATAATGTAAATGTGCGCGGCCATATTCTCGCTTATTGCTTTTCACCACTTGTCCGCCACCAAGTTCGGCAATCAATTGTGCGCCATAACAAATTCCAAGTACAGGCTTTTTGCCGAGCAGTTCAGTAAGTTTTACAGAGGGAAAATCTTTATCATGTACAGAGCAGGGGCTACCACTCAAAATAATTCCTTTCACGCTTTCATCAATTACTACTGCATTGTGGTAAGGGTAAATTTCGCAATAAATATTTAACTCGCGAATGCGGCGTGCAATCAATTGAGTGTACTGAGAACCGAAATCAAGAATCAGTATTTTTTCTTCCATATAGGCTGCGAAAATAATAGGAAAGTGTTAAGCATACCGTCGATAAAATAAATATTTTAAAAGATTAACAATTCATTTTTCACATTTGTGTCGTGAATCCCTCATCAGTAAGTCAGTTATTTGTTTCCAAATTAAAAGAAAAAGAAAAAATTCTTTGGAGCGGAATGCCACAACAGAAGATATTGTTGCGCGATGTAGATATGATTCTGGTTCCTATCAGCATTATTGCCATTGGCTTCGGATTGTTTTTCAATTTCGCGATATTTTATTACCATCAGTTTTTCTTTTTACCAATTTCCATCAGCATTGTGCTGGCAGGTTTTTACATCGGCATCTTTCGTTTCTTCATTGATTCGAAAAGAAGAAAATCAATTTGGTACTGTGTGACGGATAAAAGAATATTGATGCTTTCAGAAAAAAATCAGAAAAATTTTCAAACACTTCCATTAAAAGATATTGAACAATTGGATTTTTCAGAAGAGAAAGATGGGAGTGGATTTGTTTTTTTTGGGAATACCAATCCGATATGGCCGTGGCTATTCGGGAAATTCTTTTTCACTCACGGCACTATTCCAGGATTTGAATTAGTACCCGAAGTTCAGAAAGTTGATTTTATAATTAAAGAAGCTATTGCTAATTATATTGATCCTCTGAACTTATCGAAGTAATGGCACTCTGATTTTGTTGAAGAGTGATAGTGCAGTTATATAAAGTGTAGCTCAAATTAATTTTCTAAAAACATTAATTTGTTTGATTTATATATAAATCATTGCGAATCCCTTCTTGAAAAATACGAACGGATTTTTAAATGTAAATTTTAATAAGTCAACTAAATGCCCTCATAAACCGCCCCCGAAGTTGGAGTTTCGTTCAACTCTAATTTTTTTAACATTGGCAATTGTGGTTTTATCTGATCCCATAACCAGATGGTTATTTTCTCGCAAGTTGGATTTTCCAAGCCGGCAATATTGTTTAACATCTTGTGGTCAATTGAATCTATGATTGGTGCAATGACTTTTTTTATTTCCGAAAAATCCATCACCCATTCCAATTCAGGAACGGGATTGCCTTCGAGGTAAACCACCAACCGATAAGTATGTCCGTGAATTTCTCGGCACTTATGTTCAAGCGGAACTTTAGGAAGAAAATGCGCTGAGTCGAAAGAAAATTGTTTGAATATTAACATTGGAATTTTAAACCAATGATGCTTCCAACGTAATCTCGCAATTAAATAATTTACTGATTGGGCAGTTAGCTTTTGCATCAGCACTCATTTCAGCGAACTGTTCAGGCGAACAACCTGCAATTTTTGCCTTCACGACCAAGTGTGAATTTGTAATTGCTCCATTTTCAAGATTTATGGTACAAGTTGTTTCAATTGAATCGGATTTGAACCCTGCTTTCTCAGTTAGGAAACTGAGCTTCATGGTAAAACACCCAGCATGAGCTGCGGCAATAATTTCTTCGGGGTTTGATCCGGGGGCATTTTCAAATCTTGTAGCCCAAGTATAGGGCAGGTTCTTTATCAGATTGCTTTGAGTGGTTAATTCACCCGATCCTTCTTTTCCAGTTCCACTCCAAGTGGCAGTTGCGTTTCTTTTCATTGGTAAATGTTAGTTTTAGAGGCGCAAACATAAATATTCATCGTCAGTTTTTATGTATTGATGTATTTATATACATTTGCCACTCCAAAAAAAGAAAAGACGACTTTTAAAATGAAATTGACGAAAGAAACAAGACAAGCAATTGTATCCAAGTTTGGCGGTAACGCTAAAAATACTGGCGCTGCAGAAGTACAGGTTGCATTATTAACCGAACGCATTTTGCATATTACAGGTCACTTAGGTGGTCAAAAGAATGATGTTAACTCTGCTCGTGGATTAATGAGATTAGTTAGTCAGCGTAAAAGATTGTTGCATCATCTTTCTGAAACCAATCTTACCTCTTATCGCCAATTGATTAAGGACTTAAATCTGCGTAAGTAATTCATTGAATTATTTATTGACTAAATATTTTTCAAAACATTTTGGAGAGTCGAAATAAGGTGCCCGAAAGCTTCTGTTCGACTCTTCGCTTTTTAAAATAATAACATTATTATGGGAAATAAAATAGGAATTAATCACACGTTTGATAGTGGCGATGGTCGCACTATTACTATTGAAACTGGAAAACTCGCAGCACAGGCACACGGTTCGGTGGTTGTTCGTCAGGGTAATTGTATGTTGTTGGCTACTGTTGTAGCAAGTTCTGAATTAAAAGAAGGGCAAGATTTTTTTCCGCTCTCTGTTGATTACCAGGAGAAATTTGCTTCGGCAGGTCGCATTCCCGGTGGATTTTTTAAAAGAGAAGCTCGCCTTTCTGAATATGAAATTTTAATATGTCGAATAGTTGATCGCGTATTGCGTCCGCTTTTCAACGAAGATTATTTGTGCGATACACAAGTGATGATTCAAATGATTTCTTCTGACCCAACTATTGCTCCCGATTCATTGGCTGCACTGGCTGCATCAGCGGCACTTTCAGTTTCTGATATTCCGTTCAACGGACCAATATCAGAAGTTCGCGTTTGTAAAATTGATGGAAAATTTGTGGTGAATCCACTTCGTCAGGACATTGAAAAAGCTGATTTAGATATTTTAGTTGGTGCATCAGCAACCAGTGTGGTGATGGTAGAAGGAGAAGCGAAAGAAGTTTCTGAAGCTGATTTTCTGGAAGCAATTAAAGTTGGTCACGAAGCTGTTAAACTTCATTGCAAAGCGCAAGTAGAGTTGAGAGCGAAAGTGGGTGTAACAACCATTCGCGAATATCAAAAGCCTGCGGTTGATGAAGATTTGAAGAATAAAATTTATGCTGAGTATCGTACCAAAGTATATGTTGTTGCGGCGTCAGGTGTAAGTAAGGATAAACGAAAAGTTGGCTTCACTGCTATTAAAGACGAAATAAAATTGCAGTATGCTGAAGCAGAACCGGGAGTTTTAAAACTCGCAAAAAAATATTACAGTGAGTTGGAGTATGATGTAATGCGTGATATGATTTTGGACGATCATAAGAGATTAGATGGAAGAAAGATGGATGAGATTCGTCCGATATGGATTGAGGCCGATTACATTCCATCAGCACACGGCTCAGCTGTGTTTACTCGCGGAGAAACTCAATCATTAACTACTGTTACATTGGGTACAAAGCTCGATGAGCAGATGTTGGATAAGGCAATGGAAATGATTTACTCAAAATTCATGTTGCATTATAATTTTCCTGGTTTCAGTACTGGTGAAGTGAAACCAAACCGTGGAACAAGCCGTCGTGAAGTTGGGCATGGTAATTTGGCTATGCGATCATTAAAAAATCAATTGCCACAAGGCGAAGAAAATCCTTATACCATTCGTGTGGTTTCTGATATTTTGGAATCGAATGGTTCATCATCAATGGCAACTGTTTGTGCGGGTTCTATTGCGTTGCATGATGCAGGAGTAAAAATGAAAAATCATGTTTCAGGAATTGCAATGGGATTGATTACAGGCGCGAACGGAAAGTTTGCTGTGTTATCAGATATTCTTGGAGATGAAGATCACCTGGGGGATATGGATTTTAAAGTAACCGGAACCAAAAATGGAATTTGTGGTTGCCAGATGGATATAAAAGTGCAGGGGTTAAGTTTTGAAATTATGGCGAAGGCATTAGAGCAAGCGCGTCAAGGTCGTTTGCATATTTTAAATCTCATGTATGAAGTGCAAGCAGGACCTCGTGAAGATTTGAAACCATTTACACCTCGTATGGTAAAAATATATGTGCCACAGGAAATGATTGGACCAATCATTGGCCCAGGTGGAAAAAATATTCAAGAACTGCAACGCTCAACCGGAACTATCGTAACCATTGAAGACAAGGACGGAAGAGGCGAAGTGGTTATATCATCAACGAACAAGGAAGGATTGGATGCTGCCGTTGCGCGCATCAAGGGCTTAACTACTTTACCAGAAGTAGGAGCAATTTACGAAGGCAAAGTAAAAAGTATAAAAGAGTTTGGTGCCTTTGTAGAAATTCTTCCAGGAAAGGAAGGATTGTTGCACATTTCTGAAGTAAGTCACAAGCGTTTAGATTCTCTTGATGGTGTTTTGAAAGTGGGAGAGATAGTGAAAGTAAAACTGCTCGATATAGATGCTAAAACTGGTAAATACAAACTAAGCCGCAAAGTATTGTTAGAGAAAACTGACATTACAGTAAAAAATTAAAATTATATAAAAAATTAAAACCACTCTCAGTTTTGAGGGTGGTTTTTTTATTTTATCTCAGTAAAGTAATGTTACCTGTTTTGGTTTCGTCGCTTGGATAGGCATCGTTAATTCGGTAACGACATAGATAAACATAAACACCCATAGAACAAGGAATGTCATCGCGAGTGCCGTTCCAGCCATCGTTAAATAAATCGGTGAAGTACACTAACTCGCCCCAACGATTATAAATGGAGAGTTGAATGTACTCAATTGGACATATGTCAGCTGGGTAGAAAATGTCATTAATGCCATCAGCATTTGGAGTAAATGCATTTGGGAAATATAAATCACAGAATGAATCGGTGCCACAAGGTTTTGGTAATAGTAAAATACTATCAGTCACGCTTCCGCAAGCATTACTGATGTTCACCCAGTAGATTCCGCTAAGCGTTACATTTATGCTCGATGTTGTATCATTTGTATTCCATAAGAAGTTGTAACTCGGATTCGTTCCTGCTTGTAAAGAAGTGGCAGTTCCTTCGCACATTATTAAATCAAAGCCGAGATCGCTGAGGGGTAAAATATTTAGTAAAACAGAAATAGCGTCGGTACTTGAACAGCCATTTGAAGTAATTGTAACTGCATAGTTTCCCGCACTTGAAATAACCAGTGAATCATTTGTTGAGCCGTCACTCCATAAATAAGTTGCATTGGCAACAATAGGATTTAACAGCATCGAATTTCCGGTACAGAATGTCGTGTCATTTCCCAATGAAAGTATTGGGGATGGGGTGGCGTTAATTATTATGGTGTCACTATTCTGACACCCTGCAATTGTAACTGTTACCCAGTAGCTTCCAGCAACAGTAACTATGTTGCTTGAATTTGTGGTGGCATCTTGCCATAAATAAGTTGCGCCTGGTGTTAAAGCGCTTAAAGTCAATGTGGCATTATCACATATAGTGGTGTCGTTTCCGAAAATAGGAGTGGGTTGTAGATAGAAAACAGAAATGGTATCAGAATCAGAACAACCATTGTTGACGGTTACAAAATATATTCCCGTAGTGGATACCATAAATGTTGAATTCAGTGATCCATCTTGCCACAAATAATTTCCATTTAATGTATTTGCATTTAATAAAAGAGTGGCACCAATGCAAAGTGTAGTGTCGTTTCCTAAATTAATATTCGGGGGGGGGATATTCATTACAGTTATGCTATCTCGAGCAAAGCAATTCCCATTACTGATTTCGCACCAATATAAACCTGCACTTAAAATGGTATAGGTTGGACTCACGCTTCCATTTTGCCATAAATAAGAAGTTCCCGTTCCAGTCATATTAATAGTGAATGATTGATTGGGGCAAATAGCGGTATCGTTTCCTAAAGAAAAAACGGGTACCGTTAAATAAGTGACATTGATCGTATCGGTATTAGAACAACTTCCCACTACAACTTGAACAAAATAATTTCCGGTAACAACAACATTATAAGTTGAATTGGTTGAACCATTTTGCCACAAATAAGTAGCTCCTGCAGTCGTTGCATCTAATAATATAAAATTCCCAGGACAAATGGTGGTATCATTTCCCAAATTAACAAGTGAAGGATTTATTACCTGAATGGTAATAGTTACAGTATCTGTTGTTCCATACAATAAATAGGTTGAGGTAACAAGTGGAGAAATAATTAAAATCGAGTCGGTTCCAATTATAACTGAAGGGTTTAGTGCATTTGCCCACTGATAGGCAGTGTCTCCATTAGCAAATAAAGTGTCAACAACTCCTAGGCAAATGATGGTGTCTCCAATAACATTTAATTGCTGTGTGGTCAGTCCTACATAAACATCATCAATCATGTACATGGCACCAGCAGTAACGAGCACCACGCTTCCACCAGGGTAATTTACCGTTTGAACTGCTGTGTTTACATTGTCAAGAAAACAGCCAATGGTCACATATTGCTCACCACCAGTAGCAATATAATTGCCGCTAATTAAAGTCCATTGCGAAGTATCAGTAATAATAAAGTTTGACACAACTTGAGGAATAACCGAGGTGATTGGTTGATTTCCGCCTTGTGGTGGGGGAATGGTTGAAACATACAATCCTTGGCAGTCTGTTAGATATTTATTGTAATCGCCAGGTCTGAAATAGGCTTCTACCTTGTAAGTTAATCCGGCAACTAATGGAGCACTAAATTGTTGGGTAATATATTCTTTACAATTCGGACAGAAATCATAAATCGTAAGAATACCGGCGTAACTATTTCCAGCGAAAGCGGGTGCTGTTCCCATAAAATTATTGGGGACATTAACACAGCTGATACAACTGCCAACATTTAAACAGCAGGAATTACATAGGTCAGGTGTGATAAAAGAACCGGGGGGAACCACCCACGGTGGCGCAAGACCGTTACTAATTCCACTATTTGCAACAGGGCAGGTTGTGTAGGTTTCAAATCCGGGATTGACTACTAAATTTTGAGCAAAAATTCTTGTTGAAAAGAAAATGATTAAATAAATAAAGTAAACAAAATCTCTAAGCTTCATTTGTCAATGATATGCATTAAAAAGATTAAATGTAACCATAATCGGTCATGCAATTATTCCTTCAATAAATCTGGCCTTCTATTTTTGGTTCGTTCCATTGCTTCGTTGTGCCTCCACTCTTCAATATTTTTAAAATGACCTGACAGCAGAACCTCCGGAACTTTCCAACCGGTATAATTTTCAGGTCGGGTATAAACTGGTGGCGCTAGTAAGTTGTCTTGAAATGAATCAAAGAGGGCAGAGGTTTCGTCGCCAATCACTCCTGGAATTAATCGAACAATTGAATCAACTACAACTGCAGCGGGTAATTCTCCTCCACTTAGAACATAATCGCCAACTGATATTTCGCGAGTAATGAAATGTTGCCGAACTCTTTCGTCAACGCCTTTATAATGACCACATAGAATAGCTATGTTGCCTTTCATTGAGAGTTGATTTGAGATTTGTTGGTTTAGTCTTTCGCCATCGGGGGTCATATAGATGATTTCATCATAGGTTCTTTTTGATTTCAAGTGTTTAAGACAGTTGTCAATTGGCTCAATCATCATCACCATACCCGCGCCTCCGCCAAATTGATAATCGTCGGTTGAGTGATGTTTGTCAGTAGTGTAATCACGAATATTATGAATCTCAACTTCTACTAACTTTTTTTGTTGTGCCCGTTTTAAAATTGAATGATCAAATGGCCCTTTCAATAAATCAGGAAGAACAGTTAGAATATCAATGTGAAGCATCGGCGTAAAAGTAAATTCAAAAAAGTATTGGTTAATTTAATTTCTATAGGAATAAAATTTATTTGCTCTAAGGATATTTGAAATAAGTTGAAATTATTTTTCAAATAAAACAATTTCAACTCTACGGTTAGCGGCGCGACCTTGTTCAGCTGAGTTATCTGCAATGGGATCTTCAAAATTAAATCCTGCAATTTTTAATCGTTGCCAAGCAATTTCTTTTTTAATTAAATAATCCATAACCGCATTTGCTCTTTTCTCCGATAAGTTTTGGTTGTATTTTTTGGAACCTACATTATCAGTATAGCCAGTTAATTCGCATCTCATTTCTAAATTCTTATTTAGATAGTTAGCCAGTTCATTTAAATTATCTTTTGATGTATCAGGGATAATTGATGAAGCATTTGCAAAATTTATATTGGTTATAGCAAATCGATCTTGTTCGGCATCATCCAATGAATCTTGATGCGTTTGTTGATCAGGAATAATTTTACCTGCAAGAATTGAATTGAAGTCTAATTTTTCACTTAGGTCTGCATAATCTTTAAATTTAGGTTGACCAGGATCTTTTAAGCTGATAAGTGATCCAGATGCAAGCAGAACTCCACTGTCGTAAGCAAGATCACCCACATCGCCAATCGCGATTTTTAAATGATATTTTTTATATGGAACAACATAGCAAGAAGCGGTCATAACACCTGTTAATCCATCGTATTGAATATTGTTTACAATTTCCTGATTCAACTTTTTCTTTTTCGATTTGCTTATTTTAAAATCTGATACTTTATTTTTCTTAACTGGCTTCCTTTTCTTATTTATAGGTATTGATTTGTTTAAAGCGGGGTTTTTGAAATAATCATTGTCAATATAATAATGGCTACTAAGTTTATTGTTCAATGTATTTATACTCACTGGCATATTTACTCCAGGTATAGTTGCAATATTAATTCTCCGTACCTTCTCTCCAGTCACAATAAAAGCAAATACATCATTGTATCTTGATCCAACATATTCAGGGTATTCTTCTGAGCCAAAAACATAATCGAACATTATTTTATTATTCAATGGAATAAAATCAAATTCAATGACTATAGCATCACCAGAAGTTCCGTGGCTTATGCGATTTAAATCTTTATCTCCTTTCGGTTTTCTTTTTGCCTTTGGGTCTGAGAAATAACCTGATTTATACGGGAGAGTATTTGCTGTAAAGGCATTGAAAATACTTCCTGAAGAAAGAATGATTCCACTCTCAATGCCTGTTGCTGATTCAGCTTCGCTGAAATAGCCATATCCTAAATGTGGGCCAGTGGCTTTTATATTTCCAATAACTATTCCCTGAGTGCCAATAAGTTTTTTTATTAGTTGTTCTGCACTAAATGAAGTATCAACTTGTATTTGCGCCCCCGCATTGAATGAATTAATAATTGTAATTAATGTAATAAAGGTTAATCTAATCCAAAACCCTTTTTCATTCATACTGTAAAAGTATAACACAACTAAATTATTTCTAAATGAGTAATCAATATTTTAATCTTGATAAGTCAAGGAATCTTTTAAGGCAGTGACACAGATTATAACTTGGGAAGTTTGTTTTGTTTTCGGTATTGATTGGGAAATAAAAAAGCCGCTCAAATTTCGCTGAGCGGCTTTCATTTTTAGTTTTTTACTGCTTTTTAGTAATCCATTCCACCACCTTGTGGCATTTGAGGCATTCCTTTTTCTTCTTTTGGTTTGTCAACAATTACACATTCGGTAGTTAAGAGCATTGAAGCAATTGACGCCGCATTTTCCAAAGCTACACGAGACACCTTAGTTGGATCAATAACACCGGCCTTTAAAAGATTTTCGTATTGTTCAGTGCGGGCATTGTAACCGAAGTCACCTTTCCCTTCTTTTACTTTTTGTACCACGATGCTGCCTTCAACTCCTGCGTTAGCTGCAATCTGACGAAGAGGTTCTTCAATTGCGCGCTTAACGATTTGTATACCGGTCATTTCGTCTTCGTTATTGTTTTTTAATTTGTCCAATGCTTCAATAGCACGGATATAAGCAACACCTCCACCAGGAACAATTCCTTCTTCCACAGCGGCACGGGTTGCATGCAATGCATCGTCAACACGGTCTTTCTTTTCTTTCATTTCCATTTCAGAAGCCGCTCCAATATATAAAACAGCAACTCCACCACTTAATTTGGCGAGGCGTTCCTGTAATTTTTCTTTGTCGTAATCTGATGTTGTGTTTTCAATTTGTGCTTTTATTTGATTGACACGAGAAAGTATATCTCCTTTTTTTCCAGAACCGTTTACAATCGTTGTGTTGTCTTTATCAATCACTACTTTCTCTGCTTTACCAAGGTCAGCAAGTGTCGCGCTTTCTAATTTGAAACCACGCTCTTCGCTTATAACAGTTCCACCAGTTAGTACAGCAAGATCTTCCAACATTTCTTTACGGCGATCACCAAAGCCCGGAGCTTTAACAGCTGCTACTTTAATGGTTCCACGAATTTTGTTTACCACTAATGTTGCGAGCGCTTCGCCATCCAGGTCTTCAGCTATAATCACTAAACTATTTCCACCTTGAGCAACTTTTTCCAAAACAGGAAGAAGATCCTTCATTTGAGAAATTTTCTTGTCATGAATAAGTATGAAAGGACGCTCCATTTCAGCTTCCATCTTTTCAGGATTTGTAACAAAATAAGGAGAAAGGTACCCACGATCGAATTGCATTCCTTCAACTACCTCAACAGTAGTTTCAGTTCCTTTTGCTTCTTCAACAGTGATTACACCTTCCTTCTTCACTTTTGCCATTGCTTCAGCAATCAGCTTTCCAATTGTATTGTCGTTATTGGCAGATATAGAAGCTACTTGTTCAATTTTTTTATTGTCGTTTCCAACTTGGGTTGACTGGCTACGAAGATTTTCAACAACAGCTGCAACAGCCTTGTCGATTCCGCGCTTTAAGTCCATTGGGTTTGCACCAGCAGCTACATTTTTTAAACCAGCAGTGATTATTGCTTGTGCAAGAACGGTAGCGGTGGTTGTTCCGTCACCAGCAAGGTCAGAAGTTTTTGAAGCAACTTCTTTAACCATTTGTGCCCCCATATTTTCAATTGGGTCTTCTAATTCAATTTCTTTTGCTACAGTAACGCCATCTTTAGTAATAGCTGGTGAGCCATATTTTTTTTCGATAACTACATTTCGTCCCTTTGGTCCGAGAGTTACCTTAACCGCATCTGCTAAAGCATCAACACCTCTTTTTAAGCGGTCGCGAGCGTCAGTATTAAAGTTGATAATTTTTGCCATGATTTTATTTTGATTTAGTTTTTATGATAATGTTTTTTTGAAAAATTAAACTTTAAACAATTGCGAAAATGTCGGCTTCTCGCATAATTAAGTAATCAGTTCCGTCGATGGTTACTTCAGTTCCAGCATACTTACCATACAATACGGTATCTCCCGGTTTTACTACTGGTTTGTTGCCTTTTTCGTCAATTGGGCTGATTGATATTACCTCACCTTTTTGTGGTTTTTCTTTAGCTGTATCAGGAATAATTATTCCGCCCTTAGTGGTTTGTTCAGCTGCTGCCGCTTTAATTACCACTCTGTTTTGAGTTCCAGCAACTGGTTTAATTGTTGTTTTCGCCATTTTTTTATTGAGTTTATTGGTTTGTTTGTTTTTAAAAGTAATTGTGTGCTTGAGGTAATCACTAATTGTGCCGATGGATTTAGTCCGACAAATTTGTCAGGTTTATCTGAAAAAAAATAGAACTCTATGCCAATCTGTGTTTAAATGGGGGTGCAAAAGTACTGAATTGATAATTGGTACAGAAGGAAATAAAAATTTTATGTTTTGAACAAAGTAAATTCTAAGAGTTTGTGTCTATAATTATTGGCCATTCAACACAAATAATTACTTGCTTTTATTGTAAAGCGGGTGATGGGTTATTAAAGACTCTCTTAAATAATCTCTATCGAGGTGAGTATAAATTTCTGTTGTAGTGATACTTGCATGGCCAAGCATTTCTTGAACCGATCGTAAATCAGCTCCACCTTCTATTAGATGAGAGGCAAAAGAATGTCGGAAGGTGTGAGGGCTTACGGTTTTTTTGATTCCGGCCTTCATTACAGCTTCTTTAATAATCATGAACACCATTACCCTTGAAAGCGATTTTCCAAATCGATTCAGAAATAAAAAATTCTCAAAATCTTTTTTGATTTTTTGATGAACACGAATTTCATTTTTATAAATGTTTATATGCTTGATGGCCGTATCGCCAATAGGAACTAGTCTTTCTTTGTCGCCTTTCCCAATAACTTTTATAAATCCAACATCAAAAAATAAGTTGCTGATTTTAAGATTTACCGCTTCTGTAACGCGAAGGCCACTGCTATAAAGCAGCTCTAAAATTGAACGATTGCGAACTCCATCGGGGGTGCTTTGGTCAATGGTGTTAAGTATTGATTCTATTTCAGGATAACTTAAGGTATCGGGTAGTTTTCGTCGCAATTTTGGTCCTTCAATTAATTCTGTCGGATCGTTGTCAGAAATGTCTTCCATCTGCAAGTACTTATAAAAAGCACGAATGCCGCTTAGGATTCTTGCCTGAGAGTAATCGGCCATTTTCTTTTTATGAATAGTAGCAATGAATTCTTGAATGTCTAATTGCTTCACATTTTCAGGGGAAATACTTTTTTCATTGGAAATAAAAAAATGATTGAGTAACTCAATGTCGTGCAGGTAGCTTTCAATCGTGTTAGGCGATAAAGACCGCTCTAATTTTAGATATGATTTAAACCCTTTTATAGTCGAACTCCAATCCATACAGTAAAGTAAGTAACGAGCGAATTGTAAACAACAGTATTGACTTCACGATTTGTTATTCATATTTGTGAAAACTGTTCACTATTTGAAACTCGCAATTGTTAATGGCCCTAATTTGAATCTGCTTGGAGTGAGAGAGCCACATATTTATGGCAATCAATCTTTCGAGGATTATTTTGAAGTATTAAAAAAAGAATTTTTTAAAATTGAGTTGGAGTATTTTCAAAGTAATGTGGAAGGTGAACTCGTAAATTATTTACAGAAAGTTGGATTCAGTTATGATGGAATTATAATTAATGCAGGAGGATACACACATACTTCAGTTGCCATTGCAGATTGTATAGCATCTATAGAAACGCCCGTTGTTGAAGTTCACATCAGCAACCCTATGGCGCGTGAAGAGTATCGCCAAACTTCATTTCTAACTTCAAAATGCAAGGGAGTTGTATCAGGATTTGGATTGAAAAGTTACTGGTTTGCCATTGAAAGTTTTATTTAAAAAAATTATTTGCTTCAACTATTTCTTTAAACAATTTCTTTTTTTGAATAAAATATTTCCAGGCAATACTTCCGTTATAAAAACCAGTAAGTTTTAAATAGTCAAAGCTATTTTTTTGATTCTGTTTTTTCTTCCATGCACCTGACTTAAAAAGAAAGTGAAAGTGAGCTCGCGCAATTGCTTTGAATTCTTTGGCGTTTCCGTTAAATAAAGATCGGTAGGCAGCAATGTGATCTATCAGCATTCTTGATAAAAGGATTCTTCCTCTTCTTTTAGAAGGGAGATTTTTATACAACATCAATAAACTATTTCTGAAATTGAGATAAACTTTTTTGGGATTTCCTTTAGGTAAACTTCCGCCACCTAAATGAAATACTGTTGAAGTAGGAGTGTACCAAATTTCTTTTCCGTTATTTTTTATTCTCCAACATAAATCAATTTCTTCCATGTGGGCAAAAAAATCAGAGTCTAATCCACCTGCATTTATGTAGGCATCTTTTCTGACTAATAAGCAGGCGCCACTTGCCCAAGCTATTTCCATTGATTCATCGTATTGTCCCTTGTCTTCTTCAATTGTATCGAAAATTCTTCCACGACAAAATGGATAACCATATTTATCTAAAAATCCTCCAGCTGCACCTGCATACTCAAAGTGTGTTTGACGGTTAAGATCTAGAATTTTAGGTTGACACGCTGCAAGATTTGGATGCTGTTCAGCAAATGTTACAAGTGAACTTAACCATCCGGCACTTACTTCCACATCTTGATTTAATAATACAATCCATTTTGCGTCAGTTTTTGCAATTGCCTGATTGTATCCTTCTGAAAAACCATAATTGTGTTTCAGTGGTAACCACTCAACGCCAGAAAATCTTTTTACAATTTCCTCTGAATTATCTGAACTTCCATTGTCGGCGACAATTATTCTTGATAATGAAGTTGGGGTGTGTTTCACGACAGATGGAAGAAAAGTTTCTAGAAAGGTTCTTCCATTCCAACTTAAAATAATTACTGCAACATCTGGGGTAGTCATTCTAAAAAGTATAATGGGTTAAATATAAAATTGCCATTCTTATATGCTTCATAAAATCATCTACATGTTAATTTTGTGAACTAGGAAATTCAGTCGCATGGGTATTTGTAACACATTCTTTGTTTTTTTAAAAAAATATCATTTAATATACGCTGTATTTTATGATTAATTTAAAATGCAATTGCGCATAGTTGCATCTATGTTTGGTGCATAGTTTCTTGTACTAATAAATAGGAGAGATGTAAGGGTAAGTTCTTTAATCACGAAATAAATTTACGATTTTGTCGGGCATTCAAAAAAAAGAAACCCCATTATGACAATTATATGAAAACTGAAAATGCAATTGTGCTTCCTTTAACATATTTGCCAAAAGTTAGTTGGTTTGCAAGTGCAAGTGCAAGTGAGAAGCTGATAATAAATAAATATGAAAACTATAGAAAAGAAGATCATTCGAATCGATGTAGAATTGTTTCTGCCAATGGGTTAATTAATTTATGTGTCCCTTTAATGGGAGGAAGAAATCAAAAAGGACTTATAAGCGATTTGAAAATTTCTGGTACTGATTGGAAGCGAAATCATATAAATTCAATAAAATCTGCTTATGGAAAAGCTCCGTATTTCATTTATTATTTTGATGAAATGGAGAAAATTATTAAAGAGTCAAACGATAGTTATTTTGATTTATGTATTCAGTTAATCAAATGGTTGAAGCACGAGCTGATTCCCTCAGTTTTATTAAATGTTGCTGAAGAAGAAACAGAAATTATTAAAGCGATTTCAAATGATGGTAAGAAGTATTACCAGGTATTTGAAAATAAATTTGGATTTCAGAATCATGTAAGCGCTTTCGACCTGTTGTTTTGTATGGGGCCAGATGCCAAAGATTATTTGAATAAATCAAGTATATAATTTTTAAAAATCACTTTGCTATCACTAGTTTTTCAGTAGTTATGGTTTGATTGCCATTATTAATTCTTAAAAAAAAAATCCATTTGGAAATAAATCGGTTTTAAAATCTTGAAGGTTCTTCGTTTGATCAATGGGCTCATACATAAGAAGTTTTCATTTAAATCATATAAGCTACAATAATGTCCAATGGCATTTGGTAAATTGTGCCTGATTGTGAAATATGAATTTGATGGATTTGGAAAGACTTTAATAGTTGTTTCGCTAATTGATGTTTGTTCAATTGCATCATTTAGGGCCGAATAATAGTAAACATCTTTTAGGTATAATGAATCATACCCTAAAGCCACATAAGATCGAGTTGGGAATGAAAAAGCAATTGCCCCGCTTCGGGCACGGCACTTGGATAGATTGCCTTTGCCAACCAGGTATCAGTTTGCGGTTTGTACTCATACCAATCATTGTAATAACCCAACCCCATATATCCTTTTCCATTAATTGAGAAACCTGTTGCACCGGCCCGAGGAGTACCTGGCATTGGGGTTTTCTGTGTCCATGTGTTTGTAACTGCGTTGTATTCCCACAAATCATTAAAATCAACATAAGATGCAGAAGTACCTGTGCCAGCATATCCTTTATTTCCAATTGAAAAAACAACCGCCCCAAATCTTGTTCCACCACCGAAGTCGGCTTTCTGTGACCAGGAATTGGTTGATTTATCATATTCCCAGAAATCAGGATATGCGATATTTACACCTCCGGCGTTAATGTGCCCCAAGCCCATGTACCCTTTGCCGCCAATAGAAAACCCGATAGCGCGATGTCTTGCCAAAGGAGGAAGCTCAGCTTTTTGCACCCATATATAATAGCCAGTTGTATCTGCTAAGGATTGAAACGAAATAGAAATGAGCAGAAAGAGTAATAGTTTTTTCATGTAAATTATTTTATTGAAATGCCTAAGCTGTCGAGTTCGTGCTGAGTAATAGTCGGAGGCATTATGTTGTTTTGAATTTTATAGCTCACGAATGAGGCAACCGTTTTTGCTTGCTCTTCTGTTCGAAAAAAGTGATTTCCGCCAACTGCAGGTATGGCTGATTGATGTATGTACGGAGTATTATTCAGCAAAATATTATAACCAAATCCAAGAGATTCATTGCTTGAATCATTCATATAAATATTTAAATGAAATTGACGGAGAATTTGTTGATTCAATAATATTTGAGCTTGAAATATTTATTGTATCAAAAGAAGAATTTGAATCAGTATTTGATTTACACGAAGAGAAAAATGCAATAAATAACAGTGTAAAGAGTTGCGATGCTTTTATGTGATTAATTTTCAAAAATTAATAATTTAAATTTATTAGTCAAAATTAATAGCGGTTTATTAACAGTAAGAGGATTTGTGAAAATAATAGAACAAAATCTTACTTGTCCTTTATGATGCTGAATTTTTCAGTCAGGGACTCACTTTTGGTTTTTAATTGAATAAGGTAAGTTCCATTGTAAAGTGATGAAGTATTTAAAAGTATTTTTTTTGTATTTGGCAGTAATTTATCAGCGAGAATCATTCGGCCATAAAGCGAATAAATTTCAAGAGTGCCATTTGTTAAAGCGCTTTTAAATTCAATATTTATAAAATCAGTTGCCGGATTAGGGTAAATAAATAATGAATTAACATTGTTAATTACATTGACAAAAGTTGTATCAATTATTATCGTGTCTTCTGTTGAAATTTTATAGCCCAATCTTCCAATGAAAATATCATCAACTCCAGCCGAAAGAATATATAAGCTATCGGTTTCTCCTGTATCAATAACGCAATAAAGGGTGAAGTACCCCACTGCATATACATGGCCCGAATCATCGAGTGCTATAGAATTTAAACCGTTAACGAAAGAGCTTAAGCTTCCGCGCGCCCAATGAAATTTAGCTGAATCAGTAAATGCTGCAACGAAAAAATTCTTTACAGGTGCTAATGAAAAGGTGTCAATCCCTTCACCGAAAATTGGGGCTCCAGTATATTTTCCGCAAATATAAATTAATGAATCGTCGTGAATTATTTTGGTAGAAGTAATTGCACCAGAAACACTATATCCTGAATTTTTTGCGAATAAAATATTTCCATTAGAATTATAACTACAAATAAAATTTTCATTTCCAGTATTTGTCGAGTTTAAAATAAAACTGCCAGAATCATTTCCAAAGAAGGCACTGTTTGCATAAGTTCCTGTAATTATTAATTCTTGAAGGTCATTTATATCCATTGCTTGTGAAAAATCATTGCCAGGTCCACCGATGTGTTGTTGCCACATGTTTTGTATTCCTAATGAATCAAAATGAAATTTTAATAAATAGATATTTGTATATCCACCTGAATTTAAAAGGTAAGTTGTATCGGGTAATATTCCAATACTTGGATGTCCGTAGTAATTTCCTGATAAATAAATATCATTGCTACTATCTATACTAATTCCAGTGGGATTCATTTGTGATGTATTAGTAGCAATATCGGATAAAAGGTGCATCTGTCCATTCATATCAAAGTAAGCCGCCCACAAATGCCAGGTGAAGGTGGAAAATAAAGTATCTGTGTTTAAATTGGTTTCAATTATCAAGTGAGAGAGCCTTGAACCCTGAATAACAGTTCCTGATTCATTAAAAGTAGAAGCAATTTTATCATCTTCTAGTGAGCCAATATGATTGGCCCAAATAAAATTTCCTGTAGCAGTGAATTCAGATGCAAAGATATCAAGCCCACCATATGAAAAAAAAGAATTGCCAGACATAAAACTTATATCTCCCCCCGTGCCTATCTCACCAAAATAGCCAGTAATTAAAATATTTCCTATGCTGTCTTCAAAAATATTTTTAGGATCAATTCCATTTGTTGAAGAGGCGATTTTTTTTACCCAAATAATATTTCCGTTGGTCGTATACTTTGCTAGAAACATTCCATAATTTATTGTTCCTAAAGTAGTATTACCAAATACTGCAGTGTCTTGAAAATATCCAGCAACTAAAATATTTCCATCATGTGAGTAGGTAATTGCATTTGCTCGATCACTATTGTTTCCACCGGCAGTAGATGCCCAATTCCAATATGGCGCCTGTGCTTTTGATTCAATTGTAAAAAATATTAAAAAAACAAATAGATTGATGTAGTAAGATGATTTCATTTGGCCATTTATTTTTATTTAGTGTAAATGAACAAGATTATTTTTTAATGGGCTTTTGAATTTTAGCTGTTCACCATAAACTGTTTACTGTTTACAAAGCAAATTAATTGTTCGTGGTTATTTTTATCGTCGATGTTGTCTGAACGAATTCTTGAAGTAAATAATCTTGAAGTATGTTTTTCTTCTGATGATGGTGTAAACACTGCTGTTAAAAATATTTCATTTTATCTGAATAAGGGTGAAACACTTGGAATAGTAGGAGAGTCTGGTTCAGGAAAGTCTGTTACCTCACTTTCTATTATGCGTTTAATTCAGCAGCCTGGATTTATTAAGCATGGTGAATTAGTGTTTCGGAATAAAAAACAGGAGGAATGTAATCTCATGCAGTTGAATGAAAAACAATTGCAACATGTTCGAGGTGATGAGATAGCTATGGTATTTCAAGAGCCAATGACTTCGCTTAATCCAGTTTATACTTGTGGCGCGCAAGTAATGGAAGCAATTCGACTTCACAAAAAAGTTACACGTACTGAAGCAAAACGACAAGTGATTTTATTGTTCGAAAAAGTTTTGTTACCACAACCGGAAAGAATTTTTAATAGCTATCCCCACCAGTTAAGTGGCGGACAAAAACAAAGGGTGATGATTGCAATGGCAATGAGTTGTAATCCATCGATATTAATTGCTGATGAGCCAACTACGGCATTGGATGTAACTGTACAGTCAACGATATTAGAACTCTTGCGCAGTTTGCAGAAAGAACAAAGCATGAGCACCATATTTATTACTCATGATTTAGGTGTTATAGCTGAAATTGCTGATCGTGTTGCAGTAATGTATAAGGGGAAGATTGTGGAGACTGCCACAGTACATGATATTTTTAATTCTCCACAACATTCATATACAAAAGGGTTGCTCGCTTGTAGGCCACCATTGGATAAACGAATTCATCGACTACCAGTAATTGCTGATTTCATGGAGGAGGATGCGGACGGTACTTGGAAAGAAAAAATAATTCAACCCAATTCATATAAGGTATTGGATCAGATTGAATGGAAGAAATCTTCAGAAGAAAAACAAAAATTAATTCCTTTATTATCACTCAATGGTGTTTGTAAATGGTACCCTGTTCAAAGAGGTTTTTTTTCACGCGTTAAGGAATTTGTTAAAGCGGTGGACGATATTTCATTTGATGTTTTTCCTGGGGAAACTTTGGGATTAGTAGGAGAGAGTGGTTGCGGAAAAACAACATTAGGTCGAACCATCTTGCAATTAATAAGACCCACGGCAGGCAGCATTTTATTTGAGGGTAATGATTTGTCGAAGTTGGAAGAGAAACAGTTGCGACCACTTCGAAAAAATATGCAAATTATTTTTCAAGATCCATATTCATCACTCAATCCGCGTATGACTATTGGTGAAGCCATTATGGAACCCATGCAGGTTCACCAACTTCATGGCACTAACGAAAATCGAAAGAAAAAAGTAATGGAGCTATTAAGTAAGGTTCAAATGAAGCCTGAATGTTTTAATCGATACCCTCACGAATTTTCGGGTGGTCAACGCCAACGGGTTTGTATTGCACGAGCGCTTGCTCTTGAACCTCGCTTTATTATTTGCGATGAATCTGTTTCGGCACTCGATGTATCAGTGCAGGCGCAGGTTTTAAATCTGTTAAAAGATTTGCAGAAAGATTTTGGCTTTACATATATTTTTATCTCTCATGATTTATCAGTTGTAAAATTTATGAGTGATAGAATGATTGTGATGAATAAAGGGAAAATAGAAGAGATGGGATTATCAGATGAAATTTATTATCATCCAAAAAGTGATTATACAAAGCGATTAATTGCCGCAATTCCAAAAGGAGTTTAAGAATAAAATTTATAAATACATTTCTGATCTTAGAACTTTTACTTTTTTGTCATTAATGTATTCATCAAAATCCATGAGGCGGTCAATAATTCCGTTTGGAGTAATTTCGATAATACGATTAGCAACAGTTTCCATAAAAGTATGATCGTGTGAGGTGAGTAACACAATGCCAGGAAAGGATTGACAACCTTCATTAAAACTTTGAATGCTTTCCAAATCAAGATGGTTGGTTGGTTGGTCGAGTATTATCACATTTGGGTTTTGCAACATCATGCGACTTATCATGCATCGAACTTTTTCACCACCGCTCAGTACTTCAGTTTTTTTATTTATATCATCACCACCAAACAACATTTTCCCTAAGTATCCCCGTATGAAAGGTTCGTCGGCATCAGTAATGTATGAAGGTACAAACTGCCGCAGCCAATCCATTAAGTTCAAGCCCGAATTAAAAAACGATTCGTTTTCTTGTGGTAAATATGCTTTGTAAACGGTGGTGCCCCATTCAAATTTTCCGAGGTCAGCTTTTACATCACCATTTATGATTTCAAAAAATGTAGTAACTGCTAAGGGGTCTTTACTCAATATGGCAATCTTCTCACCCTTGTGAATACTGAACGAAACTTTATCAAACAGTTTTCTGCCATCTACTGATTTAGATAGATGGTCAACATTTAAAATCTGATTTCCGACCTCGCGTAATGGGCTGAAAATAATTCCAGGGTATTTTCGGTTGCTCGGTTCTATTTCATCAATATTTAATTTCTCTAGAGCTTTCTTTCTGCTCGTGGCCTGACGGCTTTTGCTTGCATTCGCAGAGAAGCGCGCAATAAATTCTAGCAGTTGTGCGCGCTTATCTTCAGTCTTTTTATTTTTATCATTTAGCTGACGTGCAGCTAACTGACTGCCTTCGTACCAGAAACTGTAATTGCCTGTGTAAACTTTTATTTTACTCTTGTCAACATCTGCTACATGCGTGCAAACCGTATCGAGAAAGTGACGATCATGACTTACGACTAAAACTATATTTTCATAATCAGCTAAAAAATTTTCGAGCCATATAATGGTTTCAATATCTAATCCATTAGTTGGTTCATCTAATAATAAAATATCAGGATTGCCAAACAAAGCTTGAGCAAGTAACACTCGCAATTTAAAGTTGCTCGGAATTTCTTTCATTAATGTTTGATGGTATTCTTCCTTCACTCCAAGTTCACTCAAAAAAGTAGCCGCATCACTCTCAGCTGTATATCCACCCATCTCACCAAACTCAGCTTCTAGATCACCAGCGACCAAATAATCTTTTTCAGTAGCATTCGGATCGGCATAAATGGTGTCTTTAATCAATTGAACTTCCATCATTTTTTTATGCCCCATCATTACTGTATGCAAAACAGTAAATTCATCAAACTCAAATTGATTTTGTTTCAAAAAACTCATTCGCTCCCCTTTGCCAACTTCAACATTTCCTTTATTCGGTTCTATTTCTCCGCTCAATATTTTTAAGAAAGTACTCTTGCCAGCACCGTTGGCTCCAATTACACCATAGCAATTGCCTTTTATGAAACTGATATTGACTTCATCGAATAACACTCGCTTACCATAACTCAATGAAATATTTCTTGCGCTTAACATCGTATAAATTTTTTGGGAGCGGCGAATGTAAGATTCAATAAGTATTTAAAGTGCTCTTAGCTAAAAATTTTGATTAACTTTTAATGATTCATTTAATTAATCGCTTTTATATTTTTCTATCTTTCGCCCCGAATGAAAAATAAATTGTTTGATATTCATTATACATTAATAGTGTTGGTCTCATTTATACTTTTAATTTCAAAAGTATCAAATGCGCAATCTTCCTTTCAAAAAGAAACAATTGATATAGGAAATACAGGAATGACTATTTCAAATTTTGGAACCATTGGAAATCCTGTAATTATTAGTAATCCTGATGATGTTCCCTCATTAGAGTATCCTATTAATTCAGGAATCGAACATTTGTTTGAAGGAGGTTTGTGGATTGGCGCAATAATGGGGGGGCAAACGGTTGTTTCAACCGCTTCAGTTGATGCAGCAAGTGGGTACACAACGGGTGCCGCTGGATTTGAATTTAGTGCGCCACAAGGCAATATTATTAATCAGCGTTCAACACTTACTTACAATGACAAGTACTCTCCGGATGCAATTTCCCATCAGGATTTTATTATGGACTTTACTGATGCAAATACGGTTATACCCGGAACGGTAATTTCAATTACTGACCATACAACACCATTACAAGCCGGAGTACATCTTGAAACTTATGCGTGGAACTATTCTTTTGCCGATTACTTTGTAATTCTTAATTACACTATCACAAATAACTCAACACAAATATGGGATAGCGTTTATCTTGGATTGTGGACTGACTTAGTTGTGCGTAATGTGAATGTTGCTACAGATAATGGCTCTGCTTTTTTTAGTAAGGGTGGAGTTGGGTACATTGATTCACTCTATTCATTGTATGCTTTTGATGTAAATGGAGATCCGGGGTATACTAACTCTTATGGTGCGACACAATTTTTAGGCATTGTTTGGAGAGATAAATTTTTTCATCCGAATAATGCGTCACAATTTTTATCAGGGGGTTTTCCTGAGCCAAAAGTGAATGTCAATTTTTGGAAGTATAAAACCGATGATGGATTTTTAGGAACTTATCCTTCAGATGATTTATTAAAATATGGCCGTTTAAAAACACCATTAGATTTTTCAAATTCAGCAATTACAAATACTTTTTCGTCTGCTTCTAATCGTACAGATTTGCTCTCGTCTGGGCCTTTGTCGCAGGTGCTACCCGGAGAAAGTTTTCAGTATGCCATTGCAGTTGTTTGCGCCACACAATTATCTGCAAGTTCATTGGATGCTCCTGAAGCTCGAATGGAACTCAATCAGCATTTAGGATGGGCAAAACGAACTTATCTTGGTGAGGATGTAAATGAAAACGGAATGCTTGATGCTGCTGAGGACCTTAATAACAATCAAGTGCTCGATCGTTTTATTCTGCCAGAGCCACCCGCTGATCCATTTGTAAAAATAGTTCCAAGCGAAGGAGCAGTTGATATTTATTGGGATGAAGAAGCTGAAAATTCTATAGATCCTATTAGCAAACAAAAAGATTTTGAAGGGTATCGAATTTATAGAAGCAATGCAGGTGACGACTTGAATGTGCAAACTGCGGGCAATTTAAATCAGATTGCACAATGGGATAAACCAGCAAATGATTTGGGTTTTAATAATGGATTTGAATCAGTACGGTTGGCAATTCCTAAAACATTTGAAGGTGACAACACTTCCTACCCTTATCATTATAGGCTAGAAGGTCTTTTAAATGGATGGCAATATGTTTTCGCAATTACTTCATTTGACAAGGGGAACAAAGAGCTTAACTTGCAAAGTCTTGAATCATCAATCACAGCAAATACCTATCGGATTTTTGCAGGAACTCAAGGAAAGATTTATAATACAAAGGCAGATTCATTAAAACCAGGAGTCTATCCTAATCCATATCATTTAAAAGCAGCATGGGATGGAGGCACAGCACAAACGCGTCGAATATGTTTTTATAATTTACCTGATCAGTGTACCATTTCTATTTATACTTCAGCGGGTGATGTGGTCACTGTGTTAAATCACAATGAGAATTATAAAGGGGATGATGCGCAGTGGTTTAGTAATTATGCTGGGAATATTGATGATAGAGTTCTATCAGGTGGGGAGCATTTTTGGAATATTTTAAGTGAAAGTAAACAAGCCGTTTCACAGGGAATTTATCTTTTCTCGATAAAAGATTTGAAAACTGGAATTATAAAGACGGGCAGTTTTGTTGTTGAGAGGTAAATGATTTTGAAACTAAAAATTTAAAATTTGACATGTTTTTAAAAAATCAAAAATTATTTTGGTAATAATTAAAACATCCTTTAGTGAAAGACAAAGGCTTAACCTCGGGTTTAATTGGTTTGTTGAAAGTATATTTGACAACCATTCAATCATGAAAAAAAAAGCAATTTTTATTTTAGTATTTGGAATTCTTTTTGTGCAAAAATTATTTGCTCAGGAAGAGCAACGATGCAATTCTTATGAATATCAGCAATACTTAAAAGCAACAGTTCCTGGGTATGCTGAAATGATTGAGCAATCAGAAATTTATTTACAGGATTATATCAAGACACACAAAAACAAAAGTGGCAGATCTATAATTACAATTCCGGTTGTTGTTCATCTGTTGTATCATCCGGATAGTACCAATCAGCAATTAAGCGACTGGCAAATCACATCGCAGATAGATGCACTTAATGAAGACTATAGAAGATTTAATGCAGATAAGTTTAAAACACCATCACTCTTCGATTCAATTGCTGCTGATTGTGAAATAGAATTTTGTTTGGCAAAACGCGACCCAAACGGAAATGCAACAAATGGAATAAGACGAATTGTAACTTCAGAAAGTTTGATTGTTAATTGGTTAAGCGCTAAACAAACTGCAGCCGGTGGAGATGATCCATGGCCATATACTGAATACCTTAATATTTGGGTGTGCGCGCTTCAATATCCTTTACTTGGTTTTGCAACTTTTCCCTCAAATTCTATCAACCCGGCGGAAGATGGTGTGGTTATACACTACAAAGCATTCGGAAGGATTAATTGTTTTTCAAAAAAATACTACGAAGGTCGAACCGCAACTCACGAAGTAGGACATTGGCTTAACCTCGCTCATATTTGGGGCGATGATGCAAATTGCATTAAAGATGATATTGTTGACGATACACCCATTCAGGCTGAAGAGCATTATAAATGCGATGGATTTCCATATCCAAGTTGTAGTAACACCAGTGATATGTTTATGAATTATATGGATTACACACTTGATAGTTGTATGAATGTTTTCACTTTTGGCCAAAAGACAAGAATGGTTAATTCTGTAAATGCATTTCGTTCAAGTTTACTTTCTTCAAACGGTTGTGATCCTTTGCCATCTTCATATGCTTGGGATATTGGGGTTACAAAAATTTTATATCCCGATGAGTTTATTTATGGTGAAACCATGCAGCCGGTAGTTACCGTTAAAAATTTCGGGATTCAATCAATAACATCTGCTGACATTGTTTATACAAAAAACTGGAGGAGTTCGGAAAATATTTATTCTTGGTCGGGAGATCTTGGACCAAATGAAAGTATCGACATAACACTTCCTGAAATTGCAGATAGTTCATGGTACAATTTGTTTTGTGCGTGGACAAAAAATCCAAATGGAAATTTTGATGAAGACACGACTAATGATTTTAAAACAAGAAGTTATATTGTAAGTTTACAATATCCTCCCATTACTGATTTTGTTAAAGTTTATCCAAATCCAAACGGTGGTATAGTCACAATTGATTTTGGTGAAATAATAGATTTGGAAGGAAAGGTTTCAATTTATAATGTGCTCGGACAAATGGAACAAGTGAAAATGGAACAGCTTTCATTGTCAAAATTCCAGATTGATTTGAGCAATTTTCCTTCAGCACTTTATTTCATTGAATTAAATGTGAACGGAGAAAAGGTTGTTAAAAAAGTTATTGTTCAACACGAACTGTAATCAAACATTTTTGTTCCAACTATTATGACAAATGAATTAATAGACAATCAGAATTCAATTCAGTTTATTTTGAAAGATGAATCACTGAATAGTGAATTGAAAAGAATAGGAGAGAAAGTAATTGCGGCTGAAAGAATTTCAACCGAAGAAGGATTGTATTTATACGAGAATGGAAGTTTGGGGTTGCTCGGTGTGCTTGCTAATTTTATTCGGGAGAAGAAGAACGGTGATTCGGTTTTCTTCAACCGTAACTTTCATGTTGAGCCAACGAATAAATGTGTTTTTGCCTGTAACTTTTGCTCGTATTCACGATTGATTCAACAAGAGAATGAAGCATGGGAATTATCGCATGAACAAATGATGGATATGGTTCGGAAGTATGATGGAGAGCCGGTTACCGAAGTTCACATTGTTGGAGGTGTTCACCCGAAAATGAATCTTGATTTTTTCTGCAATCTCATCAGGGAAATAAAAAAACATCGTTCTGATTTACATGTAAAAGCATTTACTGCTGTGGAATTGGAATACATGTTTCGAAAGGCTAAGGTGACTGTTAAAGAAGGAATACAAAAATTAAAAGATGCGGGAATGAATTCAATGCCTGGAGGTGGTGCCGAAATATTTGATGAAAAAATTAGAAGTAAAATTTGTAATGATAAAGCATCGTCAAAAGAATGGTTGACGATTCATGAAACAGCGCATCAACTTGGAATTCCCTCTAACGCTACCATGTTGTATGGTCACATTGAAAATTATTCGCATCGCATTGATCACATGAATCGCCTTAGAGAATTGCAAGACAGAACTCATGGCTTCAATACTTTTATTCCTCTCAAATTTAGAAATGGTGATAATGAAATGAGCGATGTGCCTGAGTCAACTATTGTAGAAGACATGAAGTGTTATGCCATGGCAAGAATTTTTCTTGACAACTTCAACCACCTTAAAGCTTACTGGCCAATGATTGGAAGAACCAATGCTCAATTGTTATTGAACTTTGGGGTAGATGATATTGATGGAACCATTAATGACACAACCAAAATTTATTCAATGGCGGGAGCTGAAGAGCAGAACCCAGCAATGAATACTAAAGATTTGGTTGATTTGATTTTAGCGGTTAACCGCCGCCCGATTGAAAGAGATACATTGTATAAACCTATACGTGATTTCGTTTTAAATCCTATTAATGAAGAAAAAAATGAAAGAGCCTATTTGAACTAAATTGTTTTAAATAATTTAAATTAAAAATCATTTGAAAGAAATATTTTTAATACGCCACGGTGAAACCGAATACAATAAAAAGGGGATTGTTCAAGGGCGAGGAGTTAATCCACCTCTTAATGAAAAAGGGAGGATACAAGCAGATTTATTCTTTGAAAAATATAAAGATGAGCTTTTTGAAATCGTGTACACATCAACTTTACAGCGAGCAATAGAATCAGTACAAAAGTTTATAGACAAAAAAATTCCTCACGAAAAACTTTCTGAGTTAGATGAAATTGGGTGGGGTGAGTTGGAGGGGCGAGAGGTAGATGATTATACAAGAAGTGAATTTAAACGAATTATTTTAGAATGGAAAAATGGGGATTCAGAATCAAAAACTATCAATGGGGAAAGTCCTTTGGAGTTACAGAAAAAACATTTTCGGTTCCTAGATATTATTCAATCACGACCACAAAAAAAAATATTAGTTTGTATGCATGGAAGAGCCCTTCGAATTTTGTTGTGTACCTTATTAAATAAATCGTTGAGTGAAATGGATGATTTTCCGCATCACAACTTTTCTCTTTATAAAGTTTTGTTTGATGGAAATGAATTTAAGTTAACTAGTTTAAATGATCTTAGCCATCTACATGTCGAAGTTTAAAATTGCTTCGGTCTCATATTTAAATTCAAAACCATTTTTGTATGGATTGAAAAATTATCCATTCAAATCTGAAATTGAGTATTCAGTTGATACTCCTGCAAACGTTTCTATAAAATTATTTAATGGCGAGGTTAATTTGGCTTTAGTACCGGTTGTAGTTTTATCTCAACTGAAACAATATTATTTATTAGATGAATTTTGTATTGGGGCTAAAGGCCCTGTGCAATCGGTTTGTTTATTTTCAGAAAAGCCTATTGAAAATTGCAATAGTATATTATTGGATTATCAATCCCAGACTTCTGTTATGCTTACTAAAATTCTGATGAGTAAACACTGGAAACTAAATCTTGAATTTGTATCGACTGAGGCTGGTTATGAAAAGGAAATCAAAAATGAAACTGCAGGATTAGTAATTGGAGACAGGGCGTTAAAATTGAAAAGCAAATTTAAATTCGTTTACGATTTGGGTGAAGAATGGATGAAGTTGACAGGTTTGCCTTTTGTTTTTGCTGTGTGGTTAAGTTTGAATGAAATTCCTGGTGAAATAAAATTGGAGTTAGTCGAAGCCTTTCAATTTGGAATTAATTCAATTGATAAAGTAATTGCTGAAGAGGAATTTTTTTTTTTAGGTATTGATGTTGAAAATTATCTCACCAATGGTATCGATTATATGTTTAATGACGATAAAATAAGGGCAATGAAGTTGTTTCTGAATTATATAACTGAAATTGAAGGTGCTGGTGTTTAAATCCTTTTTTCGCTAAGATTATTTTTTTAACCAATTTCGAAATTCAATAATTTAGTTTCACTTGAAACAATTTTAAAATTTATTTGTTTTTAATTTATTAAATGGCTCAATACTCAATAAAGGATTTAGAAAAACTTTCTGGAATTAAGGCGCATACATTGCGAATTTGGGAGCTGCGATATGGAATAATTACTCCCAACAGAACTGATACTAATATTAGATATTACGATGATAATGATTTAAGGAGCCTTTTAAACATTGCTTTACTCAATCATAACGGGTTTAAAATTTCTAAAATAAGTGGAATGACTTCTGCTGAAATTGAAAATGAGATACTTTCTATAACAGAAACCGGTAAGGATGTAACAGGTTTTATTGAAGCCTTTACTATTGCAATGATTGAGCTAAATGAGCAAAAGTTTGAGAAGGTAATTGGTAATGGAATATTGAAATTCGGATTTGAAAAAACGATGATTGAAATCATTCACCCTTTTTTAGTTCGTATAGGACTAATGTGGCAAGTTGGAAGTATTAAACCAGCGCAAGAGCATTTCATATCAAACCTGATAAGGCAGAAATTAATTTCAGCTATTGATGGACAGCATGTTCAAATAGGAAATAACTCACCTAAATTTCTTTTGTTTTTACCTGAAGGAGAAACTCACGAGTTATCACTATTATTTCTTTCATATTTTATTCGTGCAAGGAATATGCAGGTTATTTATTTGGGGCAGAGTGTGCCTTTTGAAGATATTGTTTCTACAAGCGAAATTTATTCGCCGGATTATTTATTAAGTATTTTCACTACCTATCCTTCAATAAATGATTTGTCTGGATATATAAATGATCTTTCTTCAAGGTTAAAAAAACAAAAAATAATTCTATCAGGCTATCGCTCACTTGATTTTAAAGGTGAAATTCCTGTAAATGCTGTTACACTCAAACAGATAAAGGATATTTTATCTTTTTTACAGAATTGCCAGGTAGAAGTCTCTCTAAAAAATTAAAATTATATTGTTTGTATATTTATTATTTTTGTTAAACAAAAATGCGGTCCATAAATTATATTAATTCTTTTTTTATAAAAAATAAATAAGTTTTATTCACTATTTTAATTTATAATAATAGTTATTTTTTTATAAAAATCACTTTTTATCATTTAAAACGATTTTTTTAATAAATATAAAATAAAATTTGGATTGTTATTTTTATTGTTTAATATTACACCATAAACATTAAACAAAATAAAAAATATAGCTATGACAACACTAGAATTTAAGGATCAAGTAGTTGATTTCTCAGGCAGTTTAAAACCATTTGCCTACAAGCTAACTAAAAATTCTGAAGACGCTTCTGATTTGATTCAGGAAACAGTTTATAAAGCATTAATCAATGCCGATAAGTTTCATAAGGGCACTAACTTAAAAGCATGGCTTTATACTATTATGCGAAATATTTTTATCAATAATTATCGTCGTAATTCAAAACATGGCGTTGTTTCAGATCCAACAGAGAATCTAGCTATTCTTAATTCATTAAGAAATTCAACACATAACAATGGTTTAGTAAATCTTCATATGGAAGAGGTTCAAAAAGCTTTACAAAGTTTATCTGAGGAATTTAGAATACCTTTTTTATTGCATTACGAAGGTTTCAAGTACCATGAGATAGCAGAAGAACTTGATCTTCCGCTCGGAACGGTTAAGAGTCGTATTTTCTTTGCTCGTAAAACATTGCAAAAGATGATTGATCGTTTGATTTAATGAATTAGTTGAAATATTTTCCGTTTTATTTTTTATAATTGATAAAAATTTTACGGATATGGATTTGTTTGCACTTGCAATTGCCCCAGGTTTAGCTATAATTATTTTTATTTATTGGAAAGATAAATTTGACAAAGAGCCAAAAAAATTATTAACCCTTGGTTTTCTTTTGGGGATTTTAAGTATTATTCCAGCTATTATATTGGAAAAGATTTTTTTGGATTCTTCTGAATCAATTTCTGATTATTGGGTATCAAATGCGGTTAAAGCTTTTTTAATTGTAGGATTAGCAGAGGAAGGTTCAAAATATTTTATGGCTCGGTATTTTTTATATCCTCGAAAAGCCTTCAATGAGCCATTTGATGGAATAATCTATTGTGTGATGGTTTCAATGGGGTTTGCAACTATAGAAAATGTGATGTATGTAATGGATAGCGGAATGACCACGGCAATACTAAGGATGGTAACCGCAGTGCCAGCCCATGCAACTTTTGGAATTGTAATGGGTTACTATTTGGGTTTAAAAAAGTTTGATATTGAAAATAAAAATTACGGCCTTAAAGCAATTGCTTGCGCTGCTTTATTACATGGCGCATATGATTTTTTCCTTTTTATAAATAATTATCCAGGTATGGCAATTGGGGCTTTATTTTCTTTAATATACGGTATTAAATTTTCAAAAAAAGCAATTAAATTACATCAAGAGGCTTCACAATTTAATCGGGGTGGGGTGGTATAAAATTTATAATATAAGGCAACTTTTCAATTTTGAAAAGGTAAAGAGGGGTATCCCGAAAGGGAAAACACCTTTTTTGTGAAAAATTTAATACTCAAATCGCTTGGTTTTACTTTCATTACTTCTATTGTATTTGCACAGGAGGGTGGCGATACGAAAATATTCGTAACCGATACTTCTCTAAAAGTTAATTCTTCCTTTTCAATAGAAGTGGAATCAGCATTCACTAACTCATATTTGTGGCGCGGCATTGAATACAATAGTGGAATAATTATGCAGCCGTCAGTTAATTTAGAGTACAAGGGTTTTATTCTTAATATCTGGAATTCAACAGGTGTTTTGGAGACAAAAGAAAATTCAAATAAGCAGGAAATTGATTTCACGCTATCAAAAACTATTGAGTCTGGAAATTTTTATTTTGAACCGACACTTATATTTTATTCTTATCCATCTAAAAAATATTTTAGCGCAACTGCCGAAGCTTCGGTTTATGCTTCTTACTATGAAGGCAATTTTGGCTTTTTTATAAATCCATCATTTGATTTTTTATCTAATGTTGGAGGGGCTTTTTCCGAAACCGGAATAACTTATGATTATGAAACTGATAGGACTCACATTGTAGCCAATCTGGCTTATGGTGTGGCAAACGAAAAATTTATCGACTTTAATATTGCTGAGGGTGAAATTTTAATTTTCAATTCCATGTATCGTTTAGTTGATATTAATGGGTCTTTCAAACAAAAATTAAACGAAACTATTTTTATTAAACCGTCATTTAATTTCTTTCACTTAATTGGTTCTGATCTCTCTAAGATTTTAAATCCAAATAAATTTAATTGTGCCTTTTCATTGGGCGCCGAATTTTAATATGCTATGAAAATACAACTTAGAATTATTTTATTACTTATAATTATTCTCACGAGTGGAATAGGTTTTGTCACCTACATGCAAAACTCTGAAGCCGAAAAAATGACGATGCTATTTAAAAATAGATTGGCTGAAAAGGATAGCGTTTATGACAAGATTCTTGATTTGAAATCAAGTAACTTGTGTATGATCACAGATTATGAATATTCTATTTGGGACGAAATGGTTGACTATGTCGTGTTTGCATCTGAACCAATTCTAAATAGTAAACAAGAATCGAAGAAGGTTGAATTCGAACAAAATAGTTTAAATTTTTTATTGGATCAATATGGGTTTTGTGGTATATGGGTTTATGATGCTGCCTTCGCTTGCGTTTATTCTCATAATAATAATGATGTTGATTCAGCTAGTGGAATTCCATTGATAAGATATGATTTGTCGAAAGCATTTATAAAACAAAATGAAGGTAAGGGGAAGAATTTTACACATTTTTATTTGAAATCAAAAGAGGGGGATTTAATTGAGTTTTATGGAGCCTCTATTCATGGAACTTTAGATAGTGAACGAAAGACTCCAAAGGCTGGTTATTTATTTGTAGCGAGACTTTTGAATAAAAAATATTTAGATGAGTTAGGGGAATTGAATATTGCCCAAATAAATATTTCGTACGACACAGATGAATCAATTGTAAATGCAGGTCAATTAAATGAAAATGGAACTTTGGTTAGTTTAAGAAGTTTAAAAGGATTTGATGGAGCCACTATTGCAAGATTTGTTGTTAAATATCCGACGCCTTTTTATGGTCAGCTAAATAGCGGAAGCGATAAATCGAATATTATTTTCATTTGGTTTTGCATCGTTATTTTTATTTTTATTACTTGGGCCTTTATTACTTGGGTTCGAAATCCTTTGGTCAGAATTGCAAAAAGTTTAAGTTATAATAACCCAGTATATATTTTGAAACTTGCAACTTCAAAATCTGAATTTGGTGCATTAGCGATATTGATTATAAATTTCTTTAAACAAAAAGAAGACTTGCAAATAGAGGTGAAAGCAAGAAAAGAAAACGAATTGGCTCTACAAAAAAGTGAAAAAAGATTTGTTGATGTAACGGAGGCCGCCGGAGAATTTGTTTGGGAAATAAATGTAAAAGGTGAAGTTACCTACATATCAAATAAGATAACTGATGCCATTGGGTATAGTATTAAAGAATGTATGAATACTTCTTTTTATAATATCATTTATGATGATGACAAGCAAAATTTAATAGATATATTTAATTCATTGTTGTTGAATGCTCAGACATTTAAGGAGGTAGAAATTCGTGTTGAAAGAAAAAATTCATCCATTGGATTCATCCTATTAAGTGGCACTCCAAGGTTTGATGAAAATGGGTTAGTTGTTGGATTCAGGGGAACTGGACTTGATATTTCTGCTCGAAAACAATTTGAAGAGGAACTTCGACAGGCAAAAGAATTAGCTGAAAGTGCAAACATTGCGAAGAGCGAATTTCTTGCCAATATGAGTCACGAAATACGAACACCTATGAACGGTATTTTGGGTATGACTGAATTAACTCTTGCTACAAATTGTACAGAAGAACAGCGCGAATACATGCAGCTAGTAAAGTCTTCTGCCGATAATTTGTTAATTGTAATTAATGATATTTTAGATTTTAGTAAAATAGAAGCTGGTAAATTAGATCTTGAAGAAATTGACTTTGATCTCCGATCAATAATGAGTAAAATCACAAAGTTGCTTGCTTTAAGAAAGAATGATCAGGGCATAGAAATGATTCTAGACATAGATGAAAATATTCCGAAAATTATTGTGGGTGACCCTGGACGATTGCGCCAGGTCATCATAAATATTTTAGGTAATGCGATTAAATTTACAGAAAAAGGTGAGATTTCTGTTCGGGTAAAATTAAATAGAGTTGTAAACGGACGATCAATAATTGATTTCACTATTTCTGATACTGGTATTGGAATTTCGGAGGATAAACTCAAGAGTATTTTTGAACCCTTTACGCAGGCCGATGGCTCAACTACCCGCAAGTTTGGCGGAACAGGTCTAGGCTTAACTATTGCACGAAAACTTATTGCACTTATGAAGGGGAATGTAAAAATTACTAGTGTTGTTGGAAAAGGGAGTCAGTTTTATTTCAGTGCTGAATTTGGAATTGGTAAGGCAATAAATAGGTACATGCCAGCTGACTTTGATTTTTTACGGAAATTAAAAGTTTTGATTGTTGATGATAATTTAACTAATCGGCGCATTATGGAAGGGCAACTAAAGAATGTGGTTGAAACTATTGTTTGTGTTGATAGTGGAAGAAATGCCTTATTTGAAATGAGTAAGGCTTACAACCAATCGAGCCCATTTGATTTATTGTTGCTCGACATTCAAATGCCGGGCATGGATGGTTGGGAGGTTGCGCGCCGTTTGAAAGAGAATGCAAATTTCTCTTCTACCAAAGTATTTGTCATGTCAAGTGTCACTGATAACATTGATACCAGCGAACGAAAAAAGTTGAACATCTCTGCTTTTATGGCTAAGCCGGTAACTTATAAAGAACTTCTCAGTGAACTATTTAAGCTATTTGGAAAAATTGAACCTCAGGATATCACAGAACACCATGAATTAAATCCTGTAATATTTCATCAAAATAAAATGTTAAATATTTTACTTGCCGAAGATGATTTAATTAATCAAAAGCTTGCGGTGACCGTGCTTGAAAAAAATGGATTTAAAGTAACAGTTGCAAAAGATGGTTTAGAGGTGCTTAACCTTTTGAAAAATAATACATTTGATTTTATTTTTATGGATATTCAAATGCCTCATTTAGATGGTTATGAAACCACTCTTAGAATTCGTGAAAACGAATTGCTAACTGGCAAGCACATACCTATTATTGCAATGACGGCACATGCTATGAAAATTCATCGCGATCGATGCTTTGAAGTCGGAATGGATAATTATGTTTCGAAGCCAATTAAATTAGAAGAAATATTTAAAGTAATACCTAGGTTTTTTGAGGCTAAAGAAATTGCAATTACTGCTTCTTCAGCAAATATGAATAGCAATCAAACATTAAATGGTAATTATTTCAATGCTGCATTTTTTGGCTCACAGTGTTTGAATGATAAAGCATTCATGAATGAGTTAATTAATTTATTTTTAAAAAATATTT
>CAMDDP010000019.1 GCA_945892775.1 Chitinophaga pinensis
AATCCGGGTCGTACTCCTTTTGAATTTACAATTGGACAACATCAGGTTATTTCCGGATGGGATGAGGGAATTGCATTATTTAACGTAGGTGGTAAAGGAACTTTATTAATTCCTTCTTCACTTGGTTATGGTGCTCGTGGAGCTGGGGGGACTATTGGACCTAACAGCGTTTTGATTTTTGATATTGAAGTGCTCGGCATTCAATAATATATAACTAAAATGATTCTTAAAGTCCTCTTCGTAACTGATGAGGACTTTTTTTATGTCATGTAATTATAATCCGCTATAGGTAGCCATCAATTGATCAGCTAATCTCTTGGAATTAAATTTTGCTGAATGTGCTATTGCCAAAGTTGATAATTGTTTATGCAACGCGGCATTGTTTGTTAAATTAGAAATAGCATTTGCCGTTTCTTCTATACTCAGTGGATCTACATATAGAGCACCCTTTCCAGCGGCTTCTTCCATACAGGAATTTTTTGTAGTGATGCATGGAATTCCATGAGCCATCGCTTCAATTAATGGAATGCCAAATCCTTCGAATAATGATGTGTAAATAAATAAGTTGGCTAATGAGTAAATAATATTCAATTCTTCATTGTTGACTTCTGTTAAAAAAGAAACTTCCATTTTTTGCCTTGATATTTTTAAGTAATTTTTTATTTCATTCAGGTATTTGGTGCTTTTTCCAATTGCTATTAATGGGGGAGCTTTATCACCTAATTTGTCTAAAGCTTTTATAACTGTAAGAAGATTTTTTCTTTTTTCAATAGTTCCAGTATATAATAAAAATTTGTCGGGCAATTGATATTTTAATTTCACCGCCGCTATATTATCTACTGAAATCATTTGAGTAATATGATCAGGAATGGCAGGATAAATGACATCAATTTTCTTTTCGTTTATTCCATAGAATTTCACCACCTCTTTCTTTGTCTGGTCACTTACACAAATAATTTTATCAGCTTTTTTACAGGCATGTTTTGTTTTAAGGTTGTAAATAGTTCTATCAATAAATGGATAATAATTTGGATTTTTTTTAAAAATTAAATCGTGAATCGTTACAACGGTTTTTGTTTTTGTGCGGTTTAAACCAAAAGGCAATTCATTGCTTAATCCATGATATATATCGAGATTAAATTTTTTCCAATCATTTACCTGAGAATAGCTTCTCCAAATTGATTTTAATATTGTTGAGGGGTTAATTATTTCAACATTATTTCTGATTAGTATTTGATTAAATAATTTTTCTTTACTTTCTGAATTAAAAAGAAAATAGTTTTCATCAGAATAGAATTGAGTGAGGGACTCTATAACCCTTCGGCTATAGTTGCCTAATCCTGAATGATTTAGAAAAGCTCGTTTAGCATCAAATCCTATTCTCATTATTATTTTATTAAAACACTAAGTAATTGATTGGGTTCTTGAAAAGAGAAAAGTGTCGGCGTTGCGTTCTGAGCACAGAATGTTTACCGGTTTCACCACATCTGACACTGCTATGAGGCAAATTTAATTGGAAGATTTGCTTGAAGAAATTTAAATAGGTAAGTCGTTGCAATTCAATTATCGCAACAATGTTACATCACCTGAGTTGGTTCGACTGATTGATACGTTTCGTCCATCTCTATCCTTGCCTCTGAACATCCAAATAAATACACCTGTACTAAATGGTTTGCCATTTAATGTTCCGTCCCAACCTTCATTCTGATCGTGAGAAATGAAAACCATTTGTCCAAACCTGTCAAAAACCATTAGCGTAAAATCAATCATTGGTAAACCATAAACTTTAAAAATAGGATTAAAAATATCTCCGTTGGGTGAAAATGCAGAAGGAACAAACACATCGGGGCATTTAATATTTACAACAACTGTTGCAGTTCCATTACAATTTCCAGATGTTCCAATGACAGTGTAAACGGTTGTGTCAGATGGATCAGCAAGTGGATTTGCACAGTCCAAACAACTTAAATGTAAATCAGGAGACCATGAATAAGTATTAGCACCAGATGCATTTAATAATGCAGGGGTAAGCCAGCAAGTATTAATTGTATCTGGATTAATTGTGACTACTAAATTTGGTTGAACTGAAATAACTACTGTATTGGATGTTGCTGGACTTCCTGTCACGCAATTTGCATTCGATATCATAGTACAGCTAATATTATCTCCATCATTAAAGATAGTTGTATAGTTGGAGCCAGTTATTCCAATTGATGTTCCATTTAAAAACCAATCATAAATTGGTGATGAGCCACCATTTGCTCCTGTCGCGGTTATGGTTGAATTTATTCCCTCACAGATTGTAGAGTTATCTGCAGCAATAGAAATAGTAGCTATGGTTTGCGGGGTAACGGTAATGGTAATGGCGTTTGAATTAGCAGGATTATTTGTTACGCAATTTGAATTCGAAGTCATGATGCAAACAACCACATCATTATCATTTAAAGTTGTGGAGCTAAAGGTGGAGGTTCCGGGTCCAGTATTTACACCATTTACTTGCCATTGATAAATAGGAGCGGCGCCACCATTTGTTGGTGAGGCAGTAAAATCAATATTTATACCTGCACAAATTGAAGTTGTAGACGCAATAATTGTAATTGAGGCAACAGCACCTGTTGTTACAATCATTGCAACTGAGTTGGAAGTGGCAGGAGATCCCGTAACGCAGGTTAAACTTGATGTTATAATACAAGTAGCTACATCGCCGTTGTTTAATGTTGTCGTGCTGAATGTAGATGAGTTTGTTCCTGCATTAATATTATTGATCTGCCATTGAAATATTGGTGCACCGCCTCCACTTATTGCAAGTGCGGTAAAATCAACTTGGTCACCAAAGCAAATAGTTGTGTTGTTTGCACTTATTGTAACTGATGCAACCAATCCTGTTGTTACTGTTATAGTAATTGAATTTGAAAGAACTGGTGAGTTGGTTACACAATTTGCATTTGAAGTTAATAAGCAGGTAACTATATCACTATTATTTAAAGTAGATGAAGAATAGGTTGTTGAATTAGTTCCAACATTTACACTGTTTAACTGCCATTGATAGGTAGGGGCAGATCCGCCATTTGTTGCAACAGAAGTAAAAGTTACTGGGTCACCTGCACAGATTACAGTTGTATTTGCAGTTATGGTATCGGAAACAATTACAGATGGAGACACAGCTATTATTACGGAATTTGAAATTGCTGGATTTCCAGTTGAACACAAATTACTTGAAGTCATTATGCATGTTACTATATTTCCATTATTCAAAGTCGTTGTACTGAATGAGGTGCCATTAGAGCCAGAATTGCTTCCATTAACTTGCCATTGATAAAAAGGAGTTGATCCGCCATTAATGGGTACTGCTGTAAAGTCAACCTGTTGTCCTGAGCAAATAACTGTTGTATTAGCGGAAATGTTTATACCAGCAGTTGCAATTGGGTTTACAGTAATCGCAACGGCATTTGAGGTTGTAGGCGAACCGGTAACACAGGCTAAATTCGATGTCATTAAACAAGTAACTACATCGCCGTTATTTAATGTAGTCGTGCTGAATGCAGATGAGTCTGTTCCTGCATTAATATTATTAATCTGCCATTGAAATATTGGGGCAGCGCCTCCACTTATTGCAAGTGCGGTAAAATCAACTTGGTCACCAAAGCAAATAGTTGTGTTGTTTGCACTTATTGTAACTGATGCAACCAATCCTGTTGTTACTGTTATAGTAATTGAATTTGAAAGAACGGGTGAGTTGGTTACACAATTTGCATTTGAAGTTAATAAGCAGGTAACTGTATCACTATTATTTAAAGTAGATGAAGAATAGGTTGTTGAATTAGTTCCAATATTTACACTATTTAACTGCCATTGATAGGTAGGTGCAGACCCGCCATTGACAGGTGCCGTGGTAAAATCGACTTGTTGTCCGGCACAAATAATATTTTGTGAAGCCGAAATAGTAATTGAAGCAGTTACAGATGAATCTATCTGTAGGTCAATTCCGTTGTCTGTACCAATTGTATTTGGGTCATCGCTAACAACTCTTATCCTGTAATTGGTTCCGGCAATAGTGTTACATGGAATTGTTCCGGTGATAATACCAATGTTTAAGGCGCTTGGTAATGTGCCGATTGCAATAGGTGCTGCAAAACTTCCTGTAGCATCTGATAATTCAGCAGTATAAATATTCGGAGCATTAAAAATTCCAGTACTTGTAAAAGGAATGTCTATTATTCCGCATTGGCAAATCGGGCTTCCTATAATTACACCCGTTGTAATTGACTGCGAAAAAGATTGTGTAGAAAATAAAGTCGAAAATAAAATGGCAATAAAAAATCTAATGGCTTTATTCATTGAGATAAAAATCATTTTAAATTTCTGTTTGTACAAAATTAACTCACAATTACTTAATTATGATTAAGCAGAATCAACACAAAATTACTCGTTCTAATTGTGTTTGTTTGTTGAAATGCTGATTAAATACTAACGGTCCTTTAATAAATTCTTAAGCAAGTTATCTGATTCGTGAATTGCTATATAATTAGGACCGATAAAATCTTCATGCTTGAAATGATACTCTCTAAATTCAACATTCTTGGGGTAAATTTTTCCAACGATATAATTGTATTTTTTGAAGAACTCGTAATAGTCAATCAGTAAATTTTTTGAAGTGATGTTGATGTACCCATATTCAAACTGAATAATTCTTATTTTGTTTTGGGAAAATGATTTTTCAAACCCTTTTAAGGCATCTAACTCGGCTCCTTCAACATCTAATTTTAAAAGATCAATTTTATTTATAGAATTATTTTCCATAAATAAATCACCTGTTATAAGTTCAATGAGTTCAGTTTTCTGAACTGAATAATCAATTCCTTTTATTTCATACAAAGAAGAATGTGTATGAGAATTGTAAATCTTGATTTTCCTCTTTTTATTTTCATTGAACAAACCAGAATTTATTGGAAAGATATTTTTGTTAGGCTCGATATTTTTTTTCAATAAATTAAAAGTAGAAGCAACGGGTTCAAAGGCATAAATTTTTGAATTGGGACAGAATTTATTTGTCAATAAACTATAACCACCCACGTTAGCACCACCATCGAAAATTGTAGTTGGCTTAATGCTATTTATTTTTTTTAATATTGTTGATTCACCATTACTATAAGGATCATGGTTTCTATTTTCATACATCCTGTTTATTGAGCGACCCAATCCAGATAGTCCTTTCAATATAAGATTGTGCGAATTGCGTTTAAATAGTTGTTTGATATTGCTCATTTATACTTGATGACATTTCAATAAAAATAACAAGTGGTTTTTTAAAATTTAAACTGCCACATCAAACTCCCTTAAGGTTTTATTGAGAGAAGTTTTAAAATCAGTACTAGCTTTTCTTTTTCCAATTATTAGCGCACAACTTACATTGTAATCACCTGCAGGAAATTTTTTTGTGAATGAGCCTGGTATTACAACAGAGTTAGATGGAACTCTGCCTTTATATTCAATTGGGGAATTTCCACTTACATCAATTATTCGTGTGCTTTGAGTTAGAACCACATTTGCACCAAGCACTGCGCCCTCTTCTATCAATACACCTTCAACCACAATACATCGCGAACCAATAAAACAATTGTCTTCAATAATAACTGGAGATGCCTGAACAGGTTCCAGTACTCCACCAATTCCAACTCCGCCACTCAGGTGAACATTTTTACCGATTTGTGCGCACGAACCAACTGTGGCCCATGTATCCACCATTGTACCTTCATCCACATAGGCACCAATGTTTATATACGATGGCATTAGTATCACACCCTTAGCCAAGTATGATCCGTGTCTGGCTACTGCATGTGGCACAGCACGAACCCCAATGTCTTTATAATTTTTCTTCAGTGGAATTTTATCGTAAAATTCCATAGGCCCTGCTTCCATAGTTTCCATTTGACGAATTGGAAAGTATAAAAGCACTGCTTTTTTCAACCAATCATTTACAATCCATCCGGCGGAAGATTTCTCGGCAATGCGTAATTCCCCCTTGTCGAGTTGATTAATAATTTTTTCTATTAACTGAATGGTAACTGCTTCTTTTAACAGTTCACGATTATCCCAAGCTGCCTCAATAATTTTCTTTGTTTCAGTCATAATTTAAAAGATATTTCAACAAAGAAAGCAAGAAGCATTTTTATTTATAATAAAATGATGCACAGAGCCTTTTAACTGATCACATTATTGAACTTTGAATAAATATTTCACCTTCTATAATTCATTAAGTGAAATGACTAAAAAAACAAAGCGACCCTCGTCATTGCCGAGGGTCGCTTTGTAAAAACTCTAATAAAATTAGAAGTAGAAGTTTAAGTTAATTGCACCTCCACCATTATCCGTTCCGATTCCGAAGGAAGATGATTTAAAAGTATCAGTAGTTGTTGAACCACCAGTTCCATCAGCTATTTTTGTGCTTCCGGCCCCTGACATTGAATAACCCACACCCCAAGAATACTCACCACTAATGGACATTTTAGGAGCGAAGAAATACTCAACGCCAAGAATTCCATTAATTCCTAAGCCAAAACTGCCACCACTCTTATTTTCCAAAGTAGAGCCAGCTGAAGCAGTACCATTGTAATTGTTACTAGATTTTTCGCCACCCCCTAATGAAATCATTCCATCAAATCCATAGTATCCGCGAACACGACCTTTGCCACGATACATTTGCATACCAGCGCCCAAAGTTATTTCATGAGAGCTAAGTTTAGAGTCTTTTAATGATCCAGCTGTTGTATCAGCGGCTTCAGTAGTTGCGATAGATCCAAGGCCTAAGTTAATTTTAACACGGTAAGCAGTTTTCTCATCTTTCATCATTTTACAAGTAATCACATTAGCGTTACCATCAGTCCAATCAAATGAAGGCGGGACATTGCTTCCATTCATTAAGTTGCCGAAATAACTTAAAAAAGGATTAGCGCCAATTCCAACACTCCAATCACCTGATTCTGGAAGGATGGCGGATCCATTTTTTGAGGTCATTTGCGCGAACGCAAAGGTTGTTGCCGCTAAAAAGCAGATTGATAAAATTGTTTTTTTCATGGTTTTTTGTTTTTTAATAATTTAAATATTAACCCTTGTCATAATATAATTGAAATGGTTTTTGTACATACAATTCAAAAAGTGTCCAATTTGTTTGATTGCCACAACATAATAAACTTGGTGTTATTTCATTATACATTTACAAAAAAAATATGAAAAAAAATATTTTAATTGTTGGGGTGCTAATCGTGTTACTATCTTCTTGTAGAAATAATTCAACAGTTGTAAAGTCATTTTACGATCATGATGGAAAAATATTAAAGGAAGAATATTCAGTAATGACAGATAGCCCATCTATTAGAAATGGATCGTATTCTTTATATAATCAATTTGGAAAAATTATTGAAACACGCAATTACAACCATAATCAATTGGTTGACACACTTCGTCGGTTTTATAGCAATGGAAAAAACAGTGAAGAATGTATTTATAATAACAATGAGATAAATGGATATAGGAAGTTGTTTTATGAGAATGGAAAGGTTATGAACGAAGAAAACTATTCGAAGGGGAAATTTGATGGGCCTTATCATTCTTATTTTGAGAATGGAAATAAAAAGGAGGACGGTCAATATTTAGTGGAAGAAATGAAAGGGTTATGGAAGTATTATTATGAAACTGGCGAATTGCAACAGGAAGTTGAATTTGCTGGGAATATGGAGAATGGATATTATAAGCATTATTTTAAAAGTGGAAAGACTAAGGAGGAAGGAAGTTATTTAAATGGAAAAAATGATGGTGTATGGAAGTACTATGAAGAAAGCGGAAGTCAAATTGCCGATACTACTTGGTACGAAGGCTATGCGCAAAAAAAATAACTATGATTACTTAAATGGCGAATCAGATTCTTTTGAAATAGTATTGTAAGCCATTTTATCTAACCAGGCTGGAAAAAATTTTCCAAGCAATACTGATATTTTTCCTTGTGCAGTAAGTATGATGGTTCGCCTTCTATTCTTCACGCCTTTTAAAATATGTTGGGCAACTTTTTCGGCAGTCATTAGTTTTTTTTCATCTAAAGGAGTATCGCCTTGAGGTTTTCCGCTATGGGTTAGCGCTGTTTTTCGAATGTTTGATTCAGTATAACCCGGACAGCAAATCATTACATGCAATCTGGTTTTCAAATTTTCACTGCGTAATGATCCCAAGAACCCGTGCATAGCAAATTTTGAAGCCGAGTAGCCGGTTCTTCCAGGTAATCCCAAGTAACCAGCAACCGAAGAAATACCAACTACACTACCATTATTTTTTAGAATCTCTGGGAGTGCATATTTCGTGCAATAAACAGTCCCCCAAAAATTTATATCCATCAATTGCTTAATCACTTTTAAATCCAAATCTTTAAAAAGTGCACGCATTGATATTCCTGCATTATTTATAAGGATATCGATTTTTCCAAAGCGGACAATTGTTTCATTTATAATTCTTTTACAATCTTCTTCAATACTTACATCTGAAACAACTTCTAGCACTTCCGAATTTGCAATTGATTTTATTTCTTTTCCTGCTTCAGAAAGTGAAAATGCATTTCGTCCTGTAATAACAACTTTGCATCCAGCTTTTACAAATTCTATTGCGCATCCTTTGCCTATTCCCGATGACGCACCTGTGATAATGACTACTTTATTTTTTAAATCATTCATTTGGGCGATGATATTTTTTGTTTTATAGGATTAGTTTTATGTTTCTGTTTGTTTTATGAAAAAAAATTACTTTCGTTGCCAACAGAAAATAGATGTTTATGGCTTCAAAGTTGAAAAATCTTTCTGAATACAATTCTAATGAAATTTCTGCATCGAAAGAATTTCATTTTGCCATTGTTATATCTGAATGGAATAATGAAGTTACGAACTCACTATGCGATGGTTGTATTAAAACTTTAGTTAAACATGGAGCAAAAGAATCTGGCATAAAAATTTTTCGTGTGCCTGGAAGTTTTGAATTAACTTTTGCTTGCAGTGAATTAGCCAAAACAAAAAATTTTAATGCCATTATTGCTATTGGCTGTATAATAGAAGGAGAAACACGCCATTTTGAATTCATTGCCGCTGCAGTTGCCAACGGAATAACATTGTTGAATACCCAACAAAATATTCCGATAATTTTTAGTGTGCTCACTACAGCTTCACTACAGCAGGCATTAGATCGAGCGGGTGGAAAATTAGGAAATAAAGGGGTGGAAGCTGCGGTAACTGCGTTAAAAATGATTTCATTAAAAATTCAGATTAATAAACGGAAGAAGAAATAAATGCTGGCTTAAGGAGATAGATTTTTAATTTTTTAACATTTAATTTTAAATGAAGCTTTATACAATTGACACTGGATTTTTTAAGCTCGATGGAGGGGCCATGTTTGGCGCAGTTCCAAAAATAATATGGAATAAACTAAATCCATCTGATAATAATAATTTATGTGATTGGGCCATGCGCTGTTTGTTGGTCGAAGAAGGAAACCGCCTGATATTAATTGACTGCGGATTGGGAAATAAGCAAAGTGAAAATTTTTTTGGCTATTACCAACCATTCGGTGATGATTCGTTGGAAAAGTCCCTGAATAAAAAAGGTTTTCGAGCTGAAGATATTACAGATGTTTTTTTGACTCATTTACATTTTGACCACTGTGGCGGAGCAATAAAAATGAATAAGGATGGAAAGTATATTCCTGCGTTTCAAAACGCAACCTATTGGAGTCATTCCAAGCATTGGGAGTGGGCGGTGAACCCCAACTCAAGAGAGAAGGCCAGTTTTTTAAAAGAAAATATTTTGCCGATAAAAGAAAGTGGTCAATTAAAAATGTTAAGTGACGGCGAAGAAATAATTCCTGGATTCTCTAATATAACTGTTTATGGTCATACTGAAGCAATGATGTTGCCGAAGATTAATTATAAAAATAAAACAATTATTTATTGCGCTGATCTGCTTCCATCTGCTGGTCACTTACCAATATCTTATGTAATGGCTTATGATGTGCGCCCACTGGTAACCTTAATTGAAAAAGAAAGTTTTATGAATGAGGCCATCTCAAATAATTGGCTCTTATTTTTTGAACACGATAAAACGATTGAAGCTTGTTCAATTGTTCAAACCGAAAGAGGGATTAGAATGAGAGATGAAATAAAGGTAGCTGATATTTAATTGAATTATAAAAGAGACCTAAAGCGAATATTAATTAGACCTTTACTATTATAGGTTCGGCTTGAATAGTTAGCATAAAATCAGCGTTCATGCTGAATTTAAAACTTCCGATTCCTATTTGTTGTTTCATTGCAATATTTTGGCGAAGTGCTTCTGATAAATCTTTTGCAATAGGAGGGATAGAACTATTATTCATTACTCTGCTGTCTTTCATTTCCAATTCAAAATCAAAGGATATCTTTTTTCTTTTGCTAGCGACTTGAAATTCAGGCTTATATAAACTGAAAGTGACGGCGTCATTTTTACGTTGCGATTCTTTAATCTTCATAGCAATTACAGGAAGGTATCTTTTCCAAACTGCCTGATAAATATCCAACTCTTTCATTTCAAATTTTTTGTAAAAATACTAAAAAAAATATGAAACAAGTTTTCAACACAAAAACGCATTAAAAAAGGGTTTTATCTTACTATTTCTTTATCATTCTAATTGCTATTTTTGATGGAAATAGAAAATTAAATTTATAAGAAGGTGAAAGTTTGGTTTAAATTTTTATTTGCTTTTATTTTATTTATCGAAGGGCTTTCTAGTTGTACTTTGTTCTCTGGTAAAGAAACAAAAACCGTACCTCCTGGAGTTGGAATCTTACCTGAATCTGATCGTAAGTATGTTTTAAAGTCTGTGATTATTAAGTTGAAAAGTTCCAAGCAGATTTTAGGTTCTGACATTGAAACAACTATTTATATAGATGATTATGGCGATAAATATTGTAACAAAACAGAAACAAAACTAAAATATAAGAATACAATAATTTCCACGAGTTCAGTAAGTATAACAAAAAATGATTTCACTTTTATTTATAATCCTGAAAAGAAGACTGGCACTAAAAGTAAAAACAAAGGGAATTTTAATCCAATGCATATTGATTTTGCCCAAATGGATAGGCAATCATTGGAATCAAATGGAATTACAAAGGAGGGGGAGGTAGAGCTTTTAGGCCGGATGTGTGAAGTTTATGTTATGGAAAATCTCGCTTTGGAAATGAGTGGTCGATATGAAGTATGGAATAAAATACCTTTGAAATTTCATACTAAAATTGGGGATTCTGAAATGGAAATGTATGCTTTTGAGGTGCAAGAAAATCCTGAAATTCCTGAGGCTGTTTTTGAACAGCCAAAAAATATTGAATTTATTGATGTGACAAATCCTTTAGCATCACCAAGCGAACAATCTCCTTCAGACTCTCTACCGAGTCTTCCTTACGGGGGTAAATAGGTTCGTTCCAAAAACATTCCAATGTTCCGGGTTTCATTTTAAATCCTTCTAATAAATTTACAGAGTTTCTTATGGTCATTGGAACAAGAGGTATTCCCGTTTCTAATGATAACTTAAATGCCCCGTCATAAAATTTTTTAAGGGGTTCACCACTTTTGTTTCTTGTTCCTTCAGGAAACAAATAAATACTTATTCCTTCTCTTAGAGATTGTTTCATTTTTTCTAAGCTATGTGCTCTGCTCACTTCATCTTTTCTATCTACTGTTAAATAAAGTTTTCGAACGATGTAGCCGAAGAATGGAATTTTTGCTAATTCTTCTTTTGATAAATATCGAAATGTAACAGGTGTAATAAGTGCGCATGCGGGAACATCTATTAAGGAGGTGTGATTGCTAACGAAAATATAAACACCCTCTTTTTTCAAATTGTGTTTTCGTTTCACTTTTACTTTGATGAGGTAAAATATGAAAAGAGTCTTTGCCATTCCATATGAAATTTTATGTGCGGCATGTGGAGTTCTTTTTCCAAAAATATTTGTCGTAAACAATAAAAAATAAAATGGAACACAAATAATAATTACAACAGAAATGACTAAAGCGGAATAAAAACCAAAAAGAGTTTTTAAAAGATTTATCAAGAGCCGATCGATTTTAATTGTCGCAAATACATTTGTATCGTATTATTTAACCCATAATAAAGTGCATCGGAAATAAGTGCATGCCCAATGGATACTTCAGCAGTGAATGGAATGTTTTTTTTAAAGAAGGCAAGATTTTCAAGATTTAAATCGTGACCAGCATTTACTTTTAAATCTAATGATTGTGCATACTTGGCAGATTGAACATAGGGGCTTATTGCCTTGTATTTATCAATGGTAAAAATATTTGCGAAAGGTCCAGTGTAAAGTTCAATGCAATTGGAATTTACAATTTTTGCCCCCTCAATAAATTGTTCAACAGGATTAATAAAAAGTGAAGTTCGAATTCCAAATTCGTGCAATTGTTCAATCACATCCTTTAAAAAATCTTTGTGTTTAATAGTATCCCAACCTTGATTGCTTGTAATAACATTAGAGGCATCGGGAACAAGTGTGCATTGAGTCGGTTTTACTTTTAAAACCAATGCGAGAAATTCATTCGTTGGATATCCTTCAATATTTAATTCAGTAGTTACCGCCTCTTTTAACTCAATCACATCATCATAGCGAATATGGCGTTCATCTGGACGGGGATGAACGGTTATTCCTTCAGCCCCAAAAAGTTCACAGTCTTTTGCTGTTTTAATTACATCTGGAATATTTCCACCTCTTGCATTTCGCAGCGTGGCAATTTTATTTATATTAACTGATAGTCGTGTATGCATTTTAGCTCTCCAATAAATACAAACATATTAATCGAAGTCAAAACAATTTGAAATAATTATTCGATCATTTATTTTCTATAAGTAATTTAGGTGTGTAGATGCTTCATTAAAGGGAGTAAAAAATTAGGCCTTCTCGCTCGTCTCATAAAGAAAAAATTGATGCATTGCAAGAAAGTGGGTTTTCTTTCTTTGTGAAATAAGTATTTGAGTTTTATCAGTCATGAGTACTGTGACAGGATTTGTTTTTGATACGATCTCTAATTGAAATAAGTTTATGAAGCATGATTTATTTGCCCGAAAAAAATATTTCGAATTTATTTTTTTACTTTGATAGATGAGGTTGTTAGCACTGATAATAGGTTCATGACCTATAATATGAAAAACGGAATAGTTTTTACTTGCTTCTATTTTAATGATATCAATCATGGGTATTTTTACAGTGCCAGCATGAAATAATTTTATGCTTATATAATCTGGGAATATATTTAAGTAATAAATATTGTCTGAAGAAATCAATGAGGGTTTGTCCAAAACCTTTATTTTTCAAATAAAAATAAAGTTGGCTTATAAAATTCTTTTTGTTTTTATTAACAATAAGTTAATAATCTATGAATTTTATTATACAACTTTTACCATCGGTATTATCTTTTGTTTTGATGATTTTGCGTTTTAGTTAAATGTTTTGAATTATTATTTAGTCTATGTTTTTATTATTTTATTATCTTATTTGGGGTTTAGGTGGTTTAATGATCTGACTTCAAAATTCAGTTTATAACAAACAAACAATCTCCATTTAATTATCAGGTTTGTTGCCTTAATTTGCACCACAATTTTAAATGTGCAATTGAGCTATTAATAATAATTTAACATGACCAATTAATGAACAGTACCCCAATAGATTTTTTTCCAATTGTCATTCAGTTTTTTGTTGCGGCAGGTTTTGTCGGAATTACCATGTTTGCCACGCATTTTATTGGTCCCAAATTAAATACAAGAAAAAAATTAAAGCCATTTGAAAGTGGAGTTCAATCGGTAGGAAATGCACGACAACCATTTGCCATTAAGTATTTTTTAACAGCTATTCTTTTTGTTTTATTTGATGTGGAAGTAATTTTTCTGTACCCTTATGCAGTAAATTTTTTGGAACTTGGAATGAGTGGGCTAATTACCATGCTTTTATTTATGGGGTTGCTTTTATGTGGGCTGATATATGTTATTAGGAGTGGTGCTTTGGATTGGGAATAATAAAGTTTTGAAATATTAAATTGCAGTGGGAAATTAAAAAGTACAAATGAAATTATAGAGAAATGGCACTTGATACAAGTACAGCACAAGCAAAAATAGTAGCACCACCACTCGGCGTTGGCGGTCCTGGTTATTATGCAACTAGTTTTGATAAAGCAATTGGACTTGCTAAACAATTTTCAATATGGCCATTGCCTTTTGCAACTTCTTGTTGTGGTATTGAATTTATGGCTACTATGGGGCCTCATTATGATTTGTCTCGATTTGGTGCTGAGCGTTTAAGCTTTTCTCCCCGACAAGCTGATTTGTTAATGGTGATGGGAACTATTGCAAAAAAAATGGGTCCTGTTCTTAAACAAGTGTACGAACAAATGGCAGAGCCTCGTTGGGTAATAGCTGTAGGGGCGTGTGCTTCAAGTGGAGGGATTTTTGATACATATTCGGTGTTACAGGGAATTGATCAGATAATTCCTGTTGATGTATATGTGCCTGGCTGCCCACCCAGACCCGAACAGATTATTGATGGCTTTATGCGAATACAAGATTTGGTTCACAATGAATCCCAACGCAGAAGAAATTCTCCCGAATACAAAGCATTACTTGAATCATACGGAATACGATGAGCCAAACTGTTGATTATAAAAAAGTAGTAGAGCGTATAAGCGAAAAATTTGGCGTGAAAGTTCACTCGCCCGAAGAACCTTTTGGAATGCTCACACTTTACACCGATAAAGATTCTATCATTCCGCTTTTGCAATTTCTTCGTGACGATGAAGAAATGCAATTTATTTTTCTAACGGATATTTGTGGCGTACATTTTCCTAATCGTGCTGAAAAATTCGAAGTGGTTTATCACATTCATTCATTCATTCATAATCTTCGAGTAAGATTGAAAGTTGCTTTAAGTGGTGAACCTAAAATTCCAACTGCTGTCAATATATTTAAAAGTGCAAACTGGATGGAGCGCGAAACTTATGATTTCTATGGAATAATATTTGAAGGGCATCCTAATTTAAAGCGTATTTTAAATGTAGATGAGATGACTATTTTTCCAATGAGAAAAGAATATCCATTGGAAGATAATACTCGCTCAGATAAAGATGATAAGATGTTTGGAAGAATAAATGTGAATCGTGAAAATTAAATAGAATGAGCAAACCGGAACACATAAAACTTTCATCAGATTCATTAGAGAAAGAAACCATCACGCTTAATATTGGTCCAACACATCCTGCTACACATGGAGTGTTTCAAAATATTGTTGAAATTGATGGAGAACGAATTGTTAGTGGCGATTCAACAATTGGATACATACATCGTGCGTTTGAAAAAATAGCTGAACATCGTCCGTTTTATCAGGTAACCCCGTTAACTGATAGGTTAAATTATTGCAGTTCGCCAATTAATAATATGGGTTGGCATATGACTGTTGAAAAATTGTTAGGGGTTCAGGTTCCAAAGCGCGCACAATACCTGCGAGTAATAATTATGGAGCTCGCCCGAATTGCAGACCACATTGTATGCAACAGCGTAATAGGTGTTGACACTGGAGCTCTCACAGGATTTACTTACGTGTTTCAGTGGAGAGAAAAAATTTATGAAATATGGGAAGAAGTTTGTGGAGCACGGCTCACCACTAACATTGGTAGAGTGGGCGGAATGGAACGCGACTTTAATGACATTGCGTTTAAAAAGCTGGAAACATTTTTAAAAGATTTTCCAAAAGGATGGAGGGAGTTTGAAAATTTATTGGTACGCAACAGAATTTTCATGGATCGCACACGCACTGTTCCTGTTACAGCTGAGTTTGCATTGCAACATGGGTTCACCGGACCCAACCTTCGCGCAACCGGAGTTGATTACGACGTGCGCGTAATGAGTCCATATAGTAGTTACGAAGATTTTGATTTTAATATTCCTGTTGGAACCAAGGGGGATACTTATGACCGATTCATGGTGCGCAATCAAGAGATTTGGGAAAGTTTAAAAATCATCCGACAGGCTTTGGATAAGTTGCCCGAAGGTCCGTATCATGCTGATGCGCCTTCTTTTTACCTTCCCCCAAAAGAAGAAGTCTACAATAATATGGAAGCACTTATCTACCATTTTAAAATTGTGATGGGCGAAATTGACTCACCAAAAGGAGAGGTCTACCATTCAGTAGAAGGAGGAAATGGTGAACTAGGGTTTTACTTGATAAGCGATGGTGGTAGAGCTGCTTATCGTTTACACTTTCGTCGTCCATGTTTTATTTATTACCAGGCATTTACTGAAATGGTAAAGGGTTGTTTGTTGTCTGATGCAATAGTTGCTATGAGCAGCATGAACATTATTGCAGGTGAATTAGATGCTTAAAATTGATTTTAAAAATGTTAGCCGTAAAAACAAATAACCCAACTACACTCACTGAAGAAATTCAGATTAAAATACGGGAGGTGATGGAGCAATATCCTGCTGGAAAAAGCAAATCAGCATTGCTTCCAGTGTTACACATTGTGCAGGATGAAAATGCAGGATGGCTGAGTGTGGAGGCGATGGAAAAAGTTGCCGAACTAATGGGCCTTCGCCCCATTGAAGTTTATGAGGTAGCAACATTTTATTCTATGTATAATCTTAAACCTGTTGGAAAATTTCTTCTGGAGGTTTGTCGTACCGGCCCTTGCGCAATCATGAAAGGAGAATGGTTGATCGATTATTTAAAAAAGAAATTAAAAATAGATATTGGTGAAACTACAGTTGATGGAGTGTTTACCTTAAAAACTGTTGAGTGCCTTGGAGCTTGTGGTTATGCACCCATGATGCAAATTGGAGAATATTATTACGAGCATTTAAACTCAGAAGAAAAAGTTGACAAGCTGCTCGAAGATTTTCGAATGAAAGGATTTAACAAGAACTGATATGGGAAAGAAAATACTGCTCGAACATATAGATAAACCAGGAATAAAATCATACGAAGTATATCGTCAGAATGGGGGATACAATTCGGTGGAGAAAGCATTGAAAGAAATGAAGCCCTCTGATATTGTTGAAGAAGTAAAAAAGAGCGGATTGAGAGGCCGTGGTGGTGCAGGATTTCCTGCAGGAATGAAGTGGAGTTTTATTGACAAAAAATCAGGCAACCCGCGCTACCTCGTTTGCAACGCTGATGAAAGTGAACCCGGAACTTTTAAAGACAGATACTTAATGGAATTTATTCCCCACTTGTTGATTGAGGGAATGATTACTTCAAGCATCGCGCTTGAAAGTAATCTTGGTTTTATTTATATTCGGGGTGAATACAAGTGGATTAAAAAAATTCTTGAACAGGCAATTTCCGAAGCTCGTGCAGCAGGTTGGCTCGGTCATAATATCCTTGGAACAGGTTATAGTTTGGAATTAGTGGTTCATCCTGGTGCAGGCGCTTATATCTGTGGCGAAGAAACTGCATTGCTTGAATCGTTGGAGGGTAAGCGTGGTAATCCGCGCATCAAGCCACCGTTTCCCGCTGTTAAAGGTTTGTATGGAAATCCAACAGTGGTGAATAATGTTGAAACCATCGCAACCGTGCCATGGATAATAAATAATGGTGGTGACGCATATGCCAAAATAGGAATCGGCCGAAGTACAGGCACAAAATTGATTTCTGCCTGCGGAAACATTAATAAGCCTGGCGTTTATGAAATTGAATTAGGATTACCTGTTGAAGAATTTTTAAACTCAGATGAATATTGCGGCGGAGTTCATAACGGAAAAATGCTGAAGGCGGTTGTGGCTGGTGGTTCCTCTGTCCCCATTCTTCCAGCAGAATTATTTCTAAAAACCAAAAAAGGTGAATCTCGATTAATGAGTTATGAATCGCTGAGCGATGGTGGTTTCGAAAGTGGGACTATGCTTGGTTCTGGCGGTTTCATTGTGTATGATGAAGATCAATGCATCGTTCGAAATACCTGGAATTTCTCAAGATTTTATCATCACGAAAGTTGTGGGCAGTGTAGCCCGTGTCGTGAAGGAACAGGCTGGATGGAAAAAGTTTTACACAATTTAGAAAGTGGCCATGGTAAAATGAGTGACATTGATTTGTTGTGGGACATTCAGAAAAAAATTGATGGAAACACCATTTGTCCGCTTGGTGATGCAGCAGCATGGCCCGTTGCAAGTGCCATCAGGCATTTTCGTGAAGAGTTTGAATGGCATATTGAGTATACGCATGAAGCACAAAAAAGAAATTATGGATTATTAAAGTCAACGAAAGAATTTTTTGCTGCTTCAGTAGTTTGAAATAAAAAATCAGGAAATGAAAGTTACGATTGATGGTGTTGAAATAGAAGTAGAACCAGGAACTACAATTATGAACGCTGCCCGAAAAGTGGGTGGCGACATTGTTCCTCCAGCTATGTGTTACTACACTTCTTTACCAGGAAGCGGTGGAAAATGTAGGGCATGTTTGGTTAAAGTTGCTCAGGGCTCAACGGCTGACCCAAGGCCAATGCCGAAATTGGTAGCAAGTTGTTGCACCAACGTACAGGAGGGAATGGTTGTGCAGAATATTACTTCACCTGAAGTTTTAGAAACTCGAAAAGGGATTGTTGAATTTCTTTTAATTAATCATCCGCTTGACTGTCCTGTTTGCGATCAAGCAGGTGAATGCGATTTGCAAAATTTTGCTTTTGATCATGGTCGTCAACAAACACGCTATGATTTTGAACGCCGCACTTTTGATGTAATAAATATTGGTGAGGATATTAAACTTCACATGACCCGTTGCATACTTTGTTATCGTTGCACTATGGTTGCTGATCAACTAACTGATGGCAGAGAGCATGGAATTTTATGGCGCGGTGATAAATCTGAAATCAGCACCTATATACAAAAAGCGGTTGAGAATGATTTCAGCGGCAACATGATTGATGTTTGCCCTGTTGGAGCATTAACGGATAAGCATTTCCGTTTTCGCAATCGTGTTTGGTTTTTAAATCCAATGGATTCGCATCGTGATTGTAAAAAATGTTCAGGCAAAGTGGTGTTGTGGATGAGGGGAAATGAAGTTTATAGAATTACTGGACGAAAAGATCAATACAATGAATTGAAAGAATTTATTTGTAATGATTGTCGTTTTGAAAACTATGATGTAAAAAACTGGATAATAGAAGGCCCCCGAGAAATTGCAAATGAATCAGTCATTAATTCAAATCATTATGAACATGGAACGAAGGCACTACCAAAAGAGCTTTTCTCAAAAATAAATAATGAAAAGTGGGAAAATGTTTAATTAGAAAATAACAAAATGGAAACGCTTATAAATTTTCTTCCTTCAATCATCATCATTTTTACAATGTTTGTGGTGACCTTGTTAATTGCATTGTATTCAACTTATGGCGAACGAAAAGTTGCGGCTTTTTTGCAAGACCGAATTGGGCCAAATCGTGCTGGACCTTGGGGTTTGCTTCAGCCTTTTGCCGATGGCGTCAAAATGTTTACCAAAGAAGAAATAATTCCTGATTCTGCTAATAAATTTCTTTTCATACTAGGTCCAAGTATCGCCATGATTTGCTGTTTAATGACCAGCGTTGTTCTTCCATGGGGCGGAGAATTAACTTTGTTTGGCAAAACATTTTATTTACAAGCGGTTGATTTGAATATCGGTGTACTCTATGTTTTTGCTGTGGTATCAGTTTCAGTTTATGGAATTATGATTGGTGGATGGGCATCTAATAATAAATGGTCATTGATGGGGGCCATTCGTGGCTCATCGCAAATTATCAGTTATGAATTATCAATGGGACTATCAATTATCGCATTGGTATTGATGACTGGTTCGTTAAGTTTTCGTGACATTGTGAATCAACAACACGGTGGAATTTTGCATTGGAATTTTTTAATGCAACCGTTAAGTTTCCTCATTTTTTTAATATGTGCTTTTGCTGAATGCAATCGTTCACCATTTGATTTGCCTGAATGTGAAACTGAATTAGTCGGTGGCTTTCATACTGAATACAGTTCAATGAAACTCGGTTTCTATCTATTCTCCGAGTACATCAATATGTTTATTTCGTCTGCTGTTATCTCGGCATTGTTTTTTGGAGGATTTAATTTTCCTGGAATGGATTGGCTTCTTGAAACTACTCACTCAACAAACATTGTAACAATGGTTGGTGTTGGAGCTTATTTCATGAAAATTTTTTTCTTCATCTTTTTCTTCATGTGGGTTCGATGGACAATACCAAGATTTCGTTACGACCAGTTAATGAATTTAGGTTGGAAAACATTAATTCCACTAGCGCTTGTTAATCTTGCTGTGATGGCAATAATTGAAATGTTTAAACACCAACATGCTTTCGGATTTTAGAAAATAAATTAGAACATAAACTACAATGCAAACTTCATTTACCAATAGAAAATTGGTTTTAGAACAAAAGGAAATGAATATCTGGGAGCGGATGTACTTACCAGCCATTGTGAAAGGATTGGCAATAACTATCAGTCATTTCTTTCGCAAACCTGCAACTATTCGTTATCCTGAACAAAAGAGAACTGTGAGTGAAGCGTATCGTGGATTACATATTTTAAAGCGCGATGAAATAGGTGCGGAGCGTTGCACCGCATGTGGTTTGTGTGCCCTTGCTTGTCCTGCTGAAGCAATTACTATGGAAGCGGCTGAAAGAAAACCTGGCGAAGAAAATTTATATCGTGAAGAAAAGTATGCAAGTAAGTATGAGATAAATATGTTGCGCTGCATCTTCTGTGGTTTCTGTGAAGAAGCATGTCCGAAGGCGGCAATATTTTTAGAAGAAGATTTCGCAGTAGCAAATTACACGCGTGATACTTTCATCTACGGGAAAGATAGGTTGGTTGAGAAACCAAAACAAGGAACAAAAGCGTTTGATATTGTTAAGGTTGGTCGCGAACGCGAATTGAATTAATTCTATTCGCTAAATGAAATTATATTATCAAATCATCAAATTATTAAATCATTAAATCAAATGATCGCTTCTGTCTTCTACTTCCTCTCTTTCGTTTCCATCTTCTTTGCTGTGATGGTTGTTGTTAGCAAAAATCCTGTACATAGTGTGTTGTATCTGATACTTACATTCTTCAGTATTGCAGGTCATTATCTTCTATTGAATGCGCAATTTCTTGCTCTAGTTCATATCGTTGTTTATGCAGGTGCCATTATGGTTTTGTTTCTATTCGTAATTATGCTTTTGAATTTAAATGCAGCAACAGAGCCTGTAAAATCAAGTCTGATGAAATTTGCTGGTGCAATTGCCGGAGGAAGTTTAATGCTTGTGTTGATTGCTGTGTTGTCAAAAATAAATTCGATACAACCGGCACACGAAGTAAATACACAAATAGGTTTAATAAAAAATCTTGGCAAAATCCTTTTTACAGAGTATAATTTACCTTTTGAAGTGGCTTCTATTTTGTTTTTGGTTGCAATGATTGGTACAGTGATATTGGCAAAGAAAAATCCACATACTTCTTAATTAAAAAAACTTTTAATGAATACTATTCTTTCAATTGTTCCAATCCAATATTACATAATTCTTTCGGCTATTTTATTCTCCATTGGAGTAATGGGCGTGCTTACCCGCAGTAATGCAATAATTATTTTTATGTCAGTTGAAATCATGCTCAATTCAGTAAATCTTTTGCTTGCTGCTTTTTCAACTTACCATAACGATGCAGCAGGGCAGATTTTTGTGTTCTTTATTATGGCGGTTGCCGCTGCTGAAGTTGCTGTTGGTCTTGCCATCATCGTGATGATTTATAGAAACATTAACACCATTGATATTTATAATTTGAATAAATTAAAAGGTTAATTATTCATATAGGATTAAATTAAATAAAAAGTCCTCTGAATTTATCAGAGGACTTTTTATTTAATACGATTAATAAATTACCTACATCGCTCCTTCATCATAAGCTTGTTCGCCATGAAGAGAAGCATCGAGTCCCATATCTTCATCTACATCTGCAACTTTCACTTTTGTAATCATGTTAATCGCAGCAAGCATTAAGTAGGTAAAGACAAATGCATAAACGCAAGCACCAACAACTGCAACTACCTGATGCATAAAAAATACAGAACCTCCGCTCATTAGACCATCAGCCCCGGCACCATTCATTGCCTTGGATGCAAACACACCTAGCAAAATTGTACCAAGGCAACCGCCAATACCATGCACTCCCCAAACATCAAGTGCATCGTCCCATCCAATTTTATTTTTGAAACTAACTGCGATATAACAAACAGCCCCGGCAGCAATTCCTATCATTACAGCAGAGGGAAGTGAAACAAAACCTGCGGCGGGAGTGATGGTTGCAAGTCCTGCAACTGCCCCAGTCATGAGTCCTACAAATTTTGGTTTACCAACCACCACCCATTCAATCACTAACCAAGTGATGCCTGCGAAAGATGCAGCCACATCAGTATTTAAAAAAGCGAGACCGGTAATTGCATTTACATCCAACGCACTGCCAGCATTAAAACCATACCAGCCGAACCACAACAAACCAGTTCCGATGGCAATAAGCGGAATACTATTGGGTGGCGATTGTTTATCACGACGATGACCAACATAAATAACAGAAGCAAGCGCCGCGAAACCTGCAGTGGCATGTACCACAATTCCTCCTGCGAAATCAAGCACACCCCACTGAGCAAGCAATCCACCTCCCCACACCATGTGCGCGAATGGATAGTAAACCAGTAGTTGCCACATTACAAGAAAAATTAAATACGATTTGAAAGTGACACGATTCACAAACGCACCGGTGATAAGGGCGGGAGTGATAATTGCAAACATCATTTGATAAGCCATGAATACAAATTCCGGTAGCTTTGTGTTTCCTGCAAATGGAGAATTCAAATCAACACCTTGCATAAAAGCTTTTTGAAAGTCTCCAATGATTCCACCGCAACTATCACCACTGAAGCAAAGTGAATACCCGCAGACAAACCACATGATGGTGGTGATTCCCATTGAAACAAAACTCTGCATCATGATGCCGAGGATGTTTCGTTTTCCGGCAAGGCCTCCGTAGAAGAAAGCAAGTCCGGGTGTCATAAGCATGACGAGGCTCGTAGCTAAAAGCATAAAACCAGTGGTTCCTGTGTCAAACATTTTTTTGAGTTTTGGTTAGGTGTGAATGATTAGAAAATTATTTTTAAAAAGAAACTCCAAGATGGCACATTACCTCCAATCGTTTATTTGTGGTTTTGTTTTCCCACTGAAAAATATTTTTATTTTCATTTAATTGTCTTCCTTCAATTCGTACATAGGAATTGTCACTCGGTTTGTATTCGCCACCAATAGTTGCCCCCCATAAATTTAATCCCATTATTCCAGTCATTATCCCATCGTCGTCGCTAAGCATTTCGTAGCGGGCATAAACTGCATTTTTTTCACAATATTGATATTTTGCAGTAGCCAATGCGCCATACATTATTGCATATTCATACCCCGAACCAGTAAATGAATTTGAGTTTTGTTTCATGCAGTAATCGCCACCCACCTGAAATTTAAATTTGTTGAAAACATAGTTCAAATAAATGTTGTTTTGAATGAGTGTTTGTGATGTTGTATCACTATCTGGCGAGTCGTCGCCAATGTAACTACTGTAATTCAAGTTTCCCTTTTCACTAAATGAGTAGGAGAGCAATGCGCCAAATGATTTTTTACTGTTATTGTCAGTAAACATATTGTAACCGTTTAATGCAAAAAGATTGATGGTTAGTTTTTTACTTGGTGTGTAGTTCAATCTTATGCCGCTTTCGTAGTAAGGCTCGGTGTATGTTAAAACTGCAACCGAACTAGTTATATTTTCTTTAGGTAATAATCCTTCAGTGCCAAAATGAGTTCGGAAGAATCCAGCATCGACCCATACTTTTTCGCACATCCTAACCCCAACATGTGCCTCCATTATTTTATTGAAAATCCCGTGCCATGTGCTGCGTGGAATATCGCCGAATTGAATTGTGGCGGCACTACGGATTTTTTCGGCATCATATTGAAAAGTAAGGTTTGCGCAATTCAATCCAAATTGATTGCTACGGGGAGAAATAGATGGAAATTTCTGGTAATTGTTGTCACCCACCGAATCGGTGTAATAAGCATAATAAACATCAGCATAACCACTTATTGAAATTTTCGCTGAGTCTTTTTTTATTTGCGAGAAACTTCTTTGTGAAAATGATGCACAGAAAATAACAGCTAAAAAGAAGGAGGTTTTTTTTTTCATTTGTTTGTATTATTTGGATAAATAAAAATATAAAAATTATCATCCCTACATAGTATTAAGTTAGTAACAGCTTGACCTAAAGTGTTTATAGGAAGAGAAATTGTTTTTTTTATCCATAATTATTTTAAATAAAGCTGTCGACCTAAAATTATATTTGACCAACCAACGGTTTGAACAATGAACACCAATAAAGAAATTATTAAAGTTCAGAATTTAGTTAAAAAATATGGAGATTTCACGGCGGTAGATGGAATCAGTTTTAATGTTTATGAAGGAGAAATATTTGGCTTACTTGGGCCAAATGGTGCGGGTAAAACAACCACACTTGAAATCATTGAAACATTGCGAGAGAAATCAGGAGGCGAAGTTTGGGTGGATGGGAAATCGGTTGACAATGATCCGAATGAAATAAAAAAAATAATCGGAGTTCAATTACAAGCAGCAGGATATTATCCGAGTTTGAATCTTACTGAGTTGCTTTCACTTTTTAGCGGGCTTTATAATGTTGAAATAGATAAAATGAAAACTTTAAAATCTGTTGGTCTAGAGGATAAGGTAAAAGCAAAGTATAAAGAGTTGAGCGGGGGACAGAAACAACGGTTCAGCATAGCTACGACGCTTATCAATAATCCAAAAATTGTTTTTTTGGATGAGCCAACAACAGGATTAGATCCTCAGGCAAGAAGAAATTTGTGGGAATTAATTCGAGGCATTCGTGCTAATGGAACTACAGTTGTGATTACAACTCATTATATGGATGAAGCAGAACAGCTGTGTGACCGCGTTGGAATAATGGAAGCGGGAAAAATTATGACAATGAATACTCCTGATGCATTAATTGATGAATTACTCGCGACAGGTTTCACTAAACAGAAAGATGTAAAGGGGGCAAACCTTGAAGATGTTTTTATTAATCTCACTGGACATGAATGGAGGGATGAATAAAATACTTCTACAAACTCATTGTTATATGTCGTTCTGATTTTGTCGGAGTTTGATAATTAAATAATGAAATTCACTCTAATAAAATCATAAAATGAAAACAGAATATTCACAGTTGAGGGCGATGTTGGCGATTGCAAGAGCAAGTTTTAGAAGTACAACACGAAGTCCCAGTGCTGTTGTTTTTACTTTGGCGTTTCCACTCATTTTCATTTTTGTTTTTGGTTTTATTGGAAATAAGGGAGGCCTACGAGTTCATGTAGCTGTCGATAATAACAGCGATACCCTTAACGCGATTTATAAAATTCTCGATAATAATCCTGCAGTTAAATTATATGCTGATACTGACTCTGAAATTGTAAAGGCACTTAGGAAAGGAGACCTTGATGCCATTGTGCACATACAAAAAAAAGATTCAGGGTATGTGGTTCAGCTGGCAACTTCAGATATTTCAGTTCAAAATGGACAACTCTTTAAAGGAATTATAAAGCAAATAATTAGTGAATTGAATTTAGCCGCTATGCCGGACATTGCTATGCCTTTTTCAATGGAAGACCAACCTGTTGTTCATGGACGAGAATACAAAACAATTGATTTTATTCTACCAGGCCAATTAGGGTTTTCATTGCTGAGTACAGGTGTTTTTGGAACGGCATTTGTGTTTTTAAATCTTCGACAGACTTTGGTGATAAAACGATTTTTCGCCACACCTATAAAACGACCATATATCGTTATTGGTGAAGCTTTGAGCCGAATGGTTTTTGGATTAATTGGGGCTGCATTTATTCTTTCACTCGGTCATTTTATTTTTGGCTTTACAATGATTCATGGTTTTGCTACTTTTCTTACCATGATGTTGCTCGCCGCATTTGGGTTAATTATTTTCATGGGATTCGGTTTTGTGGTGAGTGGCTTAGCTAAAAATGAAAGTGCTGTTCCGCCATTGGCAAATTTGATTACGCTCCCTCAATTTTTATTATCAGGAACATTTTTCTCTGTTACTAATTTCCCTGATTGGCTACAACCATTTTGTAAAATTTTACCGCTTACCTTTTTAAATGAAGCCATGCGCAAAGTCTCTTTTGAAGGGGCAGGATTTATTGATATCTGGAAAGATCTTGGAGCTCTGGGTATTTGGGGCGTGATAGTTTATGTACTTGCTACCAAATTATTTAAGTGGGAGTAAAAATGAAATATTTCTTTTCATGCCTACTAAATTAGTTCGCCTGATTGGTGAATCTTTAAATAGTGAATTAAAAATTTCATCAGTCATTTCAATCCAGTCGCGCTCTGATAAATTTAATTTTTCAGCTGCATTAAACGACGGTTCGTTATGTGGTTTCGAGAATCGATTCCATGGACAAACATCCTGACAAACATCGCAACCAAAAGCCCATCCATCCATTTTGTTTTTAAATTCAATTGGAATTTCATCCTTCAGTTCAATTGTTAAATAAGAAATACACTTGCTACCATCCACCACCTTATTTGGAAGAATGGCAGCTGTGGGGCATGAATCGATACATTTAGTGCAGGTGCCGCAATAGTCTTTTTTCATTGCCCCATCATAATTCAATTCAATATCCAGAATTAATTCAGCCAGAAAAAAATAAGAACCCGCATTTTTATTAATCAGCATTCCATTTTTTCCAATCCAGCCCAACCCCGTTTTCTGTGCCCATGTTCGCTCCAGCACCGGAGCTGAATCCACAAACGCTCTTCCATTCAGTGCTCCGATATTTTCATTAATAAATACAAGTAATTCTTTCAGCTTTTCTTTTATTACCATATGATAATCTTTGCCAAAAGCATACTTTGAAATTTTTGGTAAGTTATTGGCCTGAGTTTGTTCGGGAAAATAATTTAGCATTAGCGAGATGACTGATTTTGCATTTGGAACCAATTTTCGTGGATCAACTCTTTTATCAAACCAGTTATCCATGTAATACATTTTCCCATGCATTCCTTGCTTCAACCAGTTCTCTAATCGTCGCGCATCATCATTTAAAAATTCTGCTTTTGCAATTCCACAAAAATTAAATCCTAATCGCGCTGCTTCGGATTTAATTTTCTGAGTGCTGTTTTGAATTGCATGTGCCTCCATTTATGGTCAAAAATAATTGCAAGTAATTAAAAACGATTTTTTAAGTTTATCGATCCTTAAATTTTAATTATGAGAAAAATACTATCAGTTTCTATTTGTATTGGAATATTTGTTTTGTTTTCATGTAATAGTTCTAATACTACTGATGTTAAAACTATTCCTGAAATGGAGCAGTTCATGCTAGCTCTTGATGGAAAATATCAAAGTGTAACAGATGCAATTAAAAAAAATTCAGTAAAACCAGAATTGAATACAGCGGATATGGATATGAAAGATTTAAGGAATCCTGTAATAATTTTGGCAAATGTGAGTGACTCTTCAACTTGCTATACCATTAAAACAAATGATGGGGCTAAAGATTGTCAGTACGAATTATGCTGGAAGAATGGAAAAATTATTTCCATCATGGATAATACTCCACAGTAATTTTTATTTCACTAGTCTCACTTTATTTCAACTAAAATTCAGATTCCACTAAAGGGCCACCAAGGTTTTTTACTTTAATTATTCCAAACCAGTTTAGAAATAAAATAACTGGATATAGCGGATCTAATTCATACCACCTTTTTCCGAAATTTATTGCGGAGGGATACTTGTGGTGATTATTGTGGTAGGATTCACCTAGCATTAAAATGTCTACCCGAAAAAGATTGGTTGATGTATTATCCTGTGTGTATTTTATATTTCCGTATTTATGAGCAAACCAGTTAATAATTGCTCCATGAAAGGGCCCCATTACGATCTGTATTGGCAATAATAAATAGAACCAAGGCGATGGGGCAAAAAAGTAATAGAAAACTACATACACTGCCACCCATAATAATCGTGAAAACCAAGTGTGACCGAACTTATCCAATGCTTTCCAGTTGGGTAAATTTTTTTCAAATCGTTCTTCAGATTTTAATTTGCCACTGTTTAAATTCGTATAAATTTTAGCAGTAGTCCACATCATTGAAAAAATGCTGGAGAAATATTTTGGTGAATGCGGGTCTTTTTCTGTGTCGGTATAAGCGTGATGAGCACGATGAAGTATTGCATAAGTATGTGGACTCAGATAAGAGGAGCCCTGAAATATATATGAAAGAATGTAAAAGACTTTTTCCCATGTTTTGCTCATAGTGAAAGCCCCATGTGCGGCATACCTATGATAAAAGAATGATTGTGTAAAAAGAGATAGGTACCAATGAAGTACAAAAAATAGAATTATAGCTAGCATGTTTTAATTTGATGGCGAAGAAACAATTTTATTGTTATGGTGCTTAATCTTTTTTTTGACTTAGTAACAATGTTTTAAAAAGATGTTTTTATTTAAGGGATTACTTCCTTTGGTTTATTGTATTTCTTTTTTTTTGATTCAATTTGCAAGACTTAATGGGTCTAGAACGAATTAATTAATTGGCAGGTTGCATCCTCTTATGTCACTATTTTCGAGCCGGCCAGAAACTGAGAAGCTTCCATCTTTATTTATTCTTCCTAAATCGTCGGTTGCAATAAAAGAACAAGAATGAATATTCGCCAAATCAATAATATTTATTGCACCCGATTGAATTGGAGAAAGTAATTCTAAAGGATCATTTGGTTCACGAATAAAGATTTTCATCCAGGGTGGAGTGTTGAAATTTCCATCGCCTTTTGAATAGGCTTGTGAAAGTAATTCGGTCATTCCGTATTCTGAATGAATTGTGTTTACACCAAATTTATTTTTTAATAGGGCATGTACTTCTTCTCTAATCATTTCTTTTTTTCTTCCTTTCATTCCACCTGTTTCCATAATTATTGTTTGCGAAAGTTTAGTGGGAATTTTATTTGGAAAATCTATTAAAGCAAAAGTTACACCTATAAAAAGGGCCTTCTTTTTTTCTCTTCTCAATTGTTTAAGGTTTTCAATCAAATCTGTAGAGGGGGTTGAAAAAAAATTCGATCGATTATCATTTGAAAGTTCAATTAATTTCTTCGTCATATAAATTAATGACGAATTTTTCCTTTCTAAGTAGGAGGGAAGCAAGGCGAGAAAAGTAAAGTCTTCTGGTTGGCCAAAAAATAATTTGAAAGTATTTATAAAACATTTTTCATATAACGACAGGTGCTTTATAAAGTGGTTACTTGTATTGTTTCCAGTTGTCCCACTGCTTTTGAAAACTGTTTCTGGAATGAATTCTCCCGTTATTACTCTATGTGTTTTGAAAAATTCAATTGGAAGAAATGGAATTTGTTTTAGTGATTTTATCTCACTCACATTTATTTTTAGTTTTTCTATGAATTCTTTATAGGGTTTATTGTGCTCAGCTTGTACACGAAAGATTTCTAGGGATAGTTTTTCAAACTGTTCTTCATTCTTTAGAGAAAAAATTCTTTCATCAATTTTTTTGCCGAACACCTTAATTTATTTTCAGCAAAGGTGCCTATCATTTTTCGGACAAAAAAGTATTATATCAAGGATGTAAAATAAAAAAAAGAGCCGCACACCATATGCAGCTCTAAGCTCCGGATTAATTAACCGGTGTTGTCAACCTTGTTTTAGGGTATTTTTTATCATGCCGTTAAAAGTGGGGGCAATTAATTTTATTTTTCTTCCATGAAGGAATAGAGCCAATGTATTGAATTGCTATTTCTGGGCCGCCTTGTGCGTTACTTACTTTTGCCAGCTTTGAATAATTTAAGTCGTATGAACAAGTAAATGAAATCTGATCAATATCCATTCGTGCAATAAAAATAACTGCATCCTTCCATCTGTTTAAAGCGCCGAAGTAAACTGATTTCTCTTGTCCCTTTTTCTTATCCATTGCTACTTTTCCAAAGGCGCCTAATACTAATTCTTGGTGGGGCCCCTGAATACTGTAGGCAATTTTGGGATAGATGGATGCCATAGATGTTATAGGTAATGTAGCTCCAAAGCTTCCAACATATTTACGGGGAATGGCAGATGAATTGTCATTCATGAATGTTTGTATTGGCTTATTAATGTGTGACACGTTAAAACCAAAATTCACATTAGTAGCTTTAGTAGGCATGTAATTATATTCAATACCAGAGTTGACATCTAAATAACCTGAAGTGTTGTAGGCAAAATTTTCGGTCGTATTTCCCCCTTCAAAATTTTCGTCAAAACTTAAATTGCTGAAGTCAAGAAAACTATTTACATATCCTGCCTGCATTCCAAAACCTAAGTATGATCTTCCCCATCTATCCAATGATTTATTATAAGCAACAGAACCTTCAAACATATTTGTTGTGAAATGAGAATCACCCGCTCTGTCGGAGAATGCCATCATGCCTATTCCGATCATGTCTTTTTTATTAAAACCAGTGGGAATACTAAAATCTAAAGAACCACTAATTGTTTGGTAGGGAACCGTGACACTTTTCCATTGATTGCGATATATGGCTGTCATACGATAATTGCCATTGAAGAAACCAGTCTTTGCAGGATTCATATAAAGTGGTGCAGCATAAAACTGCGAAAAGTGAATATCCTGCGCCTCAGATGCAAGCGTGATTAAGCTGAAAAGCAAGACTGTGTAAACCTTTTTCATGCTGTTGGATTTAAGTATTTTAAAATTATTTCTCATTCTTTACTATCTAATTAAAGTAATGTTTCCTTGTTTGGTGATATTTTGTCCTTCAGAACAAATTGCCTCTAAATGGTACACATAAACTCCGGGAGGCATTTTTATACCATTAAAAGTTCCATCCCATCCCTCTTTGATGTCACTTGTTTCCCAAACTAATTGTCCCCATCGATTAAATATTTTGAAGTAGTTCAACTCTTTTATTCCTATTGTACGAACTCTGAATTTCTCATTCTTGTTATCACCATTTGGTGTGAAAATGTTTGGTAAAAACAATAAGTCATTTGGGCATGCCACCGCAATAATCATTTCATCTTCGCTCTTGCATCCATCAGATGAAGTAGTAGTGAGAGTGTAGGTTGTGTTAACATTAGCAATTACTGTTGGGCTTATACAATTAGTGCAGCTTAATCCATCCGGAGGATTCCAGCTATAAGTTGCACCTTGAGTTACCGCCCCCCCCAATTGAATCTCAGTTCCAACAGGAATCTCAAAATCTTGTCCGGCATAGCAGAATGGCGATTCGTTTACATTGACAATAATTGTGAGTGTGTCAGAATCACATACACCATCAGAAATTATTACTGTATAGGTTGTAGTTTGTTCTGGTGAAGCAAATGGATTGGGTGAATATGGATTGTCTAAACTATTTGCGGGCGTCCAGGAATATTGATTTCCACCAGAAACAATTAATTGAATAACGCCTCCAATACATATATCACCGCCGTTTCCTGCTACAGCATTTAATTGTGGCAAAACAAAAACAGAAACTGAATCTATTGCGCTACATCCATTAGCATCCGTTCCAGTTACATAGTAAAAAGTTGATGAATCTGGCGAGGCACTTACGGTAGTTCCGGTTGAACTATTTAATGTTGTTGATGGGCTCCATTCATAATTTACAGCACCACTTGCATTAAGTATGGCACTTGTCTGATAGCAAATTTGAATATCGGAACTTGCAGCAACTATCGGCAATAAATTTACAGTTATTGTAATGTCATCAGTTGCAGTGCAACCGTTGGCATCAGTAATTATTAATGTATATGTACCAGATGATAATGGTGTTGCTGTTGGATTAAATGCTGTTGATGAGTCAATTGATGAAATTGGAACCCATTCGAAATTTATTCCACCAGAACCATTTAGCTGAATTGAATTTCCTAGGCAGATTGTAGAATCACTCCCTGCATTTGCAATTGCAACAGGGAATAGATTGATTGAAATTGTGGCTGAGTTAGTGCATCCAGATGCATCAACTCCTGTAATAATATAGGTGGTGGGCACAGTTGCATGGCAAATTGGGTTTGAAATACCACCATTGTTTAATCCATTCAATGGAGACCATGTGTAACTAGTTGCCCCACTGGCCTGTAATTGTATGTTTTGCCCTGAGCAAACTGTTGAGTCAGGAACTGCAACGAGAGTTGGAATTGAAAGAACAGTTACAATAACATTATCAGTGGCAATACAACCATTCAGATCAGTTGTTACTAATGAATAAGTAGTGGTAGAAGTAGGTGCTGCAATTGGGTTGAAAATTGTTGTGTCACTTAATCCGATTGGTGGGGACCAGTTGAATAAGATTCCTCCATTGGCATTTAAAACGATGGTTGAGTTCAAGCAAATTGTGGCATCGGCCCCTGCAGATGCTATCGGATTAGTTACTACGGTTATAATGTTTGAAGTAGTATCAGTACATCCATTTACTGATTGTACAATAAGAATTACTGCATATATCCCTGGTGTTGTGTAAGTGTGAAATGGGTGTTGAAGTGTTGAAGTGTTTAAAGTTCCACTTGCTGCATTACCAAAATTCCAACTCCAAGATGAAATGGTTCCGGTGGGTTGGGAGATGTCTTTAAAAGCAATAATTTGACTTGGGCAAATGGTTGTATCATCCATTGAGAAGATAGCTGTTGGAGACGAAAAAACAAAAACAGAATCTGTAAATTGTCCTGCGCAACCTGCACTTGTTAGTATGTTAAGTGTAACAGAATAAATACCAGGAGTTGAATAGTTGTGATTGGGATTTTGTAGTGATGAAGTATTGCTTACACCACTTGCCACATCACCAAAATTCCAATCCCAGTTAGAAATTGAAACAGAGGCGAATGTTGAATCAGTGAATGAAACTACTCCACCATTACAGATTGGATTTGGACTTATTCCGAAATTAACAGCAGGGCTTCCAACCACTACTGTATCTAATAGAATGGAAACATTACACCCAAGACCATCACTTAATATTACTTCAGGATAGAATATTCCAGGAGTAGAATAGGTAAAACAAATACTATCAAGTGTATTTGTGATAACAGTTCCATCACCAAAGTTCCAATCAAAACTTACAGAATTGCTGGTAAATACCTGAAAGCATGCATTCAATGGAATACAACCTGAACCGATAGATGATGCAGTAACTCCTGCAGGTCCGCTGATTGAAATATAATTGGTAAATAAAATTATATCGCTGCAACCATTTGCATCTGTTGCTATTAAACTTACATCGTAAGTTCCTGCAATGTTGTATGTGTGAATTGGGTTTTGTAATGAAGATGTATTTCCGTCGCCAAAATTCCATAGATAGGTTGTAGCGCTATCAATGTTCGTTGAAAAATTACTAAACTGAACGGCAAGCGGAGGGCAGGTTGAATGGGTTGTATCAGCAATAAAAGAAGCGGTCGGCATGCTCACAACTACTGAAGCAGTATCAATCAATGTTGAAACACAACCCGAAATATCACTTGCTGTTAATGTTACATTGTAAATTCCGTTTGAAGAATAAAAATGACAAGGTGCAGCAGCAATTGAGGAGTTTCCATCCCCGAAATCCCAAACAAAATTCAGGTTGCTGCTTCCTATAGTGTTGTTAAAAAAACAAGCAGGACTGCCAAGGCAAACACTCGAAGCAATTGCACCGAAATTGATGGCCGGCGAAATGGCATTTATGTAATTCACTTTTGTTAATGAATCAATGCAGCCATGATTATCGGTTATCACAAGTGTGACAGAATACAACCCTGATTGGTTATAAGTGTGTGCAGGATTTTGCTGATTAGAAGTATTGAAAGTATTAGATCCGGGGTCACCGAAATTCCATTTCCATACAAAAGGAATGGACTGAGGTGATGTTGAATTATCAGCAAACTGAACATTCAAAGGTGTGCATCCACTCAATGGAATTCCACTGAAATCAACATAAGTTCCATAAACTGTTATATAATTCGGCATAAATAAAGTGTCTGAACATTGATTAATGTCTGTTGAAATTAGACGCACTGAATATTTACCCGAATTAATAAGTGATGGGCAAGGAGAATTAATGGTTGAAGTAAAAACTGTATTACCAACGGTATCTGTAATCAACCATTTGTAAGAAGTTGCATCTATAGAAGTATTTGTAAAACAGAAATTAAATGCTTTACATCCACTCGTTGGAGCAGTAAACCCAGCTTGAACATTTCTGATCTGTACCGTTAAAACTTTTTGATCAGTGCATCCTGTAGCTAAATTGGTAACGGTTAATTTTATTTGGTAACTGCCACTTGAGGAATAGGTAATAGTTATAGTGCTATCTGTTAATGATGTAGCTGTTGCTCCAGTAATCTGCCAACTAAATAAGTCAGCATCAATAGAATTTCCTCCATGAAGGATGAGAGTATAAGGTGTGCTGCAATTTTTTTCAACTGTAAATTTTGCTACTGGCGGTATGATATGAATGGCGCTATCCATAAATAAAGTGTCGCAGCAACCATTGTTACAGGCAATTAAAATAACATCTGCCCAACCAGTATCGCTATAATTAAAAAATGGATTGGCGCTTGTAGATTGAGAATTGAAAGGTAGACCACCAAAATCCCAATTGTAATTTGTTGTTGCATTAACTCCGGTGCTTGTATTTAAAAACGTAATATTCATTCCTGCGCAAGCCACTAATGGAGTTACTGAAAAGTTTGCAGTAGGCATTGTTCCTACGCAAACTGCATCAATCATTAATATCGTATCGGTACAGCCTTGTGCATTTATAATGATGAGTCTCACATCATAGCAACCGGCAGCAGTAAAAATATGAGAGGGATTTTGCAAATTGCTTTGTACTGTATTTGGATTTCCAGTGTCACCGAAATTCCATTTCCATATTGTTGGCGTCCCGCTTGATGTTAGGCTACTGAATTGAACAGTTAATGGCGCGCATCCTGATGTTGGAGTGGCAATAAATGCAGCAACTGGACAATCAATATTTACTAAGTTAGTTATAGTTTTTACATTACTACAGCCAGCAGAATTTATTACTGTAAGTGTTGTAGAAAAATTTCCACATGAATTATATAAAACATTGGGTGGATTATTTGTTGCCCATGTAGCGGGTATTCCACCCATGAAGTTCCATGAATAGGTTAACCCTGTTCCTGTTGAAAGATCATTGTAATTAATTGTTAAGGGTGGGGCGCAAGTTGGCGTGTTGCCTGTTTGAGAAAAATTTGCATTTGGCGTTGCTGCAACTACAACTGTTGTACATTTTTGTGCCGTGCAACCATTACTGAAACTTACATTTAAACAAATCTGATAATTTCCATCAGTGTTAAAAGTAAACGAAGCATTTTGTCCATTAGCTGTTGCTGGATTTCCACTTGGTGTTGTAGTCCAATTCCAACTACCCGCACCGCTATTTTGTCCGGCAACATTTACAGTTAAAGGCGCGCATCCCTGCAAAGCGGAAATTGAAAATTGAGCTTGCAGATTTCCAACATTGATATAGTTGTTTCTTACAATGGTATCCTGGCATCCATTTGCGTCAGTTATGATTAATTGACTATTGAAAAGACCAGAAGAATTATAGGTTACACTTTGAGAACTTGCAGTTGAATTATTTGGTGTACCACCTGGGAAACTCCATTGATAGGAATAGGGGGCTGTTCCTCCGGTTACATTTGAATTATAAGTGGTTGTAAATGGAGAACCACACCCATTTAAAGGGGTTGCATTGTAAGTTGCATTTGGTTTTGTTGTAACACATACTGCTGCAGGTGTTGTAATGTTATTGCTACATCCAAATGAGTTTGTAACTATCAAGGTAACGGTTTTGCATCCTTGAGTTGTGTACAAATGATTTTCAATTGAATTTGACCCCGTACTTCCATCACCAAAGTCCCATTGATATAAGTTGATAGACCCGCTACCAGGGGTGCTTGTGCTTGTTAAAGTTGCAAGAAGTGGGGCGCAGCCTACTGCACCTGTAGTATTGAAACTTGCTGTGGGTTTACAATGAATAACAACGGGTAATGTTTTTACATCCTGTAAACCGTTTCCATCAGTTACTGTTAATGTTACGGTGAAAGAACCACATGCCGAATAGGTAGTTGATGGGTTCAAGAGTATGCTGTTTACTCCTGCATTTACACCAAAATTCCATTCATAGGTTAGGGCTGTTCCAGTGCTCAAATTTGTAAAACTAGCTACAGCCGGGTTGCAAACTGGATTAGGTAAATTAACTGAGAAATTAGCTATTGGTTGAGCTAAAATGTTTGAAAAATTAATAAAAAAGATTAAAAAAGCGGAAGTGACCGCGTAGAGTCGGTTCATGTTTTTTGATTGACATGACGCCTTTACGCATTTTTATACATATAGTTACCTATTTATAGGTAGCTATTTTATGTTTTAATAAAATAATTGGTTAAGGTCGATTAAAATAGCTGGTTATAAAATTTGGCAAGCCCAATTGGGGCTCACCGCCATTCAGGTATAATCCTTGCTCAATATACCCGCAGCCAATTCCTTTAACATTAGGATTGGGTATGCATCCTAAATACTCGCTGCGCTTGGCCACATAAATTTTTCCATCAATGGCATTTTGTAAAGCGCCCATTTTTTTGTCAAGTGATTGAGCAACTAAAACAGCAGATTGCATAATATCAGCGGTAGTTGTAAGCGTAACATCCCATTGATAAATTTCATTTGTAATATAAAAACTCAGATACAACATTTTACTATTCGGGCTAAACTCACAACCATAGGCCATTTTACTTTGAGGCGTAAAAATTAATTTGTAATTGCTTAATATTCCTGTTTCATTATTGAAATCATATAATTCTGCAAAATTATTTTCGTAAATGACGGAACATAATTTTTTTCCATCGGGTGAATATTTCATGTATCCAATTGCATTTCCATCTGTTGAAATCCCTCCGTGATAGACATTTCCAATTCTGCTGATCACAGCATTTTTAGCAACACCCTCTTTTGTTACTAGGTAGCAGTAAAAATTTCCGGTATTCCATCCATGTGCCATCACCCAAATATCTTTTCCGTTTTTATGTTTAACAGCAGTTAGTTTTTCAGCAGCTGAAGGAAGCAGCAAAACATCTTTACCCACTACATCACCCAGGCCACTTTCTTTAGTCATATCTATTTTATAATAACTAACTCCGTTATTCGGTGGATTTGCGTATGCACCTGCATCTGATGTAAAAAGATAAATGATATTCGGATTGTCGGGATTGGGAATTGCAATAGCAGATTGAGAAGATGAATCATGACCTTTTAATGTTTTTGCGTGGGGCATGACTTTGTGATACTTATTCCATACCTGCATTCCATTGGTATAAAATTGCAACCAACCACCGCTGTTACACATGGTTACGCAGCCTTCTTTAACATTCATCGCGCTTACAGTAACAGGTACAGGATAGGAATATGAGAAATCAATGCCTGCTTGTTTTCCGAAAAACCAAATTGATGCTTCCTTTTGGGCGGAAGAAATATTTGAAGTAAAAAGCATGAGAAGAAATAACAGAAATCTTTTAATCATCTGCTAAATGTATTTGCTTGTGAAAGCAATTTAAAGATGTAAGGAGTTAAAATATAAACATCATTATCGAAGGAGTGTAAAGTTTCCTTTAAAAAAATATTTTTTTCCTTTATCAATACCTATTGCATAGTAAACATATACACCCATTGAACAGGGCAGGTCATCAAATGTTCCATCCCAACCATCGTGTTGTAAATCTGTTTGGTAAACTGTTTCGCCCCATCGATTATAAATCCTCATCCACACTTTTTCAAACCCCGAATTGAAGTAATCAAAAAAATCATTAATGCCATCTTGGTTTGGAGAAAACACATTTGGAAAATAAAGAATGGGTTCAGTTCCATCGTTCACAGTAATGATAACGGTATCAACTGCTAGACAGCCAAAGCCATTGTCAGTAATTACAATGTAAGTTGTTGTGATGGTTGGGGAAGCAAGAGGCTGAAGAATAGTTGAGTCATTTAAGTTGTTGCCAGGTTGCCACAGAAAGAATAGGCCATTGGAGGTTGCCTCAATCAAAACCGAATTCCCATTAAAGATTGTTAAATCAGAACCAGCATTAATATCCGGAGGCAATAGAAAAGAAACAGTAACTGATGCGGTATCAGGTGTGCACCCTGGTGTTGAAACAATAACAGAATAAGTTGTTGCAATGATTGGAGTAGCAAATGGATTTGGAATATTATAGGAAGATAGTGTTGAATCGATAAACCATAAATACGAAGTGCCTCCAGAAGCTAAAAGTTGAACTGAAGAACTCGGACAAATAGTTGTATCATTAGAAATAAATGCAGTGACTCCGTTTGTTATATTTATAACAATGGTGTCTTCATCGTGACAACCAGGCCCATCATCAATAGATACAATATAAGTTGAGGTTGAATTTGGGTTCGCAATTGGACTTGAACAATTTGCACAACTTAAATCAGTTGCCGGTGTCCACTGGTAATTTAATCCGTATTGGAACAGATTGGTTAATTGAATATTATTACCTACACAAATTGTTTGGTCGGGGCCATAATCAACTTGAAAACTATCGGTTAAATCAAGAGAAGTATTGTAAATGAAATTGGTGCATCCTGTTGTTATTGTTAATGAAATATTATATGTTCCTAATGTAGAAAAAATATGGGTTGGGTCAAGTAAAGTGGAGGTGTTGTTTACACCACTGGCAGGGTCGCCGAAGTTCCAAGTTACTGTAACTGGAAAAGGAATTATTGTGTCAAGTAATGTTGCCGTGTAGGTTCCCCCACAGCCTCCATAAGTTAGATTGAAGTGTGTAGGCGTATTAAATATTTCTACAAAGTTAGGAAGGCCATACCTGCTAATATGTTGCCCCTGTTGATTTCCCATTTGTAACCCGTCAGTTACATAATTGCATGGGGCTCCTGATAGATTAGGGGTATTGATCACATCCAATTTGGGGCTGCTTGCTTTAGCTAAATAAATTTTTCCGTTAGGGGCTAATTGCAAAGCACCATAAGATTGCGTGAGCGAAGTATTTATTATAGTCTTTGAAGCAAGTATTGCTACTGCGTTATTTGTGCTTAAATCATATTGATAAACACTGCTGGGGTGAATAGTTGAATCGTTAACACCGCTTATATAGAGTTTTGAATTATCGGGTGAAAAAGCTAATCCATATAATCCTGAATTGCCATGATAATTAAACCAGGAGTCATCTATAATTTCGTTATTGATAGTCCCATTGCTATAATTAAAATCAAAAATTTCAACGGTTCTTATATCGCTATAACAAGCAAGAGCCAATTTTTTTCCATTAGGTGAAATTTTCATGTATCCAATTGCTGAAAATCCATTTCCTCCTAAGGTATCAGAATGCATAATTCCAATTGTGCTTATAACTGGAACTGCTGATAAGCCCGCTGAGGTCAACAAATAGGAATAGAATTTATTTGAATTAAATTTATGAACTACCACCCAATAATCAACTCCATTGCAATGAAGTGTTGCGGTTAGTTTTTCACAAACAGGAGATAGAACCATCTGATTCTTAATGGTTACATCGCCCAGCCCACCGTTTAAATTCATATCAACTAAATTCAGATTAAAACTTCCGCTACTTGCTGAATTCATTCCCCCCCAAGCCCCTACACTAAAAACATAGAATTGGGTTGTGCTTCCAGGCCTTGGGACAACTAATCCTGATTGAGAGCTTGATTTATGCCCACCAATTCCAATACCATTAGGCATTTTTTGATTGTTCTTATTCCATATCGTATCTCCGTTAGTATAGAATAACAATTGGCCTGTTGAGGGGTTAGAATAACCACTGCATCCTTCTTGTGTATTTAATTGACCAGTACCAATTGCCGATAATATTCCATTAAAATTTAAGCCAGCTTTATCCCCAAAATACCAATTGTTAGTTTGCTTTTGTCCATTAGATAACAATGGAAAAAGCAACACAAGTAAGAAAAAGAGATCTAATTTTGTTGATTTCATTTAATCAAACCATAAAACTATAATTAAAAGCAATCAAAGAGGGAAAAAGTTTAAATTTTTTATTTTTATTTTAATAGATTCTTATTCATTCATTTTTTAATTGATTCAGTTAAACCATTGGTTTACAATGATAAATATTGATTTTAAGGTGTGTTTTTAAAATGTTAAAAACTATTTTTTTGCTGTTGTTCGTTGCCATACTGTTTTTCAGATTACATTTGTCCCGGGCAAGTCTTATACGACCAGCTCCTGTGAACTCCCCCAGGGTCGGAAGGCAGCAAGGGTAAACGGTTGAGCGGTGCGATATAAGTAACTTGCCCTTTCTTACACGAAAGTTACATATGAAATTCTTCATTGATACAGCAAACATTGCCCAGATAAAGGAAGCCAAAGACCTTGGAATTCTTGATGGAGTTACTACCAATCCTTCACTTATGGCTAAGGAAGGTATTAAAGGAGAAGAAAATATTATGGAGCATTACTTAAAAATATGTGCCATTGTAAAAGGTGATGTAAGCGCTGAAGTTATTTCAACTGATTATAAAAAAATTGTTGCTGAAGGGAAAGTACTTGCTGCTTTGCATCCGAATATTGTGGTGAAAGTGCCGATGATTAAAGATGGTATTAAAGCCATTAAGTATTTATCTGAACAGGGAATTAAAACCAATTGTACGCTAGCATTTTCAGCAGGGCAGGCAATACTCGCTGCTAAGGCAGGAGCAACTTATATATCTCCGTTTGTTGGTCGTGTGGATGATGGTAATTGGGATGGCATTCAGTTAATTGCTCAAATTGTACAGATTTATGGAATCTATGGGTATCCAACCCAGGTACTTGCTGCTTCAATCAGAAGTTCTTTACACATTGTTCGTTGTGCCGAAGTAGGAGCACATGTTGTTACTTGTCCGTTAGATGCAATTATGGGATTGTTGAAACATCCTTTAACTGATATTGGATTGGAAAAATTTTTAGCAGACTTTAAAAAATCTCAGGCTTGATTAAATAAAAAAGGCAGAGACCTTGTAGCCATAGTTAATGCTTTTTTCTGTCCCGGTTCTTCACTGAACTGGGACAGTTTTTTTTACAGCTATTCTGATTATCGTTCAGCCTCAAAATATTTTCGTATCAAATAACGATATAAATAACTTTCTTAAAACTTTCTTAAAACAGTAAACAGGGTGAGTAAAATAATTCCTATCACATTAAAAATAAATCCTGTGCGGTACATGGTTTTTAAATCAATATATCCGCTTCCGTATACAATTGTATTTGCAGCAGTTGCTACTGGCAACATGTAACCGAAAGATGCAGCAATGGTAGCCGGAACCATAAGAGTCAACGGGTCAACTCCAAGTGTTATACTCAATGGAATTAATATCGGAAGTATAAGTTGCACACTTGCCACATTACTCGCCATTTCACTCAGCAGGGTTACAAAAGCAATTATTGCTAAAATGATGAGCCACGATGGCAATGATTTAAGGCCAACTAAATTTTCTGCAAAAATTTTATCAAGCCCTGTTGATTCAAAACCTTCGGCAATTGCAAAACCGCAACCAAACAACAATATTATTTTGAATGGAAGTTTTGTTACATCCTTCCACTCTAAAATATTTTCTTTTTTGCTTTTTGAAGCAGGAATGAGAAATAATATAAATCCTGCAAGTATGGCAACAGTACTGTCCTTTATATAAGAAGGAAGACCAAATAAATTATTCCATCCGGTCATTTTAAAATTTCCGAAATCAATATCAGCACGGGTGAACCATAAGAGCACAGTTATAAAAAAAATAGTCATCACGGATTTTTCTTCTCGACTCAGTTTACCCATTTTGTTTAATTCATCGCGGATGTGCTGCATATCAAATGGTAAATCATATTTTTTTTCAATCACATAAAACCGCAACACACAATAGGCTAAAATAAAAAAAGTAATGCTGATAGGAAAAGCAAAAACAAACCATCGGAAAAAATTAATGGACTCGGCACCCGGAACCATTTTCTCATAAAACCCTGCGAATATCATGTTGGGTGGTGTGCCAACCAGAGTAGAGAAACCTCCAATGGAGGCAGTATAGGCAAGTGCAAGCATGTAGGCGGCGGCAACTTTCTTGTGACCTTCGGGATGAAAAAGTTTTTCGTTACGGATAATTGCAAGCACTGCCGAAAACAACATGATGGTTGTGGCAGTATTTGAAATCCACATGGTAATTAAATAAGTAGTTACCATTATGCCGAGTAAAATGCGCGATGGTTTATTGCCGAGCAGCAAAATGATTTTATAAGCCATGCGGCTGTGCAGGTGCCACTTCTCCATTGCATAAGCAAGAAAAAAACCGCCTATGAATAAGAATATGGTTTGCTCCATATACTGAGCCGCTGTTCTGTCGGCGCTCATAATTCCTAGCAACGGGAAAAATATAATTGGTATAAGCGAGGTAACTGCCAAATCAATGGCTTCACTCATCCACCAGCCGGCAATCCATATCAGCAGAAAACACATTCGTGCGGCAGGAACCGGCAATCCTTTGGTTTCCATCCATTGCATGATAATGAAACCGGCCACAGGAAAAAACAGTAACTTAAACAATTTCATTGCGGGTGAAATGTAAGCCAAGTTTTTTGTGTTAGCTGTTTCATAAAAAAAGAATTCGTTTTTTAAAAAGCTGACGAAATTATTTGTGCTGTTTTGTATATTCTCTTTGTATCAGTTAATTACATTTGAGAGAAATAGCAATACTGTTGAAGAAAGCATTTCTCCTTTCATTTTTCATTTATTCTTAAAATCAGTTCAGCAAATGTTTATTTAAGACTAATTTTCCACCCGAACGAAAATCGAGCATGAAAAAAAATGATATAGTAATTGTTTTATTCTTATTAGGAGACATCTTGTTTCATAAAAATGTTTCTGCCCAATATTTTCCAAATTATGACATAGAATTATTAAAGGGAACTGTTCCATACATTATGCCGTGGGTCGGAGGATTAAACAACCCGGAATTTTCAGCTGCTGATTTGAATGATGATGGAATTCTTGATTTAGTAATATTCGATAAAACAGGTAAAAGACTTTTAACTTTTACCAATTCAGGAACCAATAATACAATTGATTACCATTACGCACCTAAGTTCGAAAAGAATTTTCCTAAAATGGATTCTTGGTGCTTGCTGCTCGATTTTAATTGCGATAACATTGAAGATATTTTTACGCATACCACATTGGGAACAAAAGTCTTTAAGGGTTTTTATAATTCAGATAATGAATTGTGTTTTACATTGTATAGCAAGCTTTTGAAATTTGAAGGATTTACAGGGCCTTTAAATATTTTAATTACCAGCGTGGATATACCAGCATTTATTGATGTGGACAATGACAGTGACATCGATATTTTGACATTTGAACAAGGGGGCGGATGGATAGATTATTTTCAAAACCAATCGCAAGAGTTGGGTTTTGGATGCGATAGTTTTAAATATGAATTGATTGATCAATGTTGGGGCTTAATGTTCGAACCTGCTTCTCAGGAGGCAAAATGGTTAAATCAGGTTTGTCCTTTTAGACTAGAAGGGCTTGCACCTATTAAATATGATGAATTGGAGAACTTAAGAGGAGGGGGCATTCGTCATTCTGGTTCTACTGTTCTTGCTTTTGACAATGATGGTGATGGCGATAAAGAAATAATATTGGGCGATATTTCTTATTCTGATTTAGTTTATCTTACCAATGGGGGAAGCATTAATTCTGCTTTACTTACTTCGCAGGATACTGCATTTCCAAGTTACTCGGTACCTGCTGACATTGATTATTTTCCGGCTGCATTTTATCTTGATTTGGATAATGACGGGGCAAAGGATCTGATTGCATCTCCGAATACTGAAAATGGTCAAACGGATGTTGCGTGTTCCTGGTATTATAAAAACATTGGAACAAATACTAATGGCACTTTTATTTATCAAACAGATTCATTTCTGATTTCTGATATGGTTGATGTTGGCTCTGGTGCGGCGCCAGTTTTTGTTGATCTGAATAACGATAGTTTAATAGATATGCTCATAACAAACAGGAGTTCTTATGGAACAAATTCTGCTGTTACTTATTTGCAAAATGTTGGTGTGGATACACTTCCTAAATATAAATTAATTACTAAAAACTGGTTGAATTTATCTTCTCTTAACCTGAAAGGATTATATCCTGCTTTCGGTGATATAGATAATGACGGGAAAAAGGAAATGATTCTTGGCAACTTGAATGGAACATTGCTTTACTATGAAAATATAGGTGGGGGAAATCAAGTGCCTGATGATTTTATCCTCAGCAATCCTTCTTACTTCACCATTGATGTTGGAGGTTTCAGCACGCCCTTAATTGTTGATGTAAATGCTGATAGTTTATTGGATTTAGTTGTAGGGGAGGATAATGGCTCTTTAAATTTTTTTAGGAATATGGGAACAGCAACAGCACCTAACTATTCAACAATTCAAACATCTTTTGGTAATGTAATTGTTCAACAAAATGGGTCTGTTGTGGGATTCAGTGTGCCTTGTTTTGTAAAGTTAGATAATGCATCAACCTGGACTTTGTTAGTAGGTTGCGAAGGCGGAAATGTTTTTCAATACGACAATATTGAAAGCAATATTGCGGGCACTTTTAATTTAGTTGATTCTTCATTTGCTGATATTCAGGTGGGAAGTTTTTCAACTCCAAGTGCTATGGATATAAATAATGATGGCATTCCTGAAATCACCATTGGAAATTATCGTGGTGGTGTAACTATTTTTGATACATCAAGTGTACACAATTACAATTCAGTTAATGATATTTATAATGAATGGGTGTTGGAATTGTTTCCGAATCCGGCCACTGATATTGTTAGATTGATTGCTAATAATGAAATTTCAAAAGTAGAACTGTTTGATGCTATCGGCCGAAAAATTATAGCTATTACCGTTAAAGATAGTTTTGAGGTTCAACTCAATACTTCACAACTAATTCCGGCACTTTATATCATTCGCTTAACTGGAGCGAATGGAAATTGTGCAATAAAATTTATTAAAAATTAGGCTTGTTGAATAATTGCAATCCCTGCTTCCAAGGTAAAAAAGAAACTAAAAAGAAATATGAATAAATCATATTTCGTCATATTCATTAACACTTTATTTTCATCATTTATTTCGTTAGTAATATAAAGCGAGAAAAAGTTAATTGAAGCCATAGGGTAATTTTTTTATTGCTATACTTAATGAAATGGAAAAAGTTTCAGTTCGTTTATTGCCAGATGACTAAACAAGCAAAAAATGTTGTTTAAAACAATTAATTAAATATTTAGAATTGTGATATTGCTAATAATGAGTATTAATATGATACTACTGCTTCATTATTTTTTGATACTTAGTTGAGTTGGCGGCATCCATTTTGGAAACAAGATTTATTACTTGGGTCTTTTCGATAGGCGGCGCCTGAGAAAAGATATTTATAATCTCATCAACTTTTGCGGCAAAAAATATTTGAATGAACATGCTGTTCGGATTATCCTGATTCATTTTGTCGAGCAATGAAAAAGAACTGAGTATTGCCTTGCGGCCATTTTCAATATCGTCATACATTTTGTCCATGCCTTCTCGGTGATATTTATAAATGGCGGTGCGTCCATTATCGTACTTAGTATTCATTAGGTTTTCAATTAACCAGTATCTGTTACGCAAGCCTTCTACCGCTTTCCATCCCTTTGCACTGGAATTGGAATTTAAGTTTACAATATTTTGAGCTTTTGTATAGAACGGCGTACCACCCTTCGGCGAAAATGCATCGTAGTCTAAACCAATAATAATGTAGGCATAGTAGGCGAGTAGCGAACTCAATTCACTGCTCACAGCATTTTCGTTAAAATCGAGCGTTTGATATTGTGCATATTCAATGGTCCAGTCTTTATCAATCCAATTGAATAAAATTGAATTATAACTGGAGTTGAATATTGGTCTGTTTGATTGTATGGTTACCTGTGCTTGATATTTATCGGCAGAAAGTTCTTTTGTAATGTTTATTAATAAAGCGCATTCTATCCTTTCATTTTGAGTGTAAGTATCTCCTGTCCATTTCCGATTATTTATAAATTCGGTGATGGTTTTTTTCATGTCATCAAATATTTTCGGATCGGCAGTTTGCAATTGTGGGGTAATAACCTGAACCGAACAATTAAGCTCTTGAGCATGTGCATAGGCCGAAACAAGTAAAACAAGAATTATAAAAAGTTTACGCATGAAGTTTTGAGATAATAAAGTTAATGATGTCGTGCGCAATTTCGGTTTTCATTTTCAATGGGAGTTCTATTTTCTTTCCACCATTATCAAGAATGGTGACTTTGTTTGTATCGGTTCCAAATCCGGCCCCCTGATCCTGCAATGAATTTAAGATAATAAAGTCTAGTTTTTTTGCTTTTAATTTTTCTTGAGCATTTGAAACTTCATTCTCGGTTTCTAATGCAAAGCCAATAAGCATTTGATTTTTCTTTTTTCTTTTTCCTAATTCCGCAAGAATATCTTTTGTTTTTACTAATTCAATATTCAATTCGCCTTCTATCTTTTTTATTTTATTGATAGCTATTCTTTGTGGTTTATAATCAGCAACTGCAGCCGCCATAATTGTAATATCAGATTTGGCAAATGCTTTTGTTGTAGCTGAAAAAAGTTCGTCAGCAGTTTTTATCGATACAAATTTCTTTAACTTTGAAGGAGCTGGCATATTTACGGGACCCGATATAAGCGTAACCTCAGCACCATTTTTTATACAAGCTTCGGCTATGGCATATCCCATTTTTCCACTTGAATGATTTCCGATAAAACGAACAGGATCGATGGCTTCGTATGTAGGCCCTGCTGTAATCAAAACTTTTTTTCCTTTCAATGTTTGTGATGCATTGAAATGATTCATAAGCTTCGAAATAATTTCTGCGGGTTCCATCATTCTTCCTTCACCAACTAATCCGCTTGCGAGTTCACCATGTGATACATTTAGAATAGCGTTGCCATTTTGCTTTAACAATAGAATGTTTCTTTTTGTGGATGCATGAGCCCACATATCTTCATCCATAGCGGGCGAAATAAAAACCGGACATCTAGCCGATAGATAAGCAGCGCTTAATAAGTTATCACAAGTTCCAGAGGCAAATTTTGAAATGGTATTGGCTGATGTGGGAGCAACTAAAAATAAATCGGCCCATAGTCCCAACTCAACATGGTTATTCCAGAGCGAGCCGTTGTCGGTAGTAAGTTCTGATAAAACTGGATTTTTAGATAGTGTTGAAAGTGAAAGCGGGGAAATAAATTTCCCCGCTTCCCTTGTCATAATAACTTTTATTGTTGCTCCTTCTTTTACTAATAAGCGTATGAGAATTGCACTTTTATAAGCGGCAATACTTCCACAAACGCCAAGGAGAATTTTTTTTCCTTTTAAGGAAGACATTAGAATAATGGCTTAGGCGCTTCCTTGCTTGGATTGCGGTAGTAAACCTTTTCTTCCAAAAATTCTTCAGTAGCCATTAAAGTTGGATGGGCTAATTTTTCGTAATGTTTTGAAATCTCAATTTGTTCACGGTTCTCGTGAATTTCCTCTAAGTTGTCAGAAGATGAGGCAAATTCTTCAAGTTTTGAGTGCAGTTCTTCACGAATCTGACTAGCAATTTGAGTAGAGCGTTTTGCAATAATTGCGATGGCTTCGTAGGTGCTACCAACCTGATTTTTCATTGCTTCCACATTGCGTGGTTCGGCAACATTAGTCATTTGCTGACCTTGTAATTTTTTAATTGAATTACTCATGAATGTTGAGTTTGTTTAAAATGGATGTTGAATTATCTAAAATTGTTTTTGCTTCTTTTTCGTACCGTGTTCCGGCAAATTTATCTTTATATTGGTTATAAACCGAAACTGTTTTTTCGAAACGATCTTTTTGTTTCTCTACAATGCTATTTAGGGCGTAAAGATAGTCTGACTTCACTATTAAAAAACAAGCTTCAGCAATATTCGGTAAATCAGGGTAGTTTCTTATCAAATTTGACAGTGCAACAGCCGACGCTTTGTAATTAGTCATTTGATAGTACAACTTAGCCCCTGCAAAGGCTTTTACTTGCAATTTTGCACGCATTTGGTCAATGTCGTCATTTGCTTGACTCACTAAAGCACTGGTTGGGAAAGAATTTGTAAACAATTGGAATTCATTAATTGATTTTTCTGTGAAATCCTGTGATAACTCATACTTAGGGGACATTTTCATGTAGCATTTAGCATTCATAAATAAGCATTCTTCAGCATGGACATTTGTAGGGTAAGTAGCAAAAAAGTTTTTAAAGTGATAAGCTGCTACTATGTATTCCCCTGTTCCGTAGTAGCAAAAAGGGAGGTAGTAATACATCTCTTCTCCTTCTTTAGATCCTTTATAAACAGGAACCAATTCTTCTAATAATGGCAGCGCTTTGTAATACTGCTTTTTGTTATAATAAGATTTAGCCATCTCATATTTCTTTCCTAAATCATTTCCTTTTAATACTTCTTGATATTCACTGCATGATGAAATTGTAAAGATTGATAGAATAACAAGTATTGAAAAGGTGTATTTCATCGGGGCGCAAATATAGTTTTTCAAATCAATTGATTTTTTTTGAGTTCATTAACAATAATGAAGCGTTTTTATTGCTCATTAGACACATTGTAAATAAAAGAAATTACATTCTTTCAGGCACTTCAATTCCTAACAACTTCATTCCTCTTTTTAGAATAGCACCTGTTAAATCAGAGAGAAGTAATCGGTAATTTTTTAGTTCTTCTGTTTCTGCCTGTGTAATTGAGTTGTCGGCATAAAAAGAATTGAAACTCTTTGCAATAAGATAAATATGATTTGCAAGAAGAGCAGGGTCTAAATTATTAGCTGCTTCATTAATGATATTTGGATATAAATAAAGTTGAGTTAATAATTGTAATTCAGAATCATTTGCTTTTATAATAGGAGAGGAGCTCTTAAAGTCAATTCCAGCCTTTCGTTTTACGGATTGAATGCGCGCATATGTGTATTGTATAAATGGTCCGGTGAACCCATGGAAATCAATTGACTCTTTTGGATTGAAAATCATCCGCTTGCGTGGATCAACTTTCAGAATAAAAAATTTCAAAGCTCCCATTCCTAATTCGTAATATAATTTTTCTGCTTCAACTTCTGTGAAGTTTTCTGTTTTGCCTAATTCAATTGTTTGCTCCTTGGCAGTCCGAATCATTTCTTCAATTAAATCATCTGCATCCACCACTGTTCCTTCGCGTGATTTCATTCGGCCGCTTGGCAAATCAACCATTCCGTACGAGAGATGGTTAATTCCTGCAGCATATTTCTTTTCGAGTTTTTCTGTTACAAGTTTTAAAACCTTAAAATGATAATCCTGTTCATTGGCTACTGTATAAATCATCTGATTGGGTTCAAAATCTTTATAGCGCAAATCAGCAGTTCCCAGATCTTGAGTGATATAAACTGAAGTTCCATCTGATCGAATCAGCACTTTTTCATTTAATCCGTCAGTTGTTAAATCAACACAGACTGCACCGTCAAGCCTTTTATAAAAAATATTTTTTTTAAGGCCTTCTTCCACAATTTTTTTCCCTAGTAAATAAGTATCCGACTCTTTGTAATGCTTGTTGAAGTCGCAACCAATCAAGTTGTAGGTTTTATTAAATCCCTCATATACCCAACCATTCATCATTTCCCAAAGTGCCCGAACTTCACTGTCCCCCGCTTCCCATTTCAGCAACATTTCTTTTGCTTCAATATTAAGGGGCGCATTTTTATTGGCTTCTTCTTCTTTCATTCCTTTTGCCATTAATCCGGCAATTTGAATTTTTAATTCCTGATCAAATTTCACATAATAATTTCCAACTAGATGATCGCCTTTAATATTTTTTGTTTGGGGTGTTTCCTTGTTACCATATTTTTGATAAGCAAGCATTGATTTGCAAATATGAATTCCACGGTCATTATAAATATTCACTTTTACTACTTCATTGCCTGCAGCTTTTAGAATTTCTGAAACCGAATAACCAATAAAAATATTTCGGATGTGGCCGAGGTGTAGTGGCTTATTTGTATTCGGCCCTGCATATTCCACCATTATTTTTTTATTGGTTAATGGTAATAAAAAAAAGTTTTCATCAGCAGATGCTTTTAATAAAAAGTTATTCCAGAACTCATTCTTTAATTTAAAATTAACAAAACCCTTTACCACATTGTAAGACTCAATGTCTGTTATTTCTTTTTGTATTGCATCACCAATTTCTTTTCCTACTTCGGCTGGATTTTTTTTTGCAATTTTTACAAAAGAAAAAATAACAACTGTAAAATCGCCAACAAATTCTTTTGCTGTTTGACTGACAGTAATTTCCTGAGCGGAAAAATTTGTTCCGTATAAATTGTTAACAATAGTTGCCGTTTTTTCTCTTAGTAGTTGTTCCATAAGCCCATTCTCTAAATCTTTTCAGAAGGAAAAAATACTGCGGATGTTTTCGCAGTTTGTTGTTGTTTTTGAAAATATTTTATAAAATTATTCTTCTGCCCAATCATTGTACAGCTGATTCGTAACCTTCTGCAAAATTTCAAATACATTTTCAGCCATTAGATTTTCTTTATCCAATGTTGGATTCACTTCAGTTATTTCAAAGCAACAAACTTTTTCATCCTGCATTAATCGAAGAATTAAACTTGCAGCCTGTTTTTCGGTTATACCATTGGGCACAGGCGTTCCGGTTCCCTTGCTGATGGTTGAATCCATGCTGTCAACATCAAATGATATATAAATGTAATCGCATGGTTCAACTGCATGTAACACTTCACGTGCGGCTTTATCAATTCCATAGTTTATGATTTCGTCAGTAGTTATTACGCGAACGCGATTTTGTTTTAATAAATAATCTTCCTGCTGTTCAAAATCGCGAAGGCACACATACACTAAGTTATCATATCTGATTTTAGGTGACATGCCACCAATTTTTTTATATCGTTCCCAAAAATCTCGTATGGAATCATCCACATTATTCACTTTCATATTCATGTTATCTTCACCCAATGCTGCTGAGAGGGGCATTCCATGCATGTTCCCACTTGGCGTCGTGTATGGGGAATGCAAATCGGCATGTGCATCAATCCAAACAACACCAATTCGGGCCTCTGGATGAGCCATTTTTATTCCGGCTATAGTTCCGGCTGAAGTACTATGGTCACCGCTTAAAACAATTGGAAAATTTCCATCTTCCAAAATTCCTTTTACTGATTCTGCCACGCGCTCGCTAACACTTAGTACTCCCTTTATTCTTCGGGCGTAACTGGAGCGTGAAGGCTCGTACAACATTTGATTTTCAGTTGGTATTTCCTGACTCTGATATCTCTTGAAAAAATCGCTACCGAAATCGAAGGCGGCAATTTTTATGGCCTCAATGCCAAGGCTAGCCCCACGGGTGCCGGCACCTATTTCTGATTTAACTTCTACGAGTTTTATATTTTTCATTATAAGTTTTTGATAAAATTTCGTTGTGCAAAAGAACTAATCAATACTTGATTTTTCATATAGTAAATTATGATAAATAATTATTTCACAACTGTTCAAAGTTATTACATTTGACGACTTGTAAATTTAACTAACTAATAAACACCCTTTCATCACGAGAGTGAGATGAACAATACCTACCACGACCTCATCCATCAGACCTTTGATTTTCCTCAAGAAGGTTTTAAAGTTGAAGATAACCATTTATTCTTCAACGGAGTTTCACTCCAACATCTCATTGACAAATACGGCACGCCGCTTAAACTGACTTATTTGCCGAAGATAACTTCGCAGATAAAAAAAACAAAAGCAAATTTCAATAAAGTATTTAAAGAGTTGAAGTATCCTGGAAAATACTTTTATTGCTACTGCACTAAGAGTTCGCATTTTTCTTATGTGTTAGAAGAGGCATTGAAGAGTGAAATCCATTTGGAAACTTCATTTGCCTACGACCTTGACATTGTTCAGAAAGTTTACAAAAAAGGATGGATTAACAAAGACACTTTTATTATTTGCAATGGGTATAAAACAAAATTGTATACTAATAAGATTGCAAAGATGATTAATGAAGGATTCAATGTGATTCCTGTGTTAGATAGCAAGGTGGAGATTGAAGCCTATCAGCGCACCGTAAAAGGTGAATGCAACATCGGAATAAGAATAGCTGCTGAGGAGGAGCCAACTTTTCAATTTTATACTTCCCGTTTAGGAATTCGTTGGAAAGAAATATTGGAGTTTTATGTTCAGCGTATTCACAATAGCAAAAAGTTTAAGTTGAAGATGCTCCATTTTTTTATTAACACAGGAATTAAGGACGATGCATATTATTGGAGTGAATTGAATAAAGCATTGACTGTTTATTGTCAATTGAAAAAAATTTGTCCTTCGTTAGATTCGTTAAATATTGGCGGCGGATTTCCTATTAGAAATAGTTTGGGTTTTGCTTTTGATTACGATTACATGATTCGTGAAATTGTAACACAAATTAAAAATGTATGCAAGAAAGAAAAAATTGACCCACCAAATATTTATACTGAATTCGGAAGTTATACTGTTGGTGAATCGGGGGCGGCAATTTACCAGGTGCTGAGCCAGAAACAACAAAATGACTCTGAGCAGTGGTACATGATTGACAGCAGTTTTATTACTACGCTTCCTGATACATGGGGAATTGGTCAGCGGTTTTTAATGCTGCCAATTAATAAGTGGGATACTGAATATCAGCGCGTAAATCTCGGTGGACTTACTTGCGACTCACATGATTATTATAATTCTGAAGTTCATGTTAATCAGGTATTCCTTCCCAAAATCAATAATGGTGACCCACTGTATATCGGCTTCTTTCACACGGGTGCTTATCAAGATCAATTGAGTGGTTATGGTGGAATAAAACATTGTTTGATTCCATCACCCAAGCATGTATTAATCAACTACGATAAAAAAGGTGTTCTGAAAGATTGGTTGTTTGCCAAGGAGCAAACTTCGCAAAGCATGTTGAAGATTTTAGGATATTAAAATCGCTTTCGAGGGCTTTACTATTTGAAATTCTATTTTTTTTAAAAAAATATTTTCGTTTTCGAAAAAAAATAAATTCCTTTTTTTTAATGTAATTTATTTATAAAATAAAATCTGAAGCACTTATAATAATTAAAGAAGATTGCAAAGGAATAATCAAAAACAGATCAAAATAAAAAGCAAAATGAATTTTGATAGGAACTTAAAACATTTACATTTGCCATTCCAAAAAACTGGTCTGGTAGTTTAGTTGGTTAGAATGCTGCCCTGTCACGGCGGAGGTCGTGGGTTCGAGTCCCATCCAGACCGC
>CAMDDP010000020.1 GCA_945892775.1 Chitinophaga pinensis
AATAAAATTTATTTTCTCAGCGACCGCGACCGCATTATGAATTTATTCTGCTACGATTTAACATCACAACAAACACGCAAGGTCACTACTTACACCGACTACGATATCAAATTCGCTTCACTCGGAAACAAAGACATCACCTGGGAGCGTGGCGGATTTTTATATGTAATGGATTTAACCACAGAAACAATTTCGAAAGTGACTGTTACACTCGAAGGCGATTTTCCTGATGCACGAAGTGAGTGGATTGACGGAACAAAATTTATTGAGAGTTATGATGTTTCTCCCGATGCAAAACGGTTGCTGTTCGTATCACGCGGCGATGTGTTTACTGTTCCGGTGGAAGAAGGAATCACGCGCAACCTCGATAAGAGTTCTACATCACATGAGCGCAATGCAACCTGGAGTCCCGATGGAAAATGGATTGCCTACATCAGCGATGCTTCCGGTGAAGATGAAATTTATGTTCGCTCACAAGCGGGTGATGAGGCGACTGTGCAGTTGACAAAAAATGCCGACACCTACAAGTTCGAATTAGCATGGAGCCCCGACAGCAAGAAGATTTTATATAGCGACAAAATGCTTCGCTTGCAATATGTGGAGGTAAGCACTAAAGCTGTAACAGTTATTGAGCAATCGCAAATATGGGAGATGCACGAATTCAACTGGAGCCCCGACAGCAAGTGGATTACTTACAACAGACCAGAGCATGAAAGCAAGAACAAAATCATTTTATACAATCTCGAAAACAAAATTAAAACCGAAGTGACTGACGGTTGGTACGAATCATCCAATCCCATTTTCAGTCGCGACGGAAAATTTCTTTTGTTCACTTCCAACCGCGATTTCAATCCCACATTCAGTAACACCGATATGGAAATTGCCTATCTCGATATGACTAAAATTTATCTCGTGCCGCTTGCTGCCGATACAAAATCTCCCTTTGCTCCAACTAACGATGAAGTGGACATAAAAAAAGATGAAACTCCTGCAGATTCAAAATCTTCTTCTTCAAAAACAACAGATATAAAATCTTCTTCCGAAAAAACTTCAGATGAAAAAAAGAAAGTTGAACCTGTTACAGTGAAAATTGATGTCGCCGGAATTAATGACCGCCTGATTGCACTGCCTGTTGATGCCGGAAATTTCTGGGGAATTGAAATGCAAAACGACAAAGTTTACTACCAGAAAAACGCAACCGGAAAAGAAACCGGATTGTATGCTTATGACCTGAAAGAGAAAAAAGAAAACAAGATTGGCGATTACAATCAATACATCATCAGCGCCAACGGAAAAAAAATGCTGATTAAAAAAGGCGCCGATTTTTTTGTGATGGATGTTCCATCCAACAAAAAAGATGTGGAAGATAAAGTTGACATCAGCGGACTCAAAGTCTATGTCAATCACACCGAAGAGTGGATGCAGATTTTTAACGAGAGCTGGAGGCAGATGAAATATTTTTTCTATGCACCCAATATGCATGGAGTTGACTGGGCGGCAATGAAAACAAAGTATGAGCCGCTAGTGCCGTATGTAAAGCACCGCGCCGACCTCACTTACATTATTGGCGAAATGATTGGCGAGTTAAGTGTCGGTCACTCGTATGTGGGTGGTGGCGACATGCCGAAACCCGACCGCATAAAAATGGGATTGCTTGGCGCGCACTACCAGCGCGATGCCGCAACGGGCTACTTCCGCATCACCGAAATTTTACCCGGCGCCAACTGGAGCGATGATTTGCGCTCGCCACTCACCGAAGTGGGAGTGAATGTGAAAGCCGGCGATTACATACTCGCCATAAACGGACAACCCACCAACAAAGTCGCCGACATCAGCCTATTGTTGATTGGCACTGCCGGCAAACAAACCGAACTCACCACCAACTCAAAACCCGAACTCACCGGAAGCAAAAAAACACTGATGATTCCCATTGCCGACGAGCGACACCTTTATTATTACAACTGGGTGCAACACAACATTCACTATGTTGATTCGGTGAGCAGCGGAAAAATCGGCTACCTCCACATTCCGAACATGGGTGTGGATGGGTTGAACGAGTTCATGAAATATTTCTATCCGCAGATTGCAAAAAAGGCATTGATAGTGGACGACCGCGGAAACGGCGGCGGCTTTGTGTCGCCCCTCATAGCCGACCGCCTCAGCAAGCAGTTGGTGTATTTCAATATGGCGCGGAATGTAACAGTCGGCGCCACCAATCCCGAAATGCAGCTCGGTCCCAAGGTTTGCCTCGTGAACGAATACTCGGCAAGCGATGGCGATATTTTTCCGTATCGTTTCCGTCAATACAAGCTCGGAAAAATTATAGGCAAGCGCACATGGGGCGGCGTGGTAGGCATTCGCGGCACACTTCCGTTCACCGATGGTGGGTTCATGAACCGCCCCGAATTCACCTTTTACCAGCCCGATGGATTTGTGATAGAGGGCTACGGAGTTGACCCCGACATAATAGTGGACAACGACCCCGCAAAAGAATACGCCGGCATTGATGAGCAGTTAGATGCCGCTATAATAGATTTACTCGACCAACTCAAAACACAGGAAAAAAACATTCCCCCCGTTCCGCCATTTCCTGATAAGAGTAAATAGAACTGAAAATTTCAATAGATGGATTCATGTTAGAAAATTAGATTTTTACTTTCATGAACCACCTCGCCCACTTAATGCTTGCACGCAATAGCGATGAACTGATGCTCGGTGGTTTTATTGCCGATGCAGTAAAAGGAAAAAAATATCTCAACTACGAAAAAGAAATCAGCAAAGGAATTCTGTTACACCGCTTCATTGATAATTTCACTGATACACATACAGAAGTTTCGGAACTGAAAAAATTACTTCGGCCACAATTCGGGTTATTGTCAGGTGTGGTAATTGATATGATATACGATCACATACTTGCAAAACACTGGAACGAATTCAGTACTGATTCATTGGAAACATTTTGTAATCGTACTTATCTCGTTTTTGAAAAATATGTTTCCATTATGCCTGAACGGAATCAGCAAATGCTCACCTACATGCGCAAAGAAAACTGGTTGCTCAACTATGCACACATTGAAGGAATGACCAGATCATTCAATGGCATGTCTCGCAGAATCAGAAAAGGAGAGTTATTAATTCATGCGCCACAATTCATTCTCGATAATGAAATTGTTCTGAAAGAAAGTTTCTTTCGCTTTTATCCCGAGTTGATGAAAGCGTGTGAGGAAGAAAAGTTGAGATTATATTCTCTTAGTTAATTTATTCTTAACTACAAATTCTCATCACCCGGTTCGTAATAAATCATCTGCAATAATGTTTGCCCCACTGCTTTCATAGTTGTGCGGTCAATCAAATCCATATTATCTGTTTGTGTATGCCAGTGCGGAGCGAAACCTGTTTTTGTTTCAGCACTAAGATTTATGATATCAATTGTTGGAGTTCCGTTAATTGTATTCACATAATAATGATCATCAGTAATTGCTCCGGCGCTTTCATTCACAAAATAATTTCCGAAGCCAAGGGATTGTGCATGATTCCAGAATTCATTCACCACGCTAGGTGCATACCTCATTGAAAATGCTTCCTTTGGGAAACGTGCATTTACTGCACCGGTCATGTCCAATAAAATTCCATAGAAAGCACGATAGTTTGTAGTGTGTGGGTTCTTAGCCCAGTATTGTGTGCCTAATGCATACTGATCCTTTTCATCCCACTTGGTTTCGAATTCAGGAGGTCCATAATCTTCCACATCGCAGAACAGAATATCCACCCCGACATTTGGTTTTTGTTTTTGAAATTGTTTGGCGCACTCAATTAAAATTCCAACACCACTGCCACCATCATCAGCCCCATCATATTGTTTTTTCGGTCCATTCGCATCACGATCGCTCCATGGCCTTGTGTCCCAATGAGCGAGTAACAGAACTCTTTTTTTTGCTTTCGGGTTTATACTGCCAATGAGATTGATCATTGGCTTTTCACTTCCATCATAAACTTTCACATTCGCTTTCTGCACATATACCGTATCGCAATAGAGATTCAGCATTTTTTCCAAATAAGCAGCGCATTGTTGTTGCGATTTTGTTCCGGGAATCCGTGGACCAAATTTTACCTGATCATTACAATACTTATAAGATGAGTCCGCATCAAAATCAGGAACATGAACTGTTACAACCGGTTTTGGTTTAATGGTATCAACTATAACATGATTCGGATTATTACACGAAGAGCATGAAGAAAACTGAGAAGCAAAACTTCCAATAAAAATGAGTGCAATAAATATTTTTACTACTGGTTTCATTAATTATATTTATAAAAAAGCCACTTCACTACTTCACGCAACGAATTCTTTTTTCCATACATCAATATTCCGGTGCGATAAATTTTTGCAGCCATCCAAACTATCAAAACAAATCCGAGCACAAGAAAAACCATTGATGCAATGATTTGCCACCAAGGCGGATCAAAAGGTATTCGCGCGGCCATCACAATCGGGCTGGTCAGTGGAAACAAGGAGGCGAAAACTGCGAGACCACTATTGGGATTATTCGGAACATTAGTCATTATAAAAAAAGAAATAACTACAGGCAAGGTGATAACGATATTTAACGATGCATCGGGTTCATCACCAGTTGCTGCACCTACAGCAGCGAACAAAGAAGCATAAATAAAATATCCGCCAAGAAAGTAAAAAAGGAAAGTAAATACGAGCCATGGAATATTAATGGAAGAAAGACTTTGCTGTAAATCGCCATAAACCTGCCACTTACCCATCTGTTGTTGCATTTGCATTTGTGCGCCAGGCATCATTTGTTGTGTGTGTTGTAAATCCTGTAGCTGATTCGCATACATTGAACCTAAAACAGTAAACGCGCCGACAATTAAAATTATCCATAGCACAAATTGCGTGAGACCAACGAGGGCAATGCCAATGATTTTTCCCATCATCATTTCAAAGGGTTTTACACTTGAAATAATTACTTCGGCAATTCTATTATTTTTTTCTTCCAGCACACCACGCATCACCATACCACCATAAATAAACATGACTATGTAAATAATCATTCCCATTCCGAAACCAATTCCACTAGCGAGACCAGTGTTTCCTTCCTTCTCTCCTTTCTCACTCATCACTATGGTATTGATTGTTACACTTTTACTTAATTCATCAACCAAAGCAGGAGATATATCAATCTTCTCCAACTTCAATGTTCGAATAATATTGGTGAGATTGTCTTCAATATCCGATTGCGGACCAAGGCCTAATTGTTCATCAGAAAAATATTCTATGCCCTCGGGTGTGTACATATTAAAATCGGTAGGAAAATGCAAAATTCCTGAGTACCCTTTTTGTTTAAATTCTTTTTTTAGAACCTCGAATTTTATATCGGAATAAGAAAACTGAATGTGCTCCTTGTTTTCCAGTTTGTTTTTGAAAACCCCGCTTTGATCTGCCACTAAAATTTTTTTTGTGTCGCTTGAAACCGAGGCGAGTAAAATTTGCACCAACAAAATTGCAACAATAGCAAGTGGTGTGAGAATAGTGGTGATGATGAATAAGCGTTTGCGGACCCGAGTTAAATATTCCCGCTTTATAATGATGAGAATTTTATTCATGTATGGTGGCGGTTACTTGTTGAATAAATATTTCGTTGAGTGATGGAAGAATTTCATTGAAGCCAATGACATTGCAATCCTGATTAATTAGGAGGCGGAGCAAATCTTTAGGTTGGGCATCGTCTGCAATTTTTACAATCATCTCGCAATCGTTAGTGGACTGAACTTTAAATCGAAAATCGCTGATCGCTGGTGTTACACCTTCGTACTTTACCGAGAAATTGTGCTGACGAAAACGGCGGCGCACTTCTTCTACTTTTCCATCCAAAATAACTTTTCCTTTATTATATAACACAATGCTTTCGCAAATTTCTTCCACCTGTTCCATTCTATGCGTGGAGAAAATAATGGTCGCTCCTTCATCGCGCAGGCGCAAAATTTCATTCTTAATTAAATCAGCATTTACAGGATCTAATCCACTGAATGGTTCATCAAGAATGATCAATTTCGGTTCATGAACAACCGTGCTGACGAACTGAATTTTTTGCCCCATTCCTTTCGAAAGTTCTTCTACTCTTTTATTCCACCAGTCTTTAATGTTCAAGCGATCCATCCATTCAAAAACTTTTTTCTTCGCATCTACTGCAGAAAGACCCTTCAATTGTGCGAGATAAACAAGCTGCTCCCACACTTTCATTTTTTTATACAACCCTCGCTCTTCAGGCATGTATCCCATTTGCGCAGTGTGATTTCGCTGGAGCATTTCATTGCCAAATAATACTTGTCCGCTATCGGGCATAATAATGCTGGTAATCATTCTGATGGTTGTGGTTTTCCCTGAGCCATTTGGCCCCAACATTCCAAAAATGCTTTGCTTAGGAACTACAAAAGAAACATCATCAACCGCTGCGGTTTTCAAATAAATTTTCTTGATATTTTTCAACTCAACAATATTCGACATAATGGAATTTACAAATTGAGAATGCGAATGTAATAATTCAAGGCATGGCTAAGGCTAGTGAGTATAAAGTCAAAAAAATTGAGCTTTTCATTTTAGTATCAATTTTATTTACTAAATTACAACCCCTAAATAAATTTACCGCAAGGTGAAATCAATTTTTGCCCTATTTTTTTTAATTGCTTTTTCATTCTGTTGTTCGGCACAGATTATTGTTCCCATACAACAACAAACTTTTAATTTATATTCATTCTCCCCCGAAATAAAATCTAATCAATCAGACCTTTTAAAGTTTTCTCAGGAAAAATCTCATCCCGAATACGGAACACTTCCATTCAATGCAGGGTGTGAAAATTGTTTTGAAGTTTTGGAAAAACGAACTGCTGATGAAAGATATTTTCTGAAAGAGAGCTCTGACGGGACTGAATTTTTCATTCAGAAATCATATACCCCCATGCATTTTAAAAATGCGGAAGGAAGATGGGTCACCATCGATTCAAGAATAAAAAAAATTAGCGATAAAAAATTTACTGCGGCGCAACAGCAATTTCCTGTTGAGATTGATTTAGAAAACGGGTTGACTTCAATTGTTGGGGAGGAGAAAATTATCTTCAACCAGGATGTTAAACTGTATGAGTTGAATGACGGTATTCTTGTAAACGAACAATTTTCCTCTAATGAAGCCTTTTTTACCGCTGGCGATAATGGCGTTGAACAGAGAAATTTTTTTCCAGGGGTATATCGTCAATTAGCTGCAGACCTTGGCAGTATTGAAACCAATTATATTTTAATTCGAAAGCCTGAATTAAGCCAACAAACAAATTGGTTAATGTTTGAAGATAATTTTTCGTTGCCAGAAAATTACTTTATAAAATATTCTTCTAATGGCTATTTAAATTCTGATGGATTATTTATTGGCGAATTGATAATTATAAATGAGAAGGGGCTAGAAGAATTCAAAATTATAAAGCCTGAAATGTTTGATGATATTAGTTCAAATGATGTGGATGTTTCAACAACTAAAATCGGGTATAAAATAATTAACGAAAACAAAAATTTTAAAATACAGCTGTATGTTTCTGCTGAATGGCTCAATGAAGAAAATAGAGATTATCCAGTTACAATTGATCCTACCATTACAGTTTCGGGTAGCTATCTTCCTAATGTTTATGAAGGTAGTGGTTACGCTAACGGAACTTGGTTAAATACTTCTTGTAGCTATCCAATCAATTTAATGTTTCCTGGAAATGCAAGCGCTACAAACGCTGGATTCAGCGCAAGGTATTCAACTGCCAATGCTTGCAGTAACTGCTACTTAACTTATGGTGGCATGAACATCGTTGGGCCATGTGGAATTTCACAAGAGGCGCCCGGAATTCCTTGGACTTGCCAAGGTGCAATGTTCGGAGGCACCTGCACCGGTTCAAGTATTGCAATGCCCCAAATAATTAATTGTTTAACACCATCATGCAACCCAACTCCCGTCCAAATTTCTTTGCAATTAATGCGAACTGTTTGTGCTGGCGCAGGGTGTTTAAATACTTGCATCAGATTAGATCCTACTTTTTATAGCGTTACCCTTTCAGGTATTACTGTTCAATCAATAATATCATCTTCTGTTGCGGGTTTTAATCTTTGTTCTGGAACTACTGTTACCTACACTGCCACTCCACAGTATGGCGTTCCACCCTATACTTATTCCTGGAATCCCGGTGGGGGTACCACTGCCGCAATTTCGGTAACCCCGCTTGTTAATTCTACTTATACTTTAATTGTAACTGATGCTTGTGGAAACACCTATCAGGCAGTGAGGCTTGTAAATATTTTACCTTCATCAACCGCAACTTTTACCACCACTACTCCTATCTGTATCTCTCAAACGGCATCATTTAATTACACTGGAAACGGAATAGCCGCAACAACATATCTATGGAATTTTAATGACCCAAGCTCGGGCGCAAATAACACTTCAACACTTCAAAATCCAACACATTTATTTTCCGCGCCAGGCTTTTACAGCGTTTCACTAACCGCATCTCTGGGAGCTTGTGTTTCACAACCATTTATCCAAACAATTTTTGTTGGTCCACAACCAACTTCATTGTTCGTAATTAATCCCCCTCTATGTGTTGGTCAACCTGTTACTATTACCTACAGTGGCAACGCGTCAATCAATGCTACCTATAATTGGAATTTTGGAGGTGGAACAATTATTAGCGGAAACGGCCAGGGGCCATATCAAGTACAATGGAATACCGCTGGAAATTTTCCAATATCCCTTAGTGTCACTATTGGGATTTGTAATTCATCAATTACCAATCAAAATATTCAGATACTTGCTTTGCCAACTGCAACTATCAATTCAACAACTCCTGTTTGTGAGGGACAAAATTCACTCATAACCTATACAGGAAATGGCGGTGCAACCGCAACCTATAATTGGAATTTTGATAGTGGAAATATAGTCAGCGGTTCAGCCAACGGACCCTATCAAATAAATTGGTCCACTGCCGGAAATTATTTCATTCAATTAACAGTCACAAAAAATGGTTGTTCAACTTTAGCAACGCCACAAAATGTTCTTGTTAATCTAATTCCAACATCTACCTTTTCTGCAACCCCAGATTCAATTTGTGTGGGTAGTACTTGTACAATTACTTATAATGGTACTGCGGGAGTTAATGCTACCTACAACTGGATTTTTACTGGTGGAACTGTTATTAGCGGAAGTGGGCAAGGTCCTTACCAGGTTATATGGGCAACTCAAGGATTAAAAAGCATTAAGCTCACCGTTACAGAGAATGGATGCACCTCAATTCAAACAATAAATTTAATTTCTATTACTCCTGCAATTACCTCCACATTTACTTCCACAACTCCCGTATGTCCACTAGAGAATTCAATAATTAATTATACAGGTAACGGAAATGCAGGAGCCACCTATAGTTGGACTTTTAATGGCGGTCTTGTAGCTAGTGGAAGCGGTCAGGGCCCCTATTTAGTTAATTGGACTACTTCCGGAAATAAAACAATATCACTTTCCGTGATTCAAAATGGATGCACTTCTGTAACAAATAACAATACAGTTTTTGTAAAAACAAAACCGACTTCTGGGTTTATTGTAGGACCAGCATGCTCAGGAGAAAACACCTTAATCAGCTACACCGGGGCTTTTAGTCCTTCGGCAAATTTTAACTGGAATTTTGGGGGGGGAACAATTGTGAATGGAAGTGGCGAAGGACCCTACAATATATTATGGAATAACCCAGGCACTTACACGGTTTCGTTAACAGTTACATTAAACGGATGTGTATCTCAAACAACAACTCAACAGATTACTGTTCTTCAATCGCCCTCTTCTGCTTTCACCGTTGTAAGCCCTGCCTGTGCAGGGGGTGGAACCACTGTAACATATACTGGCAATGCAAATATTAATGCTCCTTATAACTGGTACTTTGGGGGAGGAAATGTTATAAGCGGTGGTGGCCAAGGTCCTTGGATTATCAGCTATCCCAATGAAGGCACATATAACATTACATTAATTGTACAAGACTTTGGCTGTACATCTTTACAAACCTCTCAATTCGTCATTGTAAATCCCATACCTATTGCCGAATTTTCTATTGCACCATCAATTTGTGAAGGAACAAACACAACGGTTACATATAGTGGCACTTCGGTTTCGAGCGCAATTTATAATTGGAATTTTGGAAGTGGAATTATTACAAGTGGCAGTGGACAGGGGCCATATCAAGTTTACTGGAGCAATTCGGGCATACAAACCGTTACACTATCTGTTACTGAAAATGGTTGTTCGTCACCCATAATTTCTCACTCAATAAATATTATTGATGCCCCACTTGCAGATTTCAATACCACCTCACCTGTTTGCGCCGATAAAAATTCAACCATTACATTTAATGGAAGCGCAAGTGTAAATGCTACTTTCTCTTGGAATTTTGGGGCGGCAACTGTATTAATTGGAAATGGATCTGGCCCCTACCTATTATCATTTCCATCCGCCGGTTTTTATTCCGTTACACTTACCATTACTGATTTTGGTTGCACATCAACAAGCATACAAAACATAAGTGTGAATGAAGCACAAACCTCTACTTTCATAATTTCGCCGAACATAGTGTGTGCAAACTATCCATTAAACATTTTATATACAGGCAGCGGAAATAACACTGCAACCTATAATTGGAATTTTGATGGCGGAATGATTTCAAGTGGCAGCGGGCAAGGGCCTTACAATATTTTATTTTCTGATACTGGTGATTATACTATTTCGTTGGCGGTTAATCAGGCATTGTGTACGAGTGATACACAGTCAATTTCTTTTTATGTAAATCCAATTCCGGTTTCTGCTTTTTCAGGTGCTCCTCTTTTTGCCTGTGATCTATTGCAAACTTTTTATTTAAATAATAGTACTGGTGCAACAAATTACAACTGGGATTTTGGAGATAATACTTCTGATACTTCAATAAATCCAACCCATAATTACTCAGTTGGATTGTATGATGTAACGCTTACAGCATACAATCAGTTTGGATGTTCAGTTGAATTAACAATCCCAAATTATATAAATGTTCAACCCACTCCTTCAGTTCAGTTTACTTCTGAGCCGGCGGCCGGACTGGAGTTAGCATTAGATGAAAATGAATTTGTTTTTGAAAACTTGACTCAAAATGGCACTTCTTATCAATGGACTTTTGGAGATGGTGATAGTAGTGAAATCAAAAATCCAAATCATATTTACACAGATACCGGAAATTTCTTTATAACGCTTATCGCCTACAACGATGTTGGTTGTAGTGACTCTATTAAACAAGGTCCTTATATTATTGTACCTGGTGCATTTATTTTTATTCCAAATGCTTTTACACCTAATGCTGACGGACGAAATGATGTGTTCCACATTTTCGGTCATACCATTAAAGAGACGACGCTACAAATATTTAATCGATGGGGAGAATTAGTTTATGATGGTGATGGATATAATGAAGGATGGGACGGAACATTCGAAGGGAAGCCACTTAATACTGGGGTATATGTCTATCGAGCTTTCATTAAAAAAAATAGTGGCCTCACTGTTACACTTCAAGGCGACTTAACTTTAATAAGATAAAATATTTTATCGGCCTTATCTGATAAGCGTTACATCTCCTTTTAAAATATATTTCTTTCCGCTTAACATTTTAATTTTTGCTACATACACATAAACATCAGTGGAAGAATTCATGCCTAAATAAGTTCCATCCCAACCCTTCGATACATCATCCGTTTGAAAAACCATTTCGCCCCAGCGATCATATACACGAAAATCAACCGTGGCAATTGCTATTCCATAAATATTAAGCAACTCATTTGCTCCATCGTTATTGGGAGTAAAAGCCGACGGAATCCACGGCTTGGGTTCGCCGTCAATTATGATTAATGGACTTCGGGCGGTATCAAGACAGCCATTAACAGCAGTTACCGTAAGGGTCACATAATATTCTCCTTCTTCAGTAAAACTGTGTGCGATGTTGAATGATGTATCAGAAGTATTATCTCCAAAATCCCAGTTGTAATTTATAGCCCCAATTGATGTATTAAAAAAGCTAAATAAATTATCACTGAAAGTGAAATTCCCGGGCGCCGCCGGATCCATATTGAAATACGCGGTTGGACTTGGGAACACACTAACAGCAGAAATTTGTAATGCCGAATCACTACATCCGCTCGCATTAGAGGTAATCATTAATACATCATAAGTACCGGCAGAATAAGAATGTTGAGTTGAATTTCCCGCCCCAAAGGTGCCATCTCCAAAATGCCAAAGTGCAGTAACTCCATTTACACTGGTGTTTTCAAATGAAACTGTCAATGGTTCACAGCCAGTTGATGGAACTACATTAAAAGTTGCAACGGGAGTAGGATCAAATGTTAATGTTGCGGTAGCGGTAGAAAAACACCCGTTAACATCTGTACCAGTAATTATATAAACTGTTGTTGCCAAAAGAGAAGCGGTAACATTTGCTCCATTAATTGTATTCAATCCATTTGAAGGTGACCAGGAATACAAGAGAGCACCATTAGCCACAAGAGCAACAGTTTGTCCTGTGCAAAAAGGAAATACCGAAGGATTCACCGTTACAGTGGGTAGCACAAATACATTTACCAAAGCAGTGGCCGTATTTACACACCCATTAATATCTGTGCCTGAAACCGTATAGGTAGTGGTAGTTAAAGGAGAGGCAGAAGGAGTAGAAATATTATTTGCACTCAATGCACTATTAGGACCCCATAAATAAGTTAAAGCACCTGAAGCCGAAATAACCCCTGATTGCCCAGCACAAATATTTATCCCCGTTGCTAAAACATTTGGCAATGGATTAACTGTAATAACAACCGAAGCTGTTCCACTGCACCCGCTAACATCAATTCCGGTTACAGTATAAGTGGTGTTTACCGTAGGCTGAGCGGTAACACTTGCACTTATTGATGTGTTTAATCCACCAGATGGTGACCAGGTATAAGCTAGCCCACCATTGGCAGTAATAATAGTGTTGCTTCCTAAACAGATAGAATTACTAACAGCAGAGGCAATAATAGTTGCCCCTGCTGTTACAATAGTTTGTTGGGTAGTAATATTGCTACAACCATTTGCATCAGTATAACTATAAGTAATTGTATATGGGCCGCCAACACCTGCAAGTGAGGGATCAAAATTATTTCCTGAAACTCCTTGTCCTGAAAAAATTCCCCCAACAGGATTTCCAGCTAAATTATTTACAACAGCAGTAACACAATTCACTACATTCAATCCACTGAATGAAACCGTCGGAATGGGATTAACAACAACAACTACCTGTAATGTACTGCTGCAATTTTGTGCAGAGGTGCCAGTAACAACATAAGTAATTGTTGTGGCTGGATTAGCAATAGGATTTGAAACAGAATTGCTACTCAATGCCGTTGGTGGATTCCATGCATAAGTATTTGCACCACTTGCAATTAACTGAACATTTCCGCCAACACATATAGATGCCGGAGAAGGAATAATATTTAAAATTGGCAAAGGATTGACCGTTACAACAGTAGTGTTAATGGCCGAACAATTATTCGTTGATGTTCCTATGATAGTATAGGTAGTAGTTAAAGTTGGCGTTGCAATCACGTTTGCATTAGTTGAATTGCTTAACCCAGCAGCTGGCGACCATAAATAAGTGCTCGCACCACTTGCATTGATATTTACAAAAGCTCCCGCACATATTGTAGAATTTAAAGGGAGAATAATAAGAATTGGAAGTGGGAGTACGCTCACTGCCACTGTTGTCTGAACAGAACAACCAACACCTGATGTTCCAACAATAGTATAAGTTGTACTGACAGTTGGTGAGGCCGTTACAGTTGTTCCTGTTGAATTATTTAATGTAGCAGAAGGCGACCATACATAGCTCACCGCACCATTTGCATTCAACACAACATTTTGCCCCAAACAAATAGAGGCGAATATCGGATTTATATTTACTGATGGAAACGGATTAACAGTAACTACTACTGTAGTTGAATTGCTGCAGCCATTCGCACTTGTTCCAACTATGCTATAAGTAGATGTTATAATGGGCGATGCCGTCACTATAGATCCAGTAGTCACGCTCAACCCAATAGCGGGCGACCAAGTATAATTAGTGGCCCCACTTGCCGTAAGCAAAATGTTTTGACCTAAACAAATAGAAGCAGGACTCGGATTTATTAAAACTATTGCCCCTAAAGTAACTGTAACATTAACAGAAGTTACAGCCGACAAACAATTACCCTGTGTTACCTGGAGTGTAACAATTTGTGTTCCTATTGTATTCCATGTAACTTGGTATGGACCCTGACCAGAGCCAGAAATTATAGTTGCCCCTGAAAAACCCCAGGTGAAAAGTGCCCCGGCACAAGCCGATCCATTATAAGTAATAGTTGCATTTTGTCCACTACAAACTGAGGTCGGATTAACAATGAATGTGGAAGTTGGAACAGGCACAACTGTTATCTGGGTAGTAGTAGTTGCGCCAATGCACCCGGCAGCAGTTGGCGTAATCGTATAAGTAAGAGTTGCTGAAGGACAAATCGCATTAACAAGTGTTGCCGAAATATTTCCATTTCCTGAGGTTCCATTTGAGCCATTCCAGGTATAAGTTGTTCCTGCAACGCAAGAAGTGAGCACAACATTCATGGGCGAATTGGAACAAACGGTTTGCAAAGTTGGAGTAGCTATTGCATCTGGCATTGGTTTCACTGTTACGCTTTTAGCTGTTAATCCGGCAACCACAATTCCGCAAGCATCTGTAATAACTGGTGGCGGCACACTCAAAACAGTTGTTGCGCCGCAAGTGGTAGGGCACCCCGGAATAACCAAATTTATATTCCCTGTACCGCCACTTGTACACGGATTACCTCCTGCATTATAACTACCAAAATTCACAGCACCAACGGCCCATGGGTGTGTCATTGTATAGGGAGCAACTCCTAAATTTGCGGTAGCAGTTATGGTAAGGTTGCAATTGTTCGCACAAATTGAAGTTGGATTAACTGACCACAATGAATTTGATGATTCTAAAGTTTTTCCTACAATGTGCGCACTGAACGGATATAATGTAGTTGGGTCGTAATAAATATAAGACGAGTTACACCCCCCAGCACCAAAATTTCGTGATAGATGCATTACTAAGGCCACACTTTGCGAAGCGCACGAAGGAGCAAAACAACAAGAGAGTGTCTGCTTCATGTCTTGATTCAATAGACTTGCCGTACCCGACATATTACCCACAGGTGGAACAACCGTCCAATAGAATGTTGGATTTTGCGGGTCTCTTCCACAGGTGGTCGTAAAAAACATAAAGCCATTCGACATCCAAGTAGCTGTAGCAGGATTAGCATAATAACTGGCTGTTACAAAAAAATTAGTAATAGTAATAGTTGCTGGAATAACAACATTTATTGAAGCAGCAGAAGCCGTAGGTGGCGGGGTGCAAGATGGAATAACTCCGCCCGCCCATGTTATGGTTGGGCCCGTTACAATTGGATCAATGGTTACTGGATAAATCCGATGTGGATCTTTTAACCAATCTGCAGGAACAATAATTTCTAATAAATATTTTCCATTTGTTTCCGTCAAACGATACGAGCCAACTAAAAAAGAATTTTCGCGGTGAATTTCTGCTGTATTTGAATCATAAAACACTGGAGTCCTGAATCTTGCTTTTTCTTTTTGTTCGGTGTCATATACAACCAATTCTCCCCTCCAACTTCCATCTTGCTCTTCTCCTTTGAACAAATCTTTTTTGATAGAAAAACCTTTGGGTAAATTAATTTCTTCTGAAATAATTAAATCGTTTAGCCCTATTAAAGCGCTTGCATTTTGAATGATGTAATCAGATTCAATTTGATTTTTACGAAAAATAATTTTCTTATCTATTCCCTGAAAAGCGGAATGAATGTAAATACCATTGTCGCCAACAGTAAAATCATTCTTTGAAACTTCTACTCCATTTATTTTTGAATTAATGTTGAATTTTAATTTTGAATCATCCCCTAAAGAAATTTCAGTACTGCCGTCGGGCAACAGATAGGTAGGATATTCTTGGTGCATTGCAGCCCATCCATTTTGAGTTGAACTTAACCGTGGATCAATTGCCCTCCACCAACCATCTTTAAAATAATTTATTTCCTCTGCCGCAAAACCATAAATAGAATCCCCATTCGATGAAATGTAGATTCGGGTGGTGGCGGTTCGCCTTTGAATTAACTCGTACCAATTCAAACTATCATTAAAACAAATTCCAAAGTCAGGATTTGTTTGAGCCGATTTAGGAGTGATTTGTTTAAAAACATCAAGGTTTGCGTAATTTTTAAAGGGATGCAACTCCGAAAGATTATACTCAACTGGCATCAAATTATTTTGAGCCGACAACAATAAAATATTGCCTCCTAAAAAAATAAAAACCAGAAAAAATATTTTTCCTAAACGCATGTTGTTAATAGAGGTAGAAAGATAACACTGCAAGAATAAAATTATTAATTTAATCTAAAATTATTCTTACCCATTAAAATCCTTGTACATTTCAAATAAAATATTGAAAAAAACATAAACCTAATAGCTCTTAACGAATAAGTGTTACATCCCCTTTCAAAAGATATTTCTTTCCACTCACCATTTTAATAGTTGCAACATATACATAAACATCTGTGGAAGAAATTGAATTATGATAATTTCCATCCCATCCCTGCGACACATCATTCGTTTGAAAAACTAGTTCGCCCCACCTATCAAAAACACGTAATTCAACTGTTTCAATCGCAACCCCATAAAGCATGAATAAATCGTTAGAACCATCATTATTAGGGGTGAAAGCGGATGGGAACCAGGGCTTGGGTTCACCTTGAATAATTATTATCGGACTTTGTGCTGTATCTGTACAACCATTTGTAGAAATGGCTGTTAGTGTCACATAAAAATTGCCCGGCTCAACAAAACTATGTGAAGTGTTAAAAGATGTATCTGAAACATGATCCCCAAAATTCCAATTATAAGCAGTTGCACCGATTGAGTTGTTAAAGAAATTAAAAAGATTATCTGTGTAAGGAAAATTTCCAGGAGCGGGAGGATCCATATTAAAAAAAGCAGTTGGACTCGGAAGAATTGTTACAGCCGCACTTTCTAATAAATTATCAGAACAGCCGCTTGTATTATTAGTAACCAACAAGACATCATAGGTTCCCGCTGTATAAATGTGTTGTATTGAATTTCCTACACCACTTGTTCCATCGCCAAAATACCAAACTGCACTCACGCCATTATTACTTGTGTTTTGAAAAGATACAACTAATGGTTCACATCCATTATTTGGATTCACGTCAAAAGAAGCCGTTGGAATGGGGTCAATTGTCAATATAGATGTGGCTGTTGCAAAACATCCATTTGCATCTATACCAGTTACCGTGTAAGCCGTTGTTGTTGTTGGAGTGGCGGTTACGACTGAGGTGTTAAACATATCTAGGCCAATCGTTGGCGACCACAAATAATTTGTTGCACCAACAGCTGTTAATAGAATGCTGGTGCCTGGACAAAACAGGGAGGAAACGGGACTAACTGTAACCACAGGTAATAAAAAAACATTAACAACTGCTGTAGCACTATTTACACATCCATTAAAATCAGTTCCTAAAACAGTATAAGTAGTTGTAACAATTGGTGAGGCAATTGGATTTGGAATATTGAAAGCGTTAAGTGAATTATTGGGCCCCCATTGATAAGTTGAAGCGCCAGAAGCCGAAATAACCCCTGTTTGTCCAGAGCAAATATTTACCCCGGTCGCAATTAAAGTAGGCAATGGATTAACAAAAATATTAATTGATGCCGTGCCACTGCAGCCATTAATATCAATCCCCGTAACAGAATAGGTAATTGTATTAATAGGTTGGGCGGTAACACTTGCGCTTATTGTGGAATTTAACCCTGTTGATGGCGCCCACGAATAAGTTTGCCCGCCTATGGCTGTTAAAATTGTATTGCTTCCAATACAAATTGAATTACTGACTGCTGATACTGAAATATTGGCCCCTCCAATAACTGTCGTTTGTTGTGTTGAAACATTACCACACCCATTCGCATCAGTATAGCTATAGGTAATTGTATATGGCCCACCAATTCCAGCTAATACTGGGTCAAAGAAATTTCCAGAAATTCCTGCTCCTGAAAAAACACCTCCAAATGGATTTCCAATTAAATTATTTATAGGGGCACTTATACAATTCACCACTGTTAGCCCATTAAAAGAAACTACCGGCAGTTGATTTACAGTAATAATAACCTGCGCAGTGCTACTGCAATTTTGTTGGGAAGTTCCAGTTACAACATATGTAATTGTTGAGGAAGGAGTACTGATAGGATTAGCAATAGAATTGCTGCTTAAAGAGGTTGGAGGATTCCAAGCATAGGTAAGCGCACCACTAGCATTAAGCTGAATGTTTCCACCAGCACAAATGGCGGGTGCCAATGGATTTATACCAATTAAAGGAATTGGATTTACTGTTACAGTAGTTGATGCTGAAGAGGTGCACCCATTCACTGCGGTTCCTGTAACGGAATATGTGGTGGTTATAATTGGTGAGGCAGATACACTTGGAGTAGCCGAATTGTTTAAACCAGTTAAAGGCGACCACAAATAAGTTGATGCACCGCTTGCAACTAGAACAACAGCATCTCCAAGACAAATTACAGAATTAATTGGAAGAATATTAACAATAGGAAGCGCCAATACATTTACCACAACAGTTGTTTGATCTGAACAACCAACTCCAGATGTTCCAATTACTGTATAAGTGATGTTTATGATTGGAGAAGCCGTTACTGATACGCTTGTTGAATTGTTCAATCCGTTTGATGGCGACCAATTGTAACTCACTGCACCATTTGCAGTCAATAAAACATTTTCACCTAAACAAATGGAAGCAGAAATTGGATTAACAATTGTAACGGGAATTGGATTAACAATAACAACAACTGAATTAGTGTTTGAACAACCATTAACATCAATACCAACTACCAGATAAGTAGATGTAGTAATTGGAGAAGCTGTAACAACCGCAACACTCGAAGCGCTTAGCCCAGTAATGGGAGACCATACAAAACTATTTGCGCCACTTGCAGAGAGAAGAACATTTCCCCCTGCACAAATAGAAGGTGCAGCTGGATTAATAATAATATTCGGCAATGCATTTACAATAACAATAGTTGTATCTGTTCCAATGCATCCCGCAGCATTTGTTCCAGTTAAAACATAAGTAGTCGTTATGGTTGGAGTAGCAACCACTACACTTCCGGTTGACAAATTCAATCCAATTGAAGGCGACCATGAATAAGTAGTAGCCCCCACACCCGTCAGGATTGTACTGTCTCCATCACAAATTACAGAACTTACAGGAATGCTATTAACAGTGCTTAAAGCGTTAACAGATACAATGGCTGTTGTCGTTCCATTACATCCATTTGTTGTTCCGGTAACTGTGTAGGTAGTACTTATTGTTGGAGATGCAGTGACAATTGCCCCTGTTGTAGAAGTTAAATTAACATTTGGCGACCAAGCATAGGTTGTTGCTCCACTTGCCGTAAGCGTCACCATTTGACCTGTACATATCGATGTTGGATTTGGATTAATCGTAATTGTTGGGCCTGGATTTACTGTGACCTGATGAACAATTGTATCTGAACAACTTCCATTACTTGTTATTAGTTGAACATTATAAATTCCTGCGGCAGCATATAAGTGAGATGGATTTTGTAATGAAGAAACCCCACCGTCATCAAAATTCCAATTATAAGTAACGCCAATGCTTATGGAGGATGTATTAGTGAATTGAACAGATTGTCCAACACAAACAGTTGTATTTGTAAATGCAGCAATAATTCCAATTTGAGCAGTCCCGCCAAAAGAAATTGTAAATCCACTTGTTGACCCAACTGTATATCGGTTTATCAAAAGCGCATAAGTTTGTCCAACAATAAGGTTTACCGTTCCATTACACCCCGCGCCATTTGCACACCCAATTCCAGTAGTACCATTGCCTGCAGGAATGGAATAATTACATGAAATCATATTTCCAAAACTACAGGTGCCTGGAGCAGAGCCGGTAATATTATAAAGTGCAAAATCAAAATCGGCATAAGGAGAAGGCAAGCAGCTAAAAGTAAATGTGCCACTTTGTGTGCAGGTGAAAGAATACCAATGTGAAGCATTATCTGTATGCCCAAACCAACAGCTAGGAGTCTCAGCAACAGAGCCCTGACTATAAGACCCGCCCGCAACAGTAAAGGTGTTTTCATTACATAAAAATAATGCCGTTGGACAGTCGCTATTTTGCCCAAACAACAAAACACAACTATTAAAATTTAGGAGGAGAATTAAAACAATTTTTTTTTGCACCCAGGTCACTATTATGAGACTGTAATAATACCATTATCGATACCAATACCAAAATTCAATTCTTTAAAATCATACTCATTCAGTATTTAAAGAAATAGTACACATAACAGGAAAATGATCCGACAAATTTTTATCTATCACTTTAAACCCAGTTGATTTCCATCGTTGATCAATTAATAAATAATCTATTCTGAAACCAGGAAGCCAGTAATCATAAGTATAGCCAATTCCCCAGCTGTTTTCTAAAAAGGCATCATTTAAATTTTCTCTCAATAAATTATAAGAAAAGGAAGAAGGAGTATCGTTAAAATCGCCACAAATAAAAACAGGATATGGTGAAGAACGAATGTGTTCAGCTATCACCTGAACCTGTGCCCCCTTTGTAATATAAGTTTTTTTCATTTTACTAAAAATTGATTTGCCCGCGTCAATGTTTAATCCCTCATTATTTTCAAATCCAATAGTTTCATAGTCTTTATAATTCAAATGAAAACTTTGAAGATGAACATTGTAAACTCGAATAACGCCCGATTGAGTTTTTATGTCGGTATAAATACACGCATTAATGTTTACGCCTCTTTTACCAACTGTTCCAGATGCAATAATTGGGTAACGACTATAGGTGCACAAGCCCCAATGGTTAAATTTATTTACTGTATTTGAAATGCTGAAATAATGATCTGGCAATTTTAATAGTTTTGATATGTCTCTTTCATTTGTCCACCCCTTATCTTTATCACTGCTATAAAACTCTTGAAAGCAAAGAATATCCGGCTGAATATCAACCATCATTTTATAAATACTGCTTTTTGTATCCCTGTTATGTTCCCAATTGTATAAATCAAAATTGCGAACATTGTAACTCATCAATTTTATTCCTCTAGTTTCCGATACTTTGGAATTTGAAAAATGAAATGCGAATACATTAAAAAAAACAGGTGAAGAAATTAATAGTGCTATAAATGGAATAGAAGAATAGCGGATGCGAACTAAAACCCAAAAGATGAACACACTTAAATTTATAATAAACAATGGAATAAATGCTAATCCAAAAAAGGCGATGGGCCACGCTTTGCCCGGAGGAATGTAACTAGCACACACACTCGCAATCATACACAAAGCAAGAAGCAGAGATATAACTACCATTGACTTGCGCAGAATCGTCAGGAGCTTTTTCAATTTTAATTTTTGCTTTCTTTAAATAATATTTCTTTCTCTTCAGAACTCAAGCTCTCATACCCCGACTTACTTATTTTATCAAGAATTATATCAATTTTTTTTTGTTTTTCAACATCTTTTTTTTGTTCAGTTGGTTTCGTTTTTGTAAAAGTTGCTTTCATTTTTTTTCTTCCTGAAAAAACAGAAACAATTGTATCGGCCACATTATTAAACCACAGCGATAAATCATTCCCATTTCGATATGATGCAATATAAATATATCCGAATAAAGCACCTCCCAAATGTGCAATGTGTCCTCCAGCATTTCCATCGAAATTAATACTGATAATATCAATACCGACAAAAATTGCTGCCAACCATTTCATTCGTATGGGCCAAACTAAAATCATGATTGAATAATCAGGCAATAAAACAGCAGTTGCAAGTATGATTGCCATAATCCCTGCCGATGCACCAATGCAAGAACTTTGATCAACTAAATTATTAAAGTAAGGAAAAATATTGTAGAACAAAATATAAAGCAGCCCACCAAAACAGCTTCCAATCATGAATAGCGGAAGAATTTTTTTATTTCCTAAAAATTCAGTGAGTATACCTCCAAACCAAAACAAACACACCATATTAAAGACTAAATGAAACAGCTCGAAGTGAGTAAATCCGTACGTTATTAAGGTCCAAGGATGATAAAGCAGATTTGCAAAACCTGAAGGAACAGCAAGAATAAAATATGGATATGAAATCAGGCTTTGAATGTTAAACTCGCTTGCAATTAGAAAGCTAATTAGATCAATAACACGCAACACTAAAAACACAAAAATATTAATCGCTATTAAGCGACTCACCATTTTCCCTGTTGGAGAAAAAGTGTTTTTGATTTCGCGGATTAAAAAATTTTCTTGCATCAGAAAAAATCCTGTCTGCGTTTTTTATTCCAAAATTTGATAAGTATGAATCCAAATAACATACCGCCAAGATGAGCAAAGTGTGCAACACCAGCCTGTGTGCCGCTAACACCAGAATACAATTCAAATACACCATACATGATTACAAAATATTTTGCTTTAATAGGAATAGGCGGAAACATTAAGTATAAATAGGTATTTGGAAACAACATGCCGAAGGCAAGCAAAACCCCAAAAACAGCCCCCGAAGCACCTACAACCGGAATATTTGCTTCCATTGAAGTTAATTTCTGTGCGAGAATTTTAGCTTGTAAAATATTCGACGAGTCCGTTGGATTTTGCTCCCACGACTTCAGGAAAGTATTTAGTTGTGTTACATAATCAGAATCGGAAAGAATATCCTGATGCGTTTCAAAAAGATGTTTGAAGTTGGCAATATCCACCGACCGAAAAAATGCATAGATATCATTTTGAATTAAATGAATTTGAAAAGCAGTGAATGCCATATGAGTGAGCGCGCCCCCAATTCCACAAATCAAATAGAAAATCAAAAATCTTTTTGGTCCCCAAACATTTTCCAATACAGAACCAAACATCCACAACGCAAACATGTTACTGAAAATGTGCATGAGGCTTCCATGCATGAACATGTGCGTGATGAGTTGATGTGGTCTAAAATAATCTGAAGTGAAAAAAAATAATCCGAGGTACTGCGACAGGTCGAAACCATAAGTGTTCTGCACCACCACTGTTGCCAAATACATCAGTCCGTTGATGATGAGTAAATTTTTTACAATCATCGGAAACCGGTCGAAAGAAGTTGGCCTTAAATCACTCATGAAATTTTATTAAGTAAAAAAATTTTGAAATATAATTAAGCAGGCTTCTCAAATTGTTTTTCAATATCACGTAGATGGAAGGTAACGAAAGTTGGTTTACCTTCAGCGGTGTGCGAAGGGGTTTCGCAACCGAACAACTCATCTAACAGGTTTTTCATCTCCCGTTCGTTAAGTCGTGTTCCATTTTTTATGGCAGATTGTTTTGCTAATTGCAATGCAACTTCTTCGCGCTTATTCAACTTTGGCAATTGCATACTTTGTTTGTACCCTTCAATTAATTCTTCGAGTAATTTTGATGGGTTTTTATCTTTTATATCTGATGGAGTGCCATGAATGACTAAATCAGTATTACCGAATTCCTGCACATCAAAACCAAGTGCACGAATCTCCTGCAAAATCTCTTTTGCAATTTCAAAATCTGGGGCAGTCAAGTGCAATGTTTGGGGAAATAATTGTTGTTGTGCCGCAGGAACATTGGAATTCAACTGTTGTAAATATTTTTCATACAAAACCCGTTCGTGGGCCGAATGTTGGTCAACTAAAATAAATCCCGACTTAATTGCTGAGAGAATATACTTGTCTTGCAAGTGAACCAACACCTGCTTTTTTTCTTCCTGAGTTGAAAGCAAGGTTTGTTCTTCCTTGGTGGTTTCCCATCTGCTTGGTATAGTAAATGTTCCGGTTGAAAATTCTGAATTAGGAATGATGGCTACATCTTCTCCTTTGCGCGAATCAGAATATAAATCCTTCCAGTTGTTCTGATTCGATAAGGTTCGTTCTTCAAATTGTTTATAGGGAGAATAATCAGGATTCAGTTTCGGATTTGGTTCGTCAATCATTTCTTTATTAGGTCGCGAAAAACTCGTGTTCTGATTAAAACGATTTTCATCATTGAAATCCAATGAGGGGGAAACAGAATATTTTCCTAAGGCGCGCTTCACAGCTGATAAAATGAAAGTGTAAATGATTCGCTCATCTTCAAATTTTATTTCCTGTTTTGTCGGATGCACATTAATATCGATGCGAGCAGGGTCAATGTCTAAAAATAAAACATAAAAGGCAAACGATTCACGTGGCAGCAATTCATAAAAAGCACTTGTTACAGCATGATTCAAATAACTGCTTTTGATAAAGCGGTTGTTCACGAAAAAAAATTGTTCTCCGCGTGTCTTCTTCGCCGCTTCAGGTTTACCTATGAACCCAATGATATTTGTTACAGTGGTTTGCTCTTCCACGGGTACTAATCGTTCATTGTAATTGTGTCCGAACAAACCCACAATGCGCTGTCGAAGATTCCCAGCATTCAAGTGAAATACCTCAACTCCATTGTGGTATAATTGAAAGTTTGTTTCGGGATGCGCCAATGAAATGCGTGTGAATTCGTCAATGATGTGCTTAGTTTCAACTGGATTACTTTTTAAAAAATTACGACGCGCCGGCACATTGTAAAATAAATTTTTAACAGAAAGGGACGTTCCTTCTGCACAACTCACCGTTTCCTGTTTCAACACTTCACTTCCCTCAATCAACAATTCGGTTCCCACAGCTTCGCCGCGCAATTTTGTTTTCATTTCTACCTGTGCAATGGCGGCTATGCTTGCCAATGCCTCACCACGAAAACCCATGGTTCGAATTAAAAATAAATCATCAATGTTTTTTATTTTGGAAGTAGCGTGACGCTCAAAACTCATGCGCGCATCGGTGTCGCTCATTCCTTTTCCATTGTCAATAACCTGAATCAAACTCTTGCCCGCGTCACGGATGATGAGTTTTATTTCTGTAGCATCAGCGTCAATACTGTTCTCCATCATTTCTTTCACGGCGCTTGCCGGGCGCTGTATCACCTCACCAGCAGCAATCTGGTTGGCAATGGAATCGGGTAAAAGGGAAATGATGTCTGACATAAAAATTAAAAAGTCTGTTTCGATGTTTTCAAAAAACAGAGTGCGAATTTAGTTGATAGTAATTGCAGTGCCTCATGAAAATAAAACTTCAGAAGGTTTTGAACAATACATTCACAATTTCCGAAACAAAATCGAAGTATCGCCATAAGATAAAAACCGAAAGCGATTTGCTTTTGCATAATCATAAATCTTTATCCAATCATCGCCAACAAAAGCAGAAACCAATAATAGCAACGTGCTTTGTGGCAAATGAAAATTAGTGAACAGAATATCGGTTGTTCTGAACTGGTAGCCTGGCGTACACAATAAATGGGTAACGCAACTCAATTCAAATTTTTTTTGTTCATCTAAATATTTCATAAGCGATTCCAATGCCTCTGAAATAGTTATTGTAGTTTCTGCTAGTGGCGATTCATACACTTCCCACTGATTCAGCTCAAATGAATTATCGCCACGCAAATGTTTTACACCGAGCCAATACAAACTTTCCAATGTGCGAAGGGAAGTCGTTCCAACAGCAGCAACTGGGTTCCCTACTGAAATATGTTTCAATAATTTCTCAATTAAAATACGATTCACATAAATCTGTTCCCCGTGCATTTGATGTTCTCCGAGCGTTTCAGTTTTCACAGGACGAAAGGTTCCTGCACCAACATGCAACGTAAGAAATGTGGTTTCAACTTTGTGTTGCTTCAACGATTCAAAAACTGATTCAGTAAAATGCAACCCTGCAGTGGGGGCCGCCACAGAACCATCCTGTTGACCGAAAATAGTTTGATAAGAATCGGAATCTTTTTGCTCCGCTTCTCTTCGCATGTATGGTGGCAATGGAATTATTCCTGCCGCTTCAATCACCGAAGCGAAACTGAAATCATAATTATCCCATTCAAATTTTATCAGAAAAGTTTCTCCTTCTTTTTCTATTAATGACGCTTGCAATTTTGAAATGGAATTATCAATAGAAAAAAACTTCTCCAGTGACTCCCCCTTCCATCTTTTTGCATTGCCCACCATGCACCGCCACACTAATGGTTCATGCGAAAAAACTGCGAGACGCAAATCAGCAAATGGCCTAACAGGCTCAAGACAAAATATTTCAATTATTGCCCCAGCACCTGATTTAAAAAATAAGCGTGCACGAATCACTTTCGTATCATTGAACACAAGCAAAGTTTCATTAGGAACAATTTCTGCAACCTGCGAAAACACTTTTTCAGCAATTGCCCCATCACGATAAACGATTACTCTGGCATCATCTCTTACTAGTAATGGATATTGTGCAATTAATTCTGTTGACAATTCATAGTTAAAATCCTGAATTCTTACTTGCTTTTGCTTCATGTGGAAATATCAAAGTGTGAAAATAGTTTTAAGATGGGCGGTCTGTTAATTTTATCAATGAATCAACTAACAAATAAAACAGTCAAACAAATCGTTGTGGAGAATGGTATAAATATTTGAACTGCCATCCACCATACTTGTTTTTTATTTGAAGACATGAAAAAGTTGTTGTTTCTTATTGTATTGGTAGGAGTTTTTTTTCTGCCTTTGGCTTCACCTGGACCCAAAGACACACTGTTAGTTATCGGGGGGGGGCCGCCATTTTTACTAACGAATTCCACATGGGCTGATTCTGTTTTTAATGTATTGACTCCAGATGAAAGACTAGGGCAGTTATTTATGATGGCCGCTTACAGCAATAAAGGACCAGAAGAAAAACAACGGATTACTACACTCATTACCAAATATAAAATTGGTGGATTAATTTTTATGCAAGGCGGACCAGGGCGACAAATTTCTTTAACCAATTATTATCAGGGTATTTCTAAAACCCCATTACTGATTGCCATTGATGGCGAATGGGGATTAAGTATGCGCCTCGATAGCACCATGAATTTTCCACGACAACAAATGCTGGGTGCTATTCAAAATGATTCACTCATTTATTTAATGGGAAAAGAAATAGCCCAACAATGCAGCCGCATTGGTGTCAATATAAATTTTGCCCCTGATGTAGATATCAATAATAACGCGTTCAATCCGGTTATCGGCGATAGAAGTTTTGGCGACAATAAATATAATGTGGCGAAAAAAGGGATTGCATATATGAAAGGATTACAAGATGGTGGAGTAATTGCATGCGCAAAACATTTTCCAGGTCATGGCGATACAGATACCGATTCCCATCTCGCGCTTCCCGTGATCAATGCGTCGAAACAAAGATTGGACACGCTTGAATTATTTCCTTTCAAAGAAATGATTACTGAAGGTGTTGGGAGTATAATGGTTGCCCATCTTTTTGTTCCTGCGTTAGACACAACTAAAAATCGTGCTTCTACACTCTCCCCTGCAATTGTCACCAAAATTTTAAAACAACAACTTGGATTTAAAGGTTTGATTTTTACCGATGCCATGAACATGAAAGGCGTCAGTAATTATTCTGCTCCCGGAAAAGTAGATGCAATGGCGCTGCTCGCGGGCAATGATGTATTGTTGTTTTCAGGAAATGTTGGTGAGGCAATCAAGCAAATTAAAGTTGCAATTGACAGTGGATTTATTTCAAGAGCAGAAATAGATGGGCGAGTAAAAAAAATTCTTCGTGCTAAATACTGGTGTGGGTTAAATAGGTGGCAAGCTATTTCACAAAAGAATTTAACTAGAGATTTAAACACCAATGAAGCAAAATTATTGAAACAACAATTGGTTGAAAACGCGTTGACACTCGTTCGCAACAAAAACAATTTTATTCCATTGAAAAAACTTGATACCCTGCGAATTGCATCTGTTGCCATCGGAATATTTAGTAGAAATTCTTTTCAGGAGATGCTGGAACAATATGCTCCTGTAAAAAGTTTTCAGATTGACAAGCAAGCAAGTAAAGAAGATTATGCGTCGCTTGTTACAAAACTAAAAGATTACAATCTGGTTATCGTAAGCATTCACAATATGAATAAAAAGTCGAGCGACTTTTATGGAATCACGCAGAGTGCGGAAACTTTTATTGATGCAATCAGCCAACAGAAAAAAACAATTATAACAGTTTTCGGAAGCCCGTACGCATTGAAATTTTTTGAAGATAAAAACTGGTTGCTGGAGTGTTACAATGATGAATCCATCACACAAAAAATGGCTGCGCAACTTTTATTCGGTGGCATAAAAGCAAAAGGAAAATTATCAGTAGGCGCATCAAAGACAATTACATCAGGAACAGGAATAATCACCAAATCAACCATTCGATTAAAATACACGCAACCGGAAGAAGTTGGTGTGCGTGAGGATTTATTAAAAAAAATTGATTCAATAGTTGACGATGCGATATTGGAACGAGCATTTCCTGGTTGCCAGGTTCTAGTTGCGAAAGATGGAAAAGTTATTTATCAAAAATCTTTCGGCTTCTTCACTTACGATAAAATTGATTCGGTGCGCAACGATGATTTATACGACCTCGCATCCATTACAAAAATTGCAGCCACCAATATGGAAATCATGATGCTGTATGACGAAGGCAAAATTGATTTAAACAAAACAATTGGAGACTATTTACCTGAAGCAAAGGGAACAAACAAGCAAAATATTCTGATAAAAGAATTGCTTACGCACACGGCAGGATTAAAACCATTCATTCCGTTTTACAAACATACATTGGATGCGAGCGGTGGGTTAAATGCAAATCTTTACAGCAGTATTTCCACCAAAGAAAAACATGTGCGTGTGACAAAAGATATTTACATCTGCTCGGCTTACATTGACACCATGTGGCAGGATATTCTTTCCTCACCTTTAAGTTCAAGCGGTAACTACGTGTACAGCGATCTGGATTTTTATTTTCTGAAAGCTATTGCTGAAAAAATAAGGAGGAAACAGATTGAGGAGTTAGTTTATCAAAAAATTTATTCCCCCCTTGGATTGCCGACCATGGGATACAATCCAACCGATAGATTTTCATTGGACAGAATTGTTCCATCAAATTACGATAGTTTTTATCGAGGTGAATTAATTCGTGGATTTGTGCACGACCAGGGTGCGGCTATGCTTGGTGGTGTTGGCGGTCATGCAGGAGTTTTTTCTTCAGCAAATGATCTGGCAATTGAAATGCAGATGCTGCTGAACAATGGCGAATATGGCGGCGAAAAATATTTCTCTCCAGAAACAGTTCAGAAGTTTACTGCACAGGCAGGAAAAATTTGTCGCCGTGGCTTAGGATTCGATAAACCAGAACCTGATCCCGACAGAGCAAGCCCGTGTTGCTCAGAAGCATCGTCTAACACTTACGGTCACCAGGGCTTCACAGGTACTTGTGTTTGGACTGATCCGCAATACCAGTTAACTTTTGTCTTTCTCTCTAACCGAACTTTTCCCGATGATGAGAATGGAAAAATAAATTCATTAAATGTGCGCAAGAATATTCAGGAGGCGATTTATAAAGCCATATTAAATTCAAATGATTTATCGCTGAATAAATAAAATTCAGCAATACTTTTTTCTTCCTTACATTCATTATTCAAAAAGTATTTTCACCAAAGCAAATTTTTTTCAACAAAATAAAATTGAAATGATAAAAAAAACAACCACACTGTTTTTGTTCACTGCCACACTACTGGTTGCCTTTCAATTTGCTTTTGCACAAACCAATAAACAAACCAGCATCAATGGAGCATTGAAAGTTTATCTTGATTGCCCATACTGCGATGATGATTTTATGCGTACGGAAATCAACTGCGTGAATTTTGTTCGCGATCGAATGCAAGCCGATGTTCACTTACTGATTACAAACCAATCAACAGGGAGTGGAGGCACCTCATACGCCATATATTATTTAGGGCAACAGATTTTTCAAAATAAAAACGACACACTTTTCTATACAGCCAACACAAATAACACTTCTGATGAAACAAGAAATGGCCTTACGCAAATGATTTCTATTGGTTTGATGCGCTATGTGGCTCATACAACTATAGCATCAAATATTATTATTAAATCAACTTCAATTGACACAAGTACAATCCAAAATACTGATTCAATTGATGCATGGCGTAGCTGGGTTTATTCCATTGACGCAAGCGGATCTTGGGATGGAGAAAAACAATCGAAAAGCGAGTCATACTATGGAAATATTTCTGCGGATAAAGTGATTGATAAAATGAAAGTGAGTTTTAGTGTTGGTGTTAACTATAACAAAAATAATTACAAGCTGAATGATACTACTGAATTCATTAACGAATCAAATTCAAAATATGCAAATGCCAGTTATGTAAAAAGTTTAAATAAACATTGGTCTGCAGGATTAATGAGCGGGTATTCGGCAAGCACCTATAATAATTTAAAATGGGTTGCTAGCGGTGGGCCGGCTCTGGAGTTTGATGTCTTCCCATATTCGCAATCTAACAGAAAACTTTGGACATTTTATTACGAAATTCAATACATAAATGGTGAATACTTAGAAGAAACTATTTACAATAAAACCAAGCAATCTGTTTTTCAGCAACAATTAAGAAGCTCTGTTAATTTTAAACAAAAGTGGGGAAGTGCAAATTTCACCGTGTCTGGTTCTGCCTATCTTTATGATTGGAGTAAAAACAATTTTAACATTTCAGGTAATGCAAGCATTCGATTAATAGAGGGATTATCTTTTCGCTTTTTCGGAAGTTTTGGCATTATTCACGATCAGATTTCGCTGCCTAAACTGGAAGCAAGTTCAGAGGAGATTTTACTACAGATAAAACAACTTCAAACCAACTATCGCTATTATGCCTCTTTAGGGCTAAGTTATCAGTTTGGTTCTATTTATAACAACATTGTAAATCCGCGATTTGATTCAGGCAGTTTTTATTTTAATTAATGCCATCAGATTAAGAATTGATTATTCACATTGGTAAAATAGTGTTCTTTGTTGCATACAACAATCAATACATTTGTCCCGCATGAGTAATAAGACATACGAAATACATCTGCCGCAGTTTGAAGGCCCTTTTGATCTATTGCTTTTTTTTATTGAGCGCGATGAATTGGACATCAACGATATTCCTATTTATACAATTACAAAAGATTTTTTGGATTACCTGCATCAGGCAAGTCTGATGAATATAGAATTGGCGAGTGAGTTTATTGTGGTGGCAGCCACTCTCATGCGCATTAAAGCAAAGCTATTATTGCCACGAAAAGATTTAGATGCAACTGGAAATGAAATAGACCCGAGAGATGAATTAATTACCAAACTGCTCGAATACAAGAGATTCAAAGATGTGCAAGAAGACATGCGCAAGTTAGAAGATACGCGCGCAGGAAAATATGACCGCGGAAATGCAGTGGGCGAATTAAAAGTTTTATCAGAAAGTTTATCCGGCGAAGCAGAATTGCACACACTCACACTTTTCCGTTTGCTCAAAGCATTTGAAAAAGTGATGACTCGTTACGAAGAGGACAAGAACAAACCAATTCATCAGGTTATTCAGTATGCTTATTCGATTGAAGGTTCACGCGATAAAATTATGGAAGTGGTTCGCCGCGGAAGCAATGTTCCGTTCGTAGGATTATTTGAACACTGCGAAAATCGCATTCATGCCATCTTCACTTTTCTTGCCATGTTGGAATTAATTCAATCCAATCTCATCAACATCAATATCGGAATGGGTGCAAATAATTTCTGGGTTTCAACCACTGAATAATTTTCTTTTTAAAATTCTTTTTATGAAAAAAATATTTCCGCTTCTGTTGTTGCTGATTTCGTTTCAGAAAATTTTGGCGCAAACAAAATCTGTTTTGTTTATTGGGAACAGTTATACATCTGTTAATAGTTTACCCTCAACAGTGCACCTACTAGCTTTATCAAAAGGGGATACATTGTTTACCGATTCAAATACGCCAGGTGGTTATACTTTTATGCAACACACCACTAACACTACAACCTTAGCAAAGATTGCTCAACAACAATGGAATTATGTGGTGTTACAGGAACAAAGTCAGATGCCTGCATTTCCGCAATCACAAGTTCAAATCGAGGTTTACCCTTACTCAACAATTTTAGATAGTTTGATTCATGCAAATGATTCGTGCAGCGAAACAGTTTTTTACATGACCTGGGGAAGAAAAAACGGCGATGCATCCAACTGTGCTAGTTATCCTCCCATATGTACCTATGAAGGTATGCAGCAAGGATTGCGTGAAAGTTATTTAGCAATGGGGCAAATGAATAATGCAAGCGTTGCTCCAGTTGGTATGGCGTGGAAAAAAATTATCGCCGATAGCCTTTCGTTTGATTTATACCAGTCAGACGAAAGTCATCCTTCGGTTTACGGAACCTATTTAACAGCTTGTGTATTCTATTCTATTATCTATCAAAAATCTCCTGTTGGCGCATCTTATATCGGCGGCGTTACTGATACTTCAATTGCTTTATTATTGCAACAAACAGCTGAATTTATTGTTTTTGATTCCATAGCTCTTTGGATGGAAAGCGGAAACATTCCTTTCGCTGGATTTGATTTTTCAACTACAGGAACAACCGTAACATTTCAATCAACTGATTTAAATGGCTCTCAGTTTCAATGGGATTTAGGTGATGGAAGTTCTTCTGCCCTACAAAATCCTTCACACAATTATACCCCTGGAACTTACACTGTTACCCAAATAGTAATTAATAATTGTTTGGAAGATACTGCCACACAGCAGGTTGTTATTTTGCCCTCCGGAATTGATAATGCAAATGAAATTAATCAGCAATTGTTTTTTTCTGAAGGAAATCTATTTGTTAAAACGGAAACCGCTGCTACACTTTTTATTTATGATTCATTAGGGAAAATTAGTTTTTCTCGCTATTTAAATGGAAACAAAAATTTAGGTGCCATTCCTTTAAATTTTCCGTCTGGGTTTTACATCGCTATTTTGCAGAGTGAAAACAAGGGCGGTATGAAAACAAAACTGATTATTCCTTAAAAGAAAAATCCAAACCAATATCGCCACTATATTTAAACTCTTGATTTAAAAATATGATTAATAAAAAAATAATTCTCGTTTTAGCACCACACACAGATGATGGTGAATTAGGTCTAGGTGGTTCTATTGCGCGGTTTGTAGATGAAGGAAAAGAAATTTATTATGCTGCATTTTCGCTTTGCCGTCGTTCACTCGAAATCAATTTGGCCCCTGATACTTTAGAAATAGAAGTGAAAGCAGCAACTAAAATTTTAGGAATTCCAGCTGAAAATCTTCGTTTGTTTGATTACGATGTGCGAAACTTCAATTCTTTTCGACAGAATATTCTGGAAGATATGGTGCTATTAAAAAAAGAATTAAACCCCGAATTAGTTTTTCTTCCTTGCTCTAGCGATTTACATCAAGACCATCAGGTCATTCACAACGAAGGATTGCGCGCTTTTAAAGATGCTTCCATTCTCGGTTACGAATTACCTTGGAACAACTTGAATTTTCAAACAAGTTGTTTTATCAAACTACAGGAAAAATTTGTGATGAAAAAATTAGAAGCACTGCAGGCATATAAATCGCAATCGCACCGCGCCTATCTGAACGAAGGCTTCATTCGCGGATTGGCAACCGCCCGTGGTGTGCAAATAGGGTGCGAGTTTGCCGAAGCATTTGAAGTAATGAAAGTTATATACTAAAAAAATGAAGAGAGTCGCTCTCTTACTCGACAATACTTTAACAATTGATCGTCGCGCATTGCTCGAAGTTGAAAGTTTGTGTTCGCTTGATATTGAGTTGCATTTATTCTGTATGCAGGAAAAAGATTTTCCGGAAACAGAAACACGAAACAATCTTTTCATTCACCGCATTTTTACTTCTGAAATTTATCAGTTCAAAAATTCAAACCTGTTACGCTCTTATTCAGAAGAAATTTCTAAAACTAAATTTGCCATTCTGCATTGTCACGACCGGGTGATGTTACGCCTCGGAACAATAATTAAAAAGCAACAACCGCATGCAAGTTTGATTTACGAGTCACGCGAGCTATTTCATCAATGGCCCTTGCATGTTTCCTCTCCCGGATTTGTGTTGTGGTTGAAATCGTGGATCGCCAGAAAGTTAGAGGTGCGGAAAGAAAAAGCAGACGGACGAAAAGCAGATTTTCTCATTACCGTCAATCAATCCATTGCAGATATTCTTACAAAATATTTTCAATTGAAAACGCAAGCAGTTGTTACACGAAATATTCCGCGATACGAAGCGGTGATAAAGAGAAGTAATTACCTGCGCAACAAGTTTTCAATTGATGCAACCAATAAAATTGTGGTTTACATAGGCGGGCACTTATATCGAAACTCGCTGCGCATGGAACAGGCAATTGAAGAAATTGTAACAGTGCCGAGTACTTCTGTGGTGATAATTACAAGTGATGATTCGCATTCGCAATGGTTTAAACAGTGGGTGGAAGAAAACAGCTGGAGCAATGTATTTTTTCATCCGCTCATTCCGATTAATCAGATTACAAGTGTCCTGAGTAGCTGCAATGTGGGAATTGTTTCTGCGTGGAATAAAAATGATTTGAGTTACTGGCTTGCGCTCGACAATAAATTATTCAGTTATATCATGGCGGAAATTCCAATACTTGCTACATCGCAACCGGAGTACAGAAAAATTGTTGAGGAAAATAATGTGGGCGTGTGTGTCAATCCTGAAATCCCGGGTGCATTTGCAAAAGGACTGAAACAGATTTTAGCGCAGCCCGAAAATTTTCATCTTGAATTGGTGAGCGCCAAACAAAAACTCAATTGGGAGCAGGAACAAAAAAACCTACTCAAACTTTATAATCTCATCATCACTAATCCATCTTTGTGGCGCTATGATTCACATAATTGATTACGGCGCAGGAAATATTTCAAGCATACAAAACATGCTGAAAAAAATTGGTGCTGATGCTGTTATCACTTCCGATCCATCTGAAATTCGTGATGCAAAAAAAATTATTCTTCCCGGTGTTGGTTCATTCGATACCGGTATGAAATTGCTGAATGACCGGGGATGGATTGACCCATTAAATAAAAAAGTGCTGAACGAAAAAATAGCTGTACTCGGTGTTTGTTTGGGTTTGCAATTGATGTGCAAGCAAAGCGAAGAAGGAAAATTAAAAGGACTCGGATGGATTGATGCCGATGTAGTGCGATTCAATATGGATCGGGCGGAAGAACCCATTCGCATTCCACACATGGGATGGAATTCCGTTGAACAACTAAAAGATGTTACACTTTTAAAAACAATAGAGGAACAGCGCTTTTATTTTGTTCATAGTTATCACCTCGCAAATGTTCCACAAAAATATCAATGGTTAAGTACGCATTATGGTTACGATTTTATTTCGGGGGTTCAGGATGAAAATATTTATGGGGTTCAGTTTCACCCTGAAAAAAGTCATCGATTTGGAATGACTTTACTCAAAAATTTTGCTGCATTAAAATGAGTTATCGTTCGCGTATTATTCCCGTTTTATTAATTCAGCAAGGCGCATTGGTGAAGACCGAAAAATTTTCTTCGCCGCGATATGTCGGCGATCCGATTAATGCCATAAAAATTTTCAATGAAAAAGAAGTCGATGAAATTACCGTGCTTGATATTGATGCATCAAAAAAAAATCAATCCATCAATTTTACGCTTGTTCGTGATTTGGCAAGTGAATGTTTTATGCCACTTGCATATGGTGGTGGAATAAAAAGCTTAAAAGACATAGAATTGCTGATAAAGAGTGGCGTTGAAAAAACAATAATTAATTCCACCGCTTTAGAAAATCCAGCATTTATAGTAGAGGCTGTTAAAGAATTTGGAAGTTCTACTATTGTTGTTTCAATTGATATCTCGCAAAATATTTTTGGAAGCTACCAGCTGTATTCTGCCTCAGGAAAAAGAAATTCTTCTGCCTGGAACAATTATATAAAACAAATGGAAGAGGCTGGTGCAGGAGAAATTTTATTTCAAGCAGTTCATCGCGATGGCTTAATGAAAGGATATGACACCAAGCTTGTGGCTGAAATTTCAAAAATAATTTCAATTCCAATTATTGCCTGCGGTGGCGCGGGATCTATTAGCGATTTAAAAGATGCTATCTCTTCTGGGGCATCGGCTGCCGCCGCCGGAAGCCTCTTTGTTTTTACAGGATCGCATAAAGCAGTAATGATTTCGTACCCTTCTTCTTCAAATATGAATTGGTAGTTATGTTTGCAGCAACCAATGCAATCGAACCGAACTTACCAAATTTGTACCCGCTGCATATTTTCCACTAATGACGACTCTGTTATTTGTTTTGATAAGCAGGGCGTTTGTAACCACTGTCATTTATATGATAAAATAGTAGCCGAACGAATTCTTCCGTCGCCTGAGCGCGAAATAAGGTTTAAGCAATTAATTGCCGAAATAAAAAGAAGCGGTAAGGGAAAGAAATATGATTGTGTAATTGGCTTAAGTGGAGGAGTTGATAGCACCTATATTGCCTACCTAATTAAAGAATTAGGTCTTCGCCCTTTAGCCGTTCATTGTGATAATGGTTGGAATTCAGAGTTGGCTGTAAGTAATATTTCAAACATTCTTCAAAAACTAAAAATTGATTTATTTACACACGTCATTAATTGGGAGGAGTTTCGTGATTTGCAATTGGCTTATTTAAAAGCATCAGTAATAGACATTGAAGCAACTTCCGATCATGCCATATTTGCAATCTTATATAACAGAGCCAACAGATATGGAATCAAGTATATTTTAAGTGGTGAAAACTTTCGAACCGAAGGAATTTTACCTAAACAGTGGGTTCATAACAAAAATGATTTAATAAATATAAAAGCCATTTGGAAAAAATTCGGATCAGTTAAACTAAAAACTTTCCCTACGCTCGGAGTTATTAAAAAGTGGTATTACGAAAGTGTAAAAGGTATAAAATACATACGCATTCTCGACCATATAGATTACAATAAAGAAAAGGGGAAAAAAATTATTACAGAACATTTGGATTGGCGCGATTACGGGGGCAAGCACTACGAATCCATTATTACTCGTTTTTATCAATCCTATATTCTTATAGAAAAATTTCATGTTGACAAACGACGGTCACATTTGTCAACCCTTATTTGCTCCAAACAATTATCGCGCGAAGAGGCTTTAATTGAAATTTCAAAACCCCCTATTGAAGCAAAACGATTGGAAGAAGATAAAACCTATGTGCTTAAAAAATTCGGACTAACAACAGGGGCGTTTGAAAATATTATGGCGCTCCCTGAAGTTTCACATCGTACATACCCGTCCGTTTTTAATTTTATTGACCATATAAGGCCATACTATAAATCGTTGAAATGGCTAATTAATAAAGATAAGACAGATTCAATTCCTTCTATAAAACAGAAAGGAAAACGAATTGCTATGTTGCTTGATAATGGATTTACAAATGACAAACGAGTTATTCAGGAAGCCCATTCGATAGCTGATAATTTTGATTTGACCCTGTTTTGCATGAAAGGGAATCAATTGCCACTTCGTGAAGTTTCAAAAAATATTAAAGTGAGAAGAACTATTCCGGAGGACATATTCAGAATACAGTCATATTTCAAGCTCAAACAAATTGCCAGAGAAGTCGCATCATATCGATTCGATATTATTCATTGTCACGACCACCTAATGTTGAATTTAGGAGCAATGGTTAAGTCATTGAATCCTGAAACAATATTAATTTATGATTCTCATGAGTTGTTTCATTCATGGCCTATGAATTTTTCAAGCCAGAATTTATTAATCATTCTGAAATCATTTTTTGTTCGGAAAATTCAGATTTATAATGAAAAAAAATTCGGACGCTATATTGATTTCCTTATTACAGTAAATGAGTCTTTGGCAGGTGTTCTTAAAAATTATTTTAAAATTCAGTCCACCCCATTGGTTGTTCGAAATATTCCGATGATAGAAGCCAGTTCGGTTTCAACAAATATCCTTCGAAAAAAATTTAAAATATCCGATAAGAAAAAAATTCTCGTTTTCATAGGGGCACATATTTACCTGAAAACCTTAAACATGGTTCAGGTGTTAAATGAAGTTGGAAATAAGGAGGATCTTGCTTTTGTAATTATAAGCTCAGCAGACGAACATCGAAAACAAGTAGAGAAATATGTTCTTCAGAAAAATTTTGACAATGTATATTTTCATAATGTAGTTCCACATGAAGAAATAACAACTTATCTGTCTGGTTGCGATGCAGGCATTATACCAACCTGGAACAAAAAGAACTTGAGTTATTGGTTTGCTCTCGACAACAAACTTTTTAATTATCTGATGGCTGAATTGCCAATTTTATCAACCGCACAACCGGAATACAAGGCTATAGTTGAAAAATATAATATTGGTGTGTGTGTGAATCCTGACGAAGAGGGAGCATATTATAGCGGATGGAAAAAATTAATTGAAAACAAGGAACAATACTTAAATAATCTGATAGAAACAAAAAAACAATTAAACTGGGAAAACGAAAGTCGGTTGTTAATTAATTTTTATGATCAACTAGCAAATAGAAAAAATAATGCTGAACCGATAGTAAATGAATTGCCCAGCATTGCAATGCTACTTGACAATTCCTTTACTATGGATAGTCGAGTATATCGTGAAGCAAAAACATTGGTAAGTCAGGGGTATCAATTAACAATTTATGCTGTTAAGCGAAGCGATCTTATTACCGAGGAGCTAAAAGAGGGAATTTTGATTAGACGGATTTTTGGGCAGGAAATTTTCGATTTGAAAAATTCGGCTTCACGAAAAAAAATAGCAAAAAAAATTTCAAAAGAAAGATTTGATATTCTCCATTGCCATGATCAATTGATGTTATACATTGGTTCTAATATTAAAAAACTTCGACCTGAAATAAAGCTTGTTTATGATTCGCACGAATTATTTCACTCATGGCCCATCAATTATTCGAGTAAAGCAAATGCCTGGGTAAGATTGAAATCTGACATTGTTCGAAAAGCAGAAATAAAACGCGAATTTATTTCAGCCAAAAAAATTGATCGACTCATAACAGTTTCTAAATCATTAGGCAATGATTTGAAGACTTATTTTCATTTGAAACACGATCCTGTAATCGTTCGCAACATGGCCGAGTACGAAGACGCGCACGACTTGAAAAATAATCTCCGCACCAAATTAGGAATTGATGATCGGGTGCGCATTGTTCTGAACTTTTCATTGTATATCTATTGGAAATCGAGAAACATTGAAGCCGCAATTGAGCAATTTGCCAATAAGCCCGGTATTGCACTCGTTTTCATTTGTGGCGAAGGGGGCAACAAAAAGGAAATTATACGGTGGGTAAAAAAATGTAATTATGAAAACATTTATTTTCTGCCTGCAATGAGTCCGGAGCAAATAGTAGATACGCTGCATGGTGCAGACTATGGATTATTAAGCACCTGGAATAAAAAATTTATGAGTTACTGGCTGGGATTGGAAAACAAGCTTTTTCATTATGTGATGGCTGAGTTGCCGATTCTTGCATCAGCTCAACCTGAACATCGCGAGATTATTGAAAAATATAAAATCGGAGTTTGTGTGAATGCTGATCAACCAAATGCATATTATAGCGGATTTCTTGACCTTGAAAAGGATCATGATGAATACAAATCGAATGTGGTAAAAGCTAAAAAGATTTTGAACTGGGAAAACGAACAGGAAAAACTTCTTAACTTATACAAAGAATTGAAACAAGAAATTTATCAGCATGCTGGATTCTGATTTACGCATTATTATTTCTGAAAGCAAACCAAATAATATCGAGCATTGGAATGCGCTTGCTGAGCAAAGCGGCAATATATGGCAGGCCGTTTTTTATGATGATGTGCAACTGTTTTTTAATAATCACCCCGTGTATTTTGAGTGTTATGCTGACAAAGTATTAATCGGCGGAGTGAAAATTTATTTTTATCATTCGAAAAAATTGCCTGCAATGTTTCGTTCTATAAGTACTAGGGCAACACAAGGCAGCGAATTTTTATTTGATGAAGGCAGAAGCGATCTGTTCGAAATTTTTAATTCCCTAATCAATTCTGAAATTAAAAAATGGTTGAGAGAAAAAAGCATCACTTCGTTTTATGAATATAGTTTTTATGGTGAAAAGGAAAAGCTGATTTCGTTAGACCATGAGAGAAAAATTTGGGGGAAAAATATTGGTATCGCTGTAATTAATTTAGATAAAAGTGAAGAAGAGCTCTGGCAGAAACTAAAGCCAAAACACAGAAGTGAAGTAATAAAGGCACAGAAGCATTGTGTAACCTTTGAGTTGTCGGATGATATTGATCGTTTTTTTATTCTTTTAGATGAAACTTATAAATATCAAAACACACACAAGCCCAATAAAGATTTTATAAGAAAGGAATATGAAATTTTAAAATCAAACAACTTTGCGCAACTTGTTTTTGCAAATCATGAAGGAAATTATTTATGTGGTGCTTTGCTTTATAATTATGGCTTGAAGTCGCTTTACAGTTTCGGAGGCACTGCTAAAAACAGTATTGGTGCTGGACAATTTTTACATTGGGAAATTATAAAGCACCTCAAAAAGAATAATTATCATAAATATTATTTAGGTGAAACTTCATTAGAAATTGAAGAGTCGAATAGAAAATTCAGTGAAGGAATTACAAAATTCAAATTGCGTTTTGGCGCAGATCAAATTCCAACATTTCATAAAGGGTATGCTTTACATCCAATGAAATTAAAAATTTGGCATTTACTTCAAAAAATAATTATTCAAAAATGAGCAAATTAGACAAAGACCAAGTTAATGATTTTTTCAGTAAGGCCGCAATTTTACATCAGAATGAAAATGCAGTGCTCGATGTTGCTCCTGGGCAGGAATATTCAAATATTTATAGAAATTATTTTACATCCAATTATATTCTAAAAAATCTTCTTCCTACTAAAGAGGAATACATACTTGACTTTGGGTGTGGTGTTGGGCGCATAACAAAGTTAATTGCCATGGAATCTAAAGAGGTTTTGGGGGTTGATACCAATGAGGCCATGATTAAAATTGCCAAAGAAAAATTTACAATAAATAACAACACCCATTACCAACTTCTTAGCGAAACGAAAATTGAATCTCAAAATAATTATTTCGACAAAGCATTTTCACACTGGGTGTTTCAGCACATAAGTGATGAAGAACTTATGCTTTGGCTAAATGAATTTAAAAGGGTGGTGAAGCCTAATGGTAAAATAGTATTATTCGAACAAGTAAAAAATAAATCCGCGGAATCTGCCAAACACTTATTCCGCTCACCTAAACATTACCTTTCTTTATTTGAAAAAACAGAACTGAAAACAATTTCAGCTTTTCCGGTTATGCGTGTTCCAGCAAGAGGAATGTCGCTGTGGAATTTATTACCTGGTTGGAGATTTTTATTGCCTGCCCTATCATTCATTGATAAAATAACCGTTAATCGCAAACCCGATTTGGCAAATTATTTCACTTACTGTTTTGTGTTGAGTAAATAATATTCCTTTCATTCGTGTTATTTTTATGCCGACTCTTTTTGGCGTATGCTTTTTAATTCCTTCTCGTTTCTTTTATTTTTTCCAATCGTAACAGTTGTTTATTTTCTGTTGCCGTTTCGTTTTCGTTGGATTTGGCTATTGGGGGCGAGTTGTTGCTTTTACATGGCTTTTATTCCAGTCTATATTTTTATTCTTGGTCTAACTATATCTGTCGATTACCTAGCTGCTATTTTAATGGAGCAACAAAAAGGGGCAAAAAGAAAACTACTCCTTATTGCCAGCCTTTTTTCAACCGCTCTTATTCTTTTTGTATTTAAATATTTTAATTTTTTTATTGATGCTTTTACTTCCATTGCTCAACTTTTAAATTATCCCATTCCCTCCCTGGTGTATACCGCCATTCTTCCAATCGGACTTTCGTTTCATACTTTTCAAAGCATGGCTTATGTTATTGAAGTATATCGTGGCAATCAGAAAGCAGAAAAAAATTTCGGTATCTATTCTTTATATGTCATGTTCTACCCCCAATTAGTTGCCGGCCCAATTGAACGACCACAAAAGTTAATCCACCAATTTTATGAGCAACATAATTTCAATTACCAACAAGTAACTGATGGATTGAAACAAATGGCATGGGGGTTTTTTAAAAAATTGGTCATTGCCGATCGGCTTGCCATTTATGTGAATGAAGTTTATAATCATCCCGATAGATATGAAGGTGTGCCGGTTATAATGGCTACCGTATTATTTGCCTACCAAATTTATTGCGATTTTAGTGGCTACAGTGATATTGCGATTGGTGCCGCGCGTGTTATGGGCTTTCGACTAATGAAAAACTTTGATAATCCATATTCCTCTTCTTCCGTTACTGAATTCTGGAGGAGGTGGCATATTTCTCTTTCGTCATGGTTCAAAGACTATTTATTTATTCCACTTGGGGGAAGTCGTGTTGCAGTTAAAAAAATTTACATCAATCTCTTTATCGTTTTTATAGTGAGTGGAATGTGGCATGGCGCCAATTACACCTTTTTAATATGGGGGGCACTTCATGCCTTTTATGTTATAACAGAAAGATTTTTCGGAGCATTTACAAACAACAAACAAAAAACTTTTATTCAAAAACTGCTACAAAATTTTATAACCTTTTTTTTAGTTTGTTTTGCTTGGATTTTCTTTCGCGCAAATTCGGTTGGCGATGCTTTCACATTAATTGCCTCATCGCTTCACATAAACACTTTCAGCCCTGGAATAAAAATATTAAACCCCAATATTTTATATTTTTCTATCCTTGGAATTGTTTTTATTGAAATAGTACAGTGGGCGATGAGGGGAAATGAATTTTTTAATTTAATGATTAACTGGCCAAGATGGGCGCGCTTGTCCGCATATCACTTATTGATAATCTGTATTCTTGCTTTTGGAATTTTTAATAATTCACAATTCATCTATTTCCAATTCTGATGAACACAGAACTCAAAAAATTTATTCAGAAATTTGTTTGGTTTATTTTTCCGTATGTCGTTTTACTAATTTTTACTCTAATAATTTTTTATAAAAGTGGCGAAATTTTTTGGTACAATAGAACAATCAATTCGCAAGTGATAGAAGGAAAAAATTTTATTTATGGAGCGGCGTATTCTAATCTTCCGCATTGTTTTCGATTTTCTGCTGTTGAAATTAAATCCCCTAAAATTATTGCCCTGGGTTCTTCTAGGGTGCTGCAATTTCGCGCTGCTTTTTTTATCGATTCAATTTCATTTTATACGGCCGGTGGGGTTTTTAAAAGGCTTGAACAACAGCGCGCCTTTCTTGAATCTTTGCCGGTAAATAAATTACCTCAATCAATTATTCTTGGGTTAGATCAGTGGTGGTTTAATGCCCGATATGATTCAGCTCTTAAAACAAAAAATGATTTAATATATAATCAGTACTCATGGAGTGATAATTGGATTGGACTAAATAGTTGGCAACAATTTTATTATGACTGCTGGACTGGAAAAATAAACTTAAAGAAAATATGGGGGAGCAAAAAACAAGATGTTGAATGGCTTGGAATAAGCGCTCGAATGGAAAATTTTGGATTTCGAAAAGATGGAAGTCGTGCTTATGGCAACATTATTTCTGATGAAACAATTTCTAACAGAATAAAAACGGCAATAGATAGTATCAGGAATGACAATGGGTTATTCCGTTGGACTAATGAGCCAGACAAAAACGCTGTAAATGAACTCAGGACATTTCTTCGGTTTTGTAAGAAAAATAAAATAACTGTTACCGGTTTTCTTCCCCCAATTCATAGTAAATTATTGAATGAAATGAAAAAGCACATTGAACACTATCCAAACTTCTTTGAATTATACAACATACTGTATCCGGTTTTTCGTGAGAATGGTTTTTATGTTTACGATTTTACAGTCCCTGAAAATTATGGAGGCAGCGATGCTGAAATGGTGGATGCAGTTCATGGAAGCGAAAAATTGTTTCTGAAATTATATCTGAAGTTGTTACAAAAAGATTCCTATCTGAATCAATTCTCTGATTCAACATATCTTAAAACAAAACTGAATTCAATGAATGGAAATTTTGATGTTTTTGGAAACAACTAACTTTTTTTAAAAGTTCTAATGTTTAAACAACTCTCTCTGTAAAAACGCTCCTGTAAAGCTGTCTTTGTTTTTTGCAACAACTTCGGGTGTTCCTTCACAAACAATATTACCACCGCGATGCCCCCCATCTGGCCCCATATCAATAATATGATCGGCTAATTTTATTACATCTATATTGTGTTCAATCACCAAAACTGTATTCCCTTTATCGGTAAGTTTATTTAAAACATCCATCAATACACGCACATCTTCAAAATGCAACCCAGTGGTGGGCTCATCTAAAATATAAAAAGTATTACCTGTATCTTTGCGTGACAGCTCGGTGCTAAGTTTTACACGCTGTGCTTCTCCGCCCGATAAAGTTGTTGCCTGTTGACCAAGGTGAATGTATCCGAGCCCAACATCCTGCATGGTTTTTATTTTACGGTGTATACGTGGCATATTCTCAAAAAATATAACTGCTTCGTCAACAGTCATTTCCAAAATATCACTAATAGATTTCCCCCTGTATCGAACCTCTAATGTTTCGCGGTTATATCTTTTTCCTAAACATTTTTCACACTTCACATAAACATCAGGTAAAAAATTCATTTCAATAGTTCGCATACCTGCCCCCTCACACACCTCACACCTACCGCCTTTTACATTAAAAGAAAATCTTCCGGGTTTGTACCCCCTAATTTTTGCTTCGGGTAGCATGGTAAATAAATCTCTTATATCACTAAAGACAGAAATATATGTGGCAGGATTGCTACGGGGGGTTCGTCCGATTGGCGACTGATCAATTTCAATTACTTTATCAATCTCTTTTAACCCCTCCACTTTTAAATATGGCAGTGGCTTCATGTGGGAGTGATAAGAATAATTACTAAGAATGGGATACAATGTTTCGTTGATGAGGGTACTCTTTCCGCTCCCGCTCACACCAGTTACGCCAATTAATTTTCCAAGAGGAAAATTTACTGAAATATTTTTTAGGTTGTTTCCCGTAACGCCGACGAGTGAAATAAATTTCCCGTTTCCTTTTCTTCTTTCTTTCGTAAGAGCTATGGTTTTTTTTCCACTTAAAAAATCTGCTGTTTCCGACCCTTGTTTTAAAAATTCTTCAACAGACCCCTGAGCAACAATTTTACCTCCATGCACCCCTGCCCGCGGACCAATATCAATAATGTGATCGGCGGCTAACATTATATCTTTATCGTGCTCCACTACAATCACCGTATTATCAAGTTGCGATAAATGTTTCAATGCATTAATAAGCCGCTCATTATCACGCTGGTGCAACCCAATACTTGGCTCATCTAGAATATAGGTGATGCCGCTAAGCTGTGAACCAATTTGTGTTGCTAAACGAATGCGCTGAGATTCGCCACCACTCATACTTCTAGCTGGGCGGTCAAGCGATAGATAATCTAATCCTACATCCAACAAAAAAGTTAATCGCTCGCGAATTTCTTTCAATACATCACGCGCAATTTTTTTTTGCTTTTCACTAATACGATTTTCCAATCCCTCCATCCATTGTCGTAATGTGCCAATATCCATGGCCGATAGCTGGGCAATGTTTTTGTCATCAATTCTAAAGAAGAGCGCTTCTTTTTTTAATCGAGCGCCATTACAATCAGGGCACGAAGCGGTTTCCATAAATTCTTCGGCCCATTTTCGTAGGGTATCTGAAGAGGTGTCGCGAAACAAACGCTTGACCATATTTATAATCCCTTCAAATCCAGTATTGTAATTCCATGATTGCACTTCGTCAAAATTCAGATTCACCTCTACTTTTTCTTCTTCAGATCCATACAAAATTGTGTTAAGTGCTGGTTGAGGAATTTCATTTATTGGAGTTGAAAAAGAAAACTTATACTTCTGTGCAAGAGCGCGCAATTGATCGAACATAAAGTTTTCGCGCACCTCTCCCATTGGCCTTATAGCCCCCTGATTGATGCTTTTTGTGTCGTCTGGAATAACTTCTTTCCAGTTGACCTGATAAATAAATCCTATTCCCTTGCATTGCTGACAGGCGCCATAAGGTGAATTGAATGAAAATGAATTGGGCGATGGATCCTCATAACTTACTCCCGTTGTAGGATCCATAAATGAGCGACTGAAAAAATGAACCCGATTAGATTCGTGTTCAAGCACCATCATCAACTCTTTTCCAATTTTTAATGCTAGTTCAATTGACTTTTTTAATCGATCGGCGGATTCATCATCCATAGAAATTCTATCAATCACCACTTCAACATCGTGAACTTTATACCGATCAACCTGCATCTTATCTTTCAAATCAAGCAACTCCCCATCTACACGAACTTTATTATAGCCTTGTTTTCGCACCTGTTCAAACAATTCTCTATAGTGCCCTTTTCGACCACGAACTAAAGGAGCAAGAATGATTATTTTTTGATTGGCAAAGTTCTTTTTTACTTGTTCGATAATTTGTTCTTCGCTAAACCGTTGCATTTTTTCTCCGCTTGAAAAAGAAAATGCTTCTGCTGCTCTCGCAAATAGTAGTCGAAGAAAGTCGTAAATCTCGGTGACTGTTCCAACTGTTGACCGCGGATTCTTACTGGTTGTTTTTTGTTCAATGGAAATGACTGGGCTAAGTCCGGTTATTTTATCTACATCGGGCCGCTCCATATCGCCGATGAACTGACGAGCGTAAGCCGAAAAACTTTCCATATACCTCCGCTGACCTTCAGCATAAATAGTATCAAATGCAAGCGACGACTTTCCACTACCACTAATTCCGGTTATCACCACTAGTTTATTGCGTGGGATACTAATGTCAATATTTCTTAGGTTATGAACCCGTGCTCCATAAACATTGAGCGCCTCAACATCAAATTCAACTTCTTTTAATACTTCGCTCATAATTGGGGGGACAAAGAAAGAACAACTGAATGATAAGTGAATTAGTTTTTCCCCTTTTGTTTTTATTCATCTTCAGCTGAAGGTGCCTAAAAGATATTATTTATTCGCTGGCAGCCTAAAAGCAGAAGGGTTTCTATATAATTAGATATACCCTCTCTAAAATTTCCTTTAAATTTTAAGTAGAACTGGAAAAGCCGAGAAAAGGTGCCCGGACCCTTAAAATAGGTTATTAACATTTCTATGGGACAAATCATGACTAACAAAAAATAAAAACACCTATATCTTCACTCGGTTATTTAATTAAAAAAAATTTTAATACAAAAACAATGTTCATGACAAAAAGAGGGGCCACTTAACTACTACCAAATACCTTTCTAAATCAAGCTAAAAGATAAATAAAAAAGTGGAGACTAGAACCCACTTTAAAAAACGGGGCGTAATCTGAAAAGCCAAACGAGTAAGAAAAATAAATAATAATTACAAATGGAAAAAATGAAGAAAATCTACCAACAAATTCTTGATTTTCCTAGTATGGTAAATCAAAAAGTCATGAATGCGCAGTTAAATACTGTAGTAGCTAATTTTGATTCTCAAGGTGGTGTAAGGTCGTACACTAAGTCCATCTATCAAATATTATCTATTTTAGTTCTTATTGCAATGGAGGTTGCAATAATTAAGGGTGCTATAAATTATTATAATTCTGAAGCTACCGTTGTAGGCAAAATAGGTAGCGCTCTAACATCCCTTCTATTAATTTATTCAGCCTTCCCTATTGCCCACATTATTAGGTCAAGGGGTGAAAGCCTTGGCAATTCTCATAATGGAATGGTAGGTTTTGTATTTAAAGATTTTATTACTACAAACATTAGAATATTAGGAGAGGTAGTGGCTGTAAGCGCTTTTATTGGTGCAATATGCTTTGGACTATCATTTTTATTAGATACCAGTTTATACGACGCATCAAACAGATCGTCATTATTGGGGAGTCTTGCTTGGTGTTCTTATTTACCAATGAGTGGTCTAAACCATTTATTAAATGCCTTACACTTAGAATACCTTTCAAGTGTTATGCAGTCCATAACTTCATTCAATTTGGGTAGTAGTCAAACCTTTACCGGTGATAATTTATGGAATTACCATGATTTATTATTAGTTGCTGGAGGGTTTATTAATGTACTTATTGGGCTTTCTGTTATGTATATTAATCTTGCCATTTATAACTTTTTATACGGCATGATTGAAACTTTTAGTAAGTGGCTTCAAAATCCTTCGATTCCAGTTTCAATGAAAAATCGAAATTAATAGCCCCAGAAACATTAGTATAGATATTACAATAAAAAACCGTCCAATAATAATTGGACGGTTTTTTTAATTTTTTTTCAAAAAATTATCCTAGGTTACGCTTTACTTCTACTTCTTCGTATCCCTCAATTACATCCCCCGTTTTAATATCATTATAATTTTTTATAGTAATACCACATTCAAATCCAGTTGCAACATCTTTCACATCATCTTTAAATCGTTTAAGTGAAGCAAGTTCTCCGGTAAATATTACTATTCCATCACGCACAATATGAATTTTTGTGTGGCGGTTAATTTTTCCATCTGTTACAAAACATCCCGCAACCGATCCTACTTTCGGAATTTTAAAAACATCACGCACTTCAACATTACATACTGCACGCTCTTCCACTTTTGGCTCAAGCATACCTTCCATCGCACCCTTGATTTCTTCAATGGCATCATAGATGATAGAGTACATACGGATTTCAATATTTTCTTTTTCGGCTAACTTGCGGGCTTGTAATGAAGGTCGAACTTGGAATCCAATAATGATTGCATCTGAAGCAGAAGCAAGCAATACATCTGATTCAGTAATCTGTCCAACAGCTCTATACACCACATTTACATGAACTTCTGCAACCGATAGTTTTTGTAATGAATCGGTTAATGCTTCAACCGAACCATCAAAGTCGGCCTTGATAATTACATTCAACTCTTTAAAATTTCCAAGTGCCAAACGGCGACCAATTTCATCAAGCGTAATATGTTTCTTTGTGCGAATACCTTGTTCGCGCAAAATTTGTGAGCGCTTGGTGGCAACTTGTTTTGCTTCTTGCTCATCTTCAAAAGCGCGAACCTTTTCACCTGCTTGTGGGGCACCATCTAATCCCAAAACTAAAACTGGGGTGGAGGGCGGAGCAATGGTTATTTTATTTCCACGCTCATCATACATTGCTTTAACTCTTCCCGAATTTGCTCCGGCAACAATTATATCTCCATGACGAAGAGTTCCTTCTTGCACTAAAACGGTAGATACGTACCCACGACCTTTATCTAATGAAGCCTCTATAACAGACCCAATAGCAGGCTTATCGGGATTTGCTTTTAACTCTAACAAATCAGCTTCTATTAATATTTTTTCCAACAAAAGCTGAACATTGGTTCCCGATTTTGCGGATATTTCTTGTGATTGAAATTTACCGCCCCAATCTTCCACCAAAATATTCATGTTTGCCAATTGACTGCGAACTTTTTCTGCATCAGCTCCGGGCTTATCCATTTTATTAAATGCAAAAATCATTGGAACAGCTGCAGCTTGTGCGTGACTTATTGCTTCCTTCGTTTGTGGCATCACGCTATCATCTGCTGCAATAACAATAACAACAATATCAGTAATTTTTGCTCCACGAGCACGCATGGCTGTAAAAGCTTCGTGACCTGGTGTATCAAGAAAAGTAATTTTTCTTTTATCCGCAAGTTCCACCTCATAAGCACCAATGTGCTGGGTGATTCCCCCTTTTTCTCCAGCAACAACATTCGCACTTCTTACATAATCCAATAGCGAAGTTTTACCATGATCCACATGTCCCATAATGGTAACAATTGGTGGTCGAGGTTTTAAATCTTCAGGTTCATCCACAAACTCTTCTTGTTCTTCCTGTGCTTCCACGCCAATGAATTCAGCCTCAAAGCCAAACTCGTGTGTCACCAATTCAATAATTTCGGCATCCAATCGCTGATTAATTGAAACAAAAATTCCGAGGTTCATACAATTTTTAATAACATCGGTAACTGCAACACCCAATAAACTTGCTAACTCAGAAACTGAAATAAATTCGGTCAATTGAATTTTCTTTGGCCCATCTTTAGGGTCCATTTCTTCAGCAGTAACTTCACGCTTGAGTTTGCGCAATTTTGTTTTTGCACCCTTACCTCCTTTCACACCATGTTGTCCAAGGCGTGAGAGTGTAGCTTTAATTTTATCTTGAATTTCTTTTTGCGAAACTTCTTGCGGAACATCGGGCGGTTTAGGGCCACGATTACGATCGCTTCTTCCTCTATCACTTCCCCCTTTATTGTCGGGGCCTCTATTATTATCGCGGCGGGGTGGTTGTGATGTAGGTGGGGTAAAGGGTCGGCGTTCACCTGGTTTGGGGGGTGTGACTGTTCCCATTCCTCCACTAGGAGTGGTAGGTTTACCTGCTGGCCCTTGTTCTGAATTATAAATTCTTTTACGCTTCCTTTTTTCGCGATCGCTTTTTATAATATCAGAATAATCTGGCTTCTTATCTTTTACTGAGCCAAGATCAATTTTCCCCATCACAACTGGCCCAGATAAAACGGAGAATTGTGTTTTACGGGTTGGTTGATTTGGATCCTCTGTACTTCCTTCTTCAGTTTCCGCTGAACTGTCACTGGTCGAATCAGGCTTTTGTTTCTCAACTATGACCGGCTGAACACCTGGCGATTCTTCTACAATCGGTTCTTCTTTCTTCTTTCCCTTTTTTGCAGGAGTTTTTGCAATTGCCTTTTGCTTTCCTCTTTCATCGGGAATAGGTTCGGTAGGCAATTCTATTTTGCCAATAATTTTTGGGCCTTCAACCTTTTCAGCCCTTCCTCGCCTAACCTGTTTCTCGGCTGCTACTTCAGCAGTTTTTTCAGTTGTTTTTTCAGCTTTCTTTTCAGCAGGCTTTGCCGTTGCTGTTTTAGAATTTTTAATTAAAACTTCCTCTGCTTGATCTTCTTTCTCCCTTATCTTTTTTGCGGCGAGCACTTCCTTCTCTTCTTCTTTATCTTTAAGAGGTGCTACTGCTGCCTTTATCCCCAAACTGATTTTATCAGCAAGAATTTTTTCAGATTTATCTTTTTGAAATTCGCGCAACAACACATCATACATCTCATTGGTAATTTTAGTGGTAGGCTTACTATCCACTTTAAACCCTTTGGCATTCAAATGATCAAGTAGGTGATTAAAACCCACATTGAGTTCACGAGCTACTGTTGCTATCCGTTTTTCTCCAGTTGTTGATTCTGACATTCAGTTTTATTATTCTGCTTTTTTCTTTTCGTCATCAAATTCAGCTCTTAGAATTTTAATAACTTCTTTTACTGTTTCCTCTTCTAAATCTGTTCGGCGCACTAATTCGTCGGCATTTAATTCCAACACGCTTCTTGCGGTGTCGCAACCTATTGCCTTTAACTCGTCAATAATCCAACTTTCAATTTCATCTGAAAATTCATCTAAGTCAATATCAAAATCTTCTCCCTCATCCATTGAATCGCGGAACACATCAATGCTCAGTCCAGTGATGCGACCAGCCAAACGAATATTTACTCCGCCACGGCCAATTGCCAACGAAACCTGATCGGGTTTCAAATAAACCGACACACTTTTTTTCTCTTCATTAATTTCCATTGAAGTGATTTTTGCAGGAGTTAGCGCTCGTGCAATCATCAACTGAATATTGTTTGTATAATTTATAATATCAATATTTTCATTTTTCAGTTCACGAACAACACCATGTATTCGCGAGCCCTTCATTCCGACACAAGCCCCAACGGGATCAATGCGATCGTCATATGATTCAACGGCCACTTTTGCTCTTTCGCCTGGTTCACGAACAATTTTTTTAATAATGATTAACCCATCCATTATTTCTGGAACCTCTTGCTCCAAAAGCTTTGCGAGAAAAGAAGGGTCGGTGCGCGATAAAATTATCATCGGCGCATTGTTTTTTAACTCAACTGCTTTTAATACAGCTCGAACATTATCTCCCTTCTTAAAAAAGTCGGCAGGAATTTGCTCTGTCTTTGGAAGAATAAGTTCATTGCCATCATCGTCAATTAACAAGGTTTCTCTCTTCCAGGTTTGATAAACCTCTCCGCTTATTATTTCACCAATTCGATCGGTATATTTTTTAAAAAGCTCGTCTTTTTCCAATTCAGAAACACGACCAGCAAGTGTTTGACGTGCCGAAAGAATTGCTCTGCGACCAAAAGAGCTCATTTTAATTTCTTCAATAGCTTCTTCGCCCACCTGAAAATCTGGCTCAATCAATTGGGCATCAGAAATTGAGATTTGTTTTACAGCATCTTCTACAGCATCGTTTTCTACTATATCACGACGATGCCATATTTCTAAATCGCCTTTCTCGGTATTTACAATGATATCAAAGTTTTCATCCGACAAATATTTTTTACGGATAAGAGTGCGGAACACATCTTCCAACACCTTCATCATGGTAGGTCGGTCAATATTTTTTTGTTCTTTAAATTCCGAGAATGATTCTATTAGCTCAATGTTGTTCATGGGTTTCGAACATTTTTTTAAAAGGTTACAACCAATGCGGTTGATTTAATTTGTATAAAAGAAATTTCAATTTGTCCGGTCACGGTTTCAATTTTCTTTTCTGTTTTTGATATTTCGAGCGCGATGCCTTTGTCGCTTACCTCTATCAATTTTCCATTCTTCGTTTGCCCTTCGGTGGTAATGACAATTACTTTTCGTCCGATGTATTTTTTATACTGCCTCCACACTTTAAAAGGATTTCCCATTCCAGGGCTTCCCAATTCAAGTGAGTAATTATCTGAAAACGGAAACTCAGCATTCAGTTCTGATTCCAGCAAACGACTCAGTTTCACGCAGTTTTCAATGGTGAATCCATTATCTGCATCCACAGAAATCTGCACCCGCCCATTTTGCACCTTGCACTCCACCAAAAACCAGTCGTGCTGTTGCAGTTCGGGTTCTAAAATGGCCGTTATCTTATTTTGAAGCTCTGAGTTGTTCATAATAAAAAAGGGGACAATGTCCCCTCATCACTAATCCGTTGCAAATGTAATCACACAATGTTGATAAAGAAAAAAAATGTTT
>CAMDDP010000021.1 GCA_945892775.1 Chitinophaga pinensis
CCCATTTCTTTTACCTCCACAACTTTGCATTCCATTTGTACGGGAGATTCTTTAACGCGAAATGGTTTTACGATTTCAGATGCAATGGGTGTGAATCCTGATTTTTCAAATTCATTAACTCCCTTCGGAAATTCAGCGCTCGACAGTGACATTTGATGCACCATATCGAAGTTCACCACATTAATGACCACTTCTTTTACATCATAAACATTTTCTAAAGAGTGCTTGATAGAATTGTCACGCACTCTTCGCGCAGGTGAAAAAACAAGTGTGGCAGGATTGGCGCCAAATGCATTGAAGAAACTAAAAGGTGATAAATTGGGAACTCCGTTTTTATCAATTGTACTTGCAAATGCTATGGGGCGCGGTGCAATACTTCCCAACATAAATGCATGAAGTTTTGCTGTTGTAATTTCTTTGGGATCAATTCGCAACATCAGTATTAATTTTCTTTTTAGCTAAAATTGAAAAATCAGAATCCATTTTCACAACTGTATTTGAAATTTTTCCGAGTCCTGTAATTTCCATCTCTACTACATCACCATCCTGTAACCATTGCTCCTGATAATTCGGATCATTGAGTTTCCCTGTTCCATTCAATTCAAGAAAACATCCTGTGCCAACGGTTCCGCTACCAATTACATCGCCGGGATGAATGTCTACTCCATATGCACAGCGCTCTAATATTTCAGCGTAAGTCCAATCCATATCACCCATATTTCCCTGAGAAACCAACTTCCCATTTACCCAACATTTCATATCGAGGCTAAAATTATTACCGACATGATTTGGCTTTGCGGGAATTTTATATTGTTCCAATTCATCAGCAGTCACGAGCATGGGACCAATCACGGTGCAAAAATCTTTTCCCTTTGCAGGACCGAGATTTAACAGCATTTCTTCCATCTGCAAAGTGCGAGCGCTGATGTCGTTCATGATCATGTAACCGCCGATATAACTATCCGCTTCTTCAGCAGTAATATTTCTTCCCTGTTTGCAAACCACAATTGCTGACTCCAATTCGAAATCTAATTTCTTAAAATGATCAGGCATGCAAATAATATCTCCGCCACCCTGAATCGCCTGATGATTGGTGAAATAAAAAATTGGATACTGATCAAATTCAGGAATCATTTCCACTTTTCTGTTACGGCGGGCCGCTGCAACATGCTGACGAAATGCATATCCATCGCGGCAAGAAGCAGGATGAGGAACAGGAGCCATAATAGTTAAATCGGCAAGTTGTTTTGGCTTAGCTGATTTTACTTTTCCGTCTATTATGCGCTGATTGAATTCTTTAGCCAAGTCAATCACATCTTCCCATGCATATAAAAAGAGTTGCATGTTATCAGGAAATTGCCAGTCGAGGTCGCGCATATCATACACCAGATCGTTGTATAACATTCCAAGGCGATCTTGTTCTTCAGTTGGACTCCAGTAGGAAACGAGTTTCATTAGTTGTGTTTTGTATTTATGGAGGCAAATATAATCTCACAACAACAGGTCTTTATCCCGGTCGTTGTTTGGGTTGCTTTTATAATTTATCCGTGAATGGTATTTCTGAATTTGTCTTTCAATCACCAGGCCAGCTAAAACTTCCGCAGGTTTATCCGGATGCTCAGCTAACAGTTGATTAGCACGGCTTTCACTTACATCCACGCGATACAGCACCCACAAAAGTTTTTCGAAGTCGTGGTGTAACAGGTCTTCGATTTTATCTTTTAGTGCTTCCCGGAATTTTTCGAAATCGCCTATGGATAATTCAGGCAGGTTAAAATTTCTACTGATGATTTGTTGTGCCTGTGTTTTTACTTCATCGTTTGAAATTTCCATAACTGAATTTTAACTGTAGTTTTTCAAATACAAACGAAGAAGCTTTTTCCGCATCTGTTATTTGTAAAAAATAAAATCCTTCATGCAGTGAAGAAATATTTAATTGATTTTGTTTAAAATTAAAATCTGCAATTAATAAATCGCCGATTGAATTATAGAGTGCGATTTTTTCTTTTCCGTTTAATCCATTGATGAATAAAATATCTTCAGTTGGATTCGGATAAATTTTTATTGCTTGATCAATTGAAATTTCTGATGAATAATTCATGAGAAAATTCTTTCTGAGCGCCATTCCATTCTGTCCGCAAGCATAAAAAGAAAGACCATCAAAGTCAATCTCCTCAATTAAATCAGTGGAAGTATAATCCAACGACCAGAAAAGTCCACCGGAAGAAGTTTTACGGATTTCATTTTGCAGATTTCCGGTAACCAGACAACCATTTTGTTCATCAGAAAAAACAATATCAGCAATCGAAAATCCGAGATCGGAAACTAAACTCCATGAATTTCCCTGATCAACTGTTTTAAATAATTTTCCATCCGCCGATGATACGAATCCGATACTGTCATTTATAAAACTCATGCCTGATAAATAATAATTAGAGTTGTAAAGAATTGTATCTGAAATAAAACTCATTCCATAATCTGTACTTTTATAAAATGATTTATGATAGGTCGTAACAAATACTGAATCATTCAATGAACTGATTTTATGTGGCACAATTGGCAGCACAGTAGAAGTTGACCATGAAAGCCCTCCATCATCACTTCGGTGAACACCGCTTAAACTTCCATACAACCCGATTTGCTTATTGCTGAAACATATTGCATCAATCAAACAAGTGCACCCACCTGTTACCCCCCAATTATTACCCCCATTTGTTGATCGGATAATATTTCCACTTCCGGTTGAAGCAAATCCGGTGTCAGCGTCCAAAAAAAATCCTGCCATGTAACTGGCTGTTCCGTTATTCAAGGTAGTGAAACTATTTCCATCGTTAAAACTCTTGAGCAGTATCCCGTTATCTCCATATATGAAAATTGTATCGGGACCAAGACATTGCAATTCCTGTAAATCAAGAGTTGTATTTGTTGTGAGGATTTGCCAGCCAGTTTGTGCGGATAAAAAATTTGCAGTGCTGATAAAAATAATTGTGGTGAGAAAAAATTTCTTCATCGTTAAAAAAATTAAGTTCTAAAAATAATACTTACCGAACAAATTATTTTCATTTGAAATTTTCAATCACGCCAATTCCGAATAAAGCAAAATCATATTTCACGGGATCTTTTGCATCGAATTGTTTTAATGCTTCGGTTAATTCAACTGCTGTTTGCCAGTCAGTATTTTTTCTTTTGATGAGTCCTAGTTTTCTCGCCACTCTTTCTACATGCAAATCAACCGGACAAACAAGTTGCGATGGTTTTACCTTTTTCCAGATTCCGAAATCAACTCCGCAATTATCGCTCCGCACCATCCAACGCAGGTACATATTCAATCGCTTGCAGGAACTTTTTCTTGCAGGAGTTGAAATGTGCTTGCGAGTTCGGTTCGGTGAATCATCCAACGAAAAAAATAAATTGTGAAAACGAATCAATGCATTTTCAATATTTAATTCATTTTCCTTCGGCAAAAAAGCATCCTCCAATGAATTGTGTTTTGAATAATAGTGCTGCAGAAAATGAATGAAGTAAAGTGTATCAGTGAAATTAAATGTCCGGTGCTTGAATTGACTGAATTTTTTCAAATCACTTTCCTGATGATTCAGAATAAAATCATGTGGCTGCATATCCATCAACTGCATTAACTCTTTACTCTTATTGATAATTGTTTTTCGTTGCCCCCAAGCAAACACAGCTGCAAACAATCCTGCAATTTCTATATCCTGTTTCTTGCTGAATAAATGCGGAATACATATCGGGTCGTGTCCAATAAATGAATTACGATTGTACTGACTGACTTTTTTGTTGAGGAAATTTTTCAGTTCAGGATTAGTCATGATATAAATTCATGAACTCCACTGTCTTCACAATATCATCATGCAACACTCTGTCTGCAGCATTGAATGACACTGTTTTGCGATATTCAGCAATTAGCAATTCAATTTTATTGCTGCTCTTTTTGGGTTTGCGGAATTCGATCGCTTGTGCTGCAGTCAATAATTCGATGGCCAAAATGTTTTCGAGATTATTCAAAACACGATAACATTTGGTTGCAGCATTCGCACCCATACTTACATGGTCTTCTTGTCCGTTGCTGCTTACGATACTGTCAACTGATGAAGGTGTGCAGAGCTGTTTGTTCTGACTGACGAGTGATGCAGCAGTGTATTGCGGAATCATCAAACCTGAATTTAATCCGGGATTGGAAACCAAAAATGCGGGAAGATTTCTTAGTCCGCTGATGAGTTGATAGGTTCTGCGTTCGGAAATACTTCCTAATTCTGATAATGCAATCGCTAAGAAATCGAGAGAGAGTGCGAGTGGTTGACCATGAAAATTGCCCCCACTTAAAATCATATCCTGTTCCGGAAAAATATTCGGATTGTCTGTAACAGAATTTATTTCGGTTGTCACCACTGATTCAACATGCGCAATTGCATCCTTCGAAGCGCCATGTACTTGTGGTATGCAACGAAAAGAATACGGGTCTTGTACCTGTTCTTTTTTGTGTGAAGCGATTTCACTTCCGTTCAACCAATTCAGAATATTTTTTGCGGTCTGAATTTGTCCGTTGTGCGGACGAACAATGTGCAGCAATGAATTGAATGGTTCCAATTTCGAATCGAATGCATCAATGGAAACACATGAAATTAAATCTGCCCAGTGCGATAATCTTTTTATTTGCAACAACAAATGCACAGCATATGCGCTCATGAATTGTGTTCCGTTCAGCAGCGCTAATCCTTCCTTCGATTTTAATTTGAGTGGCTGCCATTTGAAGTGTGGAAGCAGTTCAGAAGAAGAAAACCTTTTCCCTTCATAATACACTTCACCTAAACCGAGCAACGGCAAACTCAAATGTGCAAGCGGCGCTAAATCACCTGAAGCACCAAGTGAACCTTGTTCGTACACTACTGGAAAAATTCCAAGATTAAAAAAATCAATCAGTCGCCATATAGTTGTTAAATCAACACCTGAATTTCCGTAAGAGAGCGATTGAATTTTCAGCAACAACATCAGCTTAACAATTTCTTGCGGCACTTCAGCGCCCAATCCACATGCGTGCGACTTCACTAAATTCTCCTGCAACAGTTCAATCTGATCAGCGGAAATTTTCACATTGCACAACGAACCGAAACCTGTATTGATGCCATAGAAAAGCTCATCGTTGCTTTTTAATTTATTGTCGAGGTAATTTCTGCAGGCAATAATTTTATCCCGCGACTCATCGCTGAGCTGCAATTTGTAATCGCCGGAAATTATTTCCTGAATTTTTTCTAAGGTTAATTTATCTGATGAAATAAGATGAGTCGATACCATGTAATTTATTTTTTCAATTCTGAAATTATTTCATCACTACTCAACAATCTCTGTTCACCGCTGTTCATGTTTTTGAAGGCAAGTTTTCCTGATTTCATTTCTTCGTCGCCAATGACAATCACGAATGGAATTTTTTTATCGTTAGCATACTTCATTTGCTTTTTCAGTTTTTCTGCTGATGGATAAAGCTCTGTTGAAATATTTTCGTTTCTGAATTGCTGAGCCAATGGCAAAGCAAACTCAATTCCCTTTTCATCGAAACAAACAAACAACACTTGGGTGGTCTTTAGTGATTCTTCAGGAAACAGTTTTAATTCTTCCAGTACATCATACATTCTGTCGGCGCCGAAAGAAATTCCTACACCACTTACTCCATCCAACCCAAACATGCTGGTCAGATTATCATAGCGACCGCCGCCGCCCAAACTTCCCATTTGCACTGTTACTGGTTTCACTTCAATAATGGCGCCTGTGTAATAATTCAAACCACGCGCGAGTGTGAAATCAATTTTTATTTCTGAGTTGGTCGTTCCGCTGAGCGATAAATAATTCAGCACATTTTTTAATTCCTGTATTCCCAATTTCCCAATTTCCGAATCCCCCATCAGCACTCCCGCCTTTTCTAATTTTTCTATTTCAATTCCGGTCAAGGAGAAAAACCTTTCGAGCACCTGCATCTGACTTTCGCTTATGCCTTTATTGTGTAAATCCTGCCGTACTCCCTGCAAACCGACTTTATCAAATTTATCAATTGCGATGGTGATATCCATAAATTTATCAGTTGCATTCATCGCCTCAGCAATACCAGAAAGTATCTTCCTGTTATTGAGGTGAATGGCAACCGGCAATTTTAATTTCGAAAAAACTTCATCATAAATTCTAACCAACTCCATTTCAAAAATTAATGAATCACTTCCAATCACATCGGCATCGCACTGCCAGAACTCGCGGTATCTACCTTTCTGCGGTCGGTCGGCTCGCCAAACGGGTTGCATCTGGTAGCGGCGAAAAGGAAATGTGATTTCATTCTGATGCATCACTACATATCGCGCGAAGGGAACAGTCAAATCATAACGCAATGCACGCTCCGAAATATTTTCTGAATTGAAAGATTGCTCGAGCATTTTATCAAAATCACTTTTGATTTTCTCTTTGTCTTTCGAATCGTGTAATCTTGAATTCAGAATTTTAAATAACAATTGATCGCCTTCATCTCCATATTTTCCTGTAAGAGTTGAAAGATTTTCAAATGATGGAGTTTCAATTGGCTGGTAACAGTACTTATCAAAAACTGTTTTGATGGCTTCAAAAATATAACGCCGCTTCGCAACCGTTTCAGGGTTGAAATCTCTGGTGCCGCTTGGAATAGATGGTTTTTGTTTTGCCATGTCGGGGCGAATATAATTAGTTGGTAGCTTGAAAAAGGCAAATTGGTTTATATGTAATCATTTACAAATACCCTGTCAAGGAAAAAAGGAACCGAACACCTAAAACCTCCTAACACAATTTATCAATAGCCGCAGCTAGCATTCTGTCTTTCTCGGTTACAATATCACCCATTGAATGAGTGCTAAGTTTCATCACCACTTTATTGTAAACATTTGCCCACTCGGGGTGGTGGTCCATTTTTTCAGCAATCAGTGCAACCCTTGTCATGAAGGCGAATGCCTCTGAAAAATCTTTGAACTGAAATATTCGATGTAATGCATTTTCTTTTTCTTCCCACATATTAATCGAAAATTAAATTGTCGCGTGATTTCAGCGTCGTTACATCTATTGGTTTCACAACCTGCACTTCGGTTATTTCTTTAAGTTGTTTGAGTATATCGCTTTCTCCACCACGGCAATCACCTTTAACAATCAATAAGTAATCGGCAATTTTCAATTCTGGAATAAATAAATTTCCGTTGTATTTATTAGATAGCAAATGATATTCAAACTGCATGTTTTCGTCTATGTAAGATAAGCGACTGAAGTTGGCAATCAAATTTTTCTTGGGATAATTTACAACAATATCATCCTCTCTTTTTAACTTTAAAAAAAATGATTTCTGTATCTGGTAGCTTAAATGATAATCACGTAAGGTTGTAGAAATAGCAAAAAGCTTAAAGTCATAATCAAATTCAAATTGTAAAACTTCCTTTCGCTTTCCTTTTGTGCCTTTCATGGTATTGGCTCAAAGATATTATATAAAAAAAGAGACTTGGGGGTTCGAAATCAACGGAAATGTGTGTAAGTGTATCACGTTTGAAAATGAGACCGCAGTTGCTTTTATTTGCACTCTTAATTAAAACTAAAATTTAAAATTCAATTATGTCAGACATTGCTGCAAGAGTAAAAAAGATTATCATCGACAAATTAGGAGTTGATGAAAGTGAAGTAACCAACGAGGCAACATTTACTAACGACCTCGGAGCTGATTCACTAGATACAGTTGAACTCATTATGGAATTTGAAAAGGAGTTTAACATTTCTATTCCTGACGAACAAGCTGAAACTATCACTTCAGTAGGTCAGGCGATCTCTTATGTGGAGCAAAATGTAGCTAAATAATTTACTTACATTTTAATGCAATTAAAACGAGTTGTAGTTACTGGGCTTGGTGCAATTACTCCCCTTGGCAATTCTGTTGCTGATACTTGGAGTAATATGGTGAAAGGAGTAAGCGGTGCTGGGCCTATAACCTACTTTGACACAACAAAGTTTAAAACCCGTTTTGCTTGCGAGGTTAAAAATTTTGATGCCTCATTAACATTAGATAAAAAAGAAGCCCGTCGGCTTGATCGTTTTACGCAATATGCAATTGCCGCGGCTCACGAGGCAATGCTCGATTCAGGTATTGATTCTGAAAAAGTAATTCGCCGCAGAGCCGGTGTAATTTTAGGTTCTGGCATTGGTGGCATTCAGGAAATCACAACAGAATTAGAAAGCTATTATAAAACAGGAGAAACCCCCCGCTTCAATCCTTTCTTGGTTCCAAAAATGATTTTAGACATTGCAGCTGGACACATTTCTATTCGCTATGGATTTAACGGTCCTAATTATGCTGCCTGTTCGGCTTGTGCCACAGCAACAAATAATATTATTGATGCATTCAATCTCATTCGATTGAATAAAGCAGATATCATTATTACAGGAGGCTCCGAAGCTCCAATTACTATTCCTGCATTAGGTGGATTTTCATCGGCCAAAGCTTTGAGTGAACGCAACGATGACCCTGCAACCGCCTCACGACCATTCGACAAAGACCGCGATGGATTTGTTATTGGTGAAGGAGCAGGTGTTTTAATTTTAGAAGAGTTGGAACATGCAAAAGCAAGAGGCGCAAAAATTTACGCTGAAGTTGCCGGTGGTGGAATGAGTGGCGATGCCTACCACATTACTGCCCCTCACCCAGATGGTTTGGGTGCTCAGTATTCAATGGAAAATGCTTTTGAAGATGCAGGTATTACCCCAGATAAAATTGACTATGTAAATGTTCACGGCACTTCCACTCCAATGGGAGATCCGATAGAATTAAAATCTGTTGCCAAAATATTTGGTGAGCATGTTTATAATTTAAGCATCAGTTCTACCAAATCAATGACAGGTCATGGCTTGGGAGCCGCTGGTGCTTTTGAAAGTATTGCTTGTATTATGGCAATAAAAGATGGAATTATTCCCCCAACTATAAATTTATTCAATCTTGATCCTGCTATTGATTCAAGGTTAGATCTTACTCCAAATGTAGCGAAAAAGCGTGAAGTGAATTATGCGCTCAACAATACTTTTGGTTTCGGTGGGCACAATGCCTCGGTGATATTCAAAAAACATACTGATTAAAACTTGCGGCATCTTGCGCGACAAATAATAGCGGGATTATTTTCCCTGAATAAAAAGTTTCCGAATAAAGTATATCACCTCACTGGTTTTTATCCAATCAACTCACAATTATATCATCTTGCTTTTCTGCATAGTTCGCTTGCGGCAGAATCGAATATGAGTAACGAGCGACTAGAATATTTAGGCGATGCGGTTCTCAGTTTAGTTATTGCTGATTATTTGTTCTTAAAATTCCCATTTCGTGATGAAGGATACCTCACCGACTTGAGAAGTAAAATGGTAAGCCGAAATAATCTAAACAACATTGCTTACAAAATGGGTATTGAAGAAATACTACAATACAATAAGCAAGATTCTTTTCTCAGTCGCAAATCAATTTCGGGTAACGCTTTGGAGGCTTTGATTGGTGCAGTATATCTTGATCATGGATACCCTGGGGCTAAAAAATTTATCTTAGGTAAATTAGTGGCTCAGCACATGGATATCGAAGACCTAGAAGCTTCGGAATTTAATTATAAGAGTAAAATTTTAGAGTGGGGCCAAAAGAATGATGTAAGAATTGATTTTATTATATTGGAAGAAAGACGAACACAGAGACATAGTTTATATAAAATTGCATTGATGGTGAATGGTGTTGAATCAGGTATAGGAGAAGACAACAGCAAAAAAAATGCAGAAAAAAAAGCCGCGAAAGAAGGGTTTATTAAATTAGGAATTAAGGAGAAAGGATAAAACTATTTTAATCTCTCAGTCAGTAATCTAATCTCAAGCATTGGCGAAAATTTTTGATATAGAATATTATATGTGGCCTGGGCAATAGGCATTTCAACTTTATATTTTTTATTCACTTCGTTTATGCAAGCAGTCGCATAGTATCCTTCTGCCACCATGCTCATTTCCAATTGTGCTGATTTAACTGAGTACCCCTTACCCACCATATTTCCAAAAGTTCGATTACGACTAAACTGCGAGTAAGCTGTCACTAATAAATCACCGAGGTAAGCTGAATCCTTTATGTCACGGTTAATTGGATGAACAGCTTTTACAAACCGCTCTATTTCTTCAATAGCATTACTGATGAGTACCGCCTGAAAATTATCGCCATAACCCAAGCCATTACAGATTCCAGAAGTAATTGCATAAACATTTTTTAAAACTGCAGAATACTCGGTACCGAAAATATCGTCGCTCGTATTCGTTTTCATGTAACGACAGTGCAAGAGATCTGCAATTTTTTGAGCATTTGAAACATCTGGGCACGAAATGGTGAGATAGGAAAGTTTTTCGAGCGCCACCTCTTCAGCATGACACGGCCCACTAATAACAACAAACTTATTATTAGGAACATAGTATTGCTTTTGAAAAAAATCGGCCACCACCACATTGTCGCTAGGAATCATTCCCTTTACAGCAGATACAATTATCTTATTTTTAAAATCCTGCTGATGAAGCACACTCAAAGTCTCCTTTACAAAGGCAGAAGGTATAGCTAGAAAAATAATATCCGCTTTTCTGACAGTGTCAATCAAATCATCTTGAATATTAATTAACTCTTTCTCAAAAAAAATTGAACTGATATAATGCAAATTATTCCCATGATCTTTCAATGACTTACGAATATCCGCATTACGAATCCACCAATTAACAATATTCTTGTTTTCAATAAGCACTTTTACAAGTGCAGTAGCCCAGCTTCCGCCACCAATCATTGCCACTTTGAGATTGCTGCTCATTTTATTTGCATCGGTTTAATGAAGCGAACATAAGCAACCAATTTGAGAATTTGAAGAATCGGAATCTGAATTCTGATAATACAGCATTCACTTTACTCCTGATTTTTAGTGTTTTCTTAAAAACAGAAAACAGGAAAAGTTTTTATGGTTTTGTATAAAAAACCTGTCGAACATAAAGCGTTTTTCCAACATGAATTTTTACAATTAAGGCTCCGGATGGCACCGAATTATCAATTGTAAATACTTCGTTGACCAATCCACTTATTTTTTGCGGGGTGCGACGCTCAATCACATCGCCTTGCCGATTTACGATTTCCAATTTTGTGGTTCCTAATTCCATAGATGGTATTTCGAATTTCACTTCGAAGACACCGGATGTTTGTTTAGGCGATATGAAAATCAAATCGTGAGAATCTTCTTTCAATTTGCCCAAAGCATTTACTTTCTTATTAAGCATACTAGCTATTAAATCTTTATCGGTTAAAAGGTGGCTTTTATCTTCAGATTTAATACCTATGAGGCTTGAATGATTATTAACCAAACTATCACCTCGGTCAATATTTGGTGCCGTATAAAGCGAATCAATTTTATTTTTAGTACTTGCTTTTGCATCACTACTATTGGACATATCTTTTGCGAAAAAGAACAGCCCGACAATCATTAATGCCATAGAAAACCCCACTCCTGATAATTGCAGGGTGCGTTTAACAGATATGACCTGTTTTACTTTTACTGTAGTTTTTAAATTTAGTCTTCCCATTATTGTAGAATAATATGGGGTCTTCTACTTATAAAACCTTAAAAGGTTTTGAGCTATTTAAAAGGAGAGTTGTCTATGATAAATTTAGCTTGACAAATTACCCTTAGATAAATTTTTCCTACACTTTAGGGTTTTATAAAAAGATATAAAACTAGCTTTTTTTAATTTTTTCTTCAATTAAAGTAGTACTAAAACCATTTAAGATCGGAACTGATTCTACTTTTCCGCCAGAAGCAATTACCTCTTTTGAACCAATAATTTGTTCAATTGAATAATCACCCCCTTTTACCAAAACATTGGGCTGAATAAATTTTATAAGTTGCAACGGGGTTTCCTCTTCAAAAAGAATTACAGCATCCACACAATTCATACTAGCTAAAACAAGTGCCCGTGAATCCTGTTGTTGAATGGGGCGCCCTGACTTTAATTTAGAAATTGAATTGTCAGCATTTAAACCAACAATTAATTTACTGCCAAAATCAGCCGCAGCAACTAAAGTTTGGATGTGACCGGCATGCAAAATATCAAAGCACCCGTTTGTGAATACAATTTTATGCGAAAGCAATTGCCATATGTGAATGAGCTTTGATAGCTCTTCCATTGAAACAATTTTCTTTTGAATGATATCAAGCCGACTCATCTGATTTTGATTTCCGATTATAAAAAGGCAAAATAATAAAACATAAACTTCCAAACACAATTACCGCTATTGTTTGTGCTCCATGACAAATAGTTGCAAATGAAAATCCATCCTGCTGACTCAATCCATAAACCATCATAGTTTGAGTAACGATATAATGATAGGCACCGATTCCGCCTTGAACAGGAACAATAAATCCAAGCCCACCAAAAATCATAATGGTAATTCCTTGGAGCATATTCATGTGAGAAGAAAAATAAAAGCAGAAAAAACAGAAGTAGGCCATCAATGTATAACACCCCCAAAGAATAAAAGTATGGACAATGAACCATTCCTTACTTTTTAGTTTGCGAATGGTATTTAATCCTTCTATAAATCCTTTTAGCACCTCAATCAACTTTTGATAAAATTTTGTTGTTCGGAAATGCATTACAAATCGCCAAATGATAAAAACAAACAAAGCAACTACAATAAAAATAATTAGGTAAACCTCCGTGCCCATATCCATCAACCCTATAATTTTATTGGAAAATGGATGTAAAAAATTATCCATTACAAAAGTCGAAAGCAACCCAAATTGAGCCAACACCACCAATAGTAAAATTATTAAAAGCGATAGAACATCAACGACCCTTTCAGCTACAACAGTTCCCAGTAATGATTGAACAGGAATTTTTTCATACCGATTCAAAACCGTACATCGAGTAATTTCTCCAATACGGGGAACCGCCAAATTTGCTAAATAACCTATGAATACTGCTGCAAATGTATTCATCAACTTAGGTCTATATCCAATTGGATGAATAAGCATATTCCATCTAACAGCTCTTGAAATATTACTAATCAACGCAAAAAATAATGCTGGAATTAGCCACCAATAATTTGCTTTTAAAAGAGTTTCTTTAATGGCATTAATATCCTGGCCACGAAATGCCCACCAGAAAAAGAAAATTCCAATGGCAAGAAAAAATAAAAGTTTAAGTGCTGAAAGTAATTGAACCTTCATCAGTCCTTTATTCGGTTATTATCATCCGGAAAAACCAAGGCCGGCTTAAAGGATAGTGCTTCTACTTTATCAATTAGTCCGTATGAAATAACGATTACAATATCACCAACAACTGCCTTGCGAGCAGCAGGGCCATTCAAGCAAATAACTCCCGAACCCCGCTTTCCTTTTATCACATAGGTTTCAATGCGCTCACCATTATTAATATTTACTATCTGCACCTTTTCATTTTCTATAAGGTCAGCGGCATCCATTAAATTTTCATCTATAGTAATACTTCCAACATAATTAATGTCGGCTTCAGTAACCTTCACTCTGTGAATCTTCGACTTTACTACTTGAATCATCATGACGGGCAAAAGTAAAATTTATCAGTAAAAACCATAACTAAAAGAAATAGATTAGTTTAAGAAAGAATAATATTATCAATCAGCCTCACTCCTTCGACCACAATAGCGACTAAAATAATCGAATGTTTTTTTTCAATAAAAATTTCAATCGGCTGCAAGGTTTCAAGCTCACACACTTCTAAATATTCAATATTTGAATCAGAAATTTTTCCAAGTCTTTTGATTCCTTCGTCCCTTAAAGCTTTAACAGAATTGAATTCATTCCTGTTTTCTTTTAAAAAAAATAAAGTCTTAAAAATAAGCGCTGAATTATCCCAAGCCGACTCACTCAAACGAACATTTCTTGAACTCATCGCCAAGCCACTTGCTTCACGAATAATTTCACAAACATCTATTTGGGTTGAAATATTTTCAATTTCAATCATTTTGCGAATAACTTGTATCTGCTGAAAATCTTTTCTACCAAGATATAAAATTTCAGGCTTTACTTTTTTCAATAAACGATACACCACATTGGCCACTCCTTGAAAATGACCTGGCCGAGAGGCCGCTTCTAACACTTTATCATAGTAACCTAAATCATATTTTTTTAAAAATGGCTTGCCCTTAGGATAAATTTCCTCAGCATCGGGCAAATACAAAACCGTACAATCAGCTTTCAAAAGCATTTCTATATCCTGCTCAATAGGTCGCGGATATTTCTCTAAATCTTTGGGATCGTTAAACTGAGTGGGATTTACAAAAATACTGCAAACAACAACATCACATTCGGCCCTTGCCTTTTCTATTAATGAAATATGACCGCGATGCAGCGCCCCCATTGTTGGAACAAATCCAATTTTCTTCCTTTTATTTTTTTCTTTTTGAAGAAAATCATTCAGTTGTTTTTCTAATTTAAACTGATACATATTATTAGGATTACGACAAACCTAATCTGAAATTTTAAATTGATTTCTTGGAGCTCTAAAATTTGTCTTTAACTCATTTCATTTTCACCGATTTTTTTTTATTATCTTTGCACACCTTTTTAAAACCCTCGGCTTAATGACAAAGAAAAGAGTGTTAATTGTAGCGCATGAAATGAAGCCTTACAATATATTAACTGAAGCAGCCACATTCGTTAATCGACTACCGGTTTACCTGCAAGAACAAGGAATGGAAATTCGCGTTTTGATGCCTCGCTTTGGTACGATTAACGAGCGCCGCCATCGCTTACACGAAGTAGTCAGACTTTCTGGAATGAATGTTATTATTGATGATGATGACAACCCATTGATAATTAAAGTTGCCTCGTTACCAGGTGCCCGTCTTCAGGTTTATTTTCTTGATAATGAAGATTATTTCAGAAGAAAACATGTTTTTACAGATGATAGCGGTAAACTTTTTGATGATACACATGAACGGATGGCTTTCTTTTGTAAGGGAGTAATGGAAACAATTAAAAAATTCGGATGGCCACCTGATATTATTCATTGTCACGATTGGATGAGTTCATTAATTCCAATGTATTTAAAAACAGTTTATAAAAAAGATCCTGTTTTTCATGCTGCCAAAATGATTTATTCTGTATACGATAACACCTTTAAAGAAACGCTTCATAAAGACTTTGCTAAAAAAGCTATTATTAGTAAAGAATTAATAAAAGACACTGACTTTGCTCCCTTCAAAAAGGCAAACAATACTGCATTCAATGTTGGTGCAATTACTTATGCTGATGGGGTTATTAAAGTTGGAAAAAATTTAGATCCAGCTGTTAAAACTGCTTTGAAAACAATGAAGAAAAAACCAATTTTGGAGCAAGATCCCGACAACTATCTTGCATCCTATTTAGAGCTTTATAGATCCATGATGAACGAAAAGTGAAAATAAATATTCGCCCCTTACTCCTTCTTTTAGCTTTAAATATTTTTGCAAATTCAGGCTGCAAAAAATCCACTCTTATTGGAAATGATTTACTCCCATACGGTGATGACTTAAGCGGAGTATTTACAGATACATTATCACTTTATACAAAAACAGCTACAGAGTTTCCATTAAAAACATCCACCAACTCTAAATTCTTATTAGGAACTATTGACGACCCTGTATTTGGAAAATCAACAGCTTCCATTTATTCCCAAGTACAAATTGGGGGACAAGTTGATTTAGGTAGTCCCGATTCGTTGTTTATTGATTCATTGGTTTTGAACCTTCAATATACTGGCCATTATGGAAATTTTGATCAGCCTACAAATATTTCTGTGTATCAATTAACTCAAAATTTGAATGCTGACAGCGCTTATTATTCAGATAAAAATTTAAACTATTATAGCCACGCTATTGGACAAAAACCAAATTTTATTCCCAACTTCACTTCTTCACTTATGATTTCAGGTGATACGATTGCTCCTTCTCTTAGAATTCGATTAAGCGATCGCTTAGGTCAAGATTTATTAAATCAATCGAAAGGAACAAACTTTGCCAGCAACGCTGCTTTTCAAACTTTTTTTAAAGGTCTTTTAATTGCCACTGATACCAATATGGTTGGAAAAGGTATGATGTATTTAAATATGACCTCCTCCACTTCAGCTTCAAAATTGACCCTATATTATCACAAACCTGATGTCGATTCATTAAAATATGATTTTATTATTGGTACAGATTGCGCAGTGTTTAATCACTATACCCATAACTATAACTTTACAGAAATTCAAAATGCTCTTCAATCAAATTCAATGAGCGACAGCATAGTTTATATTCAATCAATGTCAGGATTGAAAACAAAAATTACCGTTCCGAATTTTAAAAATTTAGGAAATATCCTAGTTAATAAAGCAGAATTAGAGATAACAGTTCCTGCGTGGAAAATTGATTCTGATTCAACATTTACATGTCCATCAAGAATGTTATGTTTATTAGCCGATTCTATCGGTAAGAATGCAATTATTCCTGATCAGATTTCTACTAATTTAATTTATGGTGGATTTAAAGAAACCAAATACTTAAATGGACAAAAAGTATATAAATATAAATTCAGTATTACAGAGCACATGCAGAATTTAGTGAGTGGTTCGATTACTGACTATGGATTATTCCTACTCACCTATCCAAGTCCTGAAATAGCAGACAGAATAATTTTAGCAGGCGGAAATCGCAGCGATGATTTACGAATGAAAATAAATCTCATTTACACAAAAATCCCATAAACCCATGTGTGGAATTGTTGGTTACTTAGGTTCAAAACAAGCATACCCGATTCTTATAAAAGGTTTACAAAGATTAGAGTATCGCGGATATGACAGCTCTGGTGTTGCTCTTCTCAACGGTGAATTAAATATTTATAAAAAGGCTGGGAAAGTTGCTGAGCTAGAAGGTTTCGCTTCAAAAAAAAATACTGAAGGAACAATTGGAATCGGACACACCCGATGGGCAACACATGGTGAACCTAATGATAGAAATGCTCACCCTCATTATTCAAATTCACAAAATCTAGCTATAATTCATAATGGAATTATTGAGAATTACGCAAGCATAAAAGAAGAACTGATATCACGCGGCTACAAATTTCATTCTGATACTGATACTGAAGTTTTAATTAATCTGATTGAAGACATTCAGAAAAATGAAAATGTAGATGAAGAAGAAGCCATTCGATTAGCTTTGAATGAAGTAGTTGGTGCTTATGCCATTGTAATTATTTCAAAAAACAACCCAGATAAATTATTTGCCGCCCGTAAAGGCAGTCCGCTGGTTTTAGGAATAGGTGACAAAGAATTTTTTATTGCATCAGATGCAACACCCATTGTTGAACATACAAAAAATGTGGTTTACCTGAATGATGAAGAAATTGCCGTTCTAAATCGCAACGGAGAATTCTCAATAAAAACAATCGGAAATAAACAAACAACTCCATACATACATGAGTTGGAATTGAAACTTGAAATGCTTGAGAAAGGTGGTTATGATCATTTCATGCTGAAAGAAATTTATGAACAACCTACTTCTATTCTTGACAGTATGCGTGGTCGCCTGAATACAAAAACAGGAATCATTGCACTTGGGGGTTTGCTCGAATACAAACAGAAAATTAAAAATGCCAATAGGTTAACCATTGCAGCCTGCGGCACAAGCTGGCATGCCGGAATTGTTGGCGAATATTTATTGGAAGACCTGGCCCGCTTGCCATGTGAAGTGGAATATGCTTCCGAGTTCCGTTACCGCAATCCCATTATTACTGCCGATGATATTTTATTTGCCATCAGCCAATCAGGTGAAACAGCTGATACACTTGCTGCTATTGAACAGGCAAAATCAAAAGGGGCAACAATATTTGGTGTGTGCAATGTGGTGGGCTCGTCTATTGCTCGAGCTACTCATGCAGGAAGTTTTACTCATGCGGGACCTGAAATTGGTGTTGCATCAACTAAGGCTTTTACTGCACAGGTAACAGTACTTACACTTATTGCACTTTACTTAGCCAAGGAAAGAGGAACCATTCAGGAATCGCGTTACCAGCAGATAATAAATGAATTAGAAAATATTCCAGCGAAGGTGAAAAAGGTGCTTGATGCGAATGAAAAAATAAAATACATAGCTGATATATTTAAAGATGCTTCAAACTTCCTATACCTGGGTCGCGGCTACAATTTTCCGGTTGCATTGGAAGGTGCATTGAAGCTTAAAGAAATATCTTACATACATGCCGAAGGTTATCCTGCTGCAGAAATGAAGCATGGACCTATTGCCTTGATTGATGAGGAAATGCCGGTTGTTGTATTGGCAACCAATCAAAGTGCTTATGATAAAATCATCAGCAACATACAAGAGGTGAAAGCACGCAAGGGCCGGATTATAGCCATTGTTGAAGAAGGTGATACAATTATTAAAGATTTAGCGGAATTCGTTATTGAAATTCCTGCTACTGAGGAACCGCTCACCCCTCTATTATCAGTTGTGCCGTTACAATTACTTGCCTATCACATTGCTGTTATGCGTGGTTGCAATGTTGACCAGCCACGAAATTTAGCGAAGAGTGTAACGGTGGAATAAATTTTTAAAAAAAAAGCAGTGTCGTTATTAACGACACTGCTTTTGAATTTCACGAATGAAATTTTATTTCATTGCATCAGCTAAACGACGATTCACTTCATCCCAGTTAATTACATTAAAGAAAGCGGCAACATAATCGGGGCGGCGATTCTGGTATTTTAAATAGTATGCATGCTCCCATACATCCATACCAAGTATCGGGTCGCATTTTACCTCACCAATATCCATCAGCGGATTATCCTGATTGGGTGTGGAGCAAACGCACAATTTTTTTGCAGCATCAACACCTAACCAGGCCCAACCCGAGCCAAAGCGGGTGATGCCTGCCTGCGAAAATTTTTCTTTAAAAGAATCGAAAGTTCCGAAAGCAGCATTAATTGCATCGGCAATTGCACCTGTTGGAGTGCCGCCGCCGTTTGCTTTCATCAAAGTCCAGAACATGGAGTGGTTGTAGTGTCCACCACCGTTGTTGCGAACAGGCATCGGAAATTTTGAAATGTTCTTTACAATTTCATCAATGCTCATATTCTCTTCGGGCTTACCGGCAAGGGCAGCATTCAGGTTATTTACATAAGCAGCATGGTGTTTTGAATGATGAATGGTCATTGTCATTGCATCAATGTGGGGTTCCAACGCTTCAACAGCATAAGGTAACGCGGGTAATGTGAAAGCCATATTTAAAAATGTTTTTTAGTTTATGAATTTGAGTTCGCTAATGTAAACTTATACTGCAATGCTTTGGTTTAGCATCACAATAAATTTTATTAGAGTTTATTTCTTTTTGTTTTAAAAAACTCTTTCATCATCATGGAAGATTCCTCTGCCATCACTCCGCACTTCAATTCACACTTTGGATGTAGAACTTTTTTGCTGATTAAGGTGAATCCTTTTTTCTCATCATCGGCTCCATATACCAATCTGGAAATCTGCGCCCAGCCAATAGCGGTAGCACACATCATACATGGCTCGAGGGTTACATACAAAGTGCAATCAACCAAGTACTTACTTGAGAAATGGTTAGCTGCAGCAGTAATGGCAATCATCTCCGCATGTGCGGTTACATCTTTAAGCAATTCTACCTGATTGTGACCGCGTGCAATGATTTTATTGTTACTAACAATTACAGCCCCAATGGGGACTTCATCTTTTGCCAAAGCATTCTTTGCTTCTTTGAATGCTTCGCGCATAAAATGCTCGTCAGGTAAAAGTTGAATTGGCTCGTTCATCAGTGCGTATTAGCTAGCAAAAATGAATATGAACTTTCGAAAAACACAGCCCTATTTTCATTTTCATTTGATATGTGTGATTTGAAAGGAAAACTATAGGTTTGCGCCCTCCTAATTCAATCTATTCTTGCCACACAATATTATTCGTTTCTCTTTCTTAATTGCTTTCATCTGTTGCTCTATTTTTTCTCATGCACAGGAATTGTGGTCGTTGGAGCAGTGTATCGCCTTTGCCCAGCAAAATAATATTCAGCTAAAGCAATCGGCATTAAGTACTGAACTGACACAAGATTCGTACCTACAATCGAAATTAGGATTACTTCCGAACTTGAATGCATCATCAAGTTACGGCATTAATACTGGAAAAAACATTGACCCCACGAGTAATTTGTTTGTGAATCAAACCATCCGATCTGGAAATTTTTCATTGGCATCCAATGTCACTGTGTTCAGTGGATTCAGTAAAATTAATGAAATGCGAAAAGCATACTTTGATTTCATGGCATCAAAGTATAGCACTGCACAATTAGCGAATGATATTTCGTTGAATGTGGCAACTGCTTACCTACAAATACTTTTCGCACAGGAACAATTTGCCAATGCTGATGCACAGGAAAAACTTATGCAAGAACAAGTTGAAAGAACAAAACAATTAGTGGATGCTGGTGTTTTAGCTCAAGGTTCATTTCTTCAAATCCAATCACAAATGGCATTAGAAGAACTGAATACAGTAAACGCAAAAAATCAATTGTCATTGGCAAAATTGAATCTGCAACAGTTGCTCAATATGGATTACAGTATTGATATCATTATTCCAGCATTGAAGATTCCGGTGCTTATGGCATTTCAGGAAATGAATGCCGGAACAATTTATGAAACTGCATTAACACTTCAACCAGGGATTAAAAGTGCCGAATTAAAATTAAGAGGAGCCGAAAAAGGATTATCGGCAGCAAGAGGTGCTTACTCACCATCGCTTTCTTTATTCGGAAGTTTATCATCACAATATTCTAATGCAGTAAAAAAAATAAAAAAAGGATCATTAACTTATGATACCACATTAATTGGATTTGATGGATTTACTACTGCACCGGTTTATACTTTTTCTCCAAACTATGAATTTGAAAACACTCCACTAGGAGACCAACTCAATGGAAATTTCGGTCAGGCTTTTGGCATCTCTTTAAACTTTCCAATTTTTAATGGTTGGGCAACACATATCAATATTAATCGAGGCAAAATCAATTTATTAAACGAGCAATACAACCTTGAATTGCAAAAGCAACAATTGAAAAAAAGTATTGAGACTGCTTTCAATGATGCGGTAGCAGGAAAGGATAGGTATTCAGCGGCACTTAAAAGTGAATCGTCATTTGAATTAAGTTTTGATTACACCAAGCAAAAATTTGATGCTGGTTTGCTTACTTCATTTGACTATGTAACAGCGCAAAACAGTTTGAGCAAGGCGAAAAGCGAAACCGTGCAAGCAAAATTTGAATACATCTTTAAATTAAAAGTACTGGATTATTATCAAGGCAAACCCTTAAATCTTCAATAGATGACTAAGAAATTAATGATATGGCTTGGGGTGGTGGTTGGCACATTGCTTCTTTTTGTAATTATTGGAAAAAATGCCGGGTGGATTTCATCTGACAATACAGAAAAAGTAAGCACAGAAAAAGTAAGCAAGCGTGATATTGTAGAAAAAGTTTCTGCCTCCGGAAAAATATATCCTGTAACAGAAGTTAAAATTAGTCCTGATGTATCAGGTGAAATCATAGAATTGCCAATTGAAGAAGGTGACAGTGTTGTTCAAGGCCAATTACTAGCCAAAATAAAACCTGATATTTATGTAGCACAAGTAGATCGTTCAGTCGCAGCCGTTAATAATTCAAAGGCAAATTATCTAAACGCACAATCGCAACTCACGCAAATTGTGGTGCAATTTGAAAAATCAGAAAAGGATTTCAATCGCAATAAAGATTTATTTACTAAAAAAGTAATCAGCCAATCTGAATTTGATGTTTACGAGGCGGCATACAAATCAGCAAAGGCAAATAAGGAAGGAACACAACAAGCCGTTGATGCATCAAAGTATATGGTGAGCAGTGCGGAAGCTTCATTAAAGGAAGCAACAGATCAGCTATATAAAACATCTATTTATGCTCCAATGAGTGGAATTATTTCGGCTTTGAATATTGAGAAGGGAGAGCGTGTTGTTGGCACTTCACAATTTGCAGGAACAGAAATTATGCGCATTGCCAATTTGTATAAAATGGAAGCGCGAGTGGATGTAAGTGAAAATGATGTATTAAAAGTTTCTATTGGAGACACCTGTGAAATAGAAGTTGATGCATATCCCGATAAAATTTTTAACGGAGTGGTTTATCAAGTCGCTAATTCTTCCAGTTCTTCAAGTACAAATATAAGTACGGAAAGCGTAACCAATTTCACGGTAAAAATTTTATTAGATCAAAGTTCTTTCGTTGATATGATTGATGTGAAGAAAAAGAAATTTCCTTTTCTTCCTGGCATGACTGCTTCAGTAAATATTTTAACCAATCATGTGTATAGCGTGAATGTGGTTCCAATACAATCTGTAACAACTCGTGAAGACAGCACCGCTAAAAATAAAAAGACCGCAAAAGAGAAACTGAAAGAATTTGTTTTTGTATTTGAAAATAGTGAAGCAAAAAAAATACCTGTAAGCACAGGCATTCAGGATGACGAATACATTGAAATAAAATCGGGGCTGAAAGGTGACGAAGAAATTATTACTGCCCCCTATAGTGCCATCAGCCGCCGTTTGAAAGACAAAATGAAAGTGACAAAGGTTGATAAGAAGGAGTTGTATAAAGATAAGAAAAGCGGAACTGAAATTTCCGTTGAAGTTGATTAATTGGTTTAAATTATCTATTGTTTTTTTCGAGCCATTGATGCAAAATGATTAATGTCCAGATGCGGTTGTAGAGATACTCTTCGCCTGAATTGAAACGCTGTAAAAGCTTTTTTACTTCCGGGAAATTAATTATTGCATGTTGTTCAACCATTTCTTTCGACAAATAAAAATCAACTAAGTGCTTCAGTTCTTTTTTGAGCCAGTGTTTTAATGGAATGGCAAATCCCTGCTTGGGTCGATCGAAATATTCGCGTGGCACATAATCGTACAACACTTGCTTCAATAAATATTTTGCATTTCCGTTTTTTAGTTTCAGGTTTTCGTTGAGGTTTAATGCAAATTCCACTACACGATAATCTAAAAATGGTGTGCGTGTTTCCAGTGAATACTTCATGCTTGCACGATCTACTTTCACAAGCAAATCATCTTTTAAATAAAAATTCAAATCGAATAGTGCCTGTGATTCCTTGACTGATAAATTTCTTTTCAGCGAAGAAGTATTCAGCGCAATTCTGTATTCATCATTTGGTTTATTCACCAAAATGTTTTCAATTTCATCAGCCGAAAAAAAGTACTGTTCTTGTGAAAAAATATGTGAAGGCAGAAATTGTTTGTCGGAATAATTCAACAGTTCTCCCACCCTTTTATATTTTGAAGGAAGCAACGACATCATTCCGCTCAATGGTTTCCTAAATGATTGCAAGAATGGATTCTGCAATCGCTCAGCCCATTTGTATGCACCATATCCCATAAATAATTCGTCGCCTCCATCACCGCTCAAAGTCATGGTTACAAATTGTCGTGCGAGTTTTGAAACCAGCATGGTTGGAATGGCAGATGAATCTGAATATGGCTCATCGTATTGATCAATAATTTTATCGGCAAGTTCTATTGCATCGTTGTAGGTGATAATAAATTCGTAATGCTCGGTATGTAAGTGACGAGAAATTTTTTTTGCATACTCGCTCTCGTTGAATCCCGCTTCTTTAAATCCTATAGAAAAAGTTTTTACTGGTTCTGCCGAAACAGATTGCGCAATGGCTGTTACGAGACTTGAATCAATTCCTCCGCTCAGGAAAGTTCCGAAGGGCACATCGCTGATCATGCGAAGTTGCACACTGCTGCGCATCAGATTGTTCAATTGATTTTTTGCAGCAACAAAATCGTTGACTGTTACAGCTTCAATTTTTTCTTCTGCTTTCCAGTAAGAAGTAAACTTAATTCCTGTTGCATCAATTTTAGCATAATTGCCGGCGGGAAATTTATAAATGCCTTCGTAAATAGTATCGGGTTCTGCAATGTACCCGATGTTAAGGTATTGCGCAATAGCTTTCTGGTTTTTCTTTCGATTGTTTTTGAAATCAGGAAACTGTAAAAGTGCTTTTAATTCGGAAGCAAAAACAAATTTTCCATTCTGAAAAGAATAATAAATAGGTTTCACGCCCAACCGATCGCGGAAAATATAAAGCGCTTTTTCCTGTTTGTCGTAAAGCGCAATAGCGAACATACCATTAAAGAGGTTCACGGCTTCCGCTCCTTTTTGGGAAAGCAATTCAAGAATAACCTCGCTATCAGAATGTGTTTTCAAATCAGTAGTTACCTGCGAAGCAATTTCCTGAAAATTGAAAATCTCGCCATTGAAAACCATCACATAGCGCGAGTTATGCGAATACATGGGTTGATTTGCCGCACTTGATAAATCAATAATACTTAAGCGCCGATGCCCAAGACCACAATGTTCATCAAAGAAAAATCCATCAGAATCAGGTCCACGGTGTGCAATGGCATCGGTCATTTTCTTCAGCGTGGCTTCGTTACTGAAAGGTTGAATGGAATAATATCCTGCAATGCCACACATTAATTTTTCTGATTTTCTTTTAAAAACCTAACAAACTGTTCAGCTTGTTTTTTTCGACTATAAAACAACATCTTTTCATAATCGGGAAAAATTTCAAATATATTTTTCCCTGTTTTCTTTTTCTGAATTTGATCAAGCAAGAATTTTTTAAGTTCTCCAATAGTTTGAAATGTCAATCCTGATTTTGTTTCATTTATTAAATTACTTAACAATCCATTGTCATCGGGTAAAACTAAAATTGGTTTTTTTGAAGCAAGATAATCATACACCTTCGCAAAAATTGCCTGGTAGTTCTTTTCAGTAAATGCAATCAGAAAATCTGAACTTACATTTTGCATTAATGCTTCCTTCCTAGTTATTCTCGGACTGGTTTTCAGGTAGGGCTCAATAATACTACTGAAATTTTTTACTCTTGTATTCTGAGCTGGATAATATTCAATTCCAATGAAATTCAATTGAATTTCATTTGGTGATATCTTTTTTTCTTGGTGTAGTTCGAGTATTGCTTGCAATAAAAATTCAACTTGCTGACCGGCTGTCAATGTACCTGTATGTGTAAGTATTAAGGTTGTGGTTTGATCAGATAAATCAGTATTTAAAAATTCTTCAAAGCCGTTAAAAACTACTTTGGTATTTTTTTTATGCAATTTACCAATTGCCTCACCAAGGTAAGGATCGGGCGCACTGATGAAACTACAATTACTCAAATATTTTTTTTCGAAACCGAACTCCCACAATTGTAAAAACCGGTTAAGCATATCACGGTTGTGTCGCGTAACATGATTTAATTTCCATCCATCGCGAAAATCAGCAACCCACGGAATTCCGAACTCTTTATGCAATAAATATCCATACTTGAATAAAATGAAGGGTTCTCCTGTAATTAAAATGAAATCCGGTTTTTCGTTTTGCAAATACTTTCTTGCCTCAAAATACAAGCGCTTGTGTTTATCAAATGAAAAAGAAACAAACGAAAATATTTTATAAATAACAATTAGCATTTTTCGCCAGATCCTTTTTTTATCCATTCCATATTTCAAAAGTATTTTTTCAGGAAGAATTAATTCTATCGGAACTCGAATTATGGTTCCTTTTTCAGATTTTTCAATTATTACATTTTCTGTGGATGTATGTTTTAAAACATCTTCAGGTCTTTCAATTTGTGTTTCCCATTGCTTTGTAATAACTATTGGTTCAGCACCTGATTCTTTGAAATAATTAAACCAACTATAAGGTCTCAGTGCCCCGACAGAATTTAATGGGAGAAAATCATTACAAATAATAAGGACGCGCATTGAAGTTTAAAGAATTGTAAAAATAATTTGTTCTGTCTTAACTTTTGGTAATATAACCATGCGACTACTTGACATTCTATTTTAAAAAAACCACTAATTGACCAATTGTAAGGTTGTATTAAGTATGAAACAAATATAAGAAGTGAGTAAAAAAATTAATGCACCGATAAAATTTATAGCTAAATTCTTAGTTATATGCTCAATCCACCACAAACAGTCAACACTTGCCCGGTTATATAATTACTCATATCGGAACCAAGAAAAATGCAGAGGTCGGCAACTTCTGATGTTGAACCAAACCGACCCAATGGAATATCTGCTAAAAATTTAGCTTTCACTTCGGGAGTTAGCTTATCTGTCATTTCAGTATCAATATACCCAGGGGCAATTGCATTGCAACGAATATTGCGAGAGCCTAATTCTTTTGCAATTGATTTTGTAAAGCCAATAATGCCCGCCTTGCTTGCCGAGTAATTTGCCTGACCTGAATTGCCGAAAATTCCAACAACAGAACTCATATTAATGATGGAACCGCTACGCGCTTTAAGCATATGTTTAGTTGCATGCTTAGTTATATTAAAAACTGATTTGAGATTAGTATCAATAACTTCCTGCCATTGTTGCTCACTCATTCGAAGCAATAATCCATCGCGCGTAATGCCTGCATTATTAATGACAACATCAATTTTCTGAAATTCCATTACCACATTCTCAATAAGATGTTCGGCCTCAGCATACGATGCTGCATTTGATTTATACCCAATTGCCTTTATTCCATAGGTACGCAAAGTATTTTCTAAAGCGCGCGCTTTTTCATCCGAGGATAAATAAGTGAATGCAATATTTGCTCCGTGTTCTGCAAATTTTTTTGCAATGGCTTCTCCAATACCGCGCGAGGCGCCAGTTATTAATGCGGTTTTTCCTTCGAGTAATTTCATCAATAGTTCGTTGTTGTCTTGGATGTAAGTTAATTAAGTACTCTTATTTTAATTGAAACTATTACACAGCAACTAGCATTGCTTTAGCCATTGTTGCACCTATTTGGGCCGGGCTTTCGACTACCATTACACCACACTCAGCTAGAATTTTCATTTTAGCTGCAGCAGTATCATCATTCCCGCCAACAATTGCCCCGGCATGCCCCATTCTTCTTCCGGCTGGAGCAGTTTGTCCAGCAATAAATCCTACAACAGGCTTTTTATTCCCATTTGCTTTTATCCATCGTGCGGCTTCAGCTTCCATGCCTCCCCCGATTTCGCCAATCATAACGATACTGTCGGTTTCAGGATCATTCATTAATAATTCTACCGCCTGCCTAGTTGATGTTCCAATTACGGGATCGCCACCGATTCCGATTGCCGTACTTACCCCGAGCCCAGCTTTTACAATTTGGTCAGCCGCTTCATAAGTTAGTGTTCCGGATTTAGAAATAATTCCAACTCGTCCTTTTTTGAAAACAAAGCCAGGCATGATTCCAACCTTTGCTTCACCAGGGGTAATTACACCTGGACAATTGGGGCCAATCAAAGTACAATTTTTGTCCTTGATGTATTCTTTTGCTTCCACCATATCTTGAATCGGAATTCCTTCAGTGATGCAAACAATTACTTTTATACCTGCTTCAGCTGCCTCCTTAATTGCATCCGCCGCGAATGCAGGTGGGACAAATATGATACTGGTGTCGGCACTAGCTTTTTTTACTGCATCGGCAACTGTATTAAATACAGGTTTATCTAAATGAGTGGTTCCACCCTTTCCTGGAGTTACCCCACCAACCACATTGGTTCCATATTCTATCATTTGTGTTGCATGAAAGGTGCCCTCGGTTCCTGTGAAGCCCTGCACAATTACTTTTGAATTTTTGTTGACTAAAACACTCATTCTTTAATTATTTTTATGATTTCTTTTGGTTAATTGATTCAATTCAATATTACTAATTAATTATTTTTTTCGTCGGAAAGTCTTTTGTTATTCTGTTCTTTTATTTCACGGAAAAACCTGCCCGCAAATATAAAATCATTCAACTGGTGATTGGATGCATTCATAATTTCATTCCGGTGGCCCTCCCAATATTTTTCGCCATTGTAAAGAAACAAAACATAATCACCAATCTCCATTACTGAATTCATGTCATGAGTATTTACGATAGTGGTAATTTTATAATCGTCAGTAATATCCTTTATCAGTTTATCAATTACTATGGAGGTTTGCGGATCAAGACCTGAATTTGGTTCATCGCAAAAAAGATACTTTGGATTCATAACTATGGCACGCGCAATGCCTACTCTTTTTTTCATTCCTCCACTCAACTCATTCGGAAAAAGCTTGTTAGCTTCTTTCAGATTTACTCTATCCAAACATTCATTTACCCGATTCATTTTTTCTTTGTAAGTCATATTTGTAAACATGTTCAGAGGAAAAATCACATTCTTCTCTACTGTCAATGAATCAAACAATGCAGAACCCTGGAACAACATTCCGATTTGTTTTCTTAGTTCTTTTCTTCCAGCATCATCAATTTTTAAAAAATCTGTATCGTTATTATAAATAATGCTTCCGCTATTCACTTTAATTAATCCAACAATGCTTTTCATTAAAACAGTTTTTCCTGATCCACTTGCCCCAATTATCAAGTTGCATTTCCCTTCTTCAAAAGAAGCAGATATGGCTTTCAGAATTTGTTTGCTGCCAAATGATTTGTTTAGGTCTTTAACTTCAATCATAAAAGCAACTGAGCGAGTATATAATCAAAAAATAAAATTAAAACACAACAAACCACAACTGCGCGTGTTGCACTTCTTCCAACTTCTAAGGCACCGCCTTCAGTATAATAACCAAAGTAAGAAGAGACAGATGAAATAATAAAACCAAAAGTGATGGCTTTAATCAAAGCAAAATTAGCCATGAATGGAATCCAGTATTGGATGGCTCCTGTCATAAAATCTTGCTTGCTTACCACTCCCGTAAACTCCCCTACCCACATACCAGAAAAAATACTTAAGAATGCAGAAACAATAACAAGTAAAGGAATCATTATTGTAGAAGCGACGATTTTAGGAAGAACCAAGTAAGCCGAAGAATGAACCCCCATTATTTCTAGTGCATCAATCTGCTCACTTATTCGCATGGTTCCCAATTCAGAAGCAATGTTGCTTCCTATTTTACCAGCAAGAATTAATACGGTTACTGTTGGTGCTAATTCAAGAATAATACTATTGGCGGCAATGCTCCCTATAATAGATTTACTTATAAGTGGTGAGGTTAATTGATAAGCAGTTTGCACGGTTACAACCGCACCAAGAAAACACGAAACGATTACAACAATACCCACTGAGCCAACTCCAATCTCTACCATTTGACGAGCTATTTCTCTCCAATAAATAGAAGTTTTTTCGGGTCGTACCCAAAGACTCTTCAGCAATAAAACATAACGGCCAAAATGATTTAAAAAAGTCACAGGTTAATTTTATGATATAAATACAAAGAATTATGTATTGGCTCAAATATAATTTGTTTAAAGTGCTTTGCAAGAGATATTGATAGTGAAGATGTGCTTATTACATTCGTTGAAAATTTTTTTAATTATGCTCGCAGTAATTACAGGCGCAACTAAAGGAATAGGGAAAGCAATAGTCGATTCATTTGCTGAAGAAGGATTTGATATCATTTTCTGCGCACGCACCTCAAAAGAAGTAAAGCAATCGGAAAAGTTTTGGCAAAAAAAGTTCCCTTCACAAAAAATGATTGGCTTAACATGTGATGTCAGTAAAAAATCAGAACTGAAAAAATTGATGAATCAGATTGTTGCGTTGAAAAAACCTGTTAATGTTTTAGTTAATAACGCCGGAATTTTTTTTCCGGGAAAAATTTCATCTGAAAAAGAAGGAACCATTGAAAAGCTAATGGCTGTAAATCTTTATAGTGCTTACCATTTGACAAGAATGATTATTCCAATAATGATTAAACAAAAACAAGGACATATTTTTAACAACTGTTCAACTGCAAGTCTATTCGCTTATTCAAACGGAGGTTCGTATAGCATCACCAAGTATGCTTTATTGGGTATGACAAAGAATCTTCGCGAAGAATTAATTCCTTACAATATAAAAGTAACGGCAATCATTCCAGGCGCTACTGATACCCCGAGTTGGAAGACAGTTAAACTTCCACCCAACCGAATGATGCCAGCAATGGATGTGGCGAATATGATGGTGGCTGCTTTTAAAACTTCACCACAAACAGTAGTGGAAGAAATTTATATGCGCCCAATGAAAAAAGATATCAGCGAAGAGGAGTTTTAATTTATAATCCCAAAAAAATAAAAATTTCATGAGCTACAGTTTGCATTTTTACTTTTTGCAATTGACAATTCATCTATCACAATCTACTTTTGCAGGCGATGAATATTCCTGATAAAAAATATTGCAATAGTATTACTGACTATTCCAGATTTATTACCCGAGAAGTAATGATTGGGGATGTGGGGATTGGTGGCAACAATCCAATTCGTTTGCAAAGCATGACGACTACAGATACAATGAATACCATTGCAACTGTAGAACAAAGTATTAAAATGATTGAAGCTGGTTGTGAACTGGTTCGAATTACCGCGCCAAGCATTAATGAAGCAAAAAATTTAGAAAATATAAAAAAAGAATTGCTTGCACGTGGATATAAAACCCCATTAATTGCAGATATTCATTTTACTCCAAACGCCGCTGAAGTTGCGGCTCGCATTGTTGAGAAAGTTAGGGTGAATCCTGGAAACTTTGCCGATAAGAAAAAATTTCAATCACTTGAATATACCGACTCTGAATACAATGAAGAGTTAGAGCGCATTCGCGACAAATTTTCTCCTCTTGTAAAAATTTGTAAGGAATATGGTACTGCTATGCGAATCGGTACCAACCATGGTTCGTTAAGCGATAGAATAATGAGTCGATATGGCGATTCTGCTATGGGAATGGTTATGAGTGCATTTGAGTTTTTAAAAATTGCTGAAGATTTAAACTATAAAAATATTGTTCTGAGTATGAAGTCTAGCAACACGCAGGTGATGGTGCAGGCTTATCGCTTACTCGTGCATGAAATGATGAAGACCGGACGAAATTATCCATTGCATCTTGGTGTAACTGAAGCTGGTGATGGTGAAGACGGCCGAATAAAATCAGCCATCGGAATTGGAACTTTGTTGGAAGATGGATTAGGCGACACCATCCGGGTCTCGTTAACTGAAGATCCCGAACTTGAAATTCCGGTTGCAAAAATTCTTGCTGACAGATATTCTAAAAAAAGACAGTCCCCTGCCATACCTTCTATAAATGAAAACCCAATAAACCCTTTTAACTATTCTAGAAGAAAAACAAATGCGATTAAAAATATTGGTGAGCACAAAGTTCCAGTCGTAGTTGCAGATTGCAGCGCCGAACAACATATAAATCATTCTTCATTTATTCCTGTTGGGTATCATTATGATGAAACTAGTGATAAGTGGAATATCAGCGATACTGCCGCGGATTATATATATACTGGAATTCATAAAGTAGATTTTGAAATCCCTGGCACACTTAGTTTGATTCAGAATTATAAAGAGTGGCGGAAAAATATTCATGACGATAAAAGATTTCCCATACTAACAGCCAATGAATTTCTTACCGAAACCTTTCTTTCTCCATCATTAAATTTTATAAAAGTATCGCAGGGCGACTTTTCAGATTCATTTATAGAAAAAATTAACGCACAAAAAAATTGCGTCTTAATCATTACATCTACCCATGTTAATGGAATGATGCAACAGCGAAGATTAATTTTTGAATTACTGAATAAAGGAAATTTAACTCCTGTAATTATCAAACGCGAATACAATCATTTGAATACTGATGAACTCTCCCTTCATTCAGCTACTGATTTTGGTGCTTTACTATTAGATGGACTGGGTGATGGAATATGGCTGAAAGCCGACAATCAACTTTCGCAAAATGTAAATCGTTTGTGCTTTGGAATTTTACAGGGTTGTCGCCAACGCATTTCAAAAACCGAATACATCAGTTGCCCAAGTTGTGGCCGAACACTTTTTGATTTACAGGAAACTACTGCAAAAATTCGTGCTGTCACCAATCATTTGAAAGGAATGAAAATTGCAATTATGGGCTGCATTGTAAATGGCCCTGGCGAAATGGCTGATGCTGATTATGGTTATGTAGGAAGTGGCCCTGGAAAAATTACATTATACAAGGGAAAAGATATTATGAAGAGAAGCATCAATACCGAAACTGCAGTTGATGAATTAATCAATCTGATAAAGGAGAATGGTGATTGGATAGAAAATTAATTGGAACTATTTATTCTATCACTCCTCAATTTTTGCCTCTAACAATTTCCTCTTTTTATTATTGCTGTACCACCAATATCCTAATCCACAGATAAAAGCGTATGGCATAATGAGCAGGTATAATATTCCGATATTTAAACCGGCTGCTGTGGAATTTCCCGCCTGAATGGAAGATTCTACAGTGGCCTTACACATTGCACATTGTGCAGAACTGTTTTCAGCCATAAAAATGATAAACAGAATGGCAAAAATTGAAACAACCAGAATTTTTTTAATCATACAACTGAATAATTGATTTGTTTTTTGAAAGTCCAAAAGTAAGGTTGAGTGACGGAGTGGGCAACTTAATGTTGGTAGTAGGGTGACAATAATAAATAAACAATTACTCCGGTAACTGATACATACAACCACAATGGCCAGGTCCACTTTGCAATGCGTCGGTGCTTATCAAATTTTTCCTGCAATCCACGGGTGAGTGTAAATAAAATCATGGGGACAATAACTGCGGCGAGTATGATGTGTGTGATTAACAACGAAAAATAAACGGGGCGAATCCACCCTTCACCGCCAAAATGTGTTTCAACTGCAAGCGTGTGATACACTACATACGAAACTAAAAACACACTCGATAAACTAAACGCTGTAATCATCGTGTATTTGTGATATTGAATTTTATTCTGCTTCATAAAATAATATCCAACAATCAGCAACAACGAAACAGTGAAATTGATTGAAGCATTGAATGCCGGAATTATTGACAAATCAAAACCTATTTTAATCTCCGGTGGTTTCAGATAAAATAAGCACAATACCACCAACGGAATAGCCACTGATATGATGGCAACAAGAATGTTAAACTGTTTTTCTTTCACTATTTTTTTGATTTAAAAATTCTCCTAATAAAACACCTATTTAACTAATTTGTTTAAGACCTCGGCTTTTCAATCAGCAGCCGCTCAATACTATTATATAATGAGTCAATCATCAAAGTATCTTGCACTACATTGAAGTATCCGCGAATCATTCCAGTGTTATCTACTAATACCATTCTGTCGGTGTGTGTGAATTCTTCTTCACCATTTACATCTTCCACCACCGAAACTTTAAAACCTTTCTTTGCAAGATTGTAAATACTATCCTTCACTCCTGTTAAAAAATACCACTTGGTATCAACTGCTTTATATTTTTCTGAATAGGTTTTCAAAGCAGCAACCGAATCTCGCATTGGATCAACGGTGATTGAAACAAATTTTAACCGTTGCTCGGTTTTATAATTCTCCTGCATTTTACTCAGGTGAGTACTCAACTTCGGACAAACACCCGGGCAGCTCGCAAAGAAAAAATCAGTGACATACACATATCCTTTCAAATCATCCGATGTAACGGTATCGCCTAATTGATTCACTAATTTGAAAAACGGAACCTGATAAAATTCCTGCAGCCGTGGAGAAAGCATTGGCGTTTTATAAATATCATAATAAATCCAAAATCCAAAAGGGAACAACAGAATGATTACCATAGCAATCATTCCCATCGATGGCTTTTTCATTACCAAATAGTATTTTTCATATCGAGCCAACTGCTTCCCTCAGCAAGAAAAATACAGATGGTGTACATTAATAAAATGAGTGGAACCAGTATAGTTATAATTAAATGTTTCACTTCAAACTTTAAGTGCATAAAAGTTCCAACAATGTAAAATGCCTTGGCCATACTCATCACGATGAAAAAGATATTCAATGGCATGCGGTTTATTCCATTCGGATAAAAAATTGCAGCTACCACTTCTACAATTGTTAGAACCAACATGATCCAGAAAGTTCTCCAGATCACTTTAACCATATTACCGTGCGCTTCTGCTGACATGATGTATTTTTTTTATTTCCTGATTTAAAAATTAAAGAAGGTAGAAAGCCATGAACACAAACACCCAAACCAAATCAACAAAGTGCCAGTACAATCCGCATTTCTCCACCATCTCGTACGAGCCCTTTCGGTCGTAAACTCCACTGGTTACATTGCTTAATACAATGCAATTGATTACCACACCTGTTAGTACATGGAAGCCATGAAAACCGGTAATGCAAAAGAACAACCATCCGAAAGCTGTTGCACCAAACGGGTTGCTGGTCATCACCATTCCTTCGCCAATCAGGTGAGTCCACTCCCATGCCTGGCAACTTAAAAAACAAATTCCACCAATGATGGTAAAGAACAACCACATGGCTACTTTCTTTTTATCTTTTTCAGCATTGCCATAATGAACAGCCAACACCATAGTTACCGAGCTCATGATGAGAATGAAAGTCATCAAGCTCACAAACATCAATGGCCAATTAGCATGCTCCACAAACGGGAACGATTTAAAAACTTCATTAGGCACCGGCCACGAATCGTAACTGAAACGCAGTGCGCCGTAGGTTACCAGAAATGATGCGAATGAAAAACTATCGCCGAGCAGAAAATACCACATCATCAGTTTACCCCAACTCACTTTGAACGGCGATACTCCTCCGTTCCAGGAATTAGTAGTAGTTGTGGGTGCTGTAAGAGTTGCTTCCATCAGAGTTGAATGTTTAGAAGAATTTTATTTGGAAGAAAATGAAAAGATAAATCCACAGAAAGTCAACGAAGTGCCAGTAAGTTGCCATCAAACCAATTTTATGAAGGTGGTCGGGATTATGAGATTTAATTGTAGTACGAATGGAAACGATTGCTAACAGAACCAATCCGAGAACAACATGAACAACATGCACCATTGAAATTACATAGATGAATGAGCCGCCCGGATTTCCATCTAAATATACTCCTGTATTAGCCATCGCTAACCAGCCCATGTATTGTAATAGAATGAAAGCAATTCCCAAAATAAAAGTTGTCCAAATGAGTAATCTGTATTGTGAAATGTTTGCCGATGCATGGGCAGCTTTTGCATAATAAAAAGTAATGCTGCTTAAAATTATTACTACAGTGCTTATCCAAAATTGAATTGGCAGATTTACAAACAACCAATTTCCGGCACCTTGCCGAACCAAGAAAGCACTGGTAAGCGCAGTGAACAGCATAGCAATACTGGCTAAACCCAAGTACAAACCAAACCGTTGTGCATTGGCCTGCTTTTTATTTTCCTCAGATAAAGTCATGGCTTCTATCATTTTTATTGTTACAGTTTATCGAAGTACAAAGCAAGTTGTACAATTGGTAAATAAAAAAAAGATCCGAACATTAATTGTCGTGCAGCTTGAATACTGCATTGACGATATAAATTTATTGACTGCCAGAGAAAAACTAATCCCGCAGCAACTACAATAAGCATTGAAACAAATCCTGTGAAACCAAAATAATACGGCAACACACTAATGGCAATTAAAACCACCACGCTGAAAACTGTTTGCATGGCGCTTTCTTTTGAGCGACCTTCAATTGATGGTAATAATTTAAAACCTGCTCGTTTATATTCATCATAGCCAACCCAGCCAATTGCCCAAAAGTGTGGCAATTGCCAAAAGAATTGAATTAGAAATAATAATGAAGCTTGTTCATTCAATAAATTAGTGGCAGCAACATAACCAATCATTGGAGGCAATGCGCCAGGAATGGCTCCTACATAAACGGCAATAGGGCTGTATCTTTTTAAAGGTGTATAAATGAATGCATAAGAAAGTAAGGCAATGGCACTTAACAATGCTGCTGCTTCATTAAAATAAATCCAGAGAATTCCGATTCCACTTACAGCCAAAACTCCACTGAACAAAATTGCTTCAACAATGGCCATTCTTTCTGTGGGTAAGGGCCGATTTGCCGTGCGCTTCATTAAACCATCAAAATCTTTTTCAATAATTTGATTCAACGCATTTGATGCCCCGGCAGTTAACATTCCCCCAAAGCAAATCATTACTAATCCCTGCCAGTTTATAGCACCGGTTAATCCCATGAGGTAACCGATACCTGAAGAAAAAACCACCAGCATCGACAAACGGAATTTCATCAGTTGCGCATAGTCTTTCAACTTAGCAACTATCAATGATGAAATTTCTATTCGTTGTACTTTTTGCATTTTCGTTTCTGAAAAAAAAATTAATTATCCATGATGAGTTGTTTCTCCTGGTCGCATTGGAACTGTTTGCGGAATAAAATCTTCGCCGTCTTTTCCATAATCATACGGCCCACGGTGAACAGTAGGTATTGGTCCATCCCAGTTTCCGTGTCCCGGATTAATTGGAGTTGTCCATTCAATAGTATTTGCCTTCCATGGGTTTAAATCAGTCATTTTTTTACCGCGATACATACTGTAGAGGTAATTGAAAACAAATAGCAATTGTGCAAGGAAAACAACAATAGCAGCAATAGTGATGAACTCACTTAATCCACCGAATTTATTGAATGATTCAAAAGCTCCATGTGAATAGTATCGCCGTGGTACACCTGCCATACCCTGGTAATGCATTGGCCAAAAGATGCAGTAGGAGCCCACAAAAGTTATCCAGAAATGAATGAATCCCATAGTGCGGTTCATAAACCGGCCGAACATTTTCGGAAACCAATGATACACACCGGCAAACATGCCAAAGAAAGCAGCAACTCCCATTACAATATGGAAATGTGCTACTATAAAATAAGTGTCATGTAACTGAATATCAATAGCTGAATTACCTAAAAATATTCCTGTTAATCCACCTGATATAAAGAGCGAGACAAACCCAACTGAAAACATCATTGCAGGGGTGTATCGAATATTTGCCCGCCACATGGTTGTTATCCAATTGAAAACCTTTATAGCTGATGGAATAGCGATTAACAAGGTTAAAAACACGAACACAGAACCCACAAATGGATTTAATCCTGTAACAAACATGTGATGCGCCCAAACAAAAAATGCAAGTGCTGCAATGGCTAACATGGAAAGTACCATGGCACGATATCCGAAAATTGGTTTGCGCGAATTTACCGCCAACACTTCAGACACAATTCCGAATGCGGGAAGAATGACAATATAAACTTCAGGGTGACCAAGGAACCAGAATAAGTGCTGGTACAAAATAGGGTTTCCGCCTTCGTGTGGCATAGCTCCTATTCCGCTCATGTAAATTTTATCGAGATAAAAACTTGTTCCCATTGAACGATCAAACATTAAAAGAATGGCTGCTCCTAAAAGCACAGGGAAAGAAAGTAAACCGAGTATGGCAGTAATTAACAGTGCCCAAATAGTTAAGGGCAGTTTCGCCATTGACATTCCCTTGGCTCGCAAGTTTAGAATAGTAGTAATGTAATTTAACCCGCCTAATAAACTTGAAACAATAAAAAACGACATGCTGACCAACCATAAATCTGCTCCGGTTTCAGAGCCAACTGAAGATTCTCTGATTGCGCTTAACGGAGGATAGAAAACCCAACTAACACCTGCTGCACCACTTGGAACAAAAAATGAAATAAACATTACTAAACCGGCTAAAAAGAAAAACCAGTATGAAAGCATATTTAAAACCGGTGATGCCATATCACGAGCTCCAATTTGAAGTGGAATTAAAAGATTGGCAAATGTTCCGCTCAATCCGGCAGTCAATACAAAGAAAACCAGGATAGTGCCGTGCATGGTAATAAGCATATTATAAAAATCAGGAGTCATTACTCCATTTGGCGCCCACTTATCGCCAAAAATTGCTCCGATAAAATGCAATGGTACATCTGGAAATCCTAACTGCATTCTGAAAATATTAGAAAGTCCACCCCCAATTAACGCCCAAAAAATTCCTGTAATTAAAAATTGTTTACCAATCATTTTATGATCAGTACTGAAAATATAGGTATGAATGAAATTCTTTTTATTCCGATCAGCATCATGGTGCCCATGATCTTCCTCGAATCGAATTACACCTTCGGTATCCTGATAATGAACATGGTCGGTAATGGTAGCCCCTTTCGGATGCTCATGGTGTCCATGATGAATATCTTTTTCGCTCATCGCTTAATTTTTAATGATTTGAATGTTCGCTTTTCTTCTTTTCGGCATCTTCCAATTTTGCCAATGATCCAATTTTCTTTTCTTCATCTGTGCCTTTAATTGCCAATTCAAAAAAAGATTTTTGGGTTTTCAGCCAGGCGGCATGTTGCTCTTTTGTATCAACATAAACCATCATTTTCATAGCAGAGTGTCCTTTGCCGCATAAATAGTCGCAATTCATTTCATAATCAAATGCTGGGTTTCCGGTTATCTTCTTCATTTCATCAGTTGTAATGGTTGGAGTGAATTTGAAGTGTGTCGGAAGACCTGGCATGGCATCCATTTTTATTCTGAAATGGTTTAAACCAACATTATGAATTACATCGCGTGCTCCGATTTTAATCAGGTATTCTTTATTCACTTCAAAGTGCAAATCAGATGGCATTATATCATCTAAACCTGTTTTATCCGTAAAGTCAATTCCAACTGAATTTGTTTCGTCAATTAATTTCCAATTGTTGGTTCCTAATTTACCATCAGGCCCTTCATAGCGAACCAACCAGTTAAATTGTTTTCCTGTAATCTCCACTACTTTTGCGTTATCAGAAGCAGGGCCTGTAATTCTAAACCAATAATATAATCCAACTACAACCAAAATAGTTAATGCAATTGCAGGAACTATTGTCCAAATCATTTCCAGTTTATTATTTTCGGGATAATAAAATCCTAACTTTCCTTTTTTGCCATGATACTTCCAAGCAAACCAACCAAGTGCTCCTTGTGTTAACACAAAAACAATTCCGGTTAAAATTAAAGTGATGTTAAACATGCTGTCAATCCAATGACCATGTTCTGAAGCCGATACAGGAAGAAATAATGGAAGATAATGATAAGTGCTCCATACAATTCCTACTAAAAACACCACAGTGAAAATATACCAAAGTACCCCGTTGATTTTATCAGTATCTAATTCAGCATCATCGCCTCTGAGGGTATTTATATATTCATTAGCTTTCGAAATCTGAACAACCAGCATCCCGATGAGGAGTAAGGCTGCTATTACTAAGTATGTTGTCATTGCAAGTTCTTTTTCTCAGTCAGTTATTAAAGTGAATTGTGTATGCTCTCCTGTAAGAATGGATGATTTTTTGGTACCAATGGAGCTTTTGCCAATGAAGAAAAAACAACATACAGCAAAAGACCGATGTACAAACAAGGCAATCCTAATTCAAGAAACCCAAAACCATTATTATCTCCAATTGTGGCAGGCATAATCATTAAATAAAAATCAATGAAGTGTCCGACTATAATGATGCACGCAACCAGTATCAGTCGGTTCATGTTTCGTTTAGCATCACGCGACATCAGTAATAAAAACGGAAGCACAAAATTCAAAATAAAAATTCCATAGAACAATGGCTTGTAATGACCATAGCGGTGCTGAAAATAAATGGTTTCTTCAGGAATATTTGCATACCAGATTAACATGAACTGGCAAAAAGTTACATAAGTCCAGAAGATACTGAAAGCGAACATCATAATTCCAAGGTTATGCAAGTGATTAACATTTACTTCTTTCAGATAACCCTGCTTCTTCAAGTAAATGGTGAATAATGTGATGACTGCAATACTTGTAACCCAGAAACTTGCGAAAGAATACCATCCGTACATGGTACTATACCAATGTGGATCTAATGACATTAACCAATCCCAGGCAGTTACTAAAATATAAACAGCAAAGAATGGAATGAATACAGAAGCTATAACCAAGCTGCGTTTGTACATTGATGTATCACCTGCAGCCATCGTATCCTCTTTCAATGAAGTTTTTCTGAGAAAAATAGTGCAAATTACCAATGCCCCAACAAAAAATGCAAAGCGAATAAAAAAGAATGGAAGATTAAGATAAGGTTCCTTTCCCTTCAAAATCGGGTCGTGTTCCATTGCATCGTGATGAGTCCAATGATATAAATTTCCATGACCGGCAATTAAAACCAATAATAATATTAAAGCAGCAATTGGCATCCATTGCGAAATGGCCTCAGGAACTCTTTTAAATACAACTGAAAATCCGCCCCAAGCAAGATAAACAGCCGCAATAAAAAATGCAGCTCCCATTCCAATGCCCATGAAGAACACACTATCTAAAAGGAGATTTGCCCAAACTCTGTTTATTTCATCTCCACTATAAACAACAAAGCCTCCTGCTAATGAAGCAGCACCAATCAGCATTAATACAATACTGATGGTTTTTAGTCTCGATGTAAAATTAAAAGTCTCGTTCATTGCAGCGCTTAATTTTCGGTGTTTACATTTTTTTAGTTGAATCAGCAGCAGTAGTTGTTCCCGCTAAAGGTTTGCGGAATTCGTCCTGCATACTTCTTACATAAGAAATTACTTTCCAGATTTCAATTCTATCTAATTGTGAAGTATAAGATCCCATCAGGTTTTTACCAAAATGCACAGAGAAATACATTTTTCCTTCCGGCAACGCTAAAATTGCATCGGTGAAGTAGGATGGTGGTGGTGGGAACTTACTGGTTACATTATCACCAACAACAATGTGGCCTGAACCTTTTCCATCGGCGCCATGACAAATGGCACAATAAATATTATACAATCTTTTTCCTTCTCCTAAAATTTCAGGTGTAACTGTTAATGGATTTTTTACACTAACTCCTGCTGCTTCATAACCTTCAGATGTATTAGCATAATGAAATGGCATGAATGCATTTTTATTTCCTATGATTCCCTGATAGATTGGAATAGTTCCGGCAACCGGTTTTTGTGCATTCATACTGTCTGGAAAAACTCCATTATCTAAGTAAGTTTCATAAGATACTGGATGTGCCATATCGGGCATGTACTCACGACCGGGAGTTCTGCGTGGTTCGTTGCTGCAAGCACTCTGCAACAACCAGACAAACAAAATCAAACCTGCTGTTACTATTGATGACCTCTTTATCATGATTCTTTTTTCGAAATCAATTAATAATGTCTTTGTAATTCTCGTTCCTTTATTTCTTCTGCTCCGGATGATTGAAGCATTTCCTTCATCTTACCTATTTCTTCAGTTGTAGTTTTTTTACTTATTCTGAACACAACAGCAAATTTATCGTCAGTTGTTCGTTCATCTAATTTTTCACGAATCCGTCCTGGATATAATCCTGAACGAAGAAGAAAAGTAAGAGTCATTCCTATTGAAGCACTCAACACAGTAAATTCAAATAAGATTGGGATAAATGCTGGAAAAGAAAAGTGCGGTTTACCCCCAAAGTTTAATGGCCAATCAGATGTGAAAGACCAGGTCATAAATGATAAAGCAATCGCTAAACCTGAAAATCCATAAATGAATCCGGTAATGTGCAATCGTGATTCATTTAATCCTAAAGCATCATCTAGCCCGTGAACGGCAAATGGCGATACCACATCATAAACTTCCAAATGGTTTTCGCGCATTTTTCGTACGCCATCTACCATCTTATCTTCATCACTGTATAAACCTACTAAAAATTTATTTCTCATGGTTAATGAACTTGAATTGATCCAGGTAAATCTTCATGACTATGTGAATGTGCAGCTGCTGCCTTTTTCTGAGCATCACCTGAAATTCTTAAAATGTGTTTTGTTTCTGCCATCGCTATTACAGGCATTGTCTTCGCAAACAACATAAATGCTGTGAGGAATAAACCTACTGTACCGGCAAAAATGCTGATCTCAACATAAGTAGGCGTGTAGTACGACCAAGAAGATGGTAAGAAATCGCGGTGAATAGATGTTACGATGATTACAAATCGTTCGAACCACATTCCGCAATTAATAATGATTGACATGAAGAAAGTAAACCAAACACTACGGCGTAATGAACGAACCCAGAATAATTGCGGACTGATAACATTGCAGGTCATCATTCCCCAATAGGCCCACCAATAAGGGCCAAGTGCTCTGTTTGAAAAAGCGTATTGCTCATAAATATTTCCGCTGTACCAGGCAACAAACAATTCAGTGATATAAGCTGAACCTACTATAGAACCTGTAAGCACAATAATTTTATTCATTGATTCAATATGTTCCAGTGTAATGTATTGCTGAAGGTTCATTACTTTTCTTGCTACCAGCATTAAAGTTAAAACCATAGCGAAGCCGGAGAAAATTGCACCGGCAACAAAGTATGGAGGGAAGATGGTGGTGTGCCAACCGGGAATAACTGAAGTGGCGAAGTCAAAAGATACAATGGTGTGAACCGAAAGCACAAGTGGTGTTGAAATACCGGCAAGTACCAAGGAAAGTGCTTCGTGTCGTTGCCAATGTTTTGCAGAACCTGTCCATCCGAAACTTAAAACGCCATAAATAAATTTTGATAATTTCTTTTTTGCACGATCGCGAACAGTAGCTAAATCAGGAATTAATCCGGTGTACCAGAATAAAAGTGAAACGGTAAAGTAAGTTGAGATGGCGAACACATCCCACATCAATGGCGAATTATAATTAGGCCATAACGGACCGCGTGAGTTTGGATAAGGAAGGTTGTAAAAAATTAACCATACACGACCCATGTGAAATATTGGAAACAATCCTGCACAGATTACGGCAAAGATGGTCATTGCTTCAGCAGCACGATTAATGGCCATGCGCCATTTTTGACGGAACAATAAAAGAATTGCAGAAATCAAGGTTCCTGCGTGACCGATACCAATCCACCAAACGAAATTGGTGATATCCCATCCCCAGTCAACTGTTCGGTTCAATCCCCACTCTCCAATTCCAAACCAAACTGTCCAACCGATCATGAACAAACCCCATGTCATTAACAATGCAGTGAATGTTATGGTAATCATGAAAAGTCTTGTGGGCTTGCTTTCAATAGGGCGACAGATATCTTCAGTAATCTGATGATATGTTTTGTTGCCGTAAATAAGCGGGGCCCTTACGGCCGATTCTGCGTGCATAATTTTTCTTTAGTTATCTAATTAAGCCATGTTTTCATTATTCCTAACTTTAACCATGTAACCAATTGATGGTTTCACATGCAATTCAGCAAGTACATGGTAGTTGCGTTCGTCTTCTCTTGTTTTTGCAACTGCTGTTTCTTTATTGTTTACATCACCAAACACAATGGCATCAGCAGGGCAAGCAGACTGACAAGCTGTTTTTGCTTCACCATCCATTAATGGTCTGTCTTGTTTCTTTGCATTCAATTTGGCATCCTGTAATTTTTGAACACAGAAACTGCATTTTTCAATTACTCCTCTTGACCGTACAGTTACATCCGGATTCAAAACCATGCGGGTTAAATCGTCAATCATCATTGCTACACCTTGGCTCTTATTGTAAGTATTCCAAGGGAAACTATCTGCAGTTGTATAATCGAACCAGTTGAAGCGGCGAACTTTATACGGGCAGTTGTTTGCGCAATATCTTGTTCCGATGCAACGGTTGTAAGTCATTTGATTTAAGCCCTCACTGCTGTGATTGGTAGCTGCAACCGGACAAACATTTTCGCAAGGCGCATTTTCGCAGTGCTGACAAAGCATTGGTTGGTGAACTACTTCAATGTCTTCCCAATCTTTTACATCGTCATATTGATTGCCAAGACCAATTGCATTTGAGTGCGATTCTTTTGTAACTCTTTCTTTCTCTCCAGCAAATGAATAGTAACGGTCAATACGAATCCAATGCATTTCATGAACACGACGAACTTCATCTTTTCCAACAACAGGAACATTATTCTCAGAAGAACATGCAACCTGACAAGCACTGCATCCGATGCATGAATTCAGATCAATGTTCATTCCCCAACGCAGACCCTCGTACTTATGTAAATTCTGTGGATATAATGTTACTCCATCAATTTTTTCAAATTCTTCAGCGGAGTGGTTTCCTGATTTTGGATTCTTCTTATATTCAGAAAGTGTAGTTTGCTGAATAATATTTCTACCCTCAATAGTTCCGTGTGTTTGAGTGATTGCTAATTCATATTTATTGCCGGTTGGTTTTACAATAACTTTTGAATTTGAATAGCTTATTGTATCGCCACTCATTGAAACAAAAGGATAAACATTTTTTCCAACTCCGTTTCCGGCACGACCACATTTTTCGCGACCTAAACCAACTGCAACTGCAATAGTATTATTTGCGATTCCAGGTTGAAGCACTACAGGTAATTCTAATTTGAAATCGCCTGCACTTACTTCAATCATATCACCTTCAACCAGATTATTTTCTTTTGCATAAGGTACAGGAATCATGGCAACTGTATCCCAAACCACTTTAGTAACAGGGTCAGGGTTTTCCAATAACCATGGATTGTTCGCATACTTACCATTTCCCAATCCAACGGATTCGAAAATCACCAATTCCATTCCATCCGACTTCTTTCCACCTAAACCAGAAGCAGCAGCATTTACATCTCCTGAAAATGCGGAAGCAGTTGCTGTTGCAGCATCTTTTTCGTACACACCTATACGAATACAATTATCCCAAAAAGATTGAAAATTTGTTTCCTGGGTTTGAGTCGGGAAAACATTTTTCTCCCAGTTCTTTTTAATAAGAGTTGAATAATCATCAGCACTATCCATCCATTTCAATAAACTATCAGCTGCTTGTCGGGTATTAAATATTGGATTGATGCAGGGCTGACTTAAACTGTACTTGCCTAATTTTACTTCGGCATCGTTCCAGCTTTCGAGATAGTGATTATCAGGTAAATGATACTTTACCAATGAAGTTGTTTCATCAGTTCTATCGTTGAAAGAAATGGTGAGACCAACTTTTTTCAAAGTTTCACTGAATTTTTTTCCTTTCGAGAAACTATAAACAGGGTTTGAATTATAAATGATTAAAGCATCTACCGAACCTGCTTCCATTTCGGAAACCAAATCAGAAAAATCTTTATCATTTCCCTGAGAAAAATTTGTGTAATTATCTAAATCAATGGTACTGCCGTAATTGCCAAGCATATCATTAATGGCATTCACTAAAATCTGTGAATTGGTATCGTTTGAACCGCATACAACTAATGATGCACCTTTATTGGCCCACATTTCTGCTGCTGCTTTGTTCAACGATTTGCCTGCTTTGTCAGAAATTTTTCCACCTGAAACTCCGGATTTGCCAGCGAAACCGGCAATCATATTGTAAAGCGCAATAATTGCTTCACCTTCTTCTGATGGTTTTATTGCTATTCTTTTATCAGCATTCGTTCCGGTTAATGATACATTGGATTCAAACTGATAGTGGCGCGACATTTCAGCTTTTGCCTTCGATACTTTTCTGTTGGTTACATATTGCTTGGTGAATTCTGTAGGAGAAATCCATGTGCCGAGAAAATCAGCGGCGAATGAAACTATCACTTTTGCTTTATCGAAATTATATCCGGGAATTACACGCTTGCCAAAACTTTTTTCATTGGCAGAAATCATTCCTGCATTTGACATTGGTTCGAAAACAATATGCTTTGTGTTTCCATAATATGTTCCGAAATCGGCAATCAGATTTTTTGTTGAAGGACTTAAAACAGTAGAAGAAAGAATGCGGATGTTTCCTCCCTTGGTTTTAATTGCCGACAATTGATTTTTAATATCTGAATCAGCGGTTGTCCATTCTACCGGTTTGCGGTCCTTTTCAGGGGCAGCAGTTCTTGCCTTATCATACAATGAAAGAATGGAAGCCTGCGCGCGTGCACTTGTTCCACCTTTTGTAACTGTTGAATTTGAATTTCCTTCAATTTTAATCGGGCGACCATCTCTTGTTTTTACAAGAATGCTGCAATAATCAGAACCATCAGCATAAGTAGATGCATAATAATTTGCAAGACCCGGTACAATTTCTTCTGGCTTAATAACATAAGGTATTGCCTGTCGAACCGGTATTTTACAACTTGCTGCAACAGTGGCTGCTGTTACACTGAACCCAAGCAATTTTAAAAAGTCGCGGCGCGCTCTTGGCTTTTGAACAAAATTGCTGTTAAAGATTTCCTCAATCGGAAGTTCTTCAGCAAATTCTTTGTCGCGCTCATGAATAAACTCCGGTGTTTCTTCTAATTCAGCGAGACCTTTCCAATATGATTTATTTTCCATCCACTGTTATTTTACAACTGGGGTTTCAAAATTTTTAATAGTGACATTTTTGACATTCCGTTCCACCTAAATCACCTTCTGTTACATGTTTAATTTTTCCAGTTTTCAACTCATCATGTAATCTTGAAAACAATGGTTCGTAGTATTTGTTTTGTTCGAATGTGGTTCCGGTTGTTCGATGACAGTTAACACACCAGCCCATTGAAAGACTTGAGAATTGTTTCACCTCATCCATGGTTTCAATTGGGCCATGACAGGTTTGGCATGCCACCTCTCCGGCTTTCACATGTTGTGAGTGATTAAAGTAAACATGGTCGGGAAGGTTATGAATTTTAACCCACTTGATTGGTTGGTTATTATCATAAGCAGCATAGATTTTTGCAATTTCAGTAGTGCCTGTTATTGGTCCTTCTTTAACAGCCTTGTGGCAATTCATGCAAACACTTACTGATGGGATTGAAGCAATTTTACTTTTCTCGGCACCGGAATGACAATACAAACAATTGATTTGATTTTGTCCAGCGTGAATTTTATGTGAGAATTTTATTGGCTGTACAGGTTGGTAATTGCGACTTCGGCCTAACCCTTGTCCTTCTTTCACCATCCAGTATCCAAGAAACATCACACACATGAATAACATTAAGGCAACATTTCCTTTTGTGAATATGGCTCTGAAGAATGGGCGCTCTTCAGGAATTTCTTCTCCTTCTTTTTCTCCGGCATAACGACGAAGATTATTATTGATTCGGAAAATTAAAAAACTTAAACCGGCCAGAGTAACAACTACCACCCAAAGAATTCCGGTATAACTATCTGCACTCTCTTCGGTTGCACCAGTAGCGCCGCCAGTTGGTGCGCTTGCAACTACAGGAACTTTATTACTTGCATCAGCGATATAGGCAATAATTGATTTTATATCGTCATCGGTGAATGACAAAAACTGAGTCATGCTCGCCTTTTTGTATTCTTCAAAAATGGCAATCGCATCTTTATCTCCGGTTGCACGAAAAGCAACATTGTTTCGTATCCAGCTGATTAACCATGCCTCAGATCTTTTCTTATCAATATTTTTTAATGATGGACCAACGAGCACCTGATCTTTATCAGGAGTAACATGGCACGAACGACAGTTGTTTGCATACAGCTTTTGGCCATCAGCAACACTTACCGCTGCATTTGAATTTGAAAGACTAAAGGAAAAAAGAAAAGAAAGCAGTATAAGCAATCTGGCAGAAACCCCTGTAAACTCAGCAATCCGCGAGGGCTTGTAGTAAAATGTCATGCGGCCTATTTTTTTTAATGGTGGCAAAAATATAAAGGCAAGTGACCTTTTTACATTCTCGTGACAAAATATTTTAACACAACTAATATTCACGGCCATTTTTATATAATAATATGAATGTCTTTTTTTATATAAAAAAAAATAATTACTTGTAAATAATTGATGTATAGATGTTTAAGAATAAACAAAAAACATTTTTAATTTTTACCGTCTTTTTTTTGATGCCTAATTTTCTTAATAATATTTTTTATTTTAGACTTAATCTAAGGTTATAAACATCGTTTTAAATAATTTGCATGGAATTTGCAATTATCCTTGCACTAAATAAAATAATTTATGAAAAAGATTTTTCTACTTTTTTTTTCAATCATATTTTTAACAAGTTGCGCTAGCATTAAAAAAGAATTACGGAATGGAAATTATGACTCAGCTTTTGAAAAAGCACTAAAGCGTGTCAAGAATAATCAGGGTAAAGATAAGTATGCCGTTTTGCTTGAAGCGGCTTCAGACAAAGCATATAACCGTGATATAAAACAGATTGAGTACTGGAAAAAAGAAGGTGAACCTTCGCATTTGGTAGATATTTATTATTTACTAAATGGTATTCATTACAGGCATAATGCTGTTGAACCGGTAGTTCCATTGCATATCACAAGCAAAAAAAGAGATGCGGTTTTTAAAAATGTAAATGACGAAGATTTGATTGCTGCAAAAACTAAGGCCGCTGATTATTTGTATGCTCATGCAACAAAAAAACTAGTGGGCATGAATCGATACGATGCCCGCGAAGCATATGATGAATTCATTAAGGTAAAAGAATTTTTTTCAGGATTCAGAGATGTCGATGCTCAAATTCAAAATGCTTATGCAAAAGGAATTTCCCATGTGATATTGAATGTTGTAAATGTTTCTAATGCAATTATGCCCGCTGCTTTAGAAAAACAATTAACCACTATTGATTTGGTTGGAATGAATTCTTTTTGGGTGAAGTTTGACACTAAAGCCAATCAAAAAACTACTTACGATTATAGAGTAATGGTTCACTTAGTTAAAATTGATGCCGGCCCCGAACAGGTTTTAAGCGACAAACATACAGATACAAAAAAAGTTGAAGATGGGTTTGAATATGTGTTAGATGCAAAAGGAAATGTAAAAAAGGATAGCTTGGGAAATGATATGAAAATAAAAAAATACAAAACCATTGCCTGTGATTTAGTAGAAACCTTGCAGAAAAAAGATGGATTGGTTGGAGCCACTGTTGATTTTTATACTGCGCAAAACGAATTGATTTATTCGTACCCCATTAGCGGAATGAGTCATTGGCAATTTGCCAGCGCTGTTGCCATTGGTGATTTGAAAGCGCTCACTGATGCGAGTCGCGCAAAACTCACACACACTGTTCCTTCGCCCTTTGTTTCAGATGAAGAAATTGTAATGATGGCGGGTGAACAATTGAAACCTTATTTAAAAAGTGCAATTGAAAACAATCGGTATTTGTTAAAGTAGATAATTAATTTGACTAATGAAATATTTCCGCTTGCAGCCTATTTGGTAAAACAGATATTTAGTTGGTAGAAATGACTAAATCAATTGCCATATTATCCTCAACATTTCTAAATGACTATAATTATAAAAAAAGCGCTTTCTTTTCAAAAAGCGCTTCATTTTTTTATCTAAAAAAATTTTTTTTATGATTGTAACCCTTCAACAAGTACAGTTACTTTATTATCTACTACTTCAACAAAGCCACCCTTAACTTTAAAGTTAGTGGTTGTTTTATCATGATCTATTTTAATATTTCCTTCTTTCAAACTACTAATCATTGGAGCATGGTTATTCAAAACCTGAAACACACCATTAGTTCCCTGCATTTGAACGGCCGTGGCTTCACCTGAAAAAACTTTTTGCTCTGGAGTAATTATTTCTAATTGCATTTTAAAAAATTTTTGGTGCTAAGAAACCTCAGCCATCATTTTCTTCCCTTTTGCAATTGCATCATCAATGCTTCCTACTAAATTAAAGGCTGCTTCAGGAAATTCATCCACTTCACCATCCATTATCATATTGAACCCACGAATGGTTTCTTCAATAGGAACCAGCACACCTTTCAAACCAGTAAATTGTTCTGCCACATGGAAAGGTTGCGATAGAAAACGCTGAACACGACGAGCACGACTCACAATTAATTTATCTTCTTCACTCAATTCATCCAAACCAAGAATGGCAATAATATCCTGCAATTCTTTGTAACGTTGTAAAGTTAATTTTACTCTTTGTGCACAGTTATAATGGGCTTCACCAACTACATCAGCAGATAGAATTCGTGAAGTAGAATCAAGTGGATCCACTGCAGGATAAATGCCTAACTCAGCAATTTTACGACTCAATACGGTAGTGGCATCCAAGTGAGAGAAAGTAGTTGCAGGAGCCGGATCAGTCAAATCATCGGCAGGTACATAAACCGCTTGCACAGATGTGATAGAACCCCGCTTTGTAGAAGTAATTCGTTCTTGCATCATTCCCATTTCAGAAGCAAGTGTTGGTTGGTATCCAACAGCAGAAGGCATACGACCTAACAAGGCTGATACCTCGGAACCCGCTTGTGTGAACCGGAAGATGTTGTCAATAAAGAAAAGAATGTCGCGACCCTTTGCCTCGTTAGGATCTCCATCACGATAATATTCAGCAACGGTTAATCCGCTCAAAGCTACACGGGCGCGCGCACCAGGAGGTTCGTTCATTTGACCGAACACCAATGTTGCCTGCGATTTTGCCAATTCATTTTTATCAACCTTACTTAAATCCCAATCACCTTTTTCCATAGCGTGTTTAAATTCATCGCCATATTTTATCACATTTGATTCAATCATTTCGCGAAGCAAATCATTTCCTTCGCGGGTGCGCTCGCCAACTCCTGCAAATACTGAAGTACCCGCATATGCTTTTGCAATGTTGTTGATTAATTCCATAATCAATACAGTTTTGCCAACACCAGCACCACCAAACAATCCAATTTTTCCCCCCTTAGAGTAGGGTTCAAGAAGGTCAATAACTTTAATACCAGTGAAAAGAACTTCTTGTTCTGTTGAAAGATCTTCGAAAATTGGTGGCTTGCGATGAATGGCATATCCGCCTTCATTACTAACCGGACCAATTCCGTCAATAGCCTCTCCTATTACATTGAACAAGCGCCCTTTAATTTGTTCGCCAGTTGGCATCGTAATATTTGAACCAGAATCAACTGCTTCCATGCCACGAACCAATCCTTCTGTCGCATCCATTGAAATGGTACGAACACTGTCTTCACCTAAATGCTGTTGAACTTCGAGAACTAATTTTTGTCCATTCTCGCGTGTAACAACCAAAGCATTTAAAATTTCGGGTAACTTTCCGCCATCAAAAGCAACATCCACGATAGGCCCGATTACTGTTTTTATGCGACCAACATTTGCCATTTTGTAATTGTAATTTTTTTAAAAGTGGCGCAAAAGTAACAACCGAAGCGAAAGAAAAAAATGTGATTTGAAGTTTGAAAAGAAAAGAGAAATGTATTCCACCGGAAGTATTCAAAATATTTTTAGAGATACAGTTGAGAAAATAAAAATAACCATGAAGATTAGTGTTCATTAACTTCTAGATAGTTTTGCTACCCACTTACTTTTAAACAGAACCAATTTGAGATACATTAAAAGTTTATTGGGACACACAAACACTAACCCCACTGAAATATTCACGCTTCTAACAACAAAGGGGTTTTAACACCGCGCAGTAGCTCCCTAAGGTAATTAATAAGTTCCTTGGGTAATCAAGATATCTAAAAAATAAATGTGAATTTTTTAAAAATGAAAAAAAGTATGCGCCTACCTCTTAAGCTTCTCATAAGGACACAAGAAAAACCCTACTTCCAAATAAACACAAGTCCCATTTTATTGTTGATTCCAACGATTCTGTTGTTTTTATTCTGCCTTACTCAAGCTTATGGGCAAAAAACCAAGTTAAATTACAACGCAATTTGTTTTTATTACAACTGGTATGGATCCGTAAAAGTTGATGGAAGCCCGTGGCATTGGGAACATCCAATTATGCCACAAAACGATAAAGATACCACAAGCGGATTTTATCCCGCAAACGGAAATATAGGCGCAAATTATTATCCTGAAGCAGGAGAATATAGTAGTGCAGATTCCGCAGTGATTGAAAAGCATATGCAACAAATTGCTTCTGCAGGAATTGGTGTTATTGCAGTTACTTGGTTAGGGCAAGATGATTACACCTATAAAAGTGTTCCCTTGATTCTAAATGCCGCAAACCGTTACCGCATTAAAGTTTGTTTTCAGATAGAACCCTGTGTTCGGAAATCAGCTCTTGCGACTAGAAATGCCGTGGAATTTTTAATTACACAGTTTGGCAAACACCCTGCATTTTTTAAAAATACGGAAACAAATAAGCCCCTGTTTTTTGTCTACGATTCATATGTGATTGCAGCAAGCGATTGGAAGGATGTTTTTGGAATAAATGGTAAAAACACGATTCGTAATACTTTTTTTGATGCAGATATGATTGGACTTTGGGTTACTAAGGATGAACAGAAGTTTTTTCTGGAATCAGGATTTGATGGCTTTTACACCTACTTTGCTGCCTCAAACTTTACGTATGGTTCATCACCAGCTAATTGGCCTCAACTAAAAAAATGGGCAGATGAAAATGCTAAAATTTTTATCCCTTCTGTTGGCCCCGGATACATTGATGATAGAGTAAGACCTTGGAATGCAAAAAATACAAAAAGTAGAGAGAACGGCGCTTACTACGATCGTATGTTTCAAGCTGCATTAGATAGTAAAGCAAATTGGATTGGTATCACTTCGTTTAATGAATGGCACGAGGGAACACAAATTGAACCTGCTAAGCCATTTATGCATGGAAATTTTAAATACGAAGATTACCAAACGCAGAAACCTGACTTTTACTTATTGAAAACAAAGTTTTGGCTTAGAAAATTTAAGTAAATGAAGCATTGCCTTAGGTAATTAAAAAGTCCGTTGGACAATTTTGAATATCTAAAAAAAACCGACCTCCAAACAGCAACCCTTTAAGTAAAATACAATCACCTTTAGATAAACTTTTAAAAAAAATATACGCTACTCGGTAAATGAAAGAAGTAGCGCATATCCAACGCATTTAAGTTGGATATGCGCTACAATTATTATATTTATAGCGCATATTTACTTGTTA
>CAMDDP010000022.1 GCA_945892775.1 Chitinophaga pinensis
ACATGAACAAAATCCGATTTAGTAATTGTGTCTTTACACCCCCAATATGTAGTAGCAATTAAGGTAACATCAAAATCACCACTGTTGCTATAGATATTGCTTGGATTTTCATCAGATGAAGAGCCTCCATCCCCAAACACCCAAGTATATGTTGAATCCCCTCCACTTGATTGATTAGTAAAAAATACTTCTAAAGGATCGCAACCTTCTGTTGGGGCTCCTGTAAAATTAGCTGTTGGATTAGGATGAACATTTGCATAAAGTGTATCTTTTGAAGTGCAACCAGTTAAGTCAGTCACTTGCAAATACACTGGTTTTACACCAGCATTATCCCATGATAAACTATATGGACCCCAGCCCGAACCACTAATAACATTTGCATTACCGAACCCCCAGTTGTTTAACAGCCCTACCGAGCTAGCTAGATAGTTTACCGTTGTTAATTGTTTAGGACAAATGTTAGAGGGACTTAATGAAAAATTTGAACTAGGAAGGGGGTTAACAAAAATAAAAATAGAATCGTTTTGAATACAACTTCCACTTGAAACATTTAAAAAATAGGTTGTAGGAATCGTAGGATTTGCAAATGGATTTGTTTGTGTTGAATTAAACGAGGATCCAACGCTTGTCCAATCAACATTGTAGGTAGCACTCCCCCCCCCTGTAATTCCTGAAAACAAATGAACTTGGTCTCCAAGGCATATCGTATCTTGACTGGAAGTCGGATTTAATACAAGTGATGGAAGCACAAACACAATAATTGTATCCTTGTTTTTACAATTTGAACTTAAATCACTTTCAACATAATAGGTTGTTGTTACTCCAGGAATCGCAATTGGATTATAGATAGCAGCATTACTTAATCCCGTAACAGGAGTCCATGAAAAAATTGCTCCCCCTGTAACAATAAGTTGAGTCGAAGTATCAGGCCAACACAAAGAAATATCTGGTCCAGTGTATGTTGACTGTGGAACATTAATTACAAAAGAATAAGCTGATTGACCAAAAACCGGACAAGCATCGTCACTCATTGTAACCGTAATTACATAATTCCCGGTATCAATTCCTGTTGGCGTCCATACCAAATGAATTTTAGAAGAGTCGACACCAAAATTTGTAACAGAATAGGTGCCTCCATTTAAAACCGTAGCAATATTTGAGAAGAGACTTAAATTATTTCCATCAGGATCATGACTAAAAATATCAAAAGACATTGAACTTCCAGGACAAACTTCAATTATATTAGTACCTGTTATTACGCCACCTTGGAGATTCTCAAAATTATTTAACACTTGTTCGGGAGCTAAATTTGCACAATTCAATACAACAACTTGAATGTCGCGCATTACAGACCCAATCAAAGTATCATTTCTATACTCTTCAATTCTGATAGCAAGGCAAGTAATTTCAAGATTTGAAGCAATTAAAGTAATTTGTCCTGTTGCCGGATTAAAACCAACTGAACCAGATGGTGTTGTTAACGGATAGGCAGAATTAAAAGGAGCATTGTATTGGAAAGGAACCCCACCTGCAAAATCAGATAAAGGATCTACTAAACTATAAACAAGGGAATCACCGTCAGGATCATAACCCCCATTGTTATAATTTATTAATTGACCTTGACAAATGTATGGAACCGGCAATGCGCTAAAAGCAGGTGAATCATCGCAAGTAGCAACGGCTTTATTCCAAGTAGCTTCAACACGGACTCCAGTATTTAAAGGGCCAATTATATTTGTTATTGATCCATTTCTACAGCAAGACTCCCAAGCAAAAAGATAGTCTGTACAAGGTTGTGTAAGTTGAATGCTTCCAGAGTACTTGAATTGCTGAACACCAGGCAATGTGCCGCCATTACAGGTACTATTATTAATTTGCAATGGGCAAAGAGGAGATACCTCAATACCATTTCCAACTTGGAATACAGTAACAGAAGTAAAAATACCACAACTCGCTGATGAAACGTCGATGGTATAAGAACCTTGCAATTGTGCAGAGCCAGGACTACAATCACGATAAAGTGATAAATTAAATTCCACGATATTATTCGGCAGACATTTAAAAGATAAGTCGGCACCCATTATATGAGTTGCTTTTGCATTGTTTGCAAATAAAATAATAATACAAAAAAAGAACGAGAAGCAAAACATCTTTTTAATCATAAAAATTCATTTTTTTAATTGTTCAAATATAGAAATCGATTTTGAAGCAACAAGCCTTTTACAAAAAAAATAGATAAAATTCTTTCCTATTCAAAAGAGAAATTTTTTACAAAAATATTGGGATATTGTTTAAACAACAACCCCGCATTATTTGTACTTGAAGATTTTTTAAAGATTCCAAAAACAGATGAGCCACTTCCACTCATCAAAGAAAACAACGCGCCATTATCATAAAAAAAAGATTTCCACTTTTGAATTTCTGGATACTTAGAGAAAACCAGATTCTCAAAATCATTAAATATTACATGCTTCCATTCTTCCAGCTTAGCATTAATAAAATGTTCTTTCAAATTACTAGCAGAAATCAACCCATTCAACTTTCTAAAATCTATAAGCAAATTATAGGCTGTAGCTGTATCAACATGAACTTCTGGATATGCTATTGCAACAAAATAATCTTTCAGTTCAGTTTCAATAAAAGAGAGTTTCTCTCCTCGTCCTTCTACATACATGGGCGTATCATAAATAAAAAATGCACAATCACTCCCGATTTGAAGGGCAAATTCAATTAATTCATTATTAGAAAGCTCAAGGTTAAATTTTTTATTCAAAAGCTTTAAAGTGAATGCCCCATCTGATGACCCACCACCAAGACCTGCACCCATTGGAATTTTTTTCAGCAGATGAATATGAACAGTCGGAAATTTTCTTACGCCTCTGAGTATTTTTAATGCTTTGATACAACTATTATTTATTGCGTCGCCCTCTACTTTTTCTCCATAAAAAAACAACTCATCATTTTCTGCCTCAATAATTTCAATTGCATCACAGAGGGGGACAGGAATAAAAATACTTTGCAGATTGTGATACCCATCACCTCGTTTGTCAAGAATCGTTAGTCCTAGATTTATTTTACAATTAGGAAATACAACCATATTACATTAAACGGGTTCGTTTTAATAAATAGGGAGTTAGTATCTGTTGAAATCCTTGGTTAATATCTGCCTCAATTAAATCAATTCGGTTTTGTCCACAACGAAGTTTTATTTCTTTTTCCAGTTGATGCATTCTGTCGGTATAATTTTTTTTAAATTCTGTTGGCTGTAACTTAATCTTTTCTCCTGTTTCTAAATCAACAAATTGATAGGGTCGGTTTTCAAACTCAAATTCAATTTCTTTTTTTCGATCTACTACATAAAAAAGTATTACCTCATGTTTATTGTATCTAAGATGCTGAAGTGCTGCAAATAATTTTTCCATTCGCTCCTTATCACCTACTGCATCATCCAACATATCGGTAAATAAAACAACCAAAGAACGACGATGAATAGTTTCAGCTATTAAATGAATAGCATCGGCAGCGGAAGTTTTTTTCTGTTGGATCCCTTGTTCACGCTCTAATAGTTTCTCAAGATGGGAAATTAATAAGCGATGATGTTGGGTGGTTGAACGAACCTGAGAATTTAATTCTATCTCATTTGCAAATAAGTGAAGTGCAAATGCATCTCGTTGTTTTTTCAACAGCTCCATCAACGCCGCCGCTGCAACGGAACAAAACTGAATCTTAGATAAAATTTTTCGTTGTGTTCTTTCACTTTCATCCGGATAATACATAGAAGATGAAACATCCATTACAATGTGACATCGAAGATTTGTTTCCTCTTCATATTTCTTTACAAACATTTTATCAGAACGAGCAAAAACCTTCCAGTCCATATTTCGAGTAGACTCTCCTTGGTTATACAATCTATGTTCAGCAAATTCAACTGAAAAACCATGAAAAGGACTTTTATGCATTCCAATAATAAACCCTTCCACAGCTTGTTTAGCAAGTAGCTCAAGATTTCCGGTTTGCGCTAGCAATGATGGATCAATTAAATTTTCAAATGGCATGCAGTAAAACTAAATATCAGAAGTTGAATGTATAAAAAGTAAAAATGATTTGATTGTTCAAATAGCAAGGTCAAATAAATAATTATGGAAAAAATATTTAAAAATCTTTTTTTTTATTTTTTTCGCTCCACCAACTCAACTCTTATTTTTTCTTTCAGGGAATCGCTAACAGGTGTAAGGGGTAGGCGAACATGTGGCTCGCATAAATTCATTTGTGATAAGATTTCCTTTACCCCACTAGGGTTTCCTTCAAGAAACATTAACTCAGTAATATTCAACAGTTGATAATGATCTTTTTCGGCGAGTGAAAGTCTTCCTGATAAGGCCGCACGCACCATTCTTGAAGTTTCTTTTGGGAAAGCATTAGCAGCTACACTTATTACACCGTCCATTCCAAAAGAAATACAAGGAAGAGTAATAGGATCGTCACCAGAAATAACCAAAAAATCATTTGAACGACCTTGAACAATATGCATCATCTGCATCAAATTTCCTGATGCTTCTTTTATTCCAATTATCTTTTCAGACGCATTTGCCAACCTCAATGTTGTTTCGGCAGTGAGATTACTCATAGTGCGGGATGGAACATTGTAAAGAATAATTGGCAATGGACTACTTGCCGCGAGTGTAATGAAGTGCTGATAAATTCCTTCTTGAGATGGTTTATTATAATAAGGACTAACAGAAAGGATGGCATCATACCCTTCCAAATTTAAATTGCTCATCTGACTTACCACTTCACTCGTATTACTCCCCCCTACTCCAGCTACTAAACCTATTTTGTTTTTGGCACGGTTGAGTATAAAAGAAAACACTTCTTGTTTTTCATCATTGCTTAGTGTGACAGATTCGCCAGTTGTGCCGAGTACAACAATGTATTCGCATTTTCCTTTTATGATGTGGTCAACAATAACGCCAAGCGCATTAAAGTTAATTCGCTTGTCAGCAAAAAAGGGAGTAACAATTGCTACACCAGTTCCTCTTAATTTTGAATTCATAATTTAAAGAATATCTAAGTAATGCTTTACTTGGTCAATGTATTTTTGCAAAGTTTTATTTCCCTTTAAATCAATCATGAGATCGTAACAATACAATTTTTGAGGGTCATATAATCCAACGCGATAAGATGCCTGGGAAAGTGCCGCAATGTACTCGAGTGGCAAATTCTCTTTTATGCTAACATTAATAAGAATATCAAATTTTCGGTCAATGAATTCATCCACTAAAACTCCGGAAGGTTCAAGACACCAATTCAAATTATTTTTATTGAAGTGGGGGAAATTAAAATTGATAGCAGCTTTGGGAATGTTATAATACCCGAACATATAAATTTTCTTCTTCAAAACTTTCAAGGAATCAACAAACTGATTAATGATTGCTGTTTGATCCACATCAGTTGCATCGAAAATTATCCCAATTTCTTTAGCATCTTTTATGTTTAATAATTGACGATTTGCTTTATGAAACTTCAACTCCTTTTTTAAGAAATAAAAGTGAAGCCATTTTTTAATTTGATTAATCATCGAGAAGCCAAAATAACATTAATCGTTGAATACTCCCATTGATGAAAATTTTTCTATCCTCATTTCAATTCGCTCTTCGGACTTTAAATTTTCCAACTCGGCAATGTGTTTTTTAATTTCCTTCTTTAAAATCATTGCCATTTCATCTGGATTATTATGTGCACCGCCAATTGGTTCACGAATTATTCCATCAATTAATTTAAATTGCTTCATGTGCTCAGGAGTCAATTTTAATTCTTCGGCTGCCTGTTCTTTAAAATCCCAACTGTGCCATAGAATAGAGGAACATGACTCTGGTGAAATAACAGAGTACCATGTATTTTCAAGCATTAACACCTTATCACCAATGCCGATTCCAAGTGCCCCACCAGAAGCTCCTTCACCAATAATAATACAGATAACAGGCACTTTTAAAGTGGTCATTTCCATTAAATTTTTTGCAATGGCTTCACCCTGTCCGCGCTCTTCAGCCTCTAAACCAGGATAAGCTCCCGGGGTATCAATTAACGAAACAATTGGAATGTTAAACTTCTCCGCCATCTTCATTAACCGTAACGCTTTTCGGTAGCCTTCGGGATTCGCCATTCCAAAATTGCGATACTGGCGTTGTTTTGTATTCTCACCCTTTTGTTGCCCAATAAACATCACGGGTTTTCCATCAATTTCACCTAGACCACCAACCATAGCTTTGTCATCACCAAAGTTTCTATCACCATGCAATTCCAAAAAACGATTGCAAAGTTTGCTGATATAAAAAAGTGTGTATGGCCTTTCAGGATGCCGACTGAGTTGAACTCGCTGCCATCCGGTTAATGAACCATAAATACTTTTCTTGACTTCACTAATTTTTTCTTCTAGTTCAGTTAAAGCCGAGTCCACATCCACCTTACCGCTTTCACCAATTTTCTTGAGCTTTTCTAACTGCTCATACAATTCTTCAATTGGTTTTTCAAAATCTAGATAAATCATTTCAGTTTGTTTTGTTGAATGAAGTAACCCGCCATTAAAAACAGCAAATCTCAAATCATCATTCAACAAAAATATTAATTTCTTAGTAGGATGGAAATACGAATGAAAAAATGTTATTAAATAAAATACCGCACCTATTAATCTTTGGATACTCCATTTTTTGAGACTTTAAAAAACTGGAGTAGCCAGTTAAAGCATTAAAAAGATAATTGTCAGAAATCATTAAAAAAATTAGAAGTCATAAAAATGCATTCCAATTTTGTGGGGAGTGTTTATCCATTTTTTAATTTTATTGTAATGGGATTCGTCTTTTACAAAATCTGCATTGGTGACATTGATAATTAAAACTGGAAATGTGTTAACAGTTTTAAAATAATCGAAATAAGTATTTTTAATACTAATTAAATAATCAGCAGATATATTCTGTTCATACTCCCTACCACGCGCACTAATATTTTTTAGCAATCGGTCCACATCACAATGCAGATAAACCAGTACATCAGGTTCAGGCAAAGTAGAATGAATAATCTGAAATAAACGTTGATACAACTTAAATTCATCTTCGGTCAAATTTACCTTAGCAAAAAGTAAACTCTTTATAAAAACATAGTCCGCAATAATTGTAGTTTGAAATAAATCTTGCTTGCTTAAAGTATCTTTTAATTGTTGAAATCGCTCTGCGACAAAAAACAATTCTAGTGGGAAAGCAAATCGTTCGCGGTCGGTATAAAACTGAGGTAAAAATGGATTGTCGGCAAACTGTTCCAACACCAATCGCGCATTTAATTCCGCCGCATACTTTACAGCAAGAGAAGTTTTTCCTGCTCCGATATTTCCTTCTATCACAATATAATTATGCATGCAATAATCTTTTCACTTCTAATTTATCAGCGCATCGATTAAGCATCTCTTTTGATGAGATATTTAAAATTGGATGAATAAAGTCAGGGGCAATTTCAACAAGTGGTTCTAATACAAATTTCCTTTCATATAAATATGAATGTGGCACTTTCAATTTTTCTTCGTTAATAATTTCATTATTAAAATATAGAATATCAATATCAATAATCCGTTCCTCCCATTTATCTTTCCGCACTCTTCCCATTTTTTCTTCAATAAATAAAAGTTTATTCATAAAATTTAACGCATCAATATTGGTTCGCATCTGCAAAACCAAGTTTAAAAATGAAGATTGATTAATATTTCCCCACGCTGCTGTTTCATAAACCGATGAAATCTTTCCCACCACTCCTATTTCTTGTAATGAATTAATTGCCTTCTCTAACTGCTCAGAGCGATTACCAATATTACTTCCCAACGATAGATATACCAGATTCAATTTCACAACTATTGAGGCGAATGTAAACACAATTCAGTTTTTACTTACTTTTGACATTCTATTTAAAAAAAATTACTAAAAACATAAAATGCCAATGAAACAGTTCTTTAAATTTTTCTTTGCCTCTATGCTTGGATTTATAGTTGGATCCATTGTACTCATCTTTTTATTAATTGGAATTATTGCGGGCATTGTTTCTACAGTTTCAGAACCACAGAAAGAAGAAGCCTCTACTAATAGTATTCTCGAACTCTCACTTGATTATGCAGTACCAGAACAAACCAATTTTAACCCGCTTGCCAATTTAAGTTTTGGCGGAATGGATATGAATATGCCAATGGGCTTAAATGACATTCTGCACCTTATTAAAAAAGCAAAAACAGATAATAACATAAAAGGAATTTATATAAATGTCGGAACTTTCGGTAGCGGCATTTCTACTGCTAAGCAAGTTCGCGACGCGCTGATTGATTTTAAAGAATCGAAAAAATTTATTGTGGCTTATGCCGATGCTTATTCTCAAAAAGGATATTATGTAGCAAGTGTTGCTGATAAAATTGTATTGAATCCAGCTGGTGTTGTGGAGTGGAGAGGTTTGAATGCTCAGATTATGTTTTTTAAAGGAATGCTCGAAAAAATTGGTGTTGATGTGCAGGTGTTTTACGATGGTCGTTTTAAAACTGCAACTGAGCCTTTCCGATACGATAAAATGAGTGAGTCAAATAAAATAATGACTCTTGCTTTATTAAAAGACATTCAAGCCAACTATGTAAGCGCTGTTAGTGCTTCGCGGAATATTGATACATCAATTGTTAATCACATTGCTGACAGTATGCTTATACGCACTGCTTATCAGGCGCTCAGTTATCATTTTGTGGATGAAGTTGGATACAGCGATGCTGCAAAGAAATTCATTTATGAAAATTTAAAAACTGACACCAAAAAGAAAATTAATTTCATAACACTTTCAAAATATTCGCACACACCTGATACTGAAAAGAAAAGCTTGGATCAGGATAAAATTGCCGTGGTGTATGCACAGGGAGATATTGTTGATGGTCAAGGCGATAAGGATAACATTGGAGGTGACCATTATGCAGCCTTATTTGAAAAGTTAAGAAGAGATGATAAAATAAAAGCCATTGTGTTTCGAGTGAATTCTCCTGGTGGTAGCGCAGTTGCTTCAGATGTGATTTGGAGAGAAGTTACTCTAACAAAAGCGGTAAAACCTGTGGTGGTTTCAATGGGTGATTACGCAGCTTCTGGAGGATACTTTATTTCCTGCAGCGCAAGTAAAATTGTTGCGCAGCCAACTACTTTGACCGGAAGCATTGGAGTGTTTGCCATTATTCCTTGTGCTCAGAAATTATTGAACGATAAACTCGGAATTACTTTTGACCATGTAGGCACCGGAAAATTTTCGGACTTTGGTGATTTAACCCGACCTTTTAACGATGGCGAAAAAAGCATTATTCAAAACGAGGTCGACAGCATATATGCGCAGTTTAAAAAGCGTGTTTACACCGGCAGAAATCTTGATCCCGTTTTAGTAGATTCTATTGCGCAAGGAAGAGTATGGACAGGTACACAGGGATTAGCGTGGGGCTTGGTTGATACTTTAGGCGGAATACAGGATGCCATAAATATTGCTGCTAAAATGATAAAGAGTAAAAATTACCGCCTGGTTGAATACCCAACTGTTGACAACAAATGGTCGCAGATTTTCAGTGCTTTGCAGGATGCTAAGGAGGATGAAGTGAAAGTTCAGTTGGGCGATTTCTATACCATGTTCCAGCAAATAAAATCAGTTAGCGAATTAAAAGGAATGCAAATGCGCATACCATATTCTATTGAAATAAATTAATTGATTAGCAATTTTAAATAAAAAAAGTCGCTCTCTAAACGAGAGCAACTTTTTTTATTTAAAACAATTTGAACTTATTTAAGTTTCACAATTTTTGAATGAAGTGTGGTTGTTCCATCATTCAAATTAAGAATATAAGTGCCTGCAGAAAGTGATTGAACATTTAAAACGGTATTTGCTGAAAAACTTTTTTGTTCCATTACCTTTCTTCCTGCCGCATCAAACAATTCAATCATTAGATTATTTTTAAATCCTAAATATTGAATACTTAATTCATTACTCATTGGATTAGGATAAATTTTCCAATCAATACTTTGCCTGTTCGCTTCATCAATTCCAATATAAATCACCTGAAAACCTGCAATGTCATCACGATTCCGAGGCCACAATTTCCAGTTACTGAAAGAGCGAGTAAACATCCCATAGATATAATCTAATTGCTGATATAAAATTAATGAGTCGGCATTAAAACCAAAACCAATATCATTTGATTGGTCATCGCAACGCAACTGACCAACAGGAAAAGGATATTTATAGATAGCCCACTCACCAAAATCACTTGGTGCATCAGGATTCAAACTTACTACTGTAACTGTATCGTAACCAAGCAACATGCTTTCAAATGGTTCAGTATAATTAAACTTAATGGCAATAATACTATCCATATTTACTGTTGTAATAGCTGCAGGCAAGGCATTAGCTACAGACAAAACAGTAAATGAAATAGAATCAAGTGTAGTTACAGTATTTGTTTCCAAAACTTTTGCTTTGGTAATTTTTACTAAATCACCACGTTTTAAAGTAGTAAGACCAGTTCCACCTAAAGCAATTCCACTCCATGGATTGCTACTGCTTTGAATCATCACTTGTCCTAAATCATACAAACTGCCTGATTCGCACATAACAACTCCCTGCACATTCATATTATTAATTGTTTGATTGGTATATGGTGATGCACCATAGCCAAGCGGATGCCACTGTAACTGCTGTATGCTGTTAATTCCTGAATTCTTAACCAGATAAAATCTGTTAGTGCCTAAAGAATCAGGATAGTTCGTATAGTAACCTTGATTATCAGTTGCCTTAATCCAGTATTTTACATAAGTGCTATCAGGTCCAATTGCTGGAATTGTAGCCTGCCAGTTATTTGAACCAATGTTTATCATTGGAACATTAAGGAAAGTATTGTTGGATAAACCGCTAGCGTAAAACAATACTGCAGAAGCAACTGATTGATCATCCGTAATAACAGCAGTAACGGTTTGAGTTTGTGTTGTTGAAGGAACAGGATTACTTAAAGTAACGGTTCCAACTGTGGGTGCTGCGTAGGTAACAGGACCGATATCAGCTAAAGTTAAAGGCGCGAGAAAATACTCATAAGGACCTGCACCTGTTTTGAATTCAATAATAACTCCACGCACAAATGCTAAGACAGAATTAATAATCGGAGTATCAAAAGCAGCAGGAGTAAAACCTCCGGATGAGGTACAAAAGTTGTCGGAAGTATCATTACGGATCCATCCGCTCATATCACGGATTTTAATTTTATTTCCGAAATTATCTTGAATACTCCAATTGATTCTAGTTCCGCCACTTACCACAGACACATCAACTACTCTTACATTCTGCATCTCAACATATACTCCTTCATATTTTTCTCCGGAAGGAATTTGAATCACCTGCCCTCCCTGACCATCGCTCAATTCAAATGAATCAATTGGAATAATAATTGGTAAAGGAACAGGATTTGAAATACTGGTCACTGTTGAAGGTATTGGTAAAATATTCAACTGAGTGTTATTTGAAAAAGCAGAAAGAATCCCTGTAACCTTAACTGTATTCCCATAAACACAATTATCGTGGAATAAGGAATTGTTACTTAATTGCAAAACTGCAGCAGGTCCGCTACCCGCACCAATTACAGTGGGGTCAATAATTATCTGTATACCACTCCACGGGCCAGTAGAATTTACATCAGAAATAAAAGTTGCAACACGGCTACCAGTTGTGCTCTGTCCATATGCACATGGATCAAAAATTACAATTCCCTCAACCTGCACTGTATCGCCTATATAAAAAAGTGCAGAGTCAAGGCCATTCGCAAGATTCTGGTCATCCACATATTGCAAGTCATGAATGCTAACAAGCGGATAAGTTTGTGAAAATGCCATTGCTGGAATAATCAAAAGCAAAGCAAGGATTAAAATTTTTTTCATTGTGTTTTGTGTTTTATCCCCTCTTTAGGGGCTGCAAGTATCTGAATTACAACCGATATATTTTAGCATTTGGAATTAAATAAATATGAATAGTTAATTAATCAACCATTCTATCACTTCAGAGCGGCAATTTCCTTAATCAAATTAGTTTTAATTTTATCACTTGACATCATAATCCTTCTCTTGATACTTTCAGGATGTTCCTTTGTGTTATCGGCTGTTTGCTTACAATAATCTTCGAGCATTGCCATAGTCACACAATAACTTTGCAAAATTTTATCTGTCATGTACTGAGATACTTTATTTCCTTCCATCTTTTTTTATTCAAAAGTATAACATAAAATATTTTTAATGGTATAATATCAATTCAAAAAAATATATAAACAAAAAGAAAAAGATTACTCTCTGGCGCTTACTGCCACAAAATATTTTCTCCAACGAATAACCAACTCCTTCATGTCATCAGGTAATTCTGATTCAAATAAAATATATTTCAAAGTTGTTGGATGAATAAAACCCAGGGATGCTGCATGCAATGCTTGACGCGGACATGCCTCAAAACAATTATCGACAAATTGTTTATACTTTTTATAAATTGTTCCTTTAACAATTTTATTTCCTCCATAAGTCTCATCATAAAACAACGGATGCCCGATTGATTTCATATGAACTCGAATCTGGTGGGTGCGTCCTGTTTCTAATTTGCATTCAATTAAAGTGGTGTAATGAAAACGCTCAATTACTTTGTAATGCGTAGTGGCATCTTTCCCATGATCGCCTTCAGGAAAAATATCCATCTTTTTGCGATCCTTTAAATTGCGGCCAATGTGTCCCGTTACGGTTCCCTCGTCTTCTTTTACATCGCCCCATACAAGGGCAATGTATTTTCTATTGATAGTGTGATCAGCAAATTGTTTGGCTAAAAAATTCAAGGCAAATTCATTTTTTGCAACAACCAACAATCCACTAGTGTCTTTATCAATTCGATGCACCAACCCAGGTCGAACTTCATTACCAGTTGCCGATGGCAATTGATTAAAATGAAACAATAGCCCATTCACCAATGTGCCTGAAGAATTTCCAACACCTGGATGCACCACCAAGCCAGGTGATTTATTGACTATGGCGATATCCTCATCTTCATAAATAAAATTTAGTGGAATGTTTTCGGCAATGACATCATACTCCGTTTTAGGTTCCGGCATCATGATCGTAATTACATCATCAGGCCGGACTCTATAATTTGAATTTACAGAGTGACCATTGACCAATACGCCTCCACTATCAGCCGCGCGTTGAATGCGACTACGGCTAACTTTTACAATACGGTTAAACAAAAATTTATCAATTCGAAATGGAGTTTGCCCCTTGTCGACCACAATCCTATGATGTTCATACAACCCATCTTCGGTCTCCTCGGTTACCTCTTCAGTTATTTCTTCGTCAATCATTTTCTATTTTTAAAATCTAAATTATATTTTCCTAAAATACAAGAAAGCCCCGGCAAGTTTACCGAGGCTTTAAACTTTAAATTATAAACTATGAAATGATTAAGCCCATGGAGCCTTACCATCAACAACCACTCCCATGCTTCGAGCAGTTCCGGCAACCATTTTCATGGCTGATTCAATAGTGAAACAATTAAGATCAGGCATTTTGTCTTTAGCAATTGCTTCAACTTGCGCCCAACTAACCGTTCCAACTTTATTTCTATTTGATTCTTTACTGCCACTTTCAATTTTTGCAGCTTCGAGCAACTGTACTGCCGCTGGTGGAGTTTTAATTACAAAGTCAAAACTTTTATCCTTGTAAACAGTCAACACAATCGGAAGAACTTTCCCCATTTTATCCTGTGTACGAGCATTGAACTGCTTACAGAATTCCATGATGTTAACACCCTTAGCACCGAGCGCAGGTCCGATTGGTGGGGCAGGATTTGCCTGTCCGCCTTTCACCTGCAACTTCACATATGTTTCAATTTCTTTTGCCATGATTTGATTTTTCTATTTATGATGATTAATGGTTCCTAACTTTTGTTTGAGACTGCCAAGTCATCTGAAGGAAGCTCCGTAAGGGATTCAGCTGACGAATCAAACTTTATGGTCAGGCTTGTTTTTCTACTTGCACATAATTTAATTCAACAGGAGTTTTACGCCCGAAGATTTTCACATTTACTTTTAATTTCTTTTTTTCTTCGTTCACCTCTTCTACCAATCCCATAAAATCATTGAAAGGTCCGTCAATTATTTTTACCGTTTCGCCCACTAAGAATGGTTCAGCAGTTGTTTCGCCTACGCCAAGCATTTCATCCACCTTACCTAAAATTCTGTTAACCTCAGCTTTACGGAGTGCTTGTGGTTTATTGTTATTTCCAGTTAGAAAATTTATAACTCCTGTAATGTTTCGAATGGTTTGAAGCATTTCACCTGTTAAGCGAGTTTCATCTGCTTCCATTAAAATATATCCGGGAAAGAAATTCCTTTCTTTAATAATTTTTTTTCCGTCCTTAATTTTATATATTTTCTCCATCGGAACCAATATCTGTGAAATGACTTCGCCCCACTTAGAACGATTAATTTCGCCTTCGATATACTCCTTTGTTTTGCGTTCCTTTCCACTTATAACACGCATCACATACCACTTCTTTTCTTCTATCATGGTTATCATTTAAAACGCTTTATAAAAAGTTCCGAGAATAATACTAGCACTTTTGTCCATTGCAAAAACCAGTAAAGCCATAATAAGTGCGGCAATAGCAACAACAATTGCACTATTGGTTAATTCATCCCAAGTTGGCCATGACACTTTAGTCATTAACTCAGCATATGATTCTTTAATGTATAAACTTACTTTGTTCATGTTGTTTAAGTTTGCACGGGTGGAGAGACTCGAACTCCCAGCCAACGGTTTTGGAGACCGCTACTCTACCAATTGAGCTACACCCGTATTTGAGTTCAAATGTAGCTTTTAATGAGTTGGTTTTATCACAATTTTCTAATGAATTTCAACTTCCCATTAAAACCTTCGGGCTTAAAGTAAGAAGTCTTTGTTGAACTTCGAACTTTAAACCCGAAAATTTAAACTTCAATTTTTATTATTTAATAACCTCAGTAACCTGACCAGCGCCTACAGTACGACCTCCTTCGCGAATAGCGAAACGAAGACCTTTTTCCATAGCAACCGGAGTAATAAGCTTCACTACAATAGAAACATTATCACCAGGCATTACCATTTCAATTCCTGCTGGAAGCTCACATTCTCCTGTAACATCTGTTGTTCTCATGTAGAACTGTGGACGATACTTATTAAAGAATGGAGTATGACGACCACCTTCTTCTTTTGAAAGAACATAGACTTCACATTTAAAATCAGTATGTGGGGTAATTGACCCAGGAGCACAAACAACCATACCACGACGAATGTCATCCTTTTCAACTCCACGAAGAAGTAAGCCAACATTATCGCCAGCTTCACCATCATCAAGAATTTTACGGAACATTTCAACACCAGTAACAGTAGATTTTAAAGATGCATCCATTAAACCTACAATTTCAACTGGATCACCACTATGAATAGCACCTCTTTCGATACGACCAGTAGCAACTGTTCCACGACCAGTAATCGAGAACACATCTTCTACAGGCATCAAGAAAGGTTTGTCTTTTGCACGTGGAGGAATTGGAATTTCAGTATCAACTGCTTCCATTAAGTCTTCAATTGCTTTAATTCCTTCCGGATCCTTGTTCAACGCTTTCAAAGCAGAACCACGAATGATTTTAATCTTTTCGCCATCGAATTTATAGAAACTAAGCAATTCGCGAACCTCCATCTCTACTAATTCAAGTAATTCTGGATCGTCAACTAAGTCGCATTTGTTTAAGAATACAACCAACGAAGGCACACCAACTTGACGAGCAAGAAGAATGTGTTCGCGAGTTTGAGCCATAGGTCCATCAGTAGCAGCAATTACAATGATAGCACCGTCCATTTGGGCGGCACCTGTAACCATGTTCTTAATGTAATCGGCGTGTCCAGGACAATCCACATGCGCGTAGTGCCGATTGACTGTTTCGTACTCAACGTGCGCTGTATTAATTGTAATACCTCTCTCTTTTTCCTCAGGTGCTGAGTCAATAGAGTCGTATGAACGCTTTTGAGCAAGTCCTTTGTTAGCTAATACATCCGTTATTGCAGCTGTCAAGGTAGTTTTACCGTGATCCACATGCCCGATTGTACCGATGTTAACATGGGGTTTGGTCCGTTCGAATTTTTCTTTTGCCATGCTTGTTTTGTTTAATTTTTGTGATTGTTTTAAAAAAATTTAATAAGGTTTTACCCTTGCGTTAATAACCAGATTCGAACCGGCAATCTTTCTTACTTTTTCAAATAAGAATGCTCTTCCACTGAGCTAAATTAACAAATTCATTTTACACTATTGATGAGCCAATGACCAGAATCGAACCGGTGACCTCATCCCTACCAAGGATGTGCTCTACCAACTGAGCTACATTGGCTTAAAAAACTAGAGCGGGAGACGAGACTCGAACCCGCGACCCTCAGCTTGGAAGGCTGATGCTCTACCAACTGAGCTACTCCCGCCTGATAATTTTTATCAAAAAGAAATAATTTCTCTTTTTAATTTTTTAAAAGAAGTGATTAATGTTTCACTTCATTTTCAAAGAACGTTTTATCATGAGCAAAAGACTTCAACTCAATCAAGTGGGGAGAGAAAGATTTGAACTTTCGAAGTCGTAAGACAACAGATTTACAGTCTGCCCCATTTGGCCACTCTGGAATCTCCCCTTTACTAAAACAATGAGCCGATGGAGGGATTCGAACCCCCGACCCACTGATTACAAATCAGTAGCTCTGGCCAACTGAGCTACATCGGCTTTTCCCAATTAAAAATAGATAAAAATTGATTCTAAAACACAGCAATTCTCATCACCCTATTCAAAAAGGTGTGCAAATATAATATTCCACTTTACATATAAAAGTCCAATAGAAATTTATTCGTGACTTTCTTTTTCCTTTTGTCTTTTTATTTGTCGAAGCATGTTTTCAAAAGCGGCGTCAACTGATTGTTCAAACGCTTTACTTTTTTCTTCTGAAAATAAAACCTTCCCTGGAATGCTAACTTTTATTTCAGCAATTTTATCGCTAATCTGACCTTTCCCTTCCAATTTCAAAAAGACTTCGGCACCAATAATTTTGTCGAAAAAATTTTCCATCCGACTTAATTTCTTATCGATTAACTCAAGCAGTTTTGAATCAGCATCAAAATGAATTGAATGAATTTTAATGTTCATATTTAAGTTTGATTTTATTTTATGAAAAAAAATTATGCCTTAGGATGTGCCAGCTTATAAATGTCCTTTAATTTTTCAATTGTGTTGTGTGTGTATACTTGAGTAGCTGAAAGATTTGCGTGGCCAAGTATTTCTTTAATTGCATTTATATCGGCCCCGTGATTTAACATATGCGTAGCAAAACTATGCCGCAACACATGGGGGCTCTTTTTTTCAATAGTAGTAAGCGCTTGTAACTGTTGATTAATTATACGATAAACCAAGCGATGGTAAATATTCTGCCCTTTATCGGTCAACAATAATTTTTCAGTTTTTGGATCAAAATTCTTTTTTCTCATCCTCAAATATTCTTTCAACAATTCGTTTAACTCTCCTCCAAACGGAATAAGTCTTTCTTTGTTGCCCTTTCCTAAAACTTTTATTGATTGATTGTAAAAGTCAATATCAGAAACATTGAGATTAACCAGCTCATTTAGTCGCATTCCTGTTGAATAAAATAGAATTAAAATTGTTTTATTTAGAATTCCCTGATAATCATCAGCAAAAGGGAAAGACGAAATAAAATCCTGAATATTCTTTTCTTCAACAAAAACAGGCAGTCGTTTCGAAATTTTTGGAGACTGCACCTTCTTCATTGGATCTTTTTCTAACGAGCCACTTTTCATCAGGAACTTGAAGTATGATTTTAAGGTAGATATTTTTCTATTGATACTTCTTGCATCAATCTTATTTTCCATTAACGAAACAAGCCAACTGCGGATTTGAGTATGCCGCACTTGGCTTGCAATATTGAGTTCGTAAACTTTATTTATGTAATCCGAAAATTGCTGCAAATCTTTTTCATAAGCAACAACAGTATGAACTGAATATCTTTTTTCGAATTTTAAATACCTAATAAAACTGCTGAAATCCATTTTTCACTTTTGCCAAATCCAAATTTACAATTTCATTTATGAAAATGAAACTGTTTTAAGAACAGCAATATCTTTCTGACTACTAAACAAAACAGAAAGATAAAAAAAAGAAACTATGCGCCGTTTTCAGCGTCGCGAATCATTTTATCGCGGTAGACAGCTTTTTTCACCTGTGTACGGGCTACAACAGATTTTTTTGTAAAGGCTTGACGACTTCTTAATTCCTTAATCGTTTGGGTCTTTTCAAATTTTTTCTTGTACTTTTTTAAAGCTTTGTCTAATGAATCGCTTTCGCGTGTATCGATGATTAACATTTATTTTACCTCCTTTAAGGGCGACAAAAATAATTATTTAGGGTTGAAAAACAAGAACATATGAATTTATTATACAATCGCACCCAAAACTCCAATAATAGAGTCAACCATTGCCTGCCAACTGAATCGTTTTTTTTCATCTAACACTCCTTCTTTTAATCTCGATAATTCTTCTGATTGAAAAGACCTTTTTATTGCATTAGCAATATCATTTGAAGTTGGGGGAACAACATATCCAGCTTTTCCGTCCGGAACAATTTCAGCTAAGCCCCCTACATCCGTTACAATCATTGGAACGTTGAACTGATAAGCAACCTGAGTAACCCCGCTTTGAGTTGCGTGGCGATAAGGTTGAACAACCATATCAGCAACAGAGAAAAAATATTTCACTTTTTCATTTGGGATAAAATCTTTAAACAACAAAACTCTTTCGTGAAGATTCCATCTTTCAATTTGTTCAAGATAAGGTTTTTCATCTTCATAAAATTCTCCAGCAACCAGCAACTTGATGGGTAATAATTTAATTTGCTCATCGGCCATTGCTTCTAATAGAATATCGAGGCCTTTGTATTTACGAATGAACCCAAAGAATAATAAATATCTGAAATCAGAAGACAGATTTAATTTATTCAACGCTTGTTCTCTTGAAACCTGTTCCCCAAAATGATCATAGAGTGGATGAGGCTGAAGAACAGAAGGCTTGATTGTATCAAACTTTTTTAAATCTTCTTTTACATTGTCTGACATTGACACAAAACCATCAACCACTTTCACAAAATAGTTGGTCAATAAATTATCACCAACTCTTTTTTCGTGCGGAATAATATTGTCAAGAATGGAAACAACTTTCGTGTGTTTATTCTTTTTGACTCTTCGTAGTATGGTTCCAAAACATGGAGCCATAAAAGGCAGCCAATATTTAACAAGAATTAAATCAGGTTTCAACTTCTTTAATTCGCCACCAACGAGAAGCCAGTTTAGTGGGTTAATGGAATTTACTTTGGTTAAGATTTTTAAATCGGCAGGTGCAGAATCTGTACTGAATTGTGATTTGCCAGGAAATAAAAATCCTGGGTATTGCAAACTAAAGCTATAGATAGTTACATCATGACCTGCTATTTGCAATGCCTGTGCGAGTCTTTCGTTATAGCTAGCAATTCCGCCACGCAATGGATATGCAGAGCCGAGTATGATAATTTTCATTTAGCAAACTTCAATTGTTTATTGAAGATTTATTTTTCTTTCGACCGAATATGAATTACGCTCATTCGAACTTCGACTAATTAATTCAGCCAAAAATCCAGCAAGGAACAATTGAACACCAATAACCATAGCAACCAATGCAAGATAAAAAATAGGGCGATCGGTCATTTTAAATTCCATCCAATAAATTTTTGCAAAGGCAAGATAACCACTAATGATTAAGCCTAACAGAAAAGAAAACATTCCAAGCAATCCAAAAAGATGCATTGGTTTTTTTCCAAAACGAGAAACAAAACTAATTGTAAGTAAGTCAAGAAATCCATTGATAAACCGCTCAAATCCAAATTTTGTTTTCCCGTATTTTCGCTCGTAATGCATTACTTCTTTTTCAGCAATGTTGGTGAACCCAGCCCATTTTGCTATAACTGGAATGTAACGATGCATTTCACCCATAAGTTCAATGCCTTTTACTACATCTTTTTTATATGCTTTCAATCCACAATTGAAATCGTGAATGCGAATGCCACTCATACTTCGGGTTACACGATTAAATAATTTTGAAGGAATAGTTTTTGATACTGGGTCTTTTCGTTTCTTTTTCCAACCTGAAACAATGTCGTATCCATCTGTAATTATCATATTATACAGAGATGGAATTTCATCAGGACTATCTTGCAAATCAGCATCCATTGTAATTATAACATCTCCCTGTGTTTGCTTGAATCCTTCGTTTAGTGCAGCACTTTTTCCGTAGTTGCGCCGAAATTTTATTGCCTTTATATTTTGTTTCTCTGAACAAACTTGTTGAACGTATTTCCATGAGCCATCACGACTTCCATCATCAATCAAAATTATTTCATAAGTGAAATTATTTTCGTTCATCACTCGTTCAATCCATTGCACCAATTCGGGCAATGATTCTTGTTCGTTTAAAAATGGAATTACAATGCTAAGCTGCATGTATGTGATTAGTGATTAGTGAAAAGATAAATTAAATGGGTGGTTGAAGTTCGTGATTTTCTTTTTTCATTATAGCTGCTGAAATGAGCGAGAAAATTGTTCCCATAAAAACACTACCAACAACTAACCACGCAACCATCCAACCAGGAGTCATAAATTTTTTGGTATAACTCATTACCATCTCTATTTGCTCTTCGCTTTGCCCACTGTTGAGCATATCGTTTTCAATCTGAGTTAAAATTTGTCCGGTTAATTCGGGCGAAATAAATGCAAAGAAAATGTAAGTGTAAACTGCTGTTATGATTCCAACTAAAAATAAAGTCAGAAATCCAAATTTGAATGCTGAACCAAAAGTTATGTATCCGCCGCATTTCTCATCGCGATAAACTTTGGTTGCGAAAATTACTCCCACGAACATCAATATATAATTTATCCAGCCGATTGCTTTATTGGTGCTCATGCCTGCCAGATATACAATTATAGAAATGGCCACCAATGCAAATGAAATTACTAAACCCCATCTTAAAACGAGGCCCATCATTTCAAGTTTATCATTTTGATTTTGATCTAAAGTTTCGTTGTTCATAATTCCACAATTTGATTGTGATTAAAAACCGCAACGACTCTTCCAATTAATTTCTTTTCAAACAGCGGAGTATTAGCCGATTTAGACTTGTTTTCGGATTTATAAAAAATCCACTCCTCAGATGGATTAAACAAGGTGAAATTTGCTTCTTCACCTTCATTAATTGTCGGAATCTGAATACCAAGAATTTTTCGTGGGTTGATAGCAATCTTTTCAATCAATACTTCATTACTAATACTGTTTCCGAAAGATGTATTCGCTAATGCAAAAGAAGTTTGCAAATTAATTGCACCAAAATCAGCGTACTCAAATTCCACATCTTTCAACTCAATATTTTGAGGTTGATGGGCTGATACAATTACATCAATGGTTCCATCTTTTAATCCGGCAATTAATGCGGCCACATCTTTTTTAGTTCGAAGAGATGGATTTAATTTAAAATTGGTATCAAACTCATTCAGTTCGCCGTCATCAAACATAAGATGCATAGATGAAACACCACAAGTCACCTTGACTCCTTTCTTTTTCGCAGCTCGAATTAAATCAACTGAACGGGCTGTAGATATTAAACTGAAGTGCAAACGACTTTGAGTGTATTCGGCTAAATAGATATCGCGCACCACCATCAATTCTTCAGCGAGCGAAGGCATACCTTTCAAACCAAGATTTGTACTTACGACACCTTCATTCATACTTCCGTCGTGCGACACATTTTCATCATCGGGATGCGAGAAAACAACACCATCAAACAATTTCACATATTGTAAAGCACGCATCATTACACCTGAATCGCCAACTGGATTACGTGCATCAGAATAAGCAACGGCACCGGCATGATGCATATCGTATATTTCTGCAAGTTCCTTGCCCTCACACTTTCGAGTAATTGCCCCAAGTGCGTGAACATCAACAATTTTTCCCTTGGAACGGTTTAATATATACTCAATTTCTGATTTAGAATGTAAAGCAGGATAAGTATCCGGTAAAACTGCCACTCCTGTAAAACCGCCCGCAGCCGCAACATTTACTCCACTCTGAATATCTTCCTTGTATTCGAAGCCAGGGTCACAAAATGAAGCATACATATCAAACCAACCAGGAGAAACGGATAACCCTTTACAATCAATCTCCTTAAATTTTCCTTCTGTTTTTATTTTTTTTCCGAATGCGGAAACAATTCCATCCTTAATAAAAATATCGATCTGCTTTTGATTGAATGATGAATTGGGGTCAACAACTGTAACCGAACGAAGCAGCAGATTCATTTAATAGCGAAAATTTTTTGTTGTCGGGCGCAAGATAGAAAGAAAAAGAGTTTTTGAAAGAAGATGTATTCTACTTCAAAAATCTTAGCAATAAAATTTCGGCGGCAATAAAAATTAAGGTGAGAAGAATACAATATTTCCAAAGCACAATTCCTCTACTTAATTCAGAAACCAACACAGAAATGTCTGAATCTACATTTGAAATGACTTCAGCATTAATTTTTAATGCCCGCTTATTTATCTCTTCCAAATTAAATAAAGCAAGATTTGATTCAATTCTATTGAAATTAAATCCCACCCAATAATGATTAGTCGTATCAGGCAAATACAAATTATAAAATCCGGCATCGCAAATTTCATTTCCAAAATTTATCAGGGTTTGGTTCCCCGCTTCTCGTTGAGCAGGAATAAATTCTCTTATTTTTCCTTTCATTCTGTAAATCCCTTTTTCATCATCAGCAATATTTTCTGCTTCAAAAAAAGATGTTTCACCAATTCTATAGGCAAGAGATGGGTTGCTGTTTTTAAAAACCACAACTTTAAATAATAAAGGAGCAAAAATAGGATTGAGTGGAAAATCAGTAATCGATTTATCAAACGGAACAGTGGACAGATAAAGATTTCCCTTACCCACGGAATATTTAGTAAACAAACTATTTCCATCATTGAAGTTCATAAGTGCTTCGGCTGAACTTTGAGTTCTTTGTTTCAACAAAAAGAAACCAGCAGTTTTTGGTAATGCAATATTTCCTTTCATCTGGCTGAACACATCAGCAAACACATTCATTTTGGTATTGATGGTCGTAACCTGTCGGTTTTGTTTTATCCATTGCTTCAACTCATCAGCATTCATACTTAATAAAAAATCATTAATACTTTCTAATTTAGAATTTGGATCAGGAACTAACAACAAATTTCCTCCCCCTAAAACATATTGAATACAAGCATCCTTTAATCCTGAGGATATAAGAGATGGCTGATTAAGAATTATGCAATCAAAGGTGTTTAATAAAGAATAGTTAATTTGATTGAGAGATGAAATTGTGGTTGTGAATAAATTACTGTTGCTAAATAGCGCACCAAGAAAAGGATTGGAAGTTGTTGTATTAACAATTAAAACAGTAGCAAGAGGCTTGACATTAAAAGTGAAATAATAATTATCATCAAACGAAATTGGAAAATCACTCACCTGCAATTCGCCTTTATTCCATCCAGGCTGAGAAACATTAAAAACAAGCGTGTCTTCTGCCGATCCATTTGCAACAATGTTTAAATCAGCAATCGTTTTTATTTCATCATTAATGCGAAGCGTTATTCTTTCTTCTGAAACATCTTCATCGCCATAATTAGTCAATTTGAAATGAAGTTTAGCAGGCTGATTTACCATTTGTACGGGGGCTTCGAGCCAGAGGCTATCGACAGATATATTTTTTTGTGCTGAAGATTTTAGAGGAACGAAATAAATTTTTATGCTGCTATCAATTGGAATATTTTCAAAATCGGAAGTAGCTTTCTGAAAATCAGAAATAAGATAAATAATTTTTTGATTAGAACTTGAACGAGCTAATGCTTCTTTTTCCCTTGCTATTACTTGCGAAAGTGTATGTGTTAATGAAGACAATTTTACTTCTTCTAAAAACTGTTTAAACTGATCGCGGTTGACCAATCGCTGCTGTTTACCTTCAAAATCATTACTCAACAACTGAAATTCATCATCGGGGGAATAAGCAGCTGCAATTTCTTGTGCCTTTCGTTTTGCTAATTCTACCAATGGAACATCACCACTTCGAGCATTCATGCTAAATGAATTATCAATATAAATACTAATTGCTTTTTTTTCAATGGTTACAATTCCATCCGTTGGTTTAATAAATGGTTGAGCAAAAGCGGCCACTAAAAATAAAATAGAAAGAATACGCGCCAGCAAAACCAACAAATGTTTTAATTGAGAAGTTGAGCGAGTTTGCTGTTGAATTTCTTTTAAAAAACGAATACTCGGGAAGTACACGGTCTTGTATCGTCTAAAATTAAAAAGGTGAACCACAATCGGAATACTTACCGCTGCAAGAGCCCAGAGAAAAGAAGGATATAGAAATGACAATGTTGAACTAGGATTTTAGAATTCAATTAAAAAAATCAGAACCGCGAAAATAACGGAACTGATGGAAATGAATTGTGATTAGAATTTTTATTTTTGTCGAAATTAATTTTCGGGGTGTAGTGCAGTTGGCTAGCGTACCAGCATGGGGTGCTGGGGGTCGCAAGTTCGAGTCTTGTCACCCCGACAAAAATTAAAAGTCGTTTCATTTCTTTGAAACGACTTTTTTTATTTATTTTCTGGTAGCAATCGTATATGAAGATAGCAATGAAGTGGAATAGCCCCAAGTAATTTAAAATTTGATTCAAATCTGATTCAAATATTAATGCCCCTTTTAATTTTTTATAGAAATTTAATTTAAGAATAACAAACACTTTTATATTTACTCGCTGTGAATAAAGTTATATCTCAAAATATACAAGCTGGTTTTATTAATCAATTTCTCAGCAATAAAAATTTACAAACAGTTGTTTTGTTCTTTGTTGCTATTGGAATTTATTCCAATACTTTCAATCATGAATATGTGTATGACGATATCATCGTGATTCAATCAAACACTATTGTACAAAAAGGATTCGCAGGGATTCCTGATTTGCTGACGAAGGATAGTTTTTATGGGTACAATAAAGGGAATAGTGATTTAACCGGTGGCAGATATCGGCCGCTTTCGTTAATCACTTTTGCTATAGACCATGAACTTTTTGGAAACAATGCACCATTTGAACACATTATAAATGTGTTGTTGTATGCACTGACTTGCGTTGCGCTATTGTTTACACTTTATCTTTTATTTCCATCATTATCCCCCTTAATAATTTTTGGAGGGGCATTATTATTTGTGGTTCATCCATCGCACACAGAAGTTGTAGCAAACATCAAGAGCCGCGACGAAATACTTTGCATGGTTTTTATTCTCGCAACATTTTTCTTCTGGATGAAATTATTGAAAGAGAAAAAAACATTGAATCTAATTTTTGCATTGTTTTCATTTTCTCTTGCATTATTATCAAAAGAACATGCGATTCTTTTATTGGTTTGGTTGCCGCTTGCATGGTGGTTGAATAAAGAAGCTTTGATTAAACGGATTTTGATTTCGCTTTTTCCATTCATCATTGTTGCAGGTTTTTATTTATTTATTCGTTCATCATTTGTCGGAATAGTTGGCGATAGAATTTCAACCGATGTAATGAACAGCCCTTACTATCTTGCAAATGATTCGGAGAAATTCGCAACCATTATTTGGGTTTTCTTATTGTATATGATTAAAACATTCTATCCGTACTCGCTTTCTTATGATTACACCTACAACGCAATTCCTTACTCCAATTTTTATCAGCCCCATGTTTGGCTATCACTATTATTATTCATTGGAATGATTGCATGGATTGTGATTTCAATATTCAAAAAACAATATCATGCTTTGTTATTATTGATTTGGTTGCTGCCAATCATTTTAGTTTCAAATTTGTTTTTCAATATAGGGGCACCATTCGCCGACCGTTTTTTATTTCTTCCTACCATTGGAATTTGTATAATGATAATTGAAGCATTATTTATGTTTTATAGAATTCAGAAAGACGAAACAAAAAAAAAGCAACCCATCTTTTTAATTGTTCTAGTCATATCAGGTTTCTATTCATTTAAAACTTTCGAACGAAACTTTGACTGGAAAAGCAACAAATCGATTTTTGCAGCCGATGCACCCAAAGTTCCGAATAGCATAAAAGCCACTTTGAATTATGGTTCCATTCTGATGACTGAAGCCGACACCTCAAAAGACGAGAATATTAAAAAAGAAAAACTCGATAGTGCTTTTCATTTACTAAAAAAAGGTATTGCTGTTTATGGAACAGCAGATTTGTACAATCACTTTGGAGCCTATTACAATCTAATAAATCAAACTGATAGCTCAGAATATTATTACCGAAAATCTCTGAAAGTTAAAGATTTTGCAATGGCAAAGACTAACCTTCTTGGAGTATTGCAAAAAAAAGGAGCCAAACTTCACTCTGAAAAAAAAGAAGACTCGGCTTTAATAGTTTTTAGAAAACAATTAGAACTCGATGCTACTTATGTTGATGTTTACAACAATATCGGGACGGTTTATTTTGCTGAGCGAAAATTTGATTCAGCAGAATTTTATTTCAACAAAACACTACTGATTCAACCAACTCATCAATCAGCAATTAACAATCTCGCCAATACATATCTCAATGAAGGCAATTATTTTTTCCAGAAAAACAATTACGATGCAGCTTCAGAATATTACATCAAGGCAATAAAATTTAAACCCGATCATGTTGAAGCTTATGCAAATGCAGGAGTAATTGAAATGCAAAAGAAAAATTACACTGAAGCAAAAAAGTATTTTGAAACAGCACTTCAATACAATTCAAACCATGAATTTTCAAGAACCAGATTAATAGAATGCGAAAAACTTATTTCAAAATAATTTCAACAGTTTCATTTAGAAACTTTCTTGAGCTTCAAAACATTATAAACTTTCGTCTAAACACTTTTTCAACCTAATATTGCATCCTCAAAATTTCAATTTCAAATGATAGAAGCACCAGTAAAACCAAAAGCGAAATCAAAAACTGTAAATCATAATTTCCTAAAAGCACTGAAACTAAAACAACTCAGTTCCGGTGCAAGCACGGGAGTTGATTGGCTCAAGACAAGCGGCGAAGTGTTACACTCCTATTCTCCCGTTGATTCGCAATTGATTGGTTCTGTTAAACAGGCAACCAAAGCCGACCTCGATAAAATTTTAACAACAGCAGAAAGCGCGTTCAAGCAGTGGCGATTGATTCCTGCCCCCAAACGCGGCGAAATTGTTCGCCAGATGGGAAATGAACTGCGCAACTATAAAGAACCGCTCGGACAATTAGTTTCTTACGAGATGGGAAAAAGTTTGCAGGAAGGTTTGGGCGAAGTGCAGGAAATGATTGACATCTGTGATTTCGCAGTCGGACTTTCGCGCCAGTTATATGGGTTGACAATGCACAGCGAGCGCCCCAATCACCGCATGTACGAGCAGTATCATCCGCTTGGTGTGGTTGGAGTAGTCAGCGCATTTAATTTTCCGGTTGCAGTTTGGAGTTGGAATGCAATGCTTGCATTGGTATGCGGCGATGTGGTGTTATGGAAACCCTCTTCCAAAACTCCAATCTGCGCAGTGGCAGTTCATCAGTTGATGGAAAAAGTTTTGCGCGACAATAAAATTCCCGAAGGAGTTCTTTCATTAATAATCGGAAGCGGAAAAGAAATCGGCGACGAAATTTTAAAAGATGCCCGACTTCCGTTGCTAAGTGTAACAGGTTCAACCCGCGTGGGTCGTCATGTTGCAAAAATTGTTGGCGAGCGTTTCGGAAAAACCATTCTCGAACTCGGCGGCAACAATGCCATCATCATTTCCGAAAATGCAAATCTTGATATAGCCATTCGCGCCGTTGCATTTGGAGCCGTCGGTACTGCCGGTCAGCGTTGCACAAGTACACGCCGCTTAATCATTCACGAAAAAAATTATAACAAGGTCAAAGAGCGTCTCCTGAAAGTTTATTCGCAGCTCACCATTGGCGACCCGCTCGATTCAAATAACCATGTGGGTCCGCTCATCGATAAAGATGCAGTGCGCCAGTTCACCGAAGCCATTCAGATTGCGCAGGCACAAGGCGGAAAAATTTTGTTCGGCGGCCAGGTAATGAAGGGCAAGGGATACGAAAGCGGTTGCTATGTGCAGCCGTGTATGATAGAGGTGAAAGGAAATTTGCACATTGTGAAAGAAGAAACCTTCGCGCCCATTTTATATCTCATGAAGTATAAAAATTTAGACGATGCCATTCACTTGCAAAACGATGTGCCGCAGGGTTTGTCGTCAGCCATCTTCACCGAAAATATATTAGAAGCTGAAAAATATTTGTCCACTGCCGGCAGCGATTGCGGCATAGCCAATGTAAACATCGGAACCAGCGGAGCCGAAATCGGTGGTGCGTTCGGTGGCGAAAAAGAAACCGGTGGCGGTCGCGAATCAGGCAGCGACAGTTGGAAACTCTACATGCGCCGTCAAACCAACACCATCAATTACGGAAGCACTTTGCCACTCGCGCAGGGAATTAAGTTTGATGTGTAATAGTTTTTTTTAATAAAATTTAATGGAAGGAAAAGAAATTTCAATTCAAAATTTCCTCCACCACGCTAAAAGCACTATCCACTGCACCATGCACAGTGGCAAAACTTCCTTCGGTGTTGGTTGCCTCACCGGCAAAATATAATTTGTCATTCTCCGAAGCGGCAAGATCTTTTCGCGGTTGGTTGCTTGTTTGAGTTGGAAAAGAATAGGCACCACCAATGAATGGTTGTGTGCTCCAATCAATGATATGCGAATCAGTAAAATGTGCAGTGGCGGCACCGGCATATGCAGCATCTAATTGCGCAAGACAAAGTGTAATTGCATTGCTCCCTTGCCCACTTAAATATTCTGCAAAACTTCCCATCACAAATGCAGTCAGCAGATAATCAGATGAGCTTTTTTTAAGCGCGGTAGGCCAGTATTCAGGCACAACTCCATCACTAAAAAGTGAACCCAAATCATTTTGCCAGAAAGCGGAATCGAACTTCAGAATAATTTTCATGCCTGCTCCCATTCCGATTCCATTGATAGCAGAAATTTTTGTAGCCGGCAATGCAGGTGTGAATGCAATAATATTTTGCTGAAGTACAGTAAGTGGCACGGTGATAATTACTTTATCGGCTTCATAAACAGCGCCATTCTGGTCAGTCAGAATAATTTTAGTTTGACTGGAATCAATATTTACAACCTGCGTGTCGTAAATAATTTTCGACAGCATGTTACTGCAATAATTATCCAACACCGAGAGCAACGATTTATTTTTAATCATGTAATTGCTATTGCCCGCACTCCATAAATCATTGGATGTTTTTATTCCTGAAAAACTCAATCGCTCCATGCTGGTTCCGAATTCACCGCCCACTTGCGCATTGTCAATAAATTTTACACGAGCTGTTATTCCATTATTAATGGAATATTGTTCAGCGGTTATTTCCCCTCCCGAATATGTATCCATTGCATCTACCATTTCAAATGCTTTCGAAACTTCAGCATCATTTTTAATATCTTTTTCAAGCTGAACTTTTGAGTCCAGGAAATAATAGTTCTCACCGGGTTCATTAATAAAATCTGCATTCGAATCCTTTACAATCTGGTACCAACGGGTTCTGTGCCCGTGTACTTCTTCTGCTCCGAGTTCAACAGGAAACGATGCGAAATCATTCAATGGCAATACGCGGCCTCCGTGAACTGAAGCGGCTTCCAAGACCAATACATCCACATTTCGCTCGGTTAATAATTTCGCCGCAACCATTCCGGCTGTACCTGCTCCGATTACAATAACTTTTCCTGAGAAACTGCCCTTAGGTACTTTAAGTTTGTTACAACTTGTAAATAATTCAGGTGCCAATAAAAGCGGTGTAGCAAGCGCAATATTTTTTACAAACCGGCGACGATTAATTCCTGACATAAAATTTATTTGATTAAAGCATTATTGATTAAAGATATTCTCTGACAAAATAATAAACTAAAACTTAAAATTATTTTTGACTCATGATTAAATATTTTCTCCTTGCTTTTTTCTTCTTCCTAAATACTTCCTCCCGCGCCCAATCACTTTTAGAAAACGGAACATGGCGTTGCTTACTGCAACTAACACAAACCGCCAGTTTACCCTTCGAGCTAAGTGTAACAGACAGCGCAGGAATAAAAAAACTCTTCATCATCAACGGCGAAGAAAAAATTCCAGTCCAGAGTTATCGCGAGCAAGGCGATTCAATATTCATAGTCCCTTCTGTTTTCCAAACAGAGATAAAAGCACAGATTTCTGAAAGCGACATGGGAGGAAATTACCTAAGCGGAATTTTCATTGACTATGCAAGAGCTGGAAATTACACAATACCATTTCGCGCAAACAATTCTCCGGAGTTGGAAACTCCTTTCGACTTTGAACCCCGCTCCGACTTCAATGGAAAATGGGAAGTGCATTTCAGTCCCGGTAAAGTGGATAGTTCTTCAGCAATAGGGATTTTTAATCAGGCAGACAAAAAATCATCAGGAACCTTTTTAACAACAACCGGCGATTACAGATTTTTAAATGGCGAAGTTTGCAAATATAATATGATGCTGCACGCATTTGATGGCGCACATCTTTTTCTGTTCGAAGCATGGATGCAACCTGATAATACCATAAAAGGAACTTTCTACAGCGGTAAACACCATAAAGAAGAGTGGACGGCAAAACGAAACAACAATTTCGAATTACCTGCTTCCGACAAATTAACTTTTCTGAAAGATGGCTGGAAGAGTTTACAGTTTTCTTTTCCCGATGCCGATAGCAATCTTGTTTCGCTTACTGATGAAAAATTCGACCACAAAGTTGTGCTCGTTCAAATCAGTGGTTCATGGTGTCCCAATTGCATGGACGAAACTCGAGTGTTGATTCCGCTTTTTAAAAAATATCATGAGCAAGGTCTTGAAATAATCATGCTTAACTTCGAACGAAAAGATGATTGGAGTTTTGTACAGAAAACTTTAAAGCATGAAAAAGAAGTTTTTCAAATCCCCTACCCGATTTTGTTTGCTGGCCTCACTTCAAAATCTTCAGAATCTCTTCCGATGTTGAATAAAATTTCCGGTTATCCAACTTTAATATTCATGGACAGAGAAGGCATCGTACGCAAAATTGAAACCGGAATTAATGGGCCTGCTACAGGAGATTTATATGAGAAGTGGAAGGATGATTTAGAAAGTTATGTAAAAAAATTATTGGAATAATTTTTTTTCACAAAACACTTTTCAAAATCAAACCAACAATAGCTGCAGCAAGAATGATATATGGCTCCTGAATTTTTTTTAATAAAATTAAAACGAGAACAGTCAACACAGCAATAATTGCCGTCGGAAAATCAATCACACTTCTCATTCCGATTATAATTACTGCCCCAGCCAATGCACCAACAACTGCAGCTGTTATTCCATCGACAAATGCTTTGATACTTTTATTCTTTGCAATTATTTTAAAGTAAGGAGCAGGAAGAACCGTGAATAAATAACAAGGCAAAAAAGTAGCCAGTGCCGCCACACATGCACCAGGAAATCCCGCAACCAGGTATCCGATAAATCCAACGGTGATAACAACCGGTCCGGGAGTAATCATGGCAACAGCAACAGCATCAAGAAACTGATGTTCTGTTAGCCATTGATATTCATTCACTACTCCGCCGTGTAAAAAAGGAACAATGGCTAATCCGCTTCCGAAAACAAATGCGCCGGCTTTTGTGAAAAAAATAGCAATTTTTATAAGTGTTGAATTTTCATATTCCCAAAAACCTATTTCGGAAAGGAAAACAATACTTACTGCTTCGCCCTTCATCCATTTTGGTGGTGCTTTTATCAGCATGTATAAAATTCCGGCACCAATAAAAACCAAAACATTTTCTGACTGGGTAATAACTGTTACACTTATTCCCGCAACAAACAATAACCACAACAACCAATTTGTTTTGAACGAATCAATATTGAATTTGCCAATTGATTTTGTAGTGAGCTTGTAACTGCTCATTGCAATAATTCCAATCACCGCTGCGCCTACTCCATAAAAAACTGCCTGCATCCATGGCAGTCCTCCAAAAAGTTTGTAAGCAATTCCAATCAGCACCACCATAATGAACGATGGAATGATAAAAGCCAATCCGCAAAGTGTCGCGCCAATAATTCGGAAATGCACAAAGCCCAGGTAAATTCCCAACTGCGCAGCAAGTGGTCCGGGTGCGAGTTGAGCGAGTGCTAAACCTTCCTTGTATTCTTCTTCCGAAATCCATTTTCTTATCTCCACCAAATCGCGGTGCATATAACCAACCAATGCAACCGGTCCGCCGAAACCTGAGTAACCAAGTTTCAAAAAATATTTTACTAAATCCAGCAATGAACAAGAAGGCCTCTCAGCAATATTCATGTTTCAAATATGCATTTTTAAAAATATCTGTGATAGAAATACTTACCTTGAAAATAAAAAACATTCATAGCTTACTTTCGCGCCCATGATTAATGTAACAGGGCTTGGAATTTCTCACGGCGGAGAATATTTATTCAATGATGTCACTTTTTTAATTAACGACCGCGACCGCATTGGTTTGGTTGGACGGAATGGTGCTGGCAAATCAACCATTCTGAAAATACTCGCAAAAATTCGTAATGCTGATGAAGGCGGAATTTCCTATCCGCGCGAATGCACAGTTGGATACCTGCAACAGGATTTGTCGTTCACCAGTGGTAAATCAATTTTTGATGAAACTGCTTCGGCTCTTGAAGAAATAAAAAGACTGGAAGCACGTGTGCGCGAACTCACTGAGAAGGTGACCCACACCACAGATTTTTCTGATGATTCGTACATGGATTTATTGCAGGAATTACACGATGCACAGGAGCACTTGCACTTACTAGAGGCTGGGAGTCAGGAAGGAAAAGTGGAAAAAATTTTATTAGGTCTTGGCTTTGATAGAAATGATTTCGAAAAACCGGTTTCAGCTTTCAGCGGCGGTTGGCAGATGCGTGTTGAACTGGCGAAAATATTATTAAAGCAACCAACATTATTGTTGCTGGATGAGCCAACGAATCACCTCGACATTGAATCCATTCAGTGGCTTGAAAATTTTTTACAGGATTATCCCGGGGCTATTTTAATTGTATCGCACGATAAACGGTTTTTAGATAATCTCACAAACCGCACCATAGAAATTTCGCGCGGAAAAATTGATGATTACAAAGCTGCCTATTCAAGATACATAGAGTTGCGAAAAGAGCGTCGCGAAAAGTTAATGGCTGCTTATCAGAATCAGCAAAATGAAATTCGTCAGACAGAAGCGCTAATTGATAAATTCAGAGCGAAGGCGAGTAAAGCAAAAATGGCGCAATCGTTAATCAAGCAACTCGATAGAAAAGAGCGAATTGAAATGGAAGATGAAGACACAAGCAGTATTCGCTTTCGTTTTCCGGAAGCGCCGCGTTCGGGTGTAGTTGTAGCTGAAGCAAAAGATTTGACGAAGGCATACGGTGAAAAAACAATTTTAAAAAACCTGAAATTTGAAATTGCTCGAAATGAGCGCGTGGCATTTGTGGGAAGAAACGGTGAAGGAAAAACTACACTTGCAAAAATTATTAATGGTGGCGAACCTTTTGTTGGGGATTGCACACTTGGTTATAATGTGAAAGTTGGTTATTACGCACAACAGCAAGCTGAAGAACTGGATGGCAACCTGACTGTTTATCAAACAGTGGAGCGATTGGCTGATCATAACACACGACCAAAATTACGCAACCTTTTAGGTTCGTTTTTATTTGGTGGTGATGATGTAGATAAAAAAGTGAAAGTGCTTTCAGGTGGAGAAAAATCGCGACTCGCACTGGCGTGTTTGTTATTGGAACCTGCAAATCTTTTAATTCTGGATGAACCGACGAATCACCTGGATATGGTGAGCAAGGAAGTATTGAAGGAAGCATTGCAGAATTACGATGGCACTTTAATTCTTGTTTCTCACGATCGTGATTTTTTACAAGGACTAACGAATAGAACTTTTTATTTCCGCAATCAAACTATTAAAGAATACATTGGTGATATAGAAGAATTTCTTGGGTCGCTTAATCTGGATTCGTTGCAACAATTAGAAATCAAGCAGAAGCAGAATGCGGTCGATAAACAAAAAAGCATCGATTCACCTTCAGACAGTGAGCAAAAAAGAAATGCAGATAAAGACAAAAAAAAATTAGAAAACAAATTGCAGAAAACAGAAAAAACTGTTGAAGAATACGAAACAGCAATTGCTGCAATAGAAAAGAAAATGGCTAACGCGAATGAAATGAAAAGTGCAAACAGTCAGGATATTTTTTCGCAATATGATGAACTGAAAAAGAAATTAGCAACCGCCACAAAAGAATGGGAGGAATTGGCGGAGTTGGTGGAAAAAAGTTAAATCACTTTCATTCGCATCATCTGTTTCACATATTTTCCGATTACATCGAATTCAATATTCACCTTTCCTCCTTTTTTTAACTGGGAGAAATTGGTGTGCTCATAAGTGTAAGAAATGATGGCTACGGCAAATGTTTTTTTATTTTCTGCTGTAACAGTTAAGCTGACTCCGTTAATCGTGATGCTTCCTTTCTCAACTAATAATCCCTGATGCGAATCGGCTAATTTGAATTGAAAAATCCATGAGCCGTTTTTCTCTTTTATTTTTTCAACTTTTGCTACAGCGTCCACATGGCCCTGAACAAAGTGCCCATCGAATCTCGCATTCGCAATCATGGCGCGTTCAATATTTATTTTTTGTCCGACTTTCCACTCTGAAAGATTGGTGCGATTTAATGTTTCATCAATCGCAATAACTTTATGTATATCTTTTTTTATTTCCACTACAGTTAAACAAACTCCATCGTGCGAAACGCTTTGATCAACTTTTAACTCGGCAGAAATTGCTGATTGAATGGTAAATATTTTATTGGAACCTGAAGATTCTATTGTAATTACACTTCCTAAACATTCAATTATCCCTGTGAACATTGTCTATTTATACAAATGAATAAATCCTGAAAGTGGTTTACTGCGCTTTACACTTCCGGCTAATGATTGTTCGTACACATCGCACACATAGTAATAAGTTCCATCAGGGCACATTTTACCATTTGTTGTATTTACTCCATCCCAGTTAATCATGGGGTCAGTAGTTTCAAAAACAAACACTCCCCAGCTATCATAAATTTTTATTTCAATTTTATCAATGTACTTGAATGGAAGAAAAGGATGAAACAAATCATTTTGATTATCGCCATTAGGAGTAAAAACATTTGGTAATTCGTAGTAAGGACAATTTTCAACGCAAAGAACAGGGCTCTTTTCTCCTTCATTATAATTAGAATCAACACCAGTGATGTAGTAACAACCTGCAACTGTATTTATCAAATCGTGAAAGTAATTATTAGTGAAGGGTTGAACAGTAGAATCTATTAATTTAAAATCGCCGCCACCGGTTGCTGTATAATAAATATTGTAGTGAAGTAAGTCGGCTGAACATTCGTCGGTAATAATCGTCCATTGCAAATTATTTATAAAAGGACCAAACTCAACACCAGGATTTGTACAATCATTAATAATAGTTAGTGTTGGTGGGCATGGCCCAATGGTATCAATGGGAATTGCACACACTTGTTGTGATAAATTAACAATTGGACTAACAAACCCTGGAGCTGAATAATCTCCTACGCTCCTTACATAATAGCAATAAATCAAGTCGTTTATTAATCCTGCATCAACATAAAAATGAGAAGTTGTAATCCCTATTGAATCATATAGCAAAGTCTGGTTATTCTTTCTGAAAATAGTAAAAAATAAATTTTCCCAAGGAACAATTTCATTCCATGATAAGACAACTTTATTGTCCTGACCAGTTGCCGTTACAAAAATACTAGAGGCAATTTCCGTTTCGCCCAATTTATTCCCATTACTATAAAACTCTATTCTATAAGACCATGAATCATCAATAGTATTGATGAGCGTGTCGATGTAAGTTGTATCAATAAACAAACTGAATATTGGAGCTGTGTACGAATTAATAAGTGTAAAATTTACTCCTGTGTTTCCAGTTGAATGGAATAGCTTGTATTCGTATGGCCCAGAATTTTGAATAGTATCTAGATCAAAAGCAGAAGGTTTACTCCATGCAACAAACATACTTCCGTTCAATGCATCAGTATTTCTCACACTTGCATTTGTAATGACTGGAACATCTTTTTTCAGAATAGCACAGTCTTCATTGGAAGGAAGTCCTTCACATAAATTATAAATGATTCCAATGGCAGTTGTATCCGAAAATTCAGCTTCTACTCTGTAACAATATTCTTTTCCCCGATCAACATTTACATCAGTAAAAGTATAGGTGCGAAGCCGTGATGAAATCTTTGAATATCCTTTTCCACTCATTGTAGGATTGCAGGTATCACTAATAAATGGGTTTGAGCCTTCCCTTCTCCACAATGAAAAGCCAATAAATTTTTTAGTATCATAACAGCTATAAGGATTATCCCAGGTGACAATAATATTATTACCAACAGCATTGGCATCTAAATTTTCAGGAGCAGGAGCTACAACTTTTATTAGCCAGCTTTCTAAATCAGTTAATGGATAGTCGGGGTAATTATCAGTTGCTTTGAATACTACCTGATAAAATTGAGAGCGAACATGATTGCATACTGTTTGCCAAACAAAAGTTCCATAGCCTGTTGTATCAAGGTCGGGAATAAACAAAGCTGTATCAGGAGCATCAACAACAAAGGGCCCTCCATTTGCTGTTAGTGTTACAATTTGTCCGGCATCAGTATCTGTCGATTTTACTTTTATCACCAATAAACTCCCCGCAACAACACAAGTATCACGAACAATTTTTATATCCGGTGGATGATTAGGGTCACATACAATTATTATTTCCATGTCGCGAATCATGGTTCCCATTTTTACAACTCCTAACCCTAATACTTTTCGATATTCAGTAATTAGAATAGCTATATTGTATGTACAACAGCCTTGAGGTTTATCCCAAATTAATTCACCAGTAACCGGGTTAATTGTAAATATTGGATTCCCTATAGTTCCATCAGTCAAATTAGGAGAAACATAGGTTCCTACATTTTGAGTTTCTGAAATTTTGGGTGTAATAAATTCAAAATGCAGACTATCCCCATCAGGATCATATGCGTTGGGATTATGTGTATAAACCTGATTTGCTACTCCATAATCAATGGGCCAATTTTGGAGTATCGGCGAATTATTATATCCATAAAATTGTGGGTCTCGAATAAATAATGTGTCCTCAACATAAAATGGTTCGTTCACTGAATTAGCGATGTTGCAAATGTCATTGATGCGATTTAAGTCCTGCATGGAAATAATAAACCCTTCGAAACCATTGAATGTATGATAGCTGACATACATATTTCGCTTTATATCATTGCCAACAAATTCCCCGTCAGGTACTCCATTTGAGGGGCTGTTATCAGGTCCATTCACTCTTGCTACCGTATCAAATACAATAGTACCAGTTGGAATATAAGTGTATCGCACAACCAATGAGTCTCGGTCGGCAGCAATACTACTTTCCTTTGTAAAAGTGATAACAGTTACTTTATAAGTATATCCAGTTCCGATTCTTTCATAAATAATTTCTCCAGCACGATTGTGTGTGGCCCATAAGAAAAGTGGGAAAATTGAAAATAAAATAAGTGTAAAAATTCTTCTTGTCATACTGCTGAATGCGAACGCAATTTACAACGCAGAAGCAAATGAAAAATATTTTTTAATAAATGGCTTAAAGAGGTCTGAGGCAAGGAAATGACACAATAAAATGTGTTCCACTCAATTCTTAATGAATTTAAAATGAACAAATTCATTTCCCCTTTTTAACAACAAGAAAATAAAAACCTGAAAGCAATCCAGCTACATGAAATGAGTCAATAAAAATTCCTGCCTGAGCGTAATAAGTAATGGAGTTATTATTGAAATTATAATAAGAATCAATTAAAAATATTTTTTCAGCAACTGGAAGAATAAAAAACAACCTCAATAAGGTTTATTCTTTTTGAACCGAAAGTTTCGCTGAAATATATTCTCTGTTTAAACGCATGATATTAGCTACTGAAATTTCTTTCGGACATTCGGCTTCACAAGCACCTGTATTAGTGCAGCCTCCAAACCCTTCTTCATCCATAACGGCAACCATATTTAAAACACGCTCGTTGCGTTCAGGATGCCCCTGTGGAAGCAATGCGTATTGCGAAATTTTTGCTCCGACAAACAACATGGCTGAACCATTTTTACATGTCGCCACACAAGCCCCACAACCAATGCAAGCAGCCGCATCAAAGGCTTTTTCTGAATCAACTTTATTTACTGCAATATTATTAGCTTCAGGTGCAGAACCAGTTACAACTGAAATATATCCTCCGGCTTGTTGTATTCGTTCGAATGAACTTCGGTCAACCACTAAATCTTTTAATACTGGGAAAGAATTTGCCCTAAACGGTTCGATAGTTATAGTCTCACCATCATTGAAATGACGCATGTGCAATTGGCAAGTAGTGGTCCCCTTCAATGGACCATGTGGTCTTCCATTAATAACCATACTGCAAGAGCCACAAATTCCTTCTCGACAATCGTGATCAAATGCAACAGGAGTTCCGTTTTCATGAATCAGTTGTTCGTTCAACACATCCATCATTTCTAAAAATGAAGCATGTGTATCAACATTATTTAACTGATAAGATTCGAAACCGCCCTTATCGCTTTTATTTTTTTGTCTCCAAACTTTGAGTGTTAATCTCATGTTAGATTTATTTTCCTGTTTGAATTTTACTTGTAGCTGCGTTGTGTCAGATGCACACTTTCAAAAACTAATTCTTCTTTGTGTAACTCCTGAGGTTGGGTTTCTCCTTTGTATTCCCAAGCTCCTACATAAGCAAATTTATTATCATCACGCAATGCTTCTCCATCAGGTGTTTGATACTCAGTACGAAAATGTCCGCCACAACTTTCTTCTCTGTTTAATGCATCTCGACACATCAATTCACCAAGTTCTATAAAGTCCGCAACACGAATTGCTTTTTCCAATTCAGGATTTAATTCGTTTGCTGTCCCAGGAATTTTTACATCACTCCAGAATTCCACTCTAATTTTTTTTATCTCTTCAATTGCTTCTGCCAATCCTATTGCATCGCGCGCCATTCCACATTTGTCCCACATCACTTTCCCCAATTTGCGGTGATAGAAATCAACTGATTTTGTTCCCTTCACATTCATGAGTTTATCAATCTGCGCACGAACATTTTTTTCAGCTTCATCAAATGCAGGACTGTCTGTTTTTATTTTTCCAGTCAAAATTTCTCCCGATAAATAATCACCAATAGTATAGGGTAGCACAAAGTATCCATCCGCTAATCCTTGCATGAGGGCAGAAGCGCCCAACCGATTAGCTCCATGATCAGAAAAATTACATTCACCGGTTGCATACATTCCGGGAATATTAGTCATAAGATTATAATCGACCCACAAACCTCCCATAGTATAATGCACCGCGGGATAAATCATCATTGGTGTTTTGTAAGGGTCTTCACCAGTAATTTTATCATACATCTCAAATAAGTTGCCGTAACGAGACTTAATTGTATCCTGACCGTATTTTTGTATTGCATCAGCAAAATCAAGATACACGGCCATTCCAGTTTCACCTACTCCCCTCCCATCATCACACGCTTCTTTCGCAGCACGTGAGGCAATATCTCTAGGAACTAAATTTCCAAACGATGGATATTTTCTTTCTAAATAATAATCTCGTTCTTCTTCAGGAATATCCTGCGGCTTGCGTTTATCACCTTTGGACTTTGAAACCCAAACCCGACCATCATTTCTCAAACTCTCACTCATCAAAGTAAGCTTCGATTGATATTCACCATGAACTGGAATACAAGTAGGATGAATTTGTGTGAAGCATGGATTACCGAAGAACGCTCCCTTCTTGTGTGCTTTCCAGATGGCAGTAGTGTTGCAACCCATTGCATTTGTAGATAGGAAAAAAACATTTCCGTATCCACCTGTTGCGAGAACAACAGCATGTGCGGCGTGTCGTTGAATTTCACCTGTTACCAAATCACGAACAATTACACCACGAGCTTTCCCATTTTCAATTACTACTTCCACCATTTCGTGGCGGGTAAATAATTCAACTGATTTTTCTTTTACCTGACGATTCAATGCACTGTACGCTCCCAATAACAATTGCTGACCTGTTTGGCCGCGTGCATAAAACGTTCTTGAAACCTGCACACCTCCGAATGAACGGTTATCTAGCAAGCCACTGTACTCTCTTGCAAACGGGACACCTTGTGCCACACATTGGTCAATAATATTTACACTTACTTCAGCCAAACGATGAACATTGCCTTCGCGTGAACGATAGTCGCCACCTTTTATGGTATCGTAAAACAAACGGTAAACACTGTCGCCATCGTTGCGATAATTTTTTGCGGCATTAATTCCTCCTTGAGCGGCTATACTATGCGCACGACGAGCGCTATCCTGAAAACAAAAAGCTTTAACTTTGTACCCGAGTTCACCAAGAGATGCAGCGGCAGAAGCTCCCGCTAATCCTGTTCCAACAACTATAATATCAATCTTCTTTTTATTAGAAGGATTAACCAACTTAACACTCGATTTGTACTGGCTCCACTTTTCACCTAAAGGACCAGAAGGAATTTTTGAATCTAAAGCCATATCAGTTGAATCATTTTTTCAATAAAAAGTAAACGGGCATTGCTGCGAATACCGCAGGAACAATAATGGAAAATGCAATTCCAATAAACTCAATTACAGGAGTATATTTTTTATGATAAACTCCCAATGACCGAAAGGCGCTTTGAAATCCATGTAACAAATGATATGCAAGAACTATCATAGAGAAAATATAAATCATTGCATAAGCCGGATTTTGAAATGCTCCTTTCACTTCGGAATACATATCAGGAGTTCCATTATTATCCAACCCCAAACGGGCAGTAAATCTTGAAGGAATAAAAAAATCTTTCAGATGAATGATCAAAAAAACAAGAATCAATGAACCTAAAATTCCCATGCTGCGAGAATACCACTTGCTCGTTGCGGTTGCTGATGTTCCTGAATATGAGATGGTGCGTGCTTTCATATTTTGCCTTGTAATGGCAACTGATTGAAGAATGTGTATTATTAAAAACAGAAAGAGCAAAATCTCAATGGTACGAATCAGAATATTACTTGCCATAAAATGCGCGGCTTCATTAAAAAATAATCCCCCATCGTTCAAAAACATAAGGGAATTAATGCTGCAATGAACCACTAAAAAAACTATCAGAAACAATCCTGTCAATGACATTATTACCTTTCTGCCAATCGTAGATACTAGAAATTTTGAAAACCAGTTCATAATAAAATATTAATTCAGAAGGTGACAAAAATAATCGTCAAAGTTTTGCTATGCAAAATATAACACATTAAAAAATAAAAATGATTTAGAATCCTATAAACCACTTAAATATCAACTAAACTAAAAATTTAAATTAGTCTTATTCAAAATAAAAATTCGATTTAGTAAAATCCCTTGTATTTTATAATGTCCCGTAAACACCTCCTCAATTTGCAAATCGAAATTAAAAATGGACTTACTACGCAATTTAAATCCTATCAATCTTTTTATAACTTCTTGGGTTTTCATCTCACCCTTCAATTTTTTAGTCTTTGCCTTTTCCCGAATAAATTTTAATGTTCGAGAATGAATAGTTTTTGCGAATTTCATTTCGCCAACTAAAAGAAAATATATCACCTCTAAAGTTCGAACATCAATGTCATGAATAATATAATATTTATTATTAAGATGTTTTCTTGCCATTTTTAAAAATTCAAAGGCATTAATTAAGTCACTACGAAGCATATAGTACTTCGAAAAGATTATAGCAATTAATCCAATTGCATCAGGCTCTCCAGATTTTAAAAATCTGTTTAAATGATTATCTAAAATCTCTTTTGCTTCTATCATTTTTCCTTTAATCATATACAATTCACACAAACGACATAGAAGATGTGGTTGATTAAAAAAGAACAGATTATTATATTTCATTGACCGAGCAAACATCTCCATACAATCATCAAATTCGTTCAAATAATAAAGGCAAGTTCCAAAAAATCCGTCAATAGAATAAAAAAAATCAGATGGGAGCAACTTAGCTGCCTCAGGAATTGACTTAAGCGTTAAAAATATTTTTTTGGATTTTAAAAAATCATTCTCTATACAAAAAGCATACAAAGCATTACAATAAAGGGCTATTATTTTCAATCGTTCGTCATCGAATTTTTTAATCCCGTCATTAATAATTTGAAATGTTTTTTCATAGTATTTTTGATTAGCATTCTTTAAATCATTTTGAAAATAATCATGGATCATTCTAACAACCATTATTTTCGATCTATTATTAATAGACTGCAATTCATTATCGTTTCCCTTAGAATATTTCAGACTTAAATCGGAATAATAAGTTAATTCCTTAAAATCCTGTGCTGTAAATGGAAGTCGTAAAAAGAAGGTTAATACAGCTTCATAAAAAATATTCTTTTCCCTTCTATCCTTTAACAATAAATTTTTCTTTTCCTGAAATAAGAGTTCCCGCTTAAAATTCTCAACCAAACGATATCTGCTTAATAAATCTAATAACTTAAAACTTCCCTCGGGACAAATAACATCATAACATTTACGCAAAAGGACCGATTTCATTTTGCGATACATTTTATCATCAACCCGCAAATACTTCTTTAACGCTTCCTTTTCCATTATTGTACCGGAACAAATTTGAATAAGATATTTAAGAAACACCTTGAGTTTGGAGGCCTTGAAGGGAATAGCCTTTACTTTACTTTATTTAAGTCATCATCGCTTAAAACTACTATAAGCTTTTCTAAATAGTCTTTCATCTACATGAAACGATTAAAACAAAAACAATTAATAATTAGCGCTAATAATCTTCGCAAATTTTAAAAGGTCAGTACAATGTAATGACGGTGCAATATCTAATATTTTATTTTCTCCAATCCAAACTTTTTGTAATCGGAGTGCATCAGCCATTTCCATATCAGAAATGGAATCACCCACCATTATTGATTTAAAGAAATCAATTTCAGGAAAATCTTGTTTTGCTTTCAATGGCATTCCTATTCCTGGTTTACGCATGATATTATCCTCCTCTTTTAAATAGGGGCTAAAATAAATCGCATCAATTTTTCCTCCATCCTTTTCAATTTCTGAATTCATGAAGGAATGAATTATTTCTAATTCACCCTGAGTCATAAAACCCTTTCCAATGCCCTGCTGATTAGTAACAACAATTATTTTTCCAAAATGTTTTGAAAGAATTGCTATAGCCTCCTTACTTCCTTCAATCCATTCAAACATTTTAAGATTGCGCACATAATCGCCATCAATTTTTTTATTGATTACGCCGTCTCTATCGAGAAACAATGTCCAAGTATTATCAATAGGCAAATTGAGCAAAGTCATCTTGTGCTTTTTGATAATCTTCAGGAATTCCGATGTCAATAAAATACCGTTCAAAAACAAATCCTTTCATATTCAATCGATCAATTTGTTTTTCTAAAAAATCTTTTTCAAATGAGAATTTATCAACTGGAGGGAAAAAATTTAGTATGTTTTTATTTGCAATGTAAACTCCCCCATTAATATTTCCTTCATCCCTAAATACTTTCTCTTCAAAACTAGATATGGAAAAATCGCTTTTGTTTTTTACAATTCCATAACGATCAAAATTTTTCATTGGCTTTAAAGCAATACTTAAATCTGAGTTATTTTTTTTATGAAGCGAATACATTTCACCAATGGGCACATCAAAAAAAGTATCCCCATTTAAAATCAACACTTCATCGGTACCCGCTATTTTCATTGAAGCTTTTATGGCGCCTCCTGTTCCCATTGGATTTTCTTCAACACAATATTTTATATTGATATCTAGAAATTTATTTCCAAAATAGCCTTGTATCAAATCAGCTTTGAATCCAACACTTAATATGCAATTTTTAATTCCACTTGCAGAACAATAATCAAAAACATATTGAAGAAATGGTTTGCCGTTTATTGGCGCCATTGGTTTAGGTAAATCTTTCACAACACTTTGCAACCGCGTGCCCAAACCACCAGCAAGAACGATGACTGTGTCAATCATTTTTTTTAAACAACTGTTCTTCAGTTAACTCACATAAAATATGCCCTATCATGATATGACACTCTTGAATTCTTGGGGTATCATTAGAAGGAATATTAATAAGATAATCAGAAACATCTCTCATCCGTCCTCCTTTCTCACCCGTCAATGCAATAACAATCATCCCTTGTTTCTTGGCTTGCTCCATTGCTTTAATCACATTCGATGAATTTCCAGAAGTTGAAATTCCAACCAGCACATCTCCCGCTTTCCCCTTTGCTCTAACCATTCTTGAATAGACTTCATCATAAGAATAATCATTGGCAACAGCAGTGAGGTAAGAAGTATTTACGTGTAATGCTTCAGCATCTAATGGTTCACGATCAAAATAAAAACGGCCACTCAATTCAGCTGCTATATGTTGCGCATCAGCCGCACTTCCGCCATTACCACAAAACAAAATTTTTCCTCCTATTCCTAATGCATTACACCAAACAGTTGCAACATCAATTATTGTCTTTAGCAATTTTTCATCTGTAAGCAAATTCTGTTTCACATCCACAGATGATTTTATAATCGCACTAACTTTTTCTTTATTCATTATCTCTAATCAAATTAAAAATCATTTCACAATCCAAGTCATTGCACCATTTTGGGTAAATTGAAATCTTCTGAATTCCCCGCCAAATTGATGCAATCGATCAATTACTTTATATCGAGTATGGTTAGGACACCAAAAGAACATAAAACCTCCACCACCCGCACCAGAAATTTTCCCTCCAGTTGCCCCTGTTTTTAATGCCGTTTCATAAATCTCATCAATCAATGGGTTACTTATACCTTCTGCAGTTTGTTTTTTTGATTGCCATCCTTCATTTAACAACTCACCAATTTCATTCAGATTTCCTTTCAATATTGCTTCCTTCATTCGAACCGCTTGAACCTTCAATTGATGCATGGCATCTATAGACTTGTCATTTTTCTGAGAAATATTTTTACTCTGCATTTCAATGATCTTCGAACTTAAACGACTAGTTCCAGTGTAATACAACAGCAAGCTAAATTGCATTTCATTCAAATAATCTTCCTTGATACGAAGCGGATTAACAATTACTTTTTCATCTTTATAAAATTCCATCAAATTAAACCCTCCAAATGAGGCTGCATATTGATCTTGTTTTCCACCCGCCATAGCCAAATCTTTTCGTTCTATATCAAAAGCTAATTTTGCAAGTTCATACTCTCCAAGTGGAATACTTTGCCACTCACAAAATGCAGCCAAGATAGCAACAACCAAAGAGGATGAAGACCCTAAGCCACTTCCTGGTGGTGCATCCACATAAGTTGACAATCTAAAACTCAATGGCTTCTTCACATAATCACGAACTACCCGATTATAAATCCCCTTCAACAAATCAAGTTTTCCATCTATCGGTAACTTTTCAATGCTTGCGAACTCGACTATTTCATTTTTATCAATGGCATGCAAAACAATTTTCCCGTCAGTAGTTGGTTCAATAGTCGCATAGGCATACATACTCACCGTAGCATTTAAAATTACACCGCCATATAAATCAGAGTACGGGCTAACATCTGTACCACCACCAGCCAAACCTATTCGCAAAGGACTTTTACTTCTGATTAACATCTGGGTGCGAAAATAGACCGAAAGGATTTGACAACAAATAATGTTGCCTTAAACTATACCCATTTAATAGTTGAACATCCTTAATCAACCTATCTAATCAATGTCACATCTCCTTTTCGCCACATTGTTGTTCCATCTTTATAATCAACCTGAACAAGATAAACATAAACCCCCACATTAAGTGGCTTGCCATGGTAGTTACCGTCCCATGTCGGGAAGTAATCGTCGTTCTGAAATATCATCTCGCCCCAACGATCGAATATTTTCATGTGATATGATTTCACACTAGAACCATAAATACCAAAGAAGTCATTCACACCATCGCCGTTCGGTGTAAATGCATTCGGTATCCATAAACTTGGTTCGTCTATAATTATTATTGGTGTTTGTACAATAGTATCAGCACATCCAAATATCGTTGTCGCTATCAATGTTACATCGTAGGTGCCTGCTGCAGTATAAGTATGCGTCGCATCGGTTGTCGTATCACCCGTTCCATCACCGAACGTCCAATGGTAGAAGTCGGCCCCACTAGACTGATTCGTAAATTCGTAGTCTGCTTCTTCTAGTATCGTCGTAATTCCAAAATAAGGATCGCTACTGAAATCCGCAATTGGAAGTGGGTGAACAATAATAGTATCCAAAAGAATCGTTGTCACACATCCTGTGGTACTCGTAATCACAACGGATGGATAATAAGATCCAGTAGTACTATAAGTATGAGTCGGACTCGTATCCAATGAGAAGGTGTTGTCACCAAAGTTCCACACAAAGCTAGCTGCATCTGTTGTGTTGTTTGTAAAGTATACAGTCAAAGGCTCGCATCCTTCTGTTGGACCAATCGTGATGTCAATCGTTGCGTATTCTCCTACTATTACAACAGTTGTTGTAGAATCAACGCAACCCAATTGGCTCGTTCCTGTTATAGTATAAGTGGTAGTGGTGGTCGGTGATGCATTTACCGTTGCTCCTACCGTTGTATTAATTCCACTACTCGGACTCCAACTATAAGTCGTTGCTCCACTTGCAGACAAATTAATGTTATCTCCTATGCAAATAAATGCTGCTGATGGACTGATAGCAATAATTGGAAGTGGATTAATTATGATGCTAGTTGTTGCTGTATTCACGCATCCTGTTGTTGTATTCGTTCCTGTTACGGTATAGCTAATGTTTGTTGTTGGTGTCGAACTAACGGTTGAACCCGTAATTTGATTAAGTGCTGTTGCCGGATTCCAGGTATAAGTGTCTGCACCTGTTGCTGTGAATTGTGCACTTTGTCCTGGACAGATTCCCTGTGGTAGTGTTACTGTTACAACTGGTAACAGATTAACATTTATGGTAATGGTTGCTGTGTTTGTACAACCATTTGCATTCGTTCCTGTTATTGTATAAGTTGTTGTTATCGTTGGACTCGCTACTTGTGTTGATGATGTAGTATTGGCCAATCCATTATTTGGTGTCCATACATAAGTGTTCGCTCCTGCTACTGTAAGTGTTGCATTGCTGTTAATACAGATACTGGTGGTGGCAATATTTGTTGTGATGATTGGTAATGAATTCACAGTAACAATTGCTGTTGCCGTGGAACTACATCCTGCAGTCGTTCCTGTAACTGTATAAGTAATTGTTGTTGTCGGATTGGCTATTACCGTTTGTCCTGTAGTTTGATTCAGATTTGTATTAGGACTCCATGTATAGATACTTGCCCCCCCCGCTGTTAGCGTAGTTTGACTTCCAATACAAATCGTTGCGTTGGTTAGGTTGATAACTGGTATAGAATTGACTGTTACAACTACCGTAGTTTCATTTGTACACCCATTTGTCGCTGTTCCAATTACAGTGTAGGTAGTGGTGGTGGTCGGATTCGCAACCACTACTATTCCTGTACTTTGATTCAATGTTGCACTCGGAGTCCATGCATAACTCATTGCGCCTGCTGCAGTAATAATGGTGTTATCGCCAAAACATATGGCGTTCGGATTGGCAGTAGCTGTGATGATTGGCAGTGGAGTGTTTTGAACTGTGGCGGTTATGGCTACTGAGCAATTATTATTATCTGTTACTGTTACTGTGTATACACTGGATAAAAGATTTTGTATATCTTCAGTAATTGCTGTATTGCTCCAGTTGTAACTAAATGCCCCCACCCCGTTTGTTACCGTTAAGTCAATGTTTCCGTTTGCATTACCGCAACTTGCATCTGTGACAATTGTGCTTAGTTGTATTTGAAGTGGCTGATTGATAGTCCCATTGGCTGTTGCTATACATCCATTATTATCTGTAACTGTTAATGTGTAATTGCCAGCTGTCAGCAACGCTATATTTTGTGTGGTTGCCGTATTGCTCCACTGATAAGTGTAGTTAACTATTCCACCGTTTACATTACTTGTTACACTTCCTGTTGATGAACCAAAGCAAGTTGCATCTATTGTATTTACTATTGCTGTGAGTTGTGCTGGTTCACCGATTATTGCTGTAGCGAAGTCAACACATCCATTTACATCCTGTACTGTTACACTATAAGTTCCGGCGCAAAGGTTGTTGAGGTTTTGTGTATTAGCTCCATTGCTCCAGTTGTAAATAATCGCACCTGTTGCATTGTTAACCGTCAGCGCAATGCTTCCATTACAACTATTGAAACAACTTGCGTCTGTTCCAAATGCACTTGCAGTAAGTAAGCAAGGAGGTGGTGGTGTGCAAATGATATCTATTGTCAATGTGCCCGTACATCCGTTTGCATCAGTAACCGTCACAGTATAGGTGCCAACATCCAGTCCACTTAAATCCTGGGTGGTGTATCCATTGCTCCACAGATATCCGTATGGTGCCGTTCCTCCAATTACTGTTAAGTCTATTGTTCCGGTTTGTGCTCCACAAAGGGTATTGACATGGGTTTCGCTCAATAATGGTGTGGTACTGTTGGTGATATTAATCGTGAGCATTGCAGTGCACCCACTAACATCCGTTACCGTTACATCATAATTACCTGTATTCACAACGCTCAGGTCTTCGGTTGTTGCGGCAGTACTCCATTGATAGGTATAGATGCCTGACCCTCCGACTACTGTTATATCAATGCTTCCGTTAGGGTTACCACAAATTGCATTGATGTGGGTTTCTGTAATTAGCAGATTTATTACTGTGAGAGTAGTGGTGATAATACTATCACATCCATTTACTGCCGTTAATATAGTAGAATAAATTCCTGAAGAATTAACTATTACCCCATCTGGAAGAACATAATTCTGACCAAAGCAAATTGAATCCGCTACAAAAATAGTTTGGAATGGAAGCAACGTTGTCGTTACTGTATGAACACTGTCGCAACCGGACTGATTCGTGTAGGTAGTTGAAACGATTCCAACATTCGCCGGATCACAACTCGTTAATGACTGGAAGGTGCTGTCCGATAATAAAAGTGTTGTCGTTACTGTATGAACACTGTCGCAACCGGACTGATTCGTGTAGGTAGTTGAAACGATTCCAACATTCGCCGGATCACAACTCGTTAATGACTGGAAGGTTGAATCACCCAGTAATAAAGTTGTAGTAATAACATGTACCGAATCACAACCATTTATATTTTGGTAAGTAGTAGAAATCACACCAACATTACTTGAATTACAAGAAGTCAATATTTCGAAAGTTGAATCCGCTTGTAAAATTAAAATATTTAAAAGCTGAAGAGGACCAACGCATCCACTTGAACTTGTTTCAACAACGCTTAACGTGAAACTTGTTGCGACAGCATCCCAAGTAATATTTACAGTATCATTTCCCTGACCGCTATTAATTATTCCATCTCCATAAGTATCCCAAAAAAAAGTACTGCCTGGCATTCCTATGACATAATAAGTTCCTACGGGGTTGACTATACACAAGGTATCAGTCTGACCCTTTGCTGGAGTCAATACCGATAACCCTGCGATTATCAAGAGTAGTATACTTAATTTGAGATTCATTTTAGTACCGTCTTATCTTTTTTTAATCATGAAAAATTGGTGATGTTGTTGGTAAAGGATTTACTATAACTGTTATTGTAGCTGTACCAAAACAACCGTTCGCATCTATACCTGTTACCGTGTATGTTGTTGTTATTAAAGGAGTCGCAGTTACCGGCGTTCCTGTTGACGAAGAAAGAGTTGCAGAAGGAGTCCATGAATATGTTCCACCTACACCCGCACCTGATGCGCTAAGAACTACTGATTGACCTTCACAAATTACTTGGTCGGGACTTACAACAATAATTGGCGCCGAACTAGTAGTTATCGTTACACTGATTGTAGCAGTACAGCCGTTCGCATCTGTTACCGTTACGCTATAGCCTCCTGCTAGCAGAGCGGATAGGTCTTGCGTTACGGCTCCATTGCTCCAGTTGTAGGTGTACCCTGCTGTTCCACCAACGACTGTTAAGTCTATGCTTCCATTACTGTTGCCACAGGTAGTATTC
>CAMDDP010000023.1 GCA_945892775.1 Chitinophaga pinensis
AATTTTCCCATTCGGCTGAATAATAACATCTGTTGCGCCTCCTCCGGTAAAAACAGTTGCCCGACCATCATCACTAAATGTGCTGTCAATTTTGCCTGCCTGACATAAGCAATTATTCGAATGAGTTATAATTATAATTATAAATATAAATATAATAAATTTCCGTCCCTTCCGAGTGATTCCGCCGAGCCACCGAGCAGTGTTGGAGCACTCGGAAGTTGAGTTGTTCTTATGCATCTTCATAAATTCCGGCATCTTTGTAATGGGTGATTTTTACCCGGCTCTCTTTTCCGGAAAAATAAAATGCTGTAGATGAATGAGAGTATTCTTCAGGCGTGTTTGCTAACTTCCATTTTCCTTTGAGCGGATTGTTATGCATGTAAATTAATTTCTGTTCGTGAAATTTATCGGAACGGATTTGTTTGGCTTCAAAACTATAATCAAAAACCTGATGAAGCTTTCCTCTTTTCTTTTCCCACTCCCTTACTCCTTCGCTTAGTTTCAAAAGTAAATCAAAGCGGTTTCTTTTTTTCAACTCATGAATGATGTGGTAAGCCATCATTCTTTTTTCTTCGCCAATAATTGTTTTCAGGGTAATGCCGGTTTCAGGAATGAAGAGTGTGAAGTGAATGTGATTTGGCATGATGACAAATCCGATAACCTGATTTTGTTTCACAATGAGTTTTAGCATTCGATGATAAATGAAATCATACGAATCAGTTGCATCAATCAACGGCAGCCATTGATAGCAGGTGAAGGTGATGAAGTATGAGCATCCTTTTTCAGGATGTTCTGATTTGTATGACATGAGATAAAAATAATGAGGTTCGATTTAAAGTCGCATAAATTCTTTAAGCATCCGAGTCCTGCGGCTAACCTCAAGGCACGGCGCAATGACTCGGATGGGACGGATGTTGATTGTATCAACACAAGTTGTTGTGTGCGGCGAATTTCATTTTACTCCTTCACAATCTTAACCCCCTGCGAGTTTTTACCATTGCTTATAATTAAAAAATAAATGCCTGACATCAGGTTTTCATTCATACAAAAAATTTCTTCGTGCCTGCCTTCTGCTCTGAGTTCATCATTCACAAATAACTGAACCAGCCGACCTTGCATATCATAAAGAAAGATATTTATTTCTTCGTCTTTTGAGAGTGTATATTCCAATACAATTTCATCTGACTGCAAGGGATTAGGAAAAACCCATAATGAATTACTTGTTTTATAAATGGGTGTAGTATCTAAACTTGTATTTAACCTGAATAAGCCAAATAAATTATAATAACGATTATAACCTTCTACTATTATTTTTTCATCATTCTGAATGAGCATATCTTCTGTTGGGCTTACTGTTAAACTATCCAAATGAGAGATAATAAAACCATTAACTCCGAACGAAGAATCAACTGAACCATCTGGTTTACACCTTAATACAAAGCAATCACTATAATATGCAGACCCTGCATTGGCACATTGGCCTGAAATCAATATTTTATTGTCATTTTGTAAAACCATACTTCTTGTGTTTGCACCATTAAAATTTGGAATTCTTATTCGCTGCATGCCCCCTGTGCCGAATGTATAATCCAAATCGCCACATTGAGTATATCTTGCTATTGCTACAGTACTGAAAGTATCCGGAATAAAATTAGAATTGCCGGCAGCAACTATTTTACCATCTTGGTATAATGCTATTTTAGTAAGTTCATTATTTTCATATGGGACACCTCCGCAAAAAAAAGTTGTAACGACTCCTGCCTTTCCAAATGAGTTGTCAGGTGCGCCATTTGAATAGAAACGGATTAGCACAAAAGCTGAGCTATTGCCCACAGGTGCAACGCCACCGACTACAATTTTGCCATCTTTTTGAAGGATAACAGAATTTGCAGTTCTTGCATTTCCGATATTTGTCAAAACTTTTCCACCTGTACCAAATGTATTATCCAATTGCCCATTTTCATTCACTCGCGCAATTGCTAAAAAATCATCGTGATTATCATCTTGCCCTCTTCCAACTTCTACAATTTTACCGTCATTTTGAATGATGATTGCGTTTCCAAGATCTGAAATCCCTAATGAATTGAAATAAATAAAAGCAAAACCATCACCCGAAAAAGTGCTGTCAATTCCACCATCTTTTTTAAACCGTAATAACCCAAAGCAAGGAGTACCTATTGAATCATTTGCAATTCCTCCTATAACAATTTTCCCGTCTTTCTGAACTGCAATGTCATTCGGAAACCAGCTCTTATCTTGGTAAGCGGTTTTTGTAATCCCCTTTTTTCCAAAAGTGGAATCTAATATGCCTTCACTGGTGAATCTAACGGTCGCAATTGAATCTCGCCATACACTGTCAGTTACATTATATGATTCAATTCTGCCTCCCCCCACAATTTTACCCTCCTTCTGAAATGCAATGTGAAACCCTGCTTTAGGTATGAGCGTTCCAATTCCATTATTTCCGAAAGTAAGATCAATAGTTCCATCCTGTGCTGAACTTTTTAATGTAAGTATAAAAAAAAGTGAAATCAGGATTTTAAGCATCAGGTAAAATTACTTCACATTAATTACAGGCAATAATTTCTGCTCTGAGAACTGAAATGATTCAGAATAACCTTCAATCATAAACATGCCATTTGGCAAATCACTGATCCGAATTTCATTACCACTGTTTATTTCACTTTTATAGATCACTGATCCTGTTAATGAGACCACCTGAAGAAAAAGTTTTTCGTTGTAATTATTCTTTATGAAAACAGCGCCATCGCTTGGCGAGGGATAAATTAAAAGATTAAATTTATTATATGAAGTGTCTTCCACAGGATAAGTAGTATGATTTTTGCAGCCTCTTATTTAATAATTTCGCTGGATTTCTTAAATAGTTTGTTGAATTTTTTAGACTGGAAATTAGATTTCTAATCTAAGTAAATAAGTTTCTTATCTAATTTATTCATTCCCTTTGCTTTCAAATTGATTTTCTAATATAAGAAATTCAATTTCTTATATTAAGAACGAGGCAACTAATCTAATTAACTCAATTTATTGTCTTAAGAAGTTGATTCCTAAGATTAGAAATTGCATTTCTAACTTAAGGAATTATTGGATTTTTAATTTTTTTTGAAAATTTTTATTGATTTTTTTAAGAAATTTTCAAGTTTATTCTATTTAATCAATGTAATCTATCTTTTTTATTATTTTTTGTGAAACAAAATTATTTATGGTTAGCAATAGTCTTCCGTCCAAAAAAAAATTTAACCGGACATTTTAAATTATGAAAAAACTTTTTTTAAATTTTATCATCGTACCTAAATTCGGTACAAGCAATTTGAGTGATCAAAAATTTGTTACTCATGTAATGAACATTGTAAATTCAATTTTGCTGAATGCCAATTTTCCGAACCAACAGTTAGACACAAAAGCGTTAGAACAAAAAATTAATGATTTTGTAGTTGCAAAAGGAAAAGTGAAACATGGCCCTGCAGGTGCCGCAGCAGAAAAAGATGCGATGCGCGCAGAGATTGAAAAAATGCTTAAAAATCTGGCTATTGACTGTGCCCGTGTTGCGGATGGTGACATAGCTGTTTTTTTAACAAGCGGTTTTACCGCCCGTGAACACCATGCAATTACCAATTTAAACACTCCTGTAAAATTATTACTGGAACAAGGCGACAACGAAACAGAAATGAAACTTTCTTTTAAAGGCGATGACAAGGCCGCTTTTTATAAAATATCGGTTGGTCTTGATACAGTAACGCCATTAATGATATATTCAAACAAAAGCACTCGTTTTGTGATACCAAATTTAAAACCGGGTACGCGATACTTTGTTCAGGTAATGGCTTGCGGTGCTAAAGATATTGCAAGTGGCTGGAGTGGTTTTGTGAATTGCATAGCTGCTTAATTAAATTTCAATTTGAATGAAAGGCTATTCTCCTTTCGGAGAATAGCCTTTTTTTATTTACATACAATTAGTATTCGGCTGCTTGCGTGAAGGATTGAATGAAAATACTTTTTGTATTCAAAAAGATTGCAATGAAAGCCTGACAGCTTTTTTTGTATTCAAAAATGGTGGCACGCCCTAATTAAAATTAAGTAAATCACTCATTGTTTATTTTCAATCAGCCAATCCATGTCGCCATGCATAACCTTGTCGGTTCCAGCTATCGAAGTAATTTTGATTGCGAAGTAAGGAATAAGATTTTATACCAAACGGATTTTCTGTTTCTACAAACTTATAGCGAACCGAACTTCGGTTACCACGGGAATGATAACCCCACCATTCAGCATCTTCATCATAAAACACTTCGTCAGGCGGTCCGAAAATTATATAAACCAAGCCCCTGTCTGTTTGCCAGCCCTCTTGGTAAGAAGAAAAAAACTCGTTCGAAAACTGCACACGATTGTAATAACGACGAATCATATCTTTTGCATGCTCATTACTTCCGCCTTTATCAATCCAGAAAGAGTCAACACGTTCTTTTATATTCTTCTGAAAAAAATAATCATACTCTTCATTTTTTGAGATGTAACGTAGGGGCCTTGCCATTTGAATTGGTTCGGTAATAAATGGATATGATTCATTTGTACACAACAGACTATATATTAAATCAGGATGGGTAGTGGAGTGAAAAACATAAAGCCCAGATTTTAATAAATGAAAACTATCAACATTAGTAAAGACATAAACGGTGTCAACACGGTCAGGAAATTTTGGTGGAATAGAATTGAAAAAAGTTGGAGTTGCTAATTGAAACTCATAATTATAATACCACACCCGAAAAGTATCGGCACCAAAACAATTGTGCATTTGTAAACTTTGATTTCTATTAACATATGAAGAAATATATTTCTCATTGGTTTTGGCTCTTACGGGATAAATAAATCCTGAAGATGTTAAATTTTTATTTACACTAAAAAACATTTCAGAATGCTTAAGAGACGATTTTTCACTTACATATACATACATAAAAGAACTAGAATTCATTTTTACATTAAAAGGAATTTCGAGGTGATAATATCCATTTGAGGTGGAGCAGTTGATTTGTTTTTTTAAACTATCATATGCTGAAAGGCTACTTAGTGTTTCATACAACAAAAATTTTATTGAAAAACGAACTGTATCATATTGAAATCCATTTTGATAGGTTGGAATTTCCAACACAAGAACTGAGGAGTCGTTATTTGAATGAATGACTGCTGAATGAACAAATAAAAATGACTGAACCGGTTTATAACGGTCAGCATAATTTACCCGACCCAAATCCTTATAAGGTTTGCATGCGAAAATGCATGCAACAAATAACATAAATAATAAAACCGTAGTGCTATAAAATAGTTTCGCCCTCATTGTTTGAATGAAGGCGAAAGTAAAATACTTTATCAAGTGATTATTATTCTTCGTTGTTATCTTTATTGTCTTTATAAAATCCTTGATACTCTTCAAGCACCGGGTCAATTTGTTTTCTCAACTCATCCATTTTAAATGTTCTAGCCATTTTCTGTAATTGAAAGATCACATAAATGGCTTCATTAATGTCGCGCTGATAATAACTCATATTATCCTGGCCACATGATTTAAAATAACGGAGGTTTTTAAAATAGATTTGAAATAATTTTTCTCCAATAACTCTTCCTTTATCGGGGACCCCTGCTTCACAATATGCTTCAGCAATTGAAACCATCAACATCGAATTGGGAACATTTTTTTCAGGTAAAACTTTCTCGCAATAATCCAGCACTTCAATGGATTTTGCGGTATCGCCTTCAGCAATCAATTGGGTTGCCAATCGCGCAAAATTGCTTCGAAGATTGCTTACCATTCTTAGAATATTTTCGTCGAGGTAAACATCGTTTTTATCCACTCCGCCCCATTGAAATTTATGCATAATATTATCGTACATAATATCAGAACGAACAATACCTGGCAATCCATCACTGCGAGTTTTTTTAACAGGAACCAATCGATAGATTAATCCATACTGTTGCATATAATCAGCAAGTCCAAGATAATTATCACTGCTTGACGAAACTGTAAAACAAACAGGTCGTGTCCAATTTGTTGAGGCAATAATATCCAACACCATTAAATCGGGTTTCATTAATGATGACTTATTAAGTTTCCATTCCAATCTGCCTGGTATACTTACAGAATCTTTGGCTTCAACAATTCCATTAGTTAAAATGTATTGTTTATCAACCGGGATATACAGATTTTTAGTTGGGATATAGTTATCCAGTTCGTTATAAATCATGGTCTTTTTCTTTGGGTCAGTACTTACCATAAAATCAATAACATCTTTGGCATTATAGAATTTATTTTGATTAATAGCAGGATTCTGACTGAACCTTGTAATATCATGATTTGAGCCACGAACAGCCATTGATGGAACTGTTAGCGGAATGGCATCACTCTCATTTACTTTCCTTCTCAGATTTTCAATATACCAGTCAACTCCCAATAAACTTAAATTGACAATTCGCACATCAGGTCGGCATCCTTCAACTTCCTGTGCGTACCACAATGGATAAGTATCATTATCGCCCTGTGTAAAAAGAATTGCATTTTTCGGACAACTTTCAAGATAGTTTATTCCAAAATCACGCGCTGTATAACGATTACTTCTGTTGTGATCATCCCAGCCTTGTGCACCCATTAACGCAGGAGCAGAGGCACAAATAATAATTCCGCCAAGCGCTGCCATTTGCGGATTCACTTTTTTCTTCAACCATTCATAAACAGCCATTACTCCAATTCCAATCCAGAAACAATAAGCATAAAACGAACCTGCATATGCATAATCACGCTCACGAGGCTGTAATGGTGTTTGATTCAGATAAAGCACAATGGCTAAACCTGTGAAAAAGAACAACAACATAACAACTGAAGCATCATGTTTATCTTTTTTGAAATGATAAAACATACCAATCAAACCAATTATAAGCGGAATGAGAAAAAATTTATTTCGCGCTTTGTTATTGGCTAAATAATCAGGCAGATTTTCCTGAGGGCCTAGAAATGCGTTATCAATAAATGAAATGCCTGTTAAAAAATTTCCATGTTGTTTATCGTTGGTTAATCCTTGTAAATCATTTTGGCGACCGGCAAAATTCCAAAGAAAGTATCTCCAATACATATAACTGACCTGATATGTTAAAAAGAATCCAATGTTATGTGCGAAAGTTGGCTTCTCTTTTTCTCCAAGATTTAACCATTCGCGATAAAACCTAACATGCCCGGGATCATCATTGTCAAATATTCTGGGGAAGAACATTTTATCCTCACCTGCATACTTCACAATTGGCTTGCGACCTAACTCTTCGTATTTTTTTTCTCCTTTAAAATATTTCATTTCACCATTGTCCCAATCAATATCATTTGGTCGTGCGGTAAAATTTTGTCCGTATAAAAGTGGTCGGTCACCATATTGTTCACGATTGAGATAAGAAACCAGATTCACAAAATTGGAAGGGTTGCTCATATTGATGGTCGGATTGGCATTGGCACGAATCAACACCATTGTATAAGAAGAGTATCCAATGATGATTACAATCACGGTCATAATTGAAGTATGCAACCATGGCATAAAATTCTGAACTGAATAGCGATAAGCGAAGACTAATATGGCAGCGATTATTAAAAACCAAACAATAATTCCGGTATTGAATGGAAGCCCCAATGAGTTCACAAATAAAATATCAAACTTCGCCCCAATATTTGGAATACTCGGAATGATACCAAATTGAATGAAAGCAAGAATTCCACAAGCAATTAAAAATGTTCTAAGAATTCCCCAATTATTAATTTGATTTGCTTTTCGGAAATAAACAACAAATACCAAGGCTGGAATGGTTAATAAATTCAATAAGTGAATACCAATTGAGAGCCCCATCATATAACCAATAAAAACAATCCAACGGTCGGCATATTTTTCGTCGGCTACATTATCCCATTTAAAAATTGCCCAAGTAACCAATGAAGTAAAAAAAGCTGATGATGCATATACTTCACCTTCTACAGCAGAAAACCAGTTTGAATCTGTGAAAGTACAAGCCATTGCGCCAACAAAACCCGCTCCTATCACAGCAATGATTTGATCCAAACTCATATCCCCTACTTTCTTAGCGGTCATTTTTCTTGCCATTGCAGTAATTGTCCAGAATAAAAACAACGAAGTAAAAGCCCCCATTAAATTATTCATCACATTCACACATAATGCAACATGGTCAGGTCCGCTTGCAAACATTGTGAATAAACGGGCGAGCATAAGAAAGAAAGGTGCTCCAGGAGAGTGTGCTACCTGCAATTTTAAAGCACAACCTATAAATTCACCACAATCCCAAAAACTACCAGTTGGTTCACAGGTTAAAAAATAAACAAGGAATGAAAATATAAACACTAACCAACCAACAGCGTTGTTAATCTTATTGTATGAAGTCATAATTTCTTATTTGAACGAGCGAACAAACATAAAAAGAAAGTGATTGATTTTGCAAAAGGAATTAAGGTGGGTTATGAAATATTTTTTTATTTTATATTAATATCAAATAAGTCAATTTTTTAATGGGGAATATTTCGTTTCGAACCGAAATCTTGTGTGGCATACACACGATAAAGACCACTCACTTTTTTAATTGCAATGCCACAACCCAATTCTTTATAGTCGGCGTTAAGAATATTCATACGGTGTCCTTCTGAATCCATCCAGAGTTCGGCAATGTCTCTTGCTACTTCCAGGTAGTTATAGCTGCCATCGTATTCTGAGTAAGCAATATTTTCGCCGCAGCCATTAAAACTTGCACCAAAAAATTTCATGCGCTGGTAAAAAGCTTTCATCTTTTTTTTATAATTATTGGTGTGGCTGAAAAAATTATATTTTACCATTGAGATGGAATGATAAGTTGCTGATTTGTTCAGGTCTTCGGCATATATAAAAATTGATTTTTTATTGATCACCCGTTGTTCATTCGTACATTGAAATATTGCAGCTTCTAATAATTGAATATTAGGATTTGTCCAATCAATATTCTGGTTGACTTCTTGGAGTTGATAAAAACTTTTATAATCAACCTGATAGTAAGATGATGGTACAACTACTCTGAGAAGGAATGCGAAGAAGCTGATGAATGCAAGCATGGCTTTATTTAAAAAAAGATAACGACAAATAAATACTTTTTATTTTAATGCCTTTTATAAGTGCCTTGTACATAAAAAAAAGCCACTCGAACAGAGTGGCTTTTTTATAGAAGCAATTTATTCACCTAATGGTTTGGGATTCAAAGTTTCGTCTAGCCATTTATAGAATTCTCGTTGCCAGAGCAAACTATTTTGTGGCTTCATCACCCAGTGCCCTTCTGAAGGAAAATGCAGAAAACGACTTTTGATGCCCTTGAGTTGTGCGAGTTGAAATGCCTCTTGCCCCTGATTGAATGGCACACGATAATCCAAATCATTACTTATTATATAAATAGGCGTGTTCCATTTATCAGCAAAATTAATTGGGTTAAATTTTGTATAGGTAATAGGCATTGGTTTAGTCCAGAAATTTCCGCCCATATCCCAATCAGCAAACCACATTTCTTCAGTAGTAAGATACATGCTCTGCAAATCAAAAACGCCATCGTGGGAAATGAATGTTTTAAATCTTCCATTATGAATTCCGGCAAGCATAAAAACTGAATACCCACCATAACTGGCGCCAATGCACCCAAGCCTATTCCTATCAACAAATGGAAGTTTTGCTATACTGTCAATAGCTGATAAATAATCGTCCATTGCCTGTCCACCCCAATCCTTACTGATATCTTCATTCCATTTAGTGCCAAAGCCAGGAAGGCCACGCCGATTTGGTGCAACAATAATGTAATTGTTTGAAGCCATGAGTTGAAAATTCCATCGGAAAGAATAAAATTGTGACACTGCAGACTGTGGACCACCTTGACAATATAAAAGAGTCGCATATTTTTTGGTTGCATCAAAATTAGGTGGGTAAATAACCCAAACCAATTCCTGTTTGTGATCAGTAGTATTCACCCAGCGCTTTTCGACTTTCCCCATGGCGAGATTATCGAAAACAGATTTATTCACTTTAGTCAGTGCAGTAAATTCGCCGGTGTTAATGTTAACTTTAAAAATTTCAGATGCGTGATTCATATCACATCGACTAACAATTATTGAAGTAGCTGTAATCCCAATAACTGCATTTACATCCCAATCTCCATTCGTTACCTGACGAAAATCTTTCACTGAAATATCAGCAATAACATTTGGAAGTGTGATTTCAAAAATCTGATCTGTTGCTTGGAAGGTTTCTGAAAAATATATTTTCTTACCATCCAAGCTCCAGTTAATTGAGGCTACAGTTTCATCCCAAGAAGCAGTTAAGTCTATCCGCTGATTGGTCGTAAAATCATGCAACATGATACGATTTTTATCAGCTTCATAACCATCACGCAACATGCTGAGCCATATTATTTTTGTTCCGTCAGGGGAGATTACGGGATTAGAATCATAACCATTTATTCCATCAGTGAAATTTACTGTAACACTATTGGTTAAATCGTACGAATAAATATCTGAATTGGTGCTTAACGCATATTGTTTTCCTGTTTTCTTTTTACTTACATAAAATATTTTTTTTCCATCGCCGCTCCATTGCACATCCTCAGCACCACCAAATGGCTTTTGTGGACAGTCGAATTTTGTTCCTGCCATAATATCATGAGCATCTGTTCCTATTGCACCTGCTGAATAAGTTGTCCAGAAAATATGCGAGTAGTTTCCGTCTTCATAACTATCCCAGTGGCGATACATTAAATCATCAAATACTTCACCATCTGTTTTTGGTAAGTCAGGATATTTTTCCTGAATAGTTTGATCAATTTTCACATCGTGTGCAAATAGAAAACATTTGCCGTCAGGTGAAACTTTTCCAACAGAAATGCCCCCATCAATTTTTGAAATCTGTTTTGCATTTTTTCCGTTTACATCTGATTCCCACCACTGCCCTTTGTAGATATACCCAATTGTTCCATTGGAAAGAAATTGAATTCCAGATTCGCTCCCGATTGAATCAGTTATTTGAATTGGAGCAGAGGCTGGAACATTGCCCTTCATTTTATCCGGTTTAGAAATGGATTCAATATTGAGTGAATAAAGATTTCGTTCGCCTTTGTTTTTAACTACATCATAATAAGTGATGCCATAAATAACAGTTTTTCCATCAGGCGAAACCGATTCTCCACTCACACGACCAAGTTTCCAAAGCAATTCGGGTGTCATGGTCTGTTGTTGAGCTTGCGAGTGAAAAGAAAAAATTGAAAAGGCGAAATCAAAGAGAGAAAGGAGAATAAAATATTTTTTCATAATTGTTTTTTATTTGGGATAACGAAAATAATATTGTGATTGAAATATTTTATTCAATAAACAAGTAATTAACAGAAATAAAATTCAGCTTTCTTGTGCAAAAAAGAATTTTTTATATCCAATAAAACATAAAAAGAGGGCTTTGGCCTTGAGTAATTTTTTCTGATTTAATATTAAAGCAAGATCATTTATGAAAGAAAAAAATCGCTGCCCATGGTGCCTAAAAGGAAACCATGATATCTATTTAAGATATCATGATGAAGAGTGGGGTGTCCCTTTATATGATGATCAATTACTATTTGAGTTTTTAGTGCTCGAAAGTTTTCAGGCGGGTTTAAGTTGGCTCACCGTTTTGCGTAAGCGAGAAAACTTCAGAAAAGCATTTTTAGATTTTGATGCTACAAAAATTTCCAAGTTCAAACAAAAGAAAATTGATTCATTGATGAAAGATGCAGAAATAATCCGAAACAGATTAAAGATTGAAGCGGCAATTAATAATGCATCTTGTTTTCTAAAAATACAGAAAGAATTTGGTTCGTTTGCAAAATATGTCTGGAGTTTTACCAATGAAAAAACAATAGTGAATCAATTCAGAAGCTTATCAGATTACAAATCAAGAACTGAAGTAAGCGATGCTATGAGCGAAAATATGGGCACTCATGGATTTAAATTTATAGGCTCCACTATTTGTTATTCATTCATGCAAGCCATTGGAATAACTGACGACCATACAGCAGATTGTTTTCGAAAAAGAGAATTAGCAACTTTAAGGAAGCAGAGAAAATAAAAAAAATTAAAATCTCGGACAAGGCATATCAATAATTCCCTTCGGAGGGCTGCCGAAATTTCCTATATATTGAATTGACAATTCCAATGCGCCGCGACCTGAACTTGCCGGTTGTAATTCAGAATAATTTATATCATAATTAAGCAACACACGAATATTAGAGAATTCATATCCAGCAACAGGATACCACGCATCTTTTAAACGAATGTAAGTCCCAAAATAAATCTTATTACTTTCATTATCATCTGGTGAAATCTTGAAACTTGCCATTGCCCCTGCTAAAAACTCAGAAGCGTTTTTTTGATTCTGAAAATAAAAACTTGGATATAGCGTAAGTGCTTTTGTTGCATTTACATTGAATCCAGCACTTAATTGTGACCTGCCTCCCAACTTAAAATTATCGCCATAAAAAGAATCTGCATGACGAGATGCATGAGACACAGAAGTTGAAACATATCCTCCAATTATATTATTAGCAGTAAATGAATACAAAGCACCCAACTGAAAATCAAAATAATGAAATGAGGGGAGGTAGCCACTTTCAAAATTTGAAATATTTTGATCAAAATCAACATCAGACCATTGACTATGAAAGTAAAGTTTGTTCCAATCAATTTTCTTTTGAATGTACGATGCCTGCAAACCAATAGACAGGTAATAATTTTTTGCTCCATCTAAAGCATAATGAAAAGCGCCATTGCCAGTAAGTTTAGTAGTAGCTAAATCGCCATCGCCTGCCACATCATTAACCATTGAAAACCCTGTTCCTATAAAATATTTATTAAACGGCCGATGTAACAACCCATAATCAGCATAAGCAGCAAAAGTTTTATATGGAACTGACACACTCGCCCATTGATTACGATAATTAGCGCCAACTCTATAGGTTCCATTAAACATTCCAGTATATGCCGGATTCACGGTCATTGGTGAAGCATAGTATTGAGAAAAATGAATGTCCTGCGCATTCAAAAAACTATTAATCAAGATAAGAATAAAAACAATTATTATTTTTCTATTCATAATTCATTTATCTGAGCAAGGTAACATTTCCACTTGTAATTACTCTATTACCATCTTCCATAAAAGCATCCAGTTCCCAAACATAAACATCCATGTCCTGTGGCTTGCCTTTGTAAACCCCATCCCAACCAATAGTTCGATCGGTAGTTTCAAAAACCTTTTCACCCCAACGATTAAAAACTTTTAAAAGAAAACTAGTAATTCCCTGACCTTCTACATTAAAAAACCCATTGTTGCATATAGTACCAGGAGAGCAGGGGTGAAATGCATTTGGAACTCCTATGGCTTGTGGTAGTAACACTGTTACTTTTCTGCAAACCGAATCAGGACAAGGTGTGTTAGTATTCACCAATAGGCAAACAGTATACTCGCCTCCGTGCTGATAAATATGAGCGGGACTATAATCTGACGAATATTCCAAATCACCAAAAATCCAAAAATACTCCAACCCACCAATTGTTAAATTTGTGAATTGAATAGGGCTACCTAACATCACAGTTGTAGGTGAAGCAAAAAAATCTGGAGTTGGTGGTAGTGCGAAAACAGTAACTGTACTTATAGCAGTATCAGCAAGATTGCAGGCAACTGGATTAAATCCGATTACAGTTACGGTATATGTTCCCGGATTAGGATATGTATGTGTAGGATCCTGAAGAGAAGATGTTCCTGACCCATCACCAAAATCCCAAACAATTGAAATTTGTGATTGACCAATATAAAAGAAATTACAATCTAATGGAGCGCACCCAGTAAAATCAGGATTATCAATACCCGCTTCTACTTTTGGAGCAACTGTTATTGTTTGTGAAACAGTATCGAGCGGATTACAAGCCGTTGAATCGAAAATAATAAGTGTGATGGTATAAGTAGCAACAGTTGTGCTGGAATTAAAGTAAATATGTGTTAAATTCTGACCCACTCCGGTTGTTCCGTCACCAAATGTCCAGTTAAATTGTGTTGAAGATCCGGTACTTGAACCTGTAAAAGCAACAACTACTGAATCACAAAAATCCTGAACATTCATATTAAAGTTGGCATTTACATTGGTATTCAAAACCACTACCGAAGTGTAGGCAGTATCAGGACCAAAACAACTGGTAGGATTATCTGCAATCAACATTACAATATAAGTTCCCGGAATGGTATAAGTGTGAGTTGGCTGAAATAACGAAGATGGCAAACTTGCGTCGCCGAAGTCCCAGAAATATACTGTTGCATTCACGCTGTTATTTACAAAGTTTACCGTTAATGGAGCGCAACCTGTTGCAGCAGGATCAGCAATTGCCTGAGCTGTTACTTCAAACAAATTGATTTCCATTTTAAAACCAAGCTCATTGCAATTAGGGCTGTTATTGGTTGTACTCCAGACTCCGGCGGTGGTTGGTGTTAAGTCATTACCTCCACAACCCGCACATATAGCTTCATAAATAATTCCGCGTTTATCAAATCGACTAGTGCCCCCATCAACATGTTCTATTCCACCATTGCCTCCAAAATAAGTTCCATATAAAAGTTGCTGAGCGTTACTACTGAAAGCGATAATATAAAAATCAGTACCATCAGTAGTACTTTGAAAAGCATCTGCTGTCAATGGCATATTCGTCATATCAGTTGTATGACCAAATGTTGCTGAGTTTGTTCCCCAACCACATACATAAATGTTACCGCAGGTGTCAACCAGAAAAGCTGTAGGCGAAATATTCGAAGCTCCGTTTCCGTTACCAAAAACAGTTGAAAAAGTTATTGATGAAAGATTAGGCGCAAGCTTTGCAATAAACTGACCGCTGTTTGGATTTGAATAAACTCCTGCTGTTACCGGAAACCCTCCTCCTTCTGATAGCCCAACAACAAACACATCTTCCAACTCATCCAATTTCACATTGTATGACTGGTCGGCATTCGCGGTTCCTAAAAAAGTTGATGCAAGCATTGTTGTTCCTGTTGCATCAAGATGGCACAAAAAGCCATCAAACAAACCACCAAGATAAGCCGGATTTAAAACACCTGCAGTTGTCGGAAAATTAACACTCTGTGTTCCACCACAAACAAAAACACTGTTATCGTTTTTTATATCAATGGAGTAACACGCATCATCCTGATTGCCTCCCAGGTAAGTTGAATAACTCAATGCCGAACAATTCGGATTCAGTTTAAAAACACAACCATCCTGAGCCCCACCCCATATGGTTTGAAATGCACCGGCCAAAGTCGGAAAGTCAGATGACGAGGTACAGGAACTCACATAAATATTATTTGATGCATCACAAATAATTTCGCCCCGTGCATCATCACCATAATTATATTTCAGATTGCCCAATAAAAACTCAGTAGGATCAAAATTAACACCATCAGGGCCACTGCCTCCAATGTAAGTCGAACCAATTAATGCAGTACCACCCAGATTAAATACGCTAACCGACATATCAGCATCGCCGTTATAAGTGGGGTCATAAGCTCCTGCAGTTACTGGAAAATTTGGAGAATAAGTTCTGCCATAAACACAAAGCTGATTATTTGTATTTACAAATAAGCTATGCGGAGTTTCATTATCATTTCCGCCCAAATAAGTAGAGTAAATTAACAACGAACCCGTGCTGTTAAATTTCGATATTCCCATATCGCATGGAAACTGAATTCCGCTGGTGCTAGTGCCTCCGCCAAAGGTTAATTGAAATGCGCCGGCTGTTGTTGGATAAACTCCACCGAACTGAACTGTATTAACGTAACCACCCATGTATAAATTTCCCGCATCATCATATGTTGCCGTATAACCAAAATTATCGGCAGTAGAACCCGTGTAAGTCGAAAAAATAAGAGTAGGGTCAATAATTAAATCCTTTTCAATATTAAAATTTTGTTGCATTTTAAATTGCAAAATATTATTCTGCAAATCATACTTACATCTAACAGGAACTATGTCCCAGTTTATTTTCTGATACGAAAAAGGTGGTGCTTCAATAATTTCTCCAACCGATGTTTTAATGTGTAGGGTGCTGTTACTTACATCCATTGCATCAGTTCCTTCATACGAAATCTTAATGTCATTCACATTTCCTCCAGGGTGAACAATGAAATCATACTTCATGGTCAGCCCACTTCCATAAACCTTAAAGTCAATGTTCGGATATAAATTCAAATAAGTGATTGCCTGAAAAGCTTTTACCTCGCTTGCCCATTTCAACGGATCGCTGCCAATAAAATAATTATAATACTCCGGCGATGGCGACTCTTTTACAATTACCGGATTCTCATTCGCCCCTTCAAAATGCATTTTATAAATGTGCCCGTGCAGGGTAACCACAGGTTCTTTTCTTGGATGCAGTTTTCTTAAATCATTTCCATCCAACAATTTAAAGGTAATAGTGTTGTTCTCCAAATAAATACACCCGCCATTTAAAAACCCAATGAAATTTATTCGTTCGTCCCACTGATTTTTGTTTTCACGAAAATGCAATTCCTGCCCCGGGCCTGTAGCATTGTGCGCAAATGCAAACGCACCATTCAAAATATAAATAATACTTAATAATGCTATCCTTAACTTCATGTTGTTAATTCTTCCATAAAGTTATCATTATTTATCTCACAACTAAAAATTGTTTAGAAAGAAAACATTACCCGTTCAAATTTTTTGTGTTATAAATGCCACAGCATTAATTAATAATTAATTAAATATTTAACCTCATTTTGAATGCGCTTTTTAAAAAGACTGAATTGGTAAATTTTATTTGATGATCTAAATACCAGAATAGTAAGGTTGAAATAAGAAATTACTATTCACACTATAAATGAAAAGTTTGTATTTTGGTGAGATTACAATGAATCACTTTGCTGTGTACTGCTTATTTTCACATCACAAATATTCCTCTCATGAAAAATTTTTACCTCACATTCCTCTGCACTCTTATTTTTTCCATTGCGAATGCACAGGGAACTATTTGCAATCCTGCAGGTAACCTTGTGATATTTTCCAACTACGATGGCGGTACGCTCAACATCAATGTGGACATGAACATTCCGAATCTGAAAATCGGAATCGTAAGTTATGAAGCTGACTCCATTAATCTCACCGGCACTTATCTGAACAATGTGACCGGCGTGGTGTGGGCGGGTTACAATGGCACAAATCATCATTGTGCTTTTCCTGTTATCACTAATACCACTATTGTTGGCGCACCCGGCACTGCCACCACTGCCATCAACATCCTTCCGCTTTCACCCATCAATAATCAGAACGGCAATCAATACATTGTATGCAACTACTCGTGCAACAACAACACCAATCAGGGTGGGTGCAATACATCTGACCAGATTGAAGCATATTTTCTTCAGCAGTTTCCGGGCAGTGTGATTTATTCTGACTTCACACAGTATGGTTGCTGGTCGGCCACCAAAAACATTTCCGCCGGTGGAAATTGCTGCGGCACTGTTGTTCCTTTTTCTGCCACGGCCAATGCACAAAACGAAACCTGCTTTGGCAGTTGCAATGGTTCAGCCACTGCCAGTGCCAACGGAGGACAAACCCCTTACACTTATTTGTGGAACACCGGCGCAACTACCGCCACCATCAATAATCTATGCAATGGAAATTATTCCGTAACGGTATATGATGCAGGCGCGGGTTCTTCCACGCAAACTGTAACGGTGAATGCAGCACCCACCATTTCTTCTTCACAAAGTTTATCGGGCTGCGAAGGATTTACTGTAAGCGTAGGAACAAACACTTACACGCAAAGCGGGACTTACAACGACACGCTCACCGCGGCAAACAGTTGTGACAGTGTAGTAACCACAGTGCTCAATGTTATTTCGTATCCGGTGATTACAACGGCACCTGCTTCAGTAACAGTTAACAACGGAACCGATGCATTATTTTTTGTTAGTACTACAACTGTAGGCGCTATCTTTCAATGGCAGGTGAACAATGGAAGCGGTTTTGCAGATGTGATAAATGGCAATCCTTATTCCGGTGCCATGGATGATTCATTACTTATAAGCCCTGCTGATACATCAATGGATAATTACAGTTATCGTTGTATCATTTCCTCCGGAGCATGTGCTGATACGACTGCGCTTGTGAAACTCACAGTGATTGTTCCTTCTTTCGTTTCTGAAATAAATGAAAACGCAATTTTAATTTATCCGAATCCAGTTGAAAATCAGATATCTATTTTCAGTAATCAGTTTATTGTGAATACAATTTCTGTTACTGATGTATTGGGAAGAATAATTTATGAAGAGACGATAATCCTTAAATCAAAAATCTTGAATCTTAAATCGCTTCCATCGGGATTTTATTTTTTGAATATAAAATTGCAGAGCGGAGAAATGGTGGTTAAGAAATTTGTTAAGGATTAATGTAATTTCTGCTTTAAACTAACAACCACCAATTTTTGCGTAGCATTTAACTACTTCAAATAAAAAGTGCCGTCAGTTTTCACTGGCAGCACTTTGCATTTTCAATTTGTTTTAATAAAGCAATTACAACTTTATCAGCTTCATGGTTTGCTTCATTCCGTTTAAATCAACATTTACAAAATATACCCCCTTGGCAATTTCCTCTGCATTCAATCCTATTTTATTTGTCCCGGTATTTATAGCGGCAATTGTTTGAAACACATTTTTTCCTGCTAAATCAAAAATCCGTATAGCAGCATTTCCATTCACTGCACTTTGTACTTGCAACAACGAATTTTCACCCTCAGTCACCAGCGATGGAAAAAGATTAAGGCTGAAATCAGAAATTTGTTTTTCATTAATCCCAACTTCATTGCTCGTTAATTTAAAAGCCATATCAAGGTGATAATATCCTGAGGAATAAGCATTGCCAGCAATGTATTGTCCGTTCCACCCATTGGTACTCATGTTGTACCTGATATCACTAGTGGCGGTCATTCCATTATTATAAAAATATTTATTCTGTGTTTTGTCAAGGTCCTTGTAATCATAAATGACAAATGCATTTATTTTATTTACAACGGGTGCGGTAGTAACCGGGTCAATGGTATCGCCCGGCATTACAGGGTTTCCCGGAAAATAAGTAACTGTTGCCGCTGCCTTTTTTCCTGGGGCCATATTTATTCCCACCGGAATTAATATTCCGTGCTGCGATGCGGTTGCAGTGTCATTATCGCCTAAAAGGATCGTGTATTCGAAACTAGGAATTTTTCCTTTTCTCGTTAAAGTATCATAATCCACATTTCCGTAACTGCGGTCATCAGTCCAGGGGTCTTCAGAAAAATTTATCTTATTGTCTTCATACACCTGAATAATAACCGTATCAGGATTCTGATTTTGAAAACGATAATACCTGTACCACAATAAAATAGAATCCATTGAGTAAGTGGCATTCTCATCGATCAAAGTATTATTTGCAAGGTTAGGTGACGATGGGTCGCACATCTGTCCGTATGAATGTTTCCATACTGAGCTGAATCCTGTAGAAAACTCAGTAACAACTGTTGAATCTGGAAATAAATAATTCCGGTAATAATCAACATTGCCCCCGAGCAAACTGATTGATTCACCATAGTTGTACCACTCCGATACAAATTGGCGGTTACCGGTTTCGCCAGAGTTAACAGTCCGAGAAAAAATTTCGCCTTGTTCCTTTGTTTGAAGATTTAACGGAGCCTGCGAATAGGCAATAGAAAAAACTAACAGGGAAATTGAAAGTGTAAAAAGGAATTTCATTTAAAAATTTGTTTGGTTAAAAGTAATTTAAATTAAAATTAATTGTGTTTAAAATTAAAAACTCTTGCCAATACCAATCATCCATCTGAAATCAAAATAGTTTGATTCTTCATATGGTAAAGCTGTAACAAGTAATGGAAAATCAGCTCGAATAGTGAATGCTTTAACTTCTTCAAGTTTAAAAAATCTTTTTACAGTCAGCAAAAAACCAAGCCCTCCATCAGCACGCACCGGTTGAAATTGCTGATCACCGCTTTTTCTTTTCACGCTTATACTTCCTGCATCAGCAAACAAATAAGGTTCGAACTTAAATGTGTTCCGTAAAAACGACGGCGAAAAATTCCATAACCGGTCAAACTGAATTTCAACATTTATTGCAACGCCGCTGTTACCTTTATAAGTAATATACACTTCATTGGTAGCATCGTCTTTTTCAGGCGCAAGATACCCCGCATACCCCCGAAGGTTCAATCCTCCACCATCCTGAAAATGATTTATTGATGAGCCAAGTTGAGTCCATTCCGATGGAAAAAAACCAACGCTCCGGGTAAATTTATCATCCATTAATCCTTCAGGATTATTGCCGCTCAGCCACAACGAACTTTCTGATGGAAGTTTACCGGTTGCATATTGAGCAAAAACCCTTGTGTCAATATCAAACTTCCAGAATTTGTTTCGGTTAACAAGTGCAGCATTCAGCCAAGAATAATTTGTGCTGTTATACAACGATGCATTTCGCAGGTTTGTTTTCAAGATGCTGCTGCCACCTCTGTAAGTAAAAGTATGTTTCCAGTCAAAGTTTAAAGCATTATTCCATTCATCCAGCAACCATTCATTAAGAAATAACGGATAAGCAGCTTTATCTTTCAGCTCAGTAGCTTTAACCATAAATGTTGTTGGTCGGTCAAGTGCCTGAAAATAAACCGTAAAAACATCCTTGGTTCCGGTAATCATTTCTAAACCAATAGTGCCTTTCAACAAACCATCCAGATATCGTGCATTCAAATTCCAGTTTACATATTTCGGAAATGCCCGAATATTATCTTTATAGCTGAAGGTGAAGGAAACCGGAGCTGCTGCTTCATAAGCAACTTCTTCAAATCCATAATTGAAAGTCTTATTCTGAAGTAAGCGCGTGTTTGTCCACACATTCAAATCAAAAATATGCCGCCACTTCATGAAATCACCTTCCAGATGAATACCGGCCTTAATTCCATCTACTGCATTATACCATACATCAGGTCGCCATTTTACAACATAATGTTTCCAGTCAGTATTAGAAATCTGCGAATCAAATCTCCACTTTGTGGAACACTTCCAGGTGTTATCAGGCATGTAAATATCAGCAAGCCTGTTGCTTGCGTCTATTGTAACATTTTTAATTTCCGAATCGGCAGTAATTGTTGCAGTATATGTTTCATTCAGTTTATCCCATCCATACCACTTAGGCAAAACGGATGCATCAGTTGATTTTGCAAACCAGGTATTTGGCAAAGTATATTGTTGTGTTTTACCATCCTTGGTTTCAACCAAAAAATCAATCGGCATTTGCATTCTTGCTTTCCGTTTGAATGCGATTTCATATTTATCTTTTTCACCCCTTACTTTTTTTACATCACAAATTTTATAATCAATATTTTTGGTGGTCTCCATCCACTGATCAAAAAACCAATTCAAATCAACATGAGTGAATTGAATAAAACTGTTTCTGAAATCTTCAAAATACGGATGTGCAAATTTCCACTGATTAAAATAATGCTTCATTGCAGCATTAAATAACGAATCACCTAAAACATACTGTAGGTTCCAGAGCATGGTAGCTGTTTTGTAATAAACATGCCTGTAACCGCCGCCATGACCAAGTGCACTGTTAAACATATCGCTATGCTGGTTAATAGATTCATCGGCATTCTTAATGGCATCATTCATATAACCAAGGTAAACCTCTCCATCACGAACCAATAATGAATCTTTAAAGTGGTTGTAATATCCTTTCTTCTGATTGCCGAGTGGCATGTAATCACCAGTAATTTTAGGCAGGCACCACGATTCAATAAACTGTGTAAATCCTTCATCCAAGGAGGCACGGTAAGTTTCGTTATTGGCCACCATTCCGTAAAACCATTCGTGACCGGCTTCATGTGCAATCAAGTCATAGTTATTCGGTTCCCATCCACCAACTAAATTAAGCATATTATATTCCATACCGTCCTCCGCATCGCACATCACCAGTTTGGGCCACGCATACATTCCGATATCTTCAGAATATGTTTTTACCACAAGCGCCCCGAATTGAGTTACAGTTCTCCATCCGGCACAATGTGGTTCGCGGCACATGGCAATTATTTTTATTCCATTCCATTGCGATTCACCAATCCGGTAAGTTGGATCAGCAGTAAAAGAAAAATCATGCACATTCTCAGCATAATATTTCCATGTTTTTCTTTCTCCCTTTACATAAGGGATAATAACTGATGGCGCAGAATTCCATGCTTTGTTAAAAAAGTTTTTAATATCCAATTTTGCTCTTAGAGAATCAGGCATCATCTCATTTTCATTTTGCAAAGTGCCTGTTGCCTCTACAATAAAATGATTTGCAAAATTTAAACTCACTTCATAAGTTCCGAAATCGCCATAAAATTCTTTACCTAAATGTTGATTAGTATCCCATCCAAATTTTCGATCATAGACACAAATTCTCGGATACCAATGCACACCATCATATTGAGAGTATCCCCATGAATTCAGTTCTTTAAACCTTCTCCGTTCACTGCCTTTATCCCAATAAGTTTTAAAAATTATTTCAAATGAAGTACTGTCGTTTGGCATTAATGCCTTTGGCAAATAAACTTTCACCATTGTATAATCCCATTCAGTTTTTAAATCAACGCCATTTGATTTTACACTTTCCATTTTACAACCCAATCCCTGCACTTCATACTTACCAAATTTTTGCTGCACATTATTACTCCTTACCAAGTTGGCTTGAGGCCCACCCTTTAAAGTCATGTTTTGATATAGATGAAAATAAACATAAGTGAGTGTATCGGGTGAGTTATTCCAGTATAAAAGCACTTCATTTCCCGAAACAATATCTGAGTCCTCATCAATAGTCGCATCAATTTTATAATAAATATCCTGTTGCCAATATCCAGCAAAAGGCATTCTGTTTTTCCAATACAATGGATTGCTACTGCTTCTATACTCATTGGGTGGACTATTCGAATCAAATGACTGAGCCGAAATGAAAAGCGAAAACTGAAAAACAAACATTAAAAAAACAATTATTTTTTTCATACAATAAAATCTTATGGGCTTCGAAAATAACCATCAATAGTTAGTAAAAAAAAATGAAACAAACACTTCTTCATTTCTGAAATGAAATTAGTTTTATGGCATTATCATTTATAATGTCTGATGAAAAACTAAAATATGCAATTGCACTTTCCCGCATTTCGGGTGTTGGCGATGTGCTTTCAAAAATTTTAGTGAGCTATTGTAGTGGGGTTGAAAATATTTTTTCTAAAAAAAAATCGCAGCTATTAAAAGTACCGGGCATTGGTCCCATACTCGCTGATGCGATTGTTAACTACAATGATTTTTCTAAGGAAGAAAAAGAAATTGAATTCATACGAAAACATAAAATTCGAACTGTTTTTTATACCGATGATAATTATCCAATCGGGTTAAAACAAGTCAGTGATTCACCCATTTTACTTTTTCAGAAAGGTGAATTAAATCTGAATGAAGGCCGTTTTATTTCGCTGGTCGGAACTCGTAACGCAACCGATTACGGAAAAGAATGGACTGCAAAATTCATTGAGGAGATTGCTGCATATCATCCAATTATTGTAAGTGGGTTAGCTTTTGGAATTGACATAGCCGCGCATCGTGCCGCTTTAAAATATGGATTAAAAACCATTGCAGTACTTGGTCATCCGTTAAACACAATTTACCCAGGACAACACCGAAGTGCCGCTGAAAAAATAATTGAACAGGGTTGCTTACTAACTGAATTTTGTACTCTTGATGATTTTAGAAAAGAAAACTTTCCAGAACGCAATCGAATTGTTGCCGGCATGTGTGAAGCTACTATTGTAGTGGAGTCGGCTATAAAGGGTGGCGCACTAATCACAGCAGAGATTGCAAGCAGTTATAACAAAGATGTATTTGCTGTGCCCGGAAGAATCGGCGATCAATATTCGGCTGGATGCAATTATTTAATAAAACAAAACAAAGCAGCATTGATTGAGAGCGCCAAAGAGTTTGTTGAAATAATGAACTGGCAAGGTGATGAAAAGAAAAATGAACCAATCAAACAACGAGAATTATTTCCTGACCTTGAACCAAATGAAAAATTGGCCGCAGATATGATTCAGTTAAAAGAAAATATTCATGTGGATGAACTGATGCTTCAATTAAAATTAAGTAGCAGTCAGTTTGCTGCTGCAGTACTCGGTCTGGAATTGAAAGGGGTGATAAAAGTTATGCCTGGAAAAATGTATAGGCTGAACTAATCACTGATTTTAACAAACCTGAATTGCTTAATGATTCCGTCTGCATTAACAATGCGGAACAGGTAAGCTGAAGCTGAAATTGATTTTATATCAATTGAAGTTTGATTATTTAATGAGGAAATTTTTTGTTCCAAAATAATGCGTCCGTTTAGATCAATGATCTGACAAAATGCATTTAAATAATTAACATTACTATTATTTACGAGATACAAATTATCTTTTGCAGGATTCGGATACAATGAAAAATCAATTGCATCAGATGAAACAACGGGAGCCGAATTAAAATCGGCTTCAAAAAATGCTTTGAAAGAGATTTGATCTGCTTTAAGTGTATCATTAAAAACAATGTTCATTGTATCAACTAACAAACTATTACTTCCCCAATGAAGAAAGTGGAATCCAGGATTTGCTATCGCTTCCATTTTCACTGGCAACCCATCAAAATAAACACCATTCCATGGATAAGTATCGGGCTTAATTGTACTAATATGGACTTTACCGGCCCCGATAGGAAATACATTTAAAGTTAAATCCACTTGTCTTGGCAAATTGAATCCATTTTCAATATCCCCTCTAACAACATCAGTACGCTGCGAAAGTTGATCGCGAAATAAAAGATGATCATAATAAAAATCACTCATCTGACCTGGCACATTTCCATTTCCCCACCTTGCAAATTCATTCTGCATTTCAAATACAGTTTGATTATACATATCATTTTCAATTGCAAGCAGTCGGTCGGTTTTATAAGATGTGTTCATTACATCAGCAAATCGATTAATGAAATAATCCCTGAACCGATTATTCTGAATTCCCTGAAGCCAGATATTTATATATGGATTGTTAGGGTCTTGAGTTAACATGTAATTGATGTGGTCATAATAACAATCGGTCCAGTTGTTACCGCCACCCATTGCAAGTTCCTGATCAATCAACGCAAAACGCCATCTGAAATTTGTTTTATCAGAACGATAAAGTTTAATGTTATTGCCGGGCCAGTCAACATTCCCCATCCATGATTCACCAATTATATAATCAGTATAATAAGTCTGATCAATGTATTGATCTGCCAGATCCCAATAATTATTAGAGGCCGGATTTAAACTATTAAATGAATTGTACGAAGACCAAAATGAGTCTACTGAACCAACCAAAGAACGAAGCACTAATTGATACCAATAACTCATTGATAAAATATCCAATGAATCTTTATCAGCATTGTCTTTATCCTTAAAATATTCATCATCAAATTTTTCACGCAATTCATATAAACCAAAGTACCCTCCATTGATATAAACTGAAATTGGTCGCCATGCTGAATAATAATTATTTGTTTCTTCACACATTAGCCGAACCTGGCAGGCATCTTTATAAGGAAGTGTGAGATACTGATTACTACCATTGCGCAGGTAAAACTGACTGTACTTTGTTCGGTTAGGTCGGTTAGGTATTATAGTATAATTAACTGGCCCGGAACCAAGCACATCATTGTCTAATTCTAAGCGAAAAGAGTGTTGTGGATTTGAACGGCTTCCACCGGCCCCCCCATCAATTTGCATCCCGCTGTTTTGCGAAAACACAAGTTGTTGCGTAGTATCAAAATATTCAACATAAGCTGGCTTCTGCCAATCAGTACCCCAGTTATCAAAAATTCCAGTTCCTCCATAAAGATTTACATTATCAGTTACAACTGATAAAACAGGAGTAAAATGGTTAACTCCAAAAAAGTAAGATGCAACAGTTACAGGGCTTGGTAATACTCCGTTTGCAAAAGCCCTTGACCTTAATACCTGAGTGAATGAAATATTTATGGCACTCCCGTTATAAAGAGTTGATGAAGTTGTTGGATCACTACCATCAAGAGTATAACGAATAGATGATGAACCGCCATTTGCACTAGTAATTACCACACCAATTGATCCTCCATAAAATCCTGAAGGAAGTGAAAAAGTGGGTGATAGCAGGTATCCTGCATATGCAACTGATAAGTTATTTGTAGCATTTGGAGTAGCTGTTCCAAATAAGGCTACATTGGTTGATGCATCAGGAGATGAACCGGTGCTGTTATCAAGATTAATGCAATTGACTAACAAACTGTTTTGCAAAACCTGAGAAGGTGAATAGAGGTATATAATTTCCAATCCATTGCCATCAATTTTAAAATTTGTATGCAGATAATTATTAGGATTAACAGCTTCAAAAGCGGATGTAACAGAGTTTGTTGAAATCATTTTCATATTAATATCAATGTAATCATAGGTTACAGGATCTGTACTAACTACATCAAATGCAAGTGAAGTAATATTTCCTGAAGACAAACCAGCTGCAATTAGTTCTGATCCGAGTATAAGCATTTGGTGCCTTGAACTCCAGTACCAGTTTCCATAAGGAGCGGGATATTCTGTCGGGGAATTATTTATAGTACCTGTTCCAACAGTCATTCCATTTAGTTTCATGTTTGGGCGTTGATTAACCGGTGTACCAAAGTTGGCCATGCATGAAGCCGTACTGCCATCGTTAAATGCAAGTGCAGTTGATGGAAACGAAGTTGAACTTTGGTTGAATACAGAATTAGTGATGTATCCGGTTGAACTCCATGAACATGTATTTACTAAAATATTTGAAACACCATCCCAATAAAATGGTGCTGTAAAATTGTGTGTATTCCATCCTATAGAAGGAACAAAGGTTCCGGTATTAATCACATTCGTAAACCCTGAAATGGGTTTACGATCTTTTCCGCTACAGAAAACCACTTTGTATTCACCGGCTAAAATATTCACATGCGGAAAAGTCCACATGGAAGGAATCGCATTGTTATCAGTTAATGAATAATTATATAAATCGACTGTATCAGTTCCTGCATTATACAATTCAATCCAATCAGGATAATTTCCGTCTTCATCACTTAAAGTAGAAAAATTCCTATTGCTCCCTTCATTAATTACTACCTGTGCACTTGCCTCAAAACAAAAATTACTGATGAACAAAGCAATGAAAACGATTTTTAACAGAGTTGATTTATGCATTTAATAAAAAGTTGGTTTTGCAATCGGTTCAAAAATATACTTTAATTGCACTTTTGGTTGTTCTCTGAAAAATTTATAAAACATCGTTCGTATCAAACGATACTGAAAGTTTGGCGTGTGAGCACACGCGCTGCGGCAGAAATTATTTTTTTATACTGGTGGTTTTCAAATCCAAAAGATTCAATGGATTATTTAAAAGTCCTTTTACATGTGGCTGTAAAAGGCGAAGCACCACATCGTAATACAATGGAATAACAGGCGCTTCATTAATCATGAGCTGATCCATTTGCATATAAATTTTATTCCTTTCAATATTATCTGAAATAGAAATAGCCTTTTCATACAATGCATCATAAGTTTTATTATTGAAGCGCGTGTAGTTTGGCGGTGCTCCATACTTGCTGTAAAAAACTGCCAAAAAAGTTTCGGCATCAGGATAATCCGCCACCCAGCTTCCTCTGAAAAAATCTGCTGTGCCTTTTACTTTCATTTCGGCAATCGAACGCCCTTCCATGCTCTCAACTTTTATATTTATTCCAATATCTTTTAACTGCGCTACAACAAAATTACATACACCTTCAGAACTAGGCGAACACAATAAACTTATTTCTGGAAAACTTTTCTCATTAGAAAAACCTGCCTCTGCTAATAATTTTCGTGCAAGTTCTGGCTGATAAGAATAGCCCTTAATACAATCAGCTTTAAAATTATCGAGACCTGGAGTGACAAATCCATGCTCTGCAGGTATTCCAATATTGTTACGCATGAAAGTGATTAATTTTTTCCGATCTATACCATAAGCAATTGCCTGTCGCACTTTCAAATTTGTTAAAGGATTATTTTTTGGATCATGAATTAAATTACAACCAATGTATTCGCTGTTTAGATAAACTGATTTATCTAAAACCATTAACCCATGATACCTCGGTTGTAGTTCTCCCTTCTTAGTCAATACATCATCCTTAAACGAAGGATCCACATCAGAAATAAAATCCAATTCACCTTGTCGGAATTTTAAAAATTCTGTGCTCTTATTTTCAATGAAAGTTATATACACTGCATCTAGGTATGGCAATTTTTTCCCCAATGAATCAATCTCAAAATAATTTTCATTCTTCAGCAATAACAATGCATCATTCTCTCTCCAATACTTTAATTTGAAAGGACCGGTTCCAACAGCGTGAGCGCGAAAATCATTTCCATAATGCTCCACCACTTCCATGGGAACAACCTTGCAATAAGACATAGTAAGTATGCCCATGATAGGAGCATAAGGATTCTTTAAATTAATTTGAAAAGTAGAATCATCAATCGCCACAAATGAATTTTCAACAACTACTTTCCCATTAAATATCCAGGCCCCTTTTGAAGCAACAGCAGGATCAACAATTCGATGAAATGAATAAACAAAATCTGATGCAATAACCTTTCTTCCTTTTCCATTAGAGAATAAAGCATCGTCGTGAAAAAAAACATTGTTGCGTAAATGAAAAGTATAAGTTTTTGAATCTGAGGATATTTCCCATGTCTTTGCAATGCATGGAATTACCTCCAACTTTTCATTCAACTGCACCAATCCATTATACAATAAATTATCTACCCATCCATTAGATTGCACCGCACTAAAGGCCGGATCAAGGGAAGAAAGTCCGTTATAAATATTAAAACGAAAAACCATGAGCCCTGCATTAGGATCAGCACGATGGCAATTAGTAAACAAGGAAATTAATAATGCTAAAAAGAATATCGTTCGTTTTTTCACGATGAAAAAATGACTCTATTTTTTAAACTTCAGAAATTAAATAATCAACAGAATTTTACAAAGTGTTCAAAGGAATTTATCACTTAAGTAAAAAGAATAAGATAATTTTACTCTAGAAAAAAAATGCTTTTGATTTTAAATGGTATCGAGAACTTATCAATAAAAAAATGAAAGCAAAAATCATCTTGTTTTTTATTTTTACTTTTTTCAGCTCCTTTTATTCATCCGACCAAATTCATATTTGGCGTTTAGAGAAAAATGAAACCGGAATAAAAGTTTATTCAAGACCTATGAATGGGTTTGATTTTAGAGAGGTGCGTGTGGTCAATAAAGTGAAGTCAACATTGGCTGCAATTGTTGCAGTGATATTTGATACAAAAAATTATCCGAAATGGGTTTATGGCTGTAGCGGCACTTCTACTTTAAAATTTTTAAATGACCAAGAATTTTATAATTACCAAGTAACCGATTTGCCATGGCCATTGAGTGATCGTGATGTGGTTTCACATTTTAAAGTTTCGCAAGATCCGTTAACACTAAAAGTCACTTTCGCAAAAACTGGTATGTCAGATTATATACCCGATAAAGAGGGAATGATTAGAGTTCAACATTTTCAATCTATCACTGTGCTCACTCCTTTAGCAGGAGACAGCGTACAGATTGAATTAGAAATGCACTTAGATGCGAGTGGAAATATTCCGGATTGGGTTGTGAATGAGAATATGGTAGCCGCTCCTTATAACTCAACCGTTTCAATGATTAAACGAATACTGCTTTATCAAACCGCCTCTTATTCTTTTATAAAAGAAGATGCCAATTAATTCTCTATGCTATAAATTTCATATATAAAATAAAATTTGTTGCTCCAAATTATCAATGGTGAAGCATCAATACAATTTCCTTCTAATTATTTTTTTAATTTGTGTATAATTTGTGAATAAAAAGAATCTATCTTCTGATGCATGGTGTTCATTGCGCATATCTTTGACCGAAGTTGAAAACACAAATAAAATTTTCAGCTTCTTTTGAATGAGAAAAGTAATCTGTATTGCAAATCAAAAAGGTGGTGTAGGAAAAACTACTACCGCAATTAATCTCGCTGCAAGTCTTGCAGTGCTTGAATACAAAACTCTTCTGATTGATGCTGACCCTCAAGCCAACTCAACTTCGGGTTTGGGAATCAACCCCAATAAAGTTAAGAAGAGTATTTACGAGTGCTTAATAGGGCAAGCAAGAATTAAGGATTGCATTATTGAAACCGACACTCCTAATTTATTTATTCTTCCATCGCACTTGGATTTAGTTGGTGCTGAAATTGAATTAATCAATCATCCTAATCGAGAAAAAATTATGAAGGGGGTGCTGGATGAAATCAGAAAAGAATATCGATTCATTATTATTGACTGTTCGCCTTCATTGGGCTTAATTACAGTAAATGCGCTTAGTGCAGCCGATTCAGTTTTGATTCCGGTGCAGTGCGAATTTTTTGCATTAGAAGGATTAGGAAAATTATTGAACACAATTAAAATTGTTCAAAATCGCTTGAACCCAGTATTGACCATTGAAGGAATACTGCTAACCATGTATGATCAGCGCTTGAATTTGTGCAATGAAATTGTTGAACAAGTACAAATGCATTTTCAAGAATTAGTTTTTGAAACTATCATTCACCGCAATACAAAATTAGGTGAGGCACCAAGTGTTGGAAAGTCAGTTGTAATGTACGATGCCGACAGCAAAGGAGCGGTGAATTACCTGAACCTTGCAAGAGAAATTCTGCAAAAGAATGATTTGACAAAAATTAAAACGAAGGATAAAATATTAGATCTTGAACCAAATGAGTAAAGGCAAAGAGGCTTTGGGTAAAGGTATTCGTGCTTTACTTGATGACATTGACTTATCACTTCAATTACCTAAAAGCCAACCTGAAAAACCAACTGGCATACAAGGTCAGAGTTTCGTATTACCATTGGAAAGTATTGAAGTAAATCCATTTCAACCCCGAGCTGATTTCGATCAGCTTAAATTAACTGAACTTGCTGATAGCATTCGTATACACGGAGTGATTCAACCGATTACTGTTCGAAAAATTTCTGGAAATAAATATCAGCTGATTGCTGGTGAGCGCCGGTTGAAAGCATCGCATATGGCGGGTATTAAAGAAATTCCTGCGTTCGTTCGTATTGCAAATGATCAGGAAATGCTGGAAATGGCGTTGATTGAAAATACTCATCGCGAAGATTTAAATAGTATTGAAGTTGCAATTAACTACAAACGATTAATTGACGAATGCAATTTGAAACAAGAACAATTAGCTGAGCGTGTGGGTAAGGATAGGACTACTGTCACCAATTATTTACGTTTACTAAAATTGCCCCCAGATATTCAAGCGGCTATAAAAAACAAATCAATTAGCATGGCACATGCTCGTGCATTAATTACTATTGAAAATCCTTTAGTTCAATTACACATATTTAAAGAGGCAGTTAAAAATGGCTTAAGTGTTCGACAGGTGGAACAAATGGTTCGTGAAAATGCAACTCCAACCAAAAAAAAATCGGGTAGGGCAAAAGCGCCATCGCTTCCGTATGAATACAAGCGAATTCAGGAAAAAATACAATCGCATTTAGGAACAAAAGTACATTTAAAAAGATTGCGTGGAGGAAAAGGTGAGATTAGTATTTCCTTTTTTAGCGATGAAGATTTGGAGCGTATAACAGAAATTATTGAAGCCCCTTAATTATTCAGAATGAATTTTCTGAAAAAGATTTTTTATCTCTTATTTATTTTGAGCAGTTCAAATTGTTTCTCTCAAAACGATTCAACCTCCAATAAAAAGATAATCATTGCCAATACAAAAAAATCTTTCCATTTAATTCCAAAAGAACACCCCCCAAAGTTTGCTGGAATTTTATCAGCAATTGTTCCAGGAGCGGGACAGGCCTACAATAAAAAATATTGGAAAGTGCCTATCGTTTATACCTCAGCAGCTACAGCAGGATATTTCATTTATCGCAATTATACTATTTATAAAAATTTTAAAAACGCCTATATTCTAGCCGCAGACACCAACCAATTAAATAATATTTTATCATTCACTATTTGGAACCCGATTAAAAAAGAAACTTTCTATCCTGAATTATATGACCAGTCTAAAAAAGCTGATATTCAAGATATTTTTAGAACCTACTTAGATTATAGTATAGTAGCAGGTGTAGCAATTTATGGTTTAAACATTATTGATGCAGTGGTTGATGCGCATCTTTATAATTTTAACATCAATGATGATTTAAGCATGAATGTTTATCCTGCATTATTCAACACAACTAATAATAAAACTGCTTCAGGTTTCACACTTCAATTAAACTTCTGAATGAAAATTGCGCTGATAGGTTACGGCAAAATGGGTAAGATGATTGAGTCAATCATTAAAGAAAAAGGTGAGAATCAAATCACCTTCATTGCAAACACTAAAAATCAGAAAGCACTTACTGAAAGTGATTTTTCAAAATGTGATGTGGTCATTGATTTCTCTATTCCATCAGCAGTTATAAAAAATGCAGAAATTATTTTAGACGCAGGTAAGCCACTAATTATTGGAACTACAGGTTGGTATGAAAGGATGAATGAATTAAAAAAAATATGCCATCAAAAAGATGGATGTATTATTTATGGAAGCAATTTCAGCACAGGTGTTAATTTATTTTTTTTAGCAAATGATTTTTTAGCAAAATTAATGAAGACACAAAAAAAATACCATGTTTTCATAGAAGAAACACATCATGCACAAAAAAAAGATTCACCAAGCGGAACCGCTATCACACTTGCAAATGGCATTCTCGAAAATAGAAAATGGTTGAAACAGTGGACGAATTCAAGTGAACTGAGTGATGACGATGCGGATGAAACCAAGTTGGCAATTATATCAAATAGAAATGATGATGCCATTGGCGAACATGTGGTGACCTACTATTCTGAATATGATTCAATTCAAATTGCGCATGAAGCATTTGACCGAAAAGGTTTTGCGGAAGGCTCAATTGCTGCTGCTGAATGGGCTTTGAATAAAAAAGGATTTCATTCTTTCAGAGATATAATAAAAGAAATGCTCATTGGTGCTGAATGATAAGAGAGACACCAACTTAAATATTGGGGACATCAGAAAATTAAAACAAGTACTACTGATATAATTTTACATTCGCACACAATAAAAAGGATAAAACACCTTTATATCGTCCTGCTTAATTCGAGATTAAAAACAGAAGAAATAAACATGAATTGGAAATTTTGGAAAAAAAATACCACTCGCAAATCCAAAACAAGAGAATGGGTTGATGCGCTCCTCTTTGCAGTAATAGCTGCTACCCTCATTCGTACTTTCGGCATTGAAGCTTATACTATTCCTACACCCTCAATGGAAAAATCGTTACTTGTTGGCGATTTTTTATTCGTGAGTAAAATGCATTATGGCGCTCGTATTCCAATGACCCTTTTGAGTTTTCCGTTTGCACACAATACAATGCCTTTGTTTGGAGGAAAATCTTATTTAGAATGGATTGAACTTGGTTACCATAGATTGCCTGGATTCAGCCACATAAAAAATAATGATGTGGTGGTGTTCAATTATCCAATGGAAGATTTTCGTCCTGTTGACAAGCGAGAGAATTACATTAAAAGATGCATTGCCATTCCAGGAGATACTTTGCAGATATTCAATACCGAAGTTTTTATTAATGGAAAAAAGAATTGGAAAGCGCCCTATCGACAAGAAGACTACTTCGTTTTTACTGATGGAAGTGCAATAAATGAAAAAACACTCAAAGAATTACACATTGATGAGGGGGGGGCTACAAACACACCTGGTCAATATAATTATCACTTAACCGATGAAGGTGTTGAAGCTCTAAAGAAACTTCCGAATGTAAAAAAGGTAGAGCAATTAATTGTACAGGAAGGCTTTAATCCTGAAACACTCTTTCCTGGGGACCCCAAAAACTACCCATTTAATATAGATAATTACGGCCCTATAGTTTTACCTAAAAAAGGAGTAACAGTTACTCTTACTCCAGAAAATATTGCGCTTTTAAATCGTGTTATTACAGTTTATGAAGGACACAAACTAGAAATGCGAGGCGATAAATTTTTGATTGACGGCAAAGAATCTTCCACTTATACTTTCGCAATGAATTACTATTGGATGATGGGTGATAACCGTCACAATAGCGCTGATTCAAGATTCTGGGGATTCGTTCCTGAAGATCATATAGTTGGAAAAGCGTGGTTCATCTGGATGAGTTGGGATGCAGGGGGAAGTTTCTTCAGTAAAATCCGATGGGGAAGAATCTTTAATGGCATTCACGGAGATGAATAATTTCTAATCCGCTCCACCTCTTTACTATAAAGAGATAACAGTAAACTTTTCTTCAAAAGGATTAAATGCCTCGTGAATGATATCAAAAAACTTAACCCCGTGAGTGAGGTAAAAAGTAATGAAACTTTCGTGACGCTCTTGCAAAGAATTATCAGGGAATAATTTTTCTTTCAGCTTTCTTATTTGCTGAATACTGTTTTCGTGTTTTTTCTTTTCAGTTTTTAAGAGTCTTTCTTCAAGTGACTGAATAAATTTTAACACGCGAGTTTGTTCCGCAGCAATCTGATTCTCTAATGTTTTATCAAACATTAAAGTTTTTGATTTCAATTGCTGAAATATTATTTCAAGTTCTTGCCGCTCTTCATTCATCTCTAAAGAACCTCCGGCTTTTTTCAATGTGAATGATTTTATCACCTCTTCATCATCACTAAACAATGCTCTTGCAATGATGCCGAATTTAGCCATTCTCTCTTCTGATGACTTATCTATCACTAACGCACAATTGCGTAAAAACAAAACAGGGAATGCAATCTTATAGTTGACAAACAAACTTTTAAATTCCATAAAGTAAGAAACCTCTGCGCCACCTCCAATGAACACAACGTTTGGTAAAATCATTTCTTGGTACAACGGTCGCAGCACCACATTCGGACTAAAATGCTCCGGATGATTTTTTAATTCACTCAGCATTGCTTGCTGATTGAAAGTGATTTCAGTATTCAACACTTTGTACCCCGCTCCTTCTCTCACTATCCGTTCGCGAAGATTTTCTTTCAGATAAAACAGGTTGACATTTCTTGGCTTCACCTGCACCGGATACTTCTCTTCCAGTTTAACAATTGTCGCGTTCACTAATCTTTCTGCATTGCTGTTCAGCAATTCATCCTGCATTACGGGTTGAAATATTTTCTTCAACACAATGTCATCACCATCCACAACCACTAACCCCTTATCGCCAAAAAAATGGTGTACCAGTTTTCGCGTGGCTTCGGTTATTGTTTTGCTTTCGAGGTACGATGATTTAAATATTTGAATCAATTCATCCGTGTGTGGCGAGTTGCCTGCAACTCCTTTCAGTGCATCTATTAATGCGCCTAAACTCTCAGTATTGTATTTGCCGAAGCTTCCTTTTTGCCTAAGGTTCCATTCTATTCTTTTTCCGAATAACGAAATATGATTCAGTTCATCCACATCATGGTCCTCGCTTCCCATCCAGTACACCGGAATAAATTTTTCTGCCGGATATTTTTCGTTCAGTATTTCCGCCATCTTAATTGCTGAAGTGATTTTATAAATTAGGTACAGCGGACCGAGGAATAAATTTGGCTGATGCGCCGTTACTATAGTGAAGGTGTTTTCTTTTTTAAGCGCAAGAATATTCTTGTGAGTAATACCTTCTTCGTTAAGTAACCCACCGTATTGTTTCAGTAGTGCATCTGCTAATTCTGTTCGGTAGAGCTTCTGATTTCGCTTAGTCAGAATGGCTTCTTCCACCGAGAACATAGCAGGTTCATGCTCATAAAATTCCTTCAGCCCCGCCTCACCTTTCAGGTAATCAATAATCAGTTTAGTAAAATATCCTGTAACGGAATAATCAAGTGGTGTAACAGTATATGGAGGTGTGCTGCTCATACCATTTTATTTAGTCAACCTTTTCACCATACAAATCAAATTCTTCTGCAGCAGTAATTTTAATGTTGGCGAAATCTCCCACCCGCAAGTAAGTGTCCGTTGCTTTCACCAACACCTCGTTATCAATTTCAGGAGAGTCGTGCTCAGTGCGCCCGATGAAGTACTCGCCTTCCTTCCGGTCAAACAACACCCTGAAAGTGAGACCAATCTTTTCTTCATTCTTCGCACGCGAAATTTCCTGCTGAACATCCATCAAGTGTTGCGCACGCTTCTTCTTGGTGGCAACTGTTACATCATCTTCGAGTTCATAACCACTCGTGCCCTCCTCGTGCGAGTAAGTAAACACACCGAGGCGGTCAAATTTCACTTCCTTCACAAACTCCACCAGTTCATCAAAGTGCTCCTTGCGCTCACCAGGAAAACCAACAAGCATGGTTGTTCGAAGCGCAATGCCCGGAACTTTTTCGCGAATGGTTTTTATCAATGCAGTAATTTCAGCTTTATCGGTTTGGCGCTTCATGGCTTTCAAAACAGGATCACTGATGTGCTGAAACGGAATATCGAGGTAATTGCAAATGTTCGAATGCTCGTGCACCACATCCAGAATTTCTACTGGAAATTTATTTGGATATGCATAATGCAAACGAATCCATTCCACCCCTTCAATGTCGGCAATGCGGTGTAATAACTCAGGCAGTTTCCGCTCCTTGTATAAATCGAGACCGTAGTAAGTTAATTCCTGCGCAATTAGCAAAAACTCTTTCACTCCTTGCCTAACTAATTTTTTTATCTCCGCCTCAATTTCCTCAATAGGTTTTGAAATGTGCTTTCCACGCATAAGTGGTATTGCACAGAATGAGCAGGTGCGATTACATCCTTCCGAAATTTTCACATAAGCATAATGAGAAGGAGTCGTAAGCAATCTTTCGCCAACTAATTCATGCTTATAATCTGCTTTCAGAGTTTTTAAAAGCCTTGGCATTTCTGAAGTACCAAACCAATTATCAACTTCTTTCATTTCATCTTTTAACTCATCACGATAGCGCTGGCTTAAACATCCGGTCACAATCAATTTATCAATACGGCCCGCACGCTTGTGATCGCTGTATTCGAGTATGGTGTTAATACTTTCCTGCTTCGCGTTGTCAATGAATCCGCAGGTGTTTATGATAACCACTTCACTATCGTCGTTATCGCTGTCGTGCGCCACGGTAAAATTATTGGCGCGCAACTGCCCCATTAACACCTCAGAGTCCACAGTATTTTTACTGCAACCGAGTGTTACAACATGAACTTTGCTTTTGCGGAGGGTTTTGGTTTTCATAATTAAATTTGAAAAAGTGAGTCCACAAACTCCTCTCTATTAAAAACCTGAAGCTGATCTATTTGCTCACCTACGCCAATATATTTTACTGGAATTTTAAACTGATCTGCAATTCCTATTACTACTCCGCCCTTAGCAGTACCATCTAACTTAGTTAAGGCTATAGCAGTTACATCAGTTGCCTGCATGAATTGTTTCGCCTGTTCGATTGCATTTTGTCCAGTAGAAGCATCCAATACTAACAACACTTCATGAGGAGCACCAGGTATAACTTTTTGCATCACGCGCTTAACTTTAGTGAGTTCGTTCATGAGGTTAATCTTATTGTGTAAACGGCCTGCTGTATCAATAATAATAATATCTGAATTATTTGCAGCCCCTGATTGAATGGTATCAAATGCCACAGCCGCCGGATCTGAACCTTGTACCTGCTTAACAATTGGCACCATCACCCGATCAGCCCAAATAACTAATTGCTCAATTGCTGCTGCACGAAAAGTATCAGCAGCTCCAAGTAAAACAGATTTTCCTGATTTCTTAAACTGATAGGCAAGTTTTCCGATAGTAGTTGTTTTGCCAACACCATTCACACCCACAACCATAATTACATAAGGGGTTTGGTTGATGCCATCAGTGAAATCCTTAAGGTCTTTTGTATTATTATCTAAAAGTATAGAACTAATTTCTTCTTTGAGTATATCCCTGAGTGATTCTGCCCCAAGGTATTTGTCTTTAGCAACCCGTGCTTCAAGGCGATCAATAATCTTTAAGGTTGTAGCTACTCCAACATCAGAAGCTATCAATGCCTCCTCAATATCATCAAGTGCATCTTCATCAACTTTCGATTTTCCTGCAACTGCTTTGGTGATTTTTGTGAAAAAATTCTCACGGGTTTTTTGCAACCCATCGCTTAGGTTCTGCTTTTTTTCCTTTGTAAAAAACGAAAACAATCCCATATTCAGTTAAACAAAAAAAGCTTCCCCATCCGAAGAAAGAGAAGCTTTGTGATTATTAAAACTTCTATAGCTTACTTACCAGCTAAATATTCTTTCACTTTGTCTTTGTGTATCATTCTTTCTTTGTACACATAAGCACCACTTTTTTCTGAGCGTTCTGAAACTATTACGCGCACATACGCCTTTGAAGCTGCAGATTGTGCAGCATCTTTCTGTGTCTTCGCATTCTTTGAGGTTTTACCTGCGTCTTTTGCCATGACTATGTTATTATTTAATTTCTTTATGAACGGTGTAGCGCTTCAAAGTTGCATTGAATTTTTTCAACTCCAATCTTTCTGGTGTTGTTTTTTTATTCTTGGTAGTAATGTAACGCGATGTACCCGACTGTCCGCTTGTTTTATGCTCGGTACATTCCAAAATAACCTGAACTCTTACTTCTTTCTTTGCCATTGTGGAGCAATTTTATTGCTGATTGTAATTTATTAAATACTTGCTTTTTGTTTAGCTCTCATCTCTTTCAAAACTGCTGAAATTCCGTTTTTGGTTATTGTACGAACAGCTGATGTAGTGATTTTAAGCGTAATCCATTTCCCCTCTTCAGGAATGAAGAAGCGTTTTTTCTGAAGATTCGGTTCGAATCGACGATTGGTTTTTATATTGGAATGCGAAACTTTGTGTCCCGACAATGCCTTCTTTCCTGTAACTTGACAAACGCGCGCCATGATTTGGTTTTTCTTTAAGGGGCACAAAAGTCATAAAATAATTTCTCTTATGCAAACATTAAATAGAAATAAATTGAGAAAGGGAATTAAGACTTGTTTTTATTGAAATAAGAATGCGCGCTAAATCAGGTAAAACAAAGTGTTAATTTTATTTGCACCACTAACAATCAATAAAATTATGTGTAAATATGAGTCCAATAATCGTTATAAATAATATCAAAAATATAGTAAATTCTATTTTGCCATAAGCTTTCATCAACTTCCTAAAATAATTTTTTTTACTCGTTACCACATTGGGGCGATCAATAAAAGGTGCATGTAACTTAAAAGAAGTGGAAGGCATAAAAAAATTAACAGCTCATGAAATTTAATTACTCATTATGAGTTTGTACAATTCAAAATCCATATTGTTTGCTTGACTACTATTAAAAGAATATTCATCAACTTCTAATTCTACCTGAGTCACTTTATATGGATGAAGTGAAACGGCAAAAGTGCTTTCAAGCGATTTGTTACATTCGAGGTAGGAGAAATAGAACATAATTTGCGTTTGTTTTTTAAACTTTTTAACAATGTATTTTAAAAACAAACTCTATTACCTACTAATAGGTATTATGTTTCATTAAATAAAATTAAAATAGAATTAAAACACATTAATAGCTAGTTATAAAAGGCTATATTAAAAAATTAATTTCTATAATAAATATTCTTTATAGAATAAAAAAGGTGCTAACTGATTTCCCGTAAATTCAACTTCCTTAGTTCTGGAAATTTTACAGCCGAAAATAAAACAACAAAAAGAGACATTCCCCCACCAAAAACTACAGATGGAATGAGCCCCATTAATTTAGCTGTAACCCCTGACTCGAAAGCGCCAATTTCATTGCTGGAGCCAATAAAAATATTATTGAGGGCAGAAATTCTTCCCCGCATGTCGTCGGGTGTTAATAGTTGTTGTAAGGTTCCTCTGATTATAACACTCACACAATCAAACATCCCTGCAATTAACAAAAGAGAAAATGCGAGATAAAAATTTGTAGTGAAAGCAAATAATATAGTAGATAAACCAAACCCAGCTACGCAGTAGAGCAGCCATTTTCCTGCCTCTTTTAATGGTGGAATATAGGCGAGCACAATACCCATAATAACTGACCCAAGAAAAGGAGCAGCATTTAAGAAACCCAACCCCGCAGGGCCTACTTTTAAAATTTCATTGGCAAACATTGGCAATATAGCAACTGCCCCTCCAAATAACACAGCAAATAAATCGAGAGTGATTGCAGCTAATAATGATTTTGTATTAAAAAGAAATCGAATACCCGTTGCCAAACTTTCCAACAATGGTTCAATTTTTAATCGAATAGGCAAGGGATGTTTTTTTATTTTAAAAGTCATTACATAGGAAAGTAAAATTAAACCTACCACACAAAAATAGGCATTAGTAACCCCAGCAAAGCCATAAACCAACCCCCCAATTGCAGGCCCAGCTACCGCTGCAGTTTGCCAGGTATTGCTACTCCATGCTGTTGCATTTGCATAATACTCCCGTGGAACTATTTGGCCAAATAATGCCGATACAGCTGGCGCCAAAAATCCTCTTGCAATACCTGAAACAAATAGAACCGAATAAACAGGAAAAACACCATTAGTTACTAAAAACAAACTATCATTAAAAGTAAAAATAGTAAGCGCAAGGGCGCATAATAAAAATACAATAGTGAAAGAAACCAACAATGACTTCCGATTTACAACATCGGCTGTATGCCCTGAAAAAAAGGAAGCGATAATATAAGGAATGGCCTCAGCTAAACCAATCAATCCCAAAGAAAGCGGGTCGTGGGTGTATTCATAAATCTGCCACCCAACAATAACACCCTGCATTCGTATGGCCACCGTAAAAAAAAACCGATAGAGCAAAAAATACCTGAACTCAACAAAGTTCAATGAAGCAAATGGCTGGTGTTTATTTTCAGATGTAGTTGAACTCATATTTATGGTACTACAAAAATGAAAAAGCCACCACGATAGTTTTCGAAGCGGCTTTGATTCTTATACACCTAAAAAAATCAGATGTGCATTTTATCTTTCTTCTCAATTAATTGCTCCTTTGTTTCTACATGGTCAGGATCAGCCACACAGCAATCAACAGGACAAACAGCAGCGCATTGTGGCTCTTCATGAAAGCCTGTACACTCAGTACATTTTTCAGGTACAATAAAATATAAATCAGCTGATACTGGAGCATTACGCTGATCTGAATCAATTTGAGTGCCATCCAACATGGTAATCATACCTTTTACAGTTGTTCCATCGGCAAAAGCCCATTCGGCACCTCCCTCATAGATTGCATTGTTCGGACATTCAGGTTCGCACGCACCGCAATTGATACATTCTTCTGTGATTATTATCGCCATGATTTTTTCTTTGAATTAGTTTTGACCGCCACAAAAGTAATCACTAATAAAAACTATCATAGCCATTGATTAAAAAAAATAAAACTAAAAACGTTTCGCTTATAAAGGGGCTAAAGAAACTGGGGGAATACATTTTAAGTTTCCCCAATGAATTAGAAGAAAAAATAACAGAAGCTTTTTATAAAAACAACTGGTTTACCATAGAGAATCAAAAAACAATGCTTCGCGCAATTGCAACTAATTATTTGCAACAACATGAGTTGGAAGCGTGGCACTCCAATTACAAGATCAACAATGCCCCCCCTAAAAAAATTGGATTAGTAATGGCAGGAAACATTCCACTCGTGGGCTTTCATGATTTACTATGCGTTTGGATGAGTGGAAATACCGGATTAATAAAACTATCGACAAAAGATGAAGTACTCCTACCCTTTCTTGTTAAAAAATTAGAACTTATTTCTTCTGACTTTATCGGAAAAACATTTTTTGTGGAACGGCTAAATGATGCCGATGCCATTATTGCCACTGGCAGTAATAATTCAGCACGATACTTTGAATATTATTTTAAAGACAAACAGCATCTCATTCGATCAAGCAGAAGTTCTGTTGCAGTTTTTACCGGGAAAGAAACCAGTGACGAAATTTTTTCACTTGGGAAAGACATTTTTAGCTACTTCGGGCTAGGTTGTCGCAACGTTTCGAAACTTTATTTGCCTAAAAATTTTGACCCGACAACCATATACAAAGACCTATTATTTTATAGTGATGTAACCAACCATAATAAGTACAAAAATAATTTTGATTACAACTGCACTATATTACTAATGAACAAAACACCTCATTTTGCGAATGAATTTTTAATTCTTCAAGAAAAAGAATCGATTACTTCGAGGGTTGCAACCTTACATTATGAATTTTATAATTCACAAGAAGATTTAAAAGAAAAATTATTGCTCATTGAAAATGAGGTTCAATGCATAGTTGGAAAAAACTATATTCCTTTTGGAAAATCGCAGCAACCATCTTTAAATGATTATGCCGATAATATTGACACCATGAAATTTCTGTATGGGTTGAAATAATATATTTAAAAAATATTTACACCCCTCAAAATCAAATTCTTTATTTCAGAAGAAACTACTCCAACTCCTTTTCAAACCTTCTGTGAATGGCCACCTTACCTGACGGGAAAACATTGATAAAGTAAATTCCAGCAGCCAACGATTCAATATTAAAGCTGAGTTTATTAACTCCTTCTATTAAGGGCAGTTGATCTACAAACATTTCCTGCCCCAACAAATTGGTAATAGAAACTCTTGCCTCATTTCCACCATCCATAAATAAATCAAAATTGATTAAATGGCTCGCAGGATTTGGAAAAAGATTTGATAAAACCACATCCCCACCTCCAAATATCAGCGACTCAATTTTAGAATAGAAAAACTCCCCATCGTTATCAACTCCTTTTAATCGATAATATCTTGTTCCTGACTTGTTAAATTCTTTATCAATGAACGTATAATCATGAGCAACAATTGAAGTTTCGTTACCGGAAACCTCACCAATCTTTCTAAAAAAAAGGCTCCCATTCTGATCGGTTCCTGTTGAAACTTCTAAATCAAACCGATTTAAATTTAATTCAGAAATAGTGGTCCACTTTAAAATCGAATTAATATTATTATCAATAAAATCAACTGTAAAGCTGGTTAATTCAATTGGTAAAATAAGCCCGCCAAATCCAATACCAAAGTCAGAAAATGATGTAAGCGCAGTACGAACCGCTGTAACTGTCCCACCATTGATACTCTGCGTTGCGTTGGAATGAACACCTAAAGAATACCAGTTTGAAAAACAATCGTCACGCTTTATTACGGCACAATAATTTGCAGATGCCGGCGGATTGGTATACCCTCGTTCATTTAACTGAATATTATAAGTTCCGGATACTGGCTGATCATCAGGTGTGATTGACCAATACCCTGCATTTAACAAATTAACCATTGGTGTGCCATTCACAAATGGGCCGCCGCCACTATTAGGAACAGGTGAGCACAAAAAATTATCTTGAAAATATTCACCTAATAAATACAAAGTAGGAAACAAATTATTCACTGTAACTGTAGCTAATTCATATCGAGTAGCATTGCCAATTGGAAAATCAAATGCGCCAGTGTTACTTATGTATCGAACCAATCTGCCATTTACATAATTAGTAGTACTAAAACCAATAACAGATCCTGCAGATGGATTAGAGACATATAGAATACTTCCCCCCGTACTGATTATCCCACTAAATAAATTTAATGATTCTGTTACAGTAACATCACCACTTATTACCACCCCTGCTGCATTATTAATTTTAAGATTATAGCAAGTAAGTTCAGGAAAGGTTTGACTGGCTGTTCCACTCAATTCAAAAGTTCCTCCATAATGATTAAACAATCCGGTAAGTGCCATTACTAAATTACCTTTTATACTTAAAGTGTTTGCTGCTATTGAGATTGAAGCCCCAGCATTTATGGTGAGGTTATTACAGGTAGCAACTGGCCCAACACCACCTACAAGAGGATTATTTGGAGCTCCTGAATTGACAACAACATTGGTAGTTGAAATCGGAATTACATTGCCACACCAGTTACCAGGTGTGTTCCAGTCTGTACTTACTAAACCAGTCCATGTTCCGGTAACACAACATGGAGTAATTGTAGCAAGCGTTGAGTTTGAAACTCTTCCACAGCCGGCATTAGAAGCTACCACTGCATATGTACCTGTAGCAGTTACTGAATATGTTGCAGATGTTGCAGTTGGAATAATTATTCCGTTTTTATACCATTGCCATGTTGGAGAAACTGGTACAACAGAAGTGCCTGTTAAAGTTACTGAAACCGCAGGGCATATATTTGATGCTGTTGGAGACGGACTAATTGCAGGGGTTAAAATATTAGGAGTGTACCGAATTCCAACACTTCCATCAATAAAATTTCCTCCTCCAAATGTTATTGCGGTTGCAGCTGCTCCACCATTGGTAGAAGAAGAAGGTGTTAAACTTCCGCTATTTGCTCTTGTGAGATAAACTGTTGCTGAAGTACCTCTTAGTCCGGTTTGAAATGAATAACCTGAATTTATACAAACCGGATTTTGATCTCTGTAAATGAATTCTATTCTGCCGGAATTAACTCCTCCTTTTTCATATAATTTTATCTGAAAGTCTAATCGATGGGCATCTGAATAAAAAATTCCAAATACCGCTGTTGGATAACATCCACCATCGGTACCTGAATTAAAAATGGATTTATTATAAAATCCATTCCATTCAATCGTATAAATTCTGTTTGGTGAAACGCCAGATACAGCAACAATAATGCTTGGAGTAATTGGGCTGTAACTTGTATGAGGGTGAGCTATTAAGTCAGATCCAAATGGACAAATGACCCCATTTATAGCACCTGCTGAAATTAAATTTCCAATAGGTGAATATGAATTGGTGTTTGGCGTTCCAGAACCAAACCAAATAAATCCATTAGAATTAATTCCATAAGATGTAAAATTCTGGCCATTAAATTCGAAATTAAATCCAACAGGCAAACTCAGACCGGGATAATTATTATCGTCAATTGAAGTACCGGATGCAATTGTAGTTGTCCCAGCAACACCTACAATTGTTGACATTGCTATAGTTTGATTAGAAGCTGTGTAAGCACAAGCCAAACCCGCCATGGCATCAATCGGCCTTGAACCTGCAGGGGCTGTTACTATTGGAGTTTGAACAGAACCGATATTTATGGAAGTACACTCGGCATCCAATACATTTAAAATGGTAGCTGATACATTCACATCATAAGTAACCCATAAATAATTTATACCGGGCAATAAAACTTGTGTTCCGGCTACAGGAATGGAACCAGTAAAACTGTTTACTGTAGCTCCAAACTGTGTTGTGGTAGCAAAAGTTGAATTATTTCCGGTATACCATATTCTTGCTGCTGTAATATCAGAACTGATGGCAGTAGAACCATTGGTGTTGAAGGTAATTGAATTTAATGTTATTGCAGGACTTGATCCTGCCCCCATTACTACCTGCACTTGAATAATGGATTGATTTGTTGAGCCCTGTAAAACATTGCCTGTTTGCTGAATTGTTGTGCTTGAAACATATGTCATAGGGCCATTCAATGTGGTGAAACTTCCTGTTAAAGCAGGAGTTTTATAGCATAGAGTTCCGTTGTTATAAGTATATATAGCATAGTAATAAGTTGTGTTCAATGTTAACCCTGTTACATTAACTGTTTGCAGTAATCCCTTGTATGCAACATAGTTTCCTGAACCAATTTGAGTTCCGCTACCAAAAGTTGCACTGGCAGTATAAACATTCCCTTGAACAGGATCAGAATTCACTGCACTTCCTTGTTTAATAACAAGAATATCACCGGCTGAACCATTTCCTGAAGTCCAGTTTATGGTACCAGATGTGGTAGTAATCGCCGTCGAACTATTCGCAGATGCCTGTATCGTTGGAGGTGTGCAGGTTGTTATATTAATTGTATAATCTTCTGTCTCTCCTCTCACACTTCCAAGTGAACATGCATTTGGTGCAGCAGTTGTGCGGCATTCCATTACGCGAAGCGCAGTTATTCCTGAAAGCGAAGTAACCGGTATGGTGAATGCAGGAAAGCTATAAACTGTTACATTATAATTTCCTGCAGCTGATACTCCTAAATATTCTCCTCCACTTGCAATCGGCGTCATATTAAATGCGCCATCGTGATTAAAATCAATCCACGCCTGAATTCTGCATGCTGCCTGATTACCAGATTTTACTTTTAAAGCTCCAAGAGGATAAGTATTGCCTGCTGACAATATTGGTGCAGCACTATTCGGATAACCACCAGCCGGGGTGAAGGTTGAATACACTGTGTACAATGGACTTGTTGTTGCTGCTGTTGTGTTATTTATGCTGTTAGTAATACTTACATCGCTCAGAGTTACATTAAGAACATTATCTAAAGTTGAAGGCGTGGTTACAATTGGTATACAATAACAATTTAAAAATGAATTTACAGTAACTGTTCCCTGATTTGATTGTGTTACACTTGAAGTATTCGGACAGGTAACCTGACAGACATAATAGGAAGGATCTGAAGGAAGTGTGGTTGGTGTGGCATAAGTTGAGCTAGTTGAAGTACCACTTGCTGTACCATAACCACTTCCGCTTGTTGCTGAGTATTGCCACTGATAGGTATAAAATGTTCCGGGAGATAATCCTGTTAAGCTTAATGTTGTGCTTGTACCGGCACATACAGAAGTTGGCGACGGGGAAACATTTGCAATTGCCGGAGGGCCAAAACAAAAACCGCCTGATAAGGCAATAGCGGAATAGCAATTTGCAACTGAATTATATTCGTAAACTGCAAAGTAATAACTATGTCCGCTGGTTAGACCAGTCAGATTTACTGTTCTTAAACCACTTGCGGAACCATTTTCAACAAATATTAAAAATCCACCGCCAACAGCAGTTCCACTGCCAAATACTGAACTTGCATTAGCAGGTGTGTATGTCGTTCCGTTTGTCGGTCCAGATGGTGCTGAACCATCCTTCGCTATCATAATAACACCGCCTGTACCTGTTCCTCTTGTAAAGCCTACTGTTGCAGTGCCTGAAACCGGAACTAAATTAGTAAAACCAAATGCTGTTGCATTTGAAGTTGGTGGCGTACAACATGTTTGCGTTGGTGTCCATGTAAATTTTCTATTCAAGCCACCACAATATATTCCCTGCAATGCTCCATCAATATAAACTGTTGATGAATTAATAATAGTTGAAGCGGGTATATTCCAGTTAGTATTAGTTAGAAAAGGTGTACTCAAACACCTTACATCAGTATTACTCGCTCCACGCAATCCTATTTGTCCTTCAACAGTGGTTGCTATGAGTATTGATGTCTGATCGGCAACATATTCTTCAATAACATTTGTTCCTTCATACAACCATAATTGATAAGCCGGTAAAGTGGCATTTCCTGTACCACCACCAATGCTATAACCGCTCCATTCAATTTTAAATATCTGCGATCCCAGTGGCCCTGAAAGCTGTGTTCTTATATATGAGCCTGCAGCATTTCCCTGCATTGAAGTATTATACCCCGCAAATGCGGCAATAATTCCATTAATTGTTCCTGACCCGCCAAGATTTGCTGAGGCATTTTCAATTGGTGCCAATGCGCTAACGCTTGGCGAACCACTACCAAACCACAAAAATCCATTGGAGCTTACACCAAGGGTAGCATAGTTCTGACAATTAAAAATAAAATTAAATCCAATTGGCTGATTGGTATAAATTGTATTTACTGTAATGCCAGATGTTAATGTTGTACCAGTTGCAAGTGCTGTATAGGTTCCGGTTGATTGTGCATAGGAATAGCTTGAAACCAACTGCGCCTCAACTGTATTCACCTGCAAAAAAAAGAGTGCCGCAACATAGAAAATGGCACACATAATTCTGATAAAACAACTTTTGTTACATGATTTTATCTTTCGTTTACAAAATTTATTCATTGATTTTTGGTGTTATAGTTGTAAATAAATTTCCTTTTTGCAAATTAGTTTTAAAAATCAAGGAGTTAAATTAATAATAATTATTTAATTGTTTAAAAATATTTTTTATCGGTAGATTCTATCATTAAAAATAAGAGTATTCCTTGGATAAAGGACACAACAATTTCACATTCAATATTCTTCTGCCTATTCCCTGTTGAAACTTCGGCAGTTTGACGGTATATAATTGTATCTGAACAGATATAAAATACGAATCCCCCCGACACAAGTGCCGGAGGGATTCGTACTAATTAATTTTCAGTTCAGTATTACTTACTGATGTTAACCTGAGAGTTGAAGATGGCTTTGTCGCCTACTATCACTCTAACCATGTAGCTTCCTGAAGTAATATTTTCAGGTAGGTCTACTGATTCAGTAAGGTGTCCGTCATTGATGCTTGTGATTTGTGTTAAAACTGCTTGTCCTAACATGTTCACTACTTCAACGCGCACATCCTGTGCTGTCATGTTACTTATCTGTAAATCCATATTGAATAATCCTGAGTTTGGATTCGGGAACAAACTTAATGTTCCAAATTCGTTGGTCACACCTTTACCAAACAAGTTCTCCTCTGTCTGCTGATCTTCCTCGCGGCAACCAGGTCCTGATAAAAGAGTTATTGTTTGAATATCTGATGCAGGTCCAAACGATCCGTTACATGAGTTAGCTCTTACATAGCATAAGATTGTTGCACCTGAGTTCCAGAAAGACCCTGTCCTAACATTTGTCAGGCTGCTATATCCGTTCCACTGTGATGCCCCTTCCTTAGTAAACACTGTGTAACCTGTTAAGCCGGGAGCGATTCCGCAATCCCCTACATTCCAGGTAGCTGTAAATCCATTGCAAGTTACATGACTCAACACCAAGTTATTAATTTTATTACAACCTGATTTCACAAGAATCTGTTGTATTTGAGTCATTGTTGACCTAGGCAGACCGTATGCAGAACCACAAGTTGATTGTGCATAAACTTCCCATATCTGTGGTAATGGTGTGTTTAATACAGAATAGTTCAATGTGGTACCGGTAAAGTTGTAAGAATTCGGAGCATTTACACTTGGCGACAATCTACGGAATGTTACACGGTAAGCATTAGTAGGGTTACCACTCAAAGTCACCTTTATTCTGTTTGAACAATCAGAAAGTAGGGTAAATGCTGGAGTAGGGCAACTACTAGTTCCAGGAAGCAAGTACTGAATAACTGCTGGTCCTGCTTGTCCGCTTAATCCTACGGTTGGACAATTAAAAGCCTGTAAGTAAACTGACAATGCTACTCCAGGATAGAGCGCCGTTCCAATAGATGACAAAATAGTGTAAGATGATCCACCAGCCAAAACACCACTTGATAAGTAAGTGTTAGAAATAGTCATCAACTTGTAGAACACTTTGTATGATGTTGCTCCTACTGGTATGTTCACCACTACTGTTGTAGTAGTGATGGCTCCGAAACTTGGTGCTAAAGGTGCAGCACACAAAGTTTTAGTGTTAGCTGTTCCTGCACCAATTGTGGGCGAACATGCTGCCGGATTGGTCAGGGTTACAGTTACAAACAAGTTAGTGTTTGGTGTTAAACCGCTAAGGTTATAAGGAGGTGTTGCGTTTGCCGCGTTTCCAGTTCCTGCTCCTGTCCAACTAAAGTTATAACTTCCACCACCTACAGGCGACCAGTTTACTGTTGCTGAAGTTGCCGTTACATTGGTAAAGGTTACTACCGGTGTGGTTGCTATTTCAACAAACGCAGTGTTTGATGAAATATCATAACAAATTGCTGATTTTGACAACAAACGATAGTATTTATTAACTATTGCAGCCGCAGTAGTGTAACTTAAACCATTGGTAGCTCCTGCTATATCAGACCATGCGATGTTATCAAGGGATGACTGCCACTGGTAATTACCGGCAGCACCCACAGCTGTTAACAATTTAACAGCACCTGAACAAATAA
>CAMDDP010000024.1 GCA_945892775.1 Chitinophaga pinensis
TTTGGACAAAGCGCTTTAAGTAAATATGGAAAAATAACTATTGACAATGAGAAAAAAATTATCACAATAACTACAAAGACGACAAACTAAAAAACAAAGTAGCACAGCAGGTAACAGCGGGTTTAAGAAATTGGCGGTTCAGTGGTTAATTGAACATTTGTGCTTTATCGAAGTTTAGGAATTTTTAGTTACATTTGTGCTAAAAATCCCCGCCTTCGGCAATACCCGACCGTTTTTCGCAAGGCGTATTAAAAAAAAGAACTATGAAAAAAATTTACATTTTAATTTCGTTAATGTTTATTGCAGCATCAGGATTTGCACAGACAATTGCTGCTGGTGGTGGTCATTCACTAGCAATCTGCAAGGAAAAAGGAACAGTACAGGTATGTGGAAATAATTATTTCGGGCAACTGGGCGACGGGTCAAGTGTTACAATAAGCGATGTACCTGTTGAAGCAAGTGTTCTAACAGATGTCATTTCCATAGCTGCGGGGTGGAGTCATTCCTTTGCACTAAAAAATGACAGCACTGTATGGGCATGGGGTTGCAATACCAACAATGAACTAGGCAATGGAAATACTAATCACAGTAATATACCATTGCACATCAGTTCGCTAATATCAGTAAAGGCATTAGCAGGTGGGTTTTATCATTCTATGGCGTTAAAAAATAATGGAACCGTTTGGGCCTGGGGAGATAATAGTTCAGGGCAGCTCGGAGATGGAAGTAACACCGACAGCAATATACCAATACAAGTAAACTCTATATCAGGGATGATTGCTATTTCAGCAGGAAATTATCATTCCGTTGCGCTAAAAAGCGACAGTACCATATGGGTATGGGGCGACAACAGCGCCGGACAGCTTGGAAACGGGAACAATAGCGACAGCAACATACCCGTACAGGTAATTTCGCTGACAGGAGTGATTGCGATTTCAGCTGAAGGATCACATACCCTTGCCCTAAAAAAAGATGGTACTGTGTGGGCATGGGGCTTGAATACTTATGGCGAACTTGGAAACAGCACCATCAATAACAGCAATATTCCTGTTCAGGTAAACGCATTAACTGGAATCACAGCAATAGCTGCAGGATGGTCTCACTCGGCTGCATTGAAAAACGACAGCACTGTCTGGACCTGGGGCTTGAATGATCATGGGCAACTTGGAAATGGAAATAATAATGACAGTAACGTACCTATTCAGGTAGGCTCTCTGTCAGGAGTGATTGATCTAGCCTGCGGATATTATCATTGTCTTGCATTAAAAAATAACGGCACAGTAAGTGCGTGGGGAAACAATATTGATGGACTTCTTGGCAATGGAACTAACAATAACAACAGCAATATTCCCCTGCCGATATCAACACTTTGTCTGGTGGGAAGTACTGTGGATGAAATTCCAGAAGGACTCTTCTTTTCAATTTTTCCAAATCCGGCCACCGTTCACATCACCATCGAAATTAATGGAAAAGCAACAATTGAAATACTAAATATTCAAGGACAAATAATAAAAACAACCAACACCGCAGAAAAACAAACCACCATTGATGTATCAGATTTATCGAGTGGGGTTTATATTTTAAAAGCAAGGACTGAAAGAGGAGTTGCTGTGAAGAAATTTATTAAAGAATAGAACGCACAGTGCATAACAGGCAATTGCTGTCAGTGGCGTGGCAGTGGCTAGTAGATAAAAAAGTAATGAAAATATTTTTTTGCAACTTCGTTGAAACATCAGAACTAAAAACCGCCACCGAACAGCAATTGTCGAAACGTTATGACTTCTTCTGATGAAAACAAAGATATTCAGAGAGCAACACAATTTCCAAATGTTAAAGGGTTTCATCTAAAGCCCCTAACCCACAAACTCATCAATCAAATCTTTAATGAAATTGATATTTAAAATAAATTAAAATTTAGGTCAACAATTAACACCTAATTAACAATAATGTTCATCAGAATAATTTGCCTTTGAAATAGCGTATAATATTTCCATCTTTCGAAAAAATAAAATATGCGCTACTTAATAAAAATATTAATAACTGGATTGGCAGTATTAGTTTCATCATATCTTCTTCCTGGTGTAACAGTTGATAATATGTTAACAGCTGTTGGAGTGGCCGCAGTGTTAGCCGTGCTCAATGCATTTGTAAAACCAGTACTTATCATTCTTACTTTGCCTATTACCATATTTTCTCTTGGATTATTTCTCTTGGTTATTAATGCTTTCATCATAATGCTTGCAGGAAAATTTGTTCCCGGATTTAAAGTAGATGGATTTTGGTATGCTCTATTGTTCAGTATAGTTTTGTCAATAGTAAACTCACTTTTTGAAGCCAGCAATCGCGAGAATAAAAAAAAGGATTAACCGTGCTTCTTTTTTTTAATTAAACTATAATTTAATAAAAAGTTTACCTCTTAAAATATGTCGAAGTTTATCACTAAGCTGATAGAAATAAACTCCACTTTCATTATTAATCACAATTGAAGTTCGGAGCTCAGTAATTTCTGATTCAAAAATTTTTTCTCCCATCATATTATAAATTTCTATTGACTGATTTTTCAAAGAGTTTGTTTCCAATATAAAAGCTCCGGTCGAAGGATTCGGGTAAATTTTAAATTGAGAATTATATTCATCTTCAAGTCCAACTGCATTATGAGTTATTTCAAAATCAGTAGAACAGGTGTCTCCATTATAAATAGCACGGAAAGTATAAGTGCCATCAATGGTAGGCAACACTTTTGAGTAAGCCCATGTGCGCACTTTATTGTCAGAAGTACTGTTGTAAGTCCATGAAAGATAAGTGGAGCCGTTCGGATTCAGAATACTCAAATCAGCATTCAGCCCATTCACTTCATCTCTAATGAAAATATAAAACTTAGCATAGCCAGGCGCTAATCCAAGCCCCTGAAAAGGAATCTGAAAAATGGAACTTTCATTTGGCGTTTCAGTTGTCGGGCATGTAGGAACAATCGCATCTGTAGTATTAACTGATACTTTTTCTAGACCGGTTTCCTTAGCAGGTTTTTGAACTGCCCACCATGATGAACCATTAAGCAAATTGCAAGAACCATAATATGGATCAACTCTTGTTGCTGCTGAGCTTCCACCCCAAACTTCAAAATGAAGATGTGGTCCCGATGAACTTCCCGAACTACCAACAACACCTAAGTAATCCCCCACAGCCACAGGCTGTCCGATAGCTACTGTAGTTATCGAATTTTTTTTCATGTGCCAATATAACGCAACCGATCCATCTCCATGTTGTATAATAACATAGTTTGCTGTCAATGAATTTGAAGTGCAATTCCTATCAAACTCACCATCGTGTTTATCTATTATTATTCCGGAGGAAGCTGCCACTACCTCTACTAAATTATTATCCATCTTTAAAAAATTATATGGCCAAGTAGAAATATCAGTTCCGCCATGACCATCATATGAATTGGTTCCACAATTAAAATCCTGAAATGCCCCTGTTGTAGTGTTCTGATCAACATATGCCGAAAGGTGGTAGTAACTACAATCGTGCAGATTAGCAGAAGATTGCAACGGCCACTGTAATAACGTAACGCTCTGTGCTGATTTTGATGCTTGATCATTTATGTGCAATGCTTTTATATTATCGCCGCACCGCTTTTCAATCATTGAATATTCTTGAGGAGAAATGCAGGGATTGCTCGCATCATTTTCTACAACTACATTTTCAGGATCGCCCGTATTTATTAGAGTTTTATGCTGGGCATTCACAGTGATTGAAAAAATACAAAAGACAAAAATAATTCTCATAATATTATCTTATTTTTTTATAAAGATAACTCAATAAACCTATTTATATAATATTTAAAACTAGAATTTTAAAACCCATGATCAGCAAAAAATCAACTCACGATTTATTTCCGGGAACTATTCAAACACCCCCTTCAGCTAATTAACCCCATGCTCTTATTCCAAAGTTTTTCAGCTACGGAAGAGTCTAGTTCTATATGAATTTTTTTCTTAGGTCTTCCAGGTTCATTTAAAAAGAATCCACTGAATGTTGCCTCATCATTATCAGCCAGATAAATAATATTCTTAGCCGATATCAAAGAATTTTTTCCAACAATTTTTAATAGAAATCGAATCAGAAAATTTTGTGAACGAGCGGCTTCAGTATTGGCAATTCCAACATGCATAATATTCATTACTATTTTATCATTAGCAATTCTCTTCGCAAACTCCTGAACAAATAAATGATTTCCCAACATTCCCTGCCCCATAGCTCGAAACATTCCATAATTATTTTTTAATGAGAAGTCATCAAAATAAATTTTCGCACTACTACTAACAAATGCCCCTACCTGTACAATTCTTGCAAACGAAGATTTTTGTAATTGAGGCATCAGCCCTTGAACAATAGCAAATCTACATAGGTACTGAACTGCAAAATGCATTTCCATTCCATCTTCAGTTTCTAAGCGTTTGGGTAAGATAACGCCTGTTGAAAGCACCAACACATCCACCACATCTGTTTTGAATTGTATGGCTGCAATTATCTTTTTCATTCCGGCAATAGACGATAAATCGCCACACACGGCCTCAATATTATTGTTTCCACTAAATGATTTAATTTCATTCAGTGCCTCATTGGTTTTTTGTTCGTTACGACCATGAATAATTATTCTATAACCCTTAAGAGCTAGCAACTGTGCAGTTGCCTTTCCCATTCCACTATTACCCCCAGTTATAACTGCCGTTTTCATTTATCCGATTTTCTATTAAAAAAATAAACAAAGAATCTATCGCAATGTTCAGTTTAATATTTAAGACGATTATTAGAATAAAGGTATCAATCAATAAATTAATTAATTACCGTACTTATTCCTATTAGAAAAAAACATAAAAATATTTTTTTATTAGATTTGAGAACACAAAAAATCATAAAATCATTTTTATGAGAAGAACAAGAATCCTATTATTTTCTTTTCTTTTATTTCATTTAGCGAGTTACAGTCAAAAATCAAATTACAAAATCATTGCTTACTACACTGGTAGTGGCGAAACGATAAAACAATATCCAATTGAAAAACTCACTCACATTATCTATAGTTTTTTGAAATTACAAAATGACACACTCACTTTTCATAACGAACAACAAAAGCAAAACCTTCAACAAATTATTGCGCTTAAAAAAGATCATCCAAATTTAAAAATAATGGTAAGCATTGGTGGTTGGGGTGGTTGCGCAGGATATTCCGAATTGTTTTCTTCAGCCGAACACCGAAACAACTTTGCTAAATCTGTTATCTCACTTTTTAAGGAATACAATATTGATGGTCTCGATCTTGATTGGGAATATCCTACTATTGAAGGTTATCCAGGCCATCTGTTCCAGCAAAGTGATAAAGATAATTTTACTGCATTAGTAAAGACCTTGCGAAACGAAATGGGTATCAATTATCTTTTAAGTTTTGCCGCCGGTGGATTTATTAAGTATTTAGAACAATCAATTGACTGGAAGGCAGTGCTTCCAGAGGTTGATTTTGTAAACCTAATGACTTATGATTTAGTTGGCGGCTACAGCACTGTAACAGGCCATCATACCCCGTTAATTGATTATATGCCCAAACAAGAATCAACTGACCAATGCGTGCAATGGTTGCTGAATAATAACACACCTGCTTCTAAACTTATTATTGGTGCTGCTTTTTATGCAAGAGTTTGGGAATATGTTGAAGACACCAACAATGGATTGTATCAGAATGGAATTTTCAAACAAGGTGTTTCATTCAAAGATTTTGATACTTACTTCAGCAATACTTCAGGATACAAATATTACTGGGATAGAAAGGCAAAAGCTCCTTATCAATACAATAAAACAAAAAAACTATTTGCCACTTTTGATAATGAACATTCTATTGCTAAAAAAACAAAATTTATTCGCGCTAATAAACTCGGTGGCATTATGTTTTGGGAATTAGTTCAGGATAAACCCACCGACGGATTGGTAGATAAAATTGAGGGGCGACTTTAAAATACGCTCTTCATTTTAGAATCCAAATCTTAAAAGAACTTCAACAAACTCAGCGTGACGGAAGAAAAAATTAATTGAGGGCAAGCTCAGCTTCCCTTATGTCACTAATATATTTAAGAAAATTTTCGTCATAAGATACATAGAGTTCCTTACTTATTAAGTTGAGTTTTATTTCATCGGCAACATCGTGCACCTCTAAATACAGGGGTATTCTACCTTTGTGGTTCTGCTGAATACCAATTATTTTTTTAATAAACTCATCGTTAACACTTCCAAGTTCAAACCTCATAACCAGTTTTTTGACGAGATTGGTGCGCACATCACTGAGCAGTTCAATACTGTTAACATAAAATTCAAACTTGTCAGCAATGTCACGGCGCTCAGTGTACTTGCCCCGCACCAACACCATCATGCCTACGTGCTGAAAATATTTATTGGTTTCGAGGTAGGCCTTTCCAAACACAGCAACCAAAATTTCACTCTCAAAATCTTCGAGCTTAAAAGAACCAAACGGGTTTCCGTTTTTTGCCGTTCGATGATTCACCTCAGTAATTAATCCAATGAGTACTACATCTTGACCTCTAAAATTATCTAACAGATTTACAGGGCAGGTGCGGAAAGCATTTATCTCACGACGATAATCATCCAACGGATGTCCGCTTAGAAACATGCCTGTAACTTCCTTTTCTTTGTGTAATTTTTCAAACTGATTGAGCGGTTCAACCTGTGGAAAAACAGGTTCCTTGGGGGCATCGTGAACGGTATCGCCAAAAAGTGAAGAGGTCATTGATTTTTTTTCACTAGTATTTCCGGTGGCCAATCGAAATGCTTTTTCAATCATATTTACTCTTTCGCCTGGAGGTGTGGCAAAATACTGGGCGCGATGTACATTGGTAAAACAATCGAAACCACCAGCGTAAATAAGTGCTTCCAATAATTTTTTATTGACGCCCTTGCCTCCTATTCTCTTAGCTAAATCAAAAATACCTTTGTAGGGACCATTAAGGTTTCGTTCTTCAATTAATGAATTAACAGCAGAATCGCCCACTCCCTTCACAGCAGTAAGGGCAAAGCGAATGTCTCCATTTTTTACCGCGAACACCTCTTCACTATCATTAATATCAGGGCCGAGCGTTTTAATATTTAGTCGCTTGCAATCACTTAAAAACTTTTGCATTTCTTCCACACTTGTCATGTTGTGAGTGAGCGCACTGGCCATAAACTCAGCTGGATAATGTGCTTTGAGGTAGGAAGTTTGAAAAGCAATAACGGCATAAGCCACCGAGTGCGAACGATTAAACCCATACTCAGCAAACTTTTCCATGGCATCATAAACATCACTTGCCTCCTGTTGAGTAACTCCATTCTTCATTGCCCCTTCACTGAAAATTGCACGGTGCTTTTGCATCTCTTCTACATTCTTTTTCCCCATTGCTTTACGCAACAAGTCAGCAGCCCCAAGTGTGTAGTTGGCCATTTTCTGTGCAACCTGCATAATCTGTTCCTGATAAACCATGATACCAAATGTTGGCTCCAGAATATCCTTTATCATGGCGTGTGGATAGGAAATAGGACTTCGCCCGTGCTTTCGTGCAATGTATTCGGGAATTTTTCCAATTGGTCCCGGACGATAAAGAGCATTCATAGCTATTAGATCCTCAATATTAGTTGGTTTGAGCAACTTTAAATATTCGCGCATACCAGTACTCTCAAACTGAAATACACCAGTCATTTCTCCCCGCTGAAAGAGTTCTAATGTTTTAAAATCATCAAGCGGAATTTTATCTAAATCAATTTCGACTTTGTTATTTTTTTTAATGAATAGAATGGCATCTTTCATGATTGAAAGTGTTTTCAGCCCTAGAAAATCCATCTTCAACATACCTGCACTCTCAATATATTTTCCTGAATATTGAGTAACGAATAAATTAGATTCTTTGTTTTTAGACACAGGTATGTACTCTCGAATATCATTGGGTGCTATAATGATACCTGCTGCGTGAACCCCCGAATGGCGCGAACAACCTTCAAGTATTTCAGCAATTCTTAAAGTTTTTTCGACTAGAGGTGAACTAGGATTTTGTTTCAGATCTGATAAGTCCTTGCTCTCTTTATAAGCTTTCAAGAAACTCATACCAGGAGTTTCGGGAATCATTTTCGCAATTCGGTTTGCTTCCATCAATGGTAAGCCAAGCACACGCGACACATCTTTCACCGCCATCTTAGGACCCATAGTTCCGAAGGTGATAATTTGAGCAACCTGATTGCGACCATATTTCTCCACCACATAATCAATAACTTTTTGACGGCCTTTATCGTCAAAATCAATATCCATATCAGGCATGCTCACCCGCTCAGGATTTAAGAACCGCTCAAACAGCAATTGATACTTTATAGGATCAATGTTGGTGATCCCCGTACAATAGGCAACAGCAGAACCCGCAGCCGAACCACGACCTGGTCCAACAGACACTCCCAAATCTTTAGCCGCAGCAATAAAATCCTGAACAATTAAAAAGTATCCTGCGAACTTCATGTTCTGAATAACTTTCAATTCATATTCTAAACGCGTGCGAACTTCTTCATTGATTTCGCCATATCTATTTTTTGCACCTTGATAGGTAAGATACTCAAGATATGATTGCTGATCTGGATAGTTTGCCGGAACCGAATAAGCAGGCAATAAAATATCGCGCTCTAATTTCAGATTGGTAATTTTAGAAACTATTTCATTGGTGTTATCGAGTGCTTCAGGTAAATCAGCAAAGAGTGTCGCCATCTCTTCCTGTGTTTTTAAAAAATATTGACTTCCTGAAAAACGCATGCGATTGGGATCATTAAAGTCCTTCCCCATTTGTATGCACAACAAAATGTCCTGCGCTTCTGAATCATTCTCATTCACATAGTGTGAATCGTTAGTGGCAATTATTTTTACATTGTATTTTCTTGACCAACGAACCAATACTTCATTCACCTTGTCTTGTTCAGGAATTCCATGCCGTTGTAATTCTATGTAGTAATCGTCACCAAAATTATCGACCCACCAACGAAATTCTTTTTCAGCTTCAGATTCGCCCCTGCTAAGAATGCTCTTCGGAACAATTCCTCCTAAACAACAAGTGCTGGCAATCAATCCATTCTTATGTTGCAACAAAACAGCTTTATCAATTCGTGGCCTACCATAAAACCCTTCCATAAAACCAATTGAGCTCAGTTTTATTAAATTCTTGTACCCTACATCATCTTTTGCCAATATTAATTGATGGTATCGAACAGAATCAGTTCTATCAATGTGATTATTGCATAAATAAAATTCGCATCCTACAATTGGTAGAATTCCTTTTTTATGAGCTGTACTTACAAATTGAAATACACCAAACATATTTCCATGATCAGTAATAGCGACTGCTTTTTGTTTATCACTAATAGCTTTAGCCAGTAACTTTTCAATATTAGAAGCCCCATCAAGCAATGAAAATTGAGTATGATTATGAAGGTGGGAAAATTCGGGCATTATATATTTGTCTGTTTAGCAATAATAAAGTTAGCTATTGATGAATCAAGCAAAATGTTGATTATAAAATAGAAATGTGGAGAAGTTTCAATAACAATTATCTAACATTATACCCCTCAGCTTTCAAAATAATAATTACCCTATCCTTTTGACTCCCCTGAATAATTACCTGACCATCTTTAGAGGAACCACCCGTTCCAACCTTGGTTTTCAACAGTTTACACAATGCCTCAAGCCCATCTTCACTTCCGATAAAACCATCAATAAGTGTAACTGTTTTTCCAGCCCGCATTTTTGAATCAAGCTTCACAATCAACTTTTGCATTTTTGGAGGAAAGGTTTGCTCAAACGGCTTATTATTTTCCTGGTAATTAAAATTAGTATTGGTAGAGTAAACAACTCCAGTTCGGTTTTTATTTTTCGACATCTTCAATTAATTAAAAATGAAAAAAATTTAGTACAAGAATAAATTAATTAGGCACAATAACATTAAGATAACCTGGAAGAATTTTAAAATGGGCTGTATTCTCTACCATTAATAGTTCGCCATCAATGTGGGCAAATAATTTGCCTTTGAAATGAACCTTTGCAGTGTTTGATTTTACAAGGTGAAAAAAATTGCGACTCATTCTTCCGCTTGAAAGTGCGGCTAAAACCAAAGCGGTTCCGAATTGAATTTGATTAGAGTATGGAAGACAAACAGTAATCATATTTCCATCTTGAACACTCGCCTCGGGGGTAAGTGTAATATTGTAACCGAACTGTGATGCATTAAAAACATTTATAAAAGCAAATTTGTTTTCCAATATTTTATCCCCTGATTCTATCTTCATTTGAACGGGTTTGTAAAACAAAAAGTCACGAAAAACATACCAGGCATAAGGAAAAAAACCACGCATCTTATTTCCTTGAAAAGAATGAATAATCTCGCCAGTAAATCCAACTCCAGCATTGCTAAGAAATAAATTTTCATTCAACATTCCAGCATCCATTTGAATAGATTTTCCATTGAGTAATTGCCTCAATGCTTTAAAAGGATTCAATGAAATCTTAAAATGCCGAGCCAATCCATTTCCAGATCCTAGCGGAATAATTCCGAGTGCCGAATTTGAACGAGCAATACCACGAGCCACTTCATTTAATGTCCCGTCACCACCTACTGCAACAACCACATCAATATTTTTTTCAGATTCTTCTCTTGCCAATTCAATGGCATGGCCAGCTCTTTCAGTAAATAGAATTTTATATTCAGCCGATACATTTTTAAATAACGATTCAATCAGTAAAGGAATGTTTTTTTTTCGGCTTACCCCTGAAATAGGATTGATAATGAAGGAATATCTTTTCACCGATTAGACAAAGTGTTATGAATAATATTTGAATTAAAAACCTGAATATATGCTTCCAATTTAGTGCTCATTTTTTTTGAAATCTGCTGTCGTTCATTCACTAAATTATTCCCTAATAGCGGATCGCTAATATAATCGTATAGCTCCAAAGATTTCTTTCCATCATGCAATAAAACATAATGACCATCAATGATTTGAAATATATTTCCAAGAGAACTAACTGTAAAACTATCTTTTCCATTTGAAAATACATCTTGACCAAATGAAACAAAATCTCCTTTGAAGCCCACATAACTTAAAATGGTTGGAAGCAAATCTGTTTGGTCTATCAATTCATCATTTCTTCCTTTCAGAAAATTATTTCCAGGTTGATAAAGAACAATCGGAATGCGATACATCCCTACTCTTGTTTTATAAAACTCATCAGATGTTGGTCCAGTATGATCTGCAGTAATTACAAATAGCGTGTTATTGAACCACGAGTATTCAGAAGCCTTTTTAAAAAATTCTCTTAAAGAGTAATCGGTGTATTGAATCACCTCTTCTATTGGTTCCTTACCTTTTCTAAATTTACCCCGATACTTTTCTGGTATGGTAAATGGATGATGAGAGGTTAATGAAAAAATTGCGCCTAAAAATGGCTCCTTCATTTTATTCATCTTATCAATTGAGAACTTAAAAAAAGGCTCATCAAAAATCCCCCAAACATTATCGTCATCGGCACTATTTCCATATTCATCTTTGCCATAATAATTATCAAATCCAGCACTCATTATATATCTCCTAAAATTCATTGTGCCGTTTGCACCACCGTGAAAGAAAGAACCGCTATAACCATACTCTTTTAGATAGGTTGCCAAACTATTCATTTTCAAATTCGGATAGCTACTATAATTTAGCAGAGGTTCATTAATTAAACAAGGAACTGATGAAAGAACAGCAGGAATTCCCTCAATAGACTTTTTTCCATTTGCCCATCCGTTGGTGAATACCATTCCTTTTTGCATCAATGAATCAAAGAAAGGCATGCACCCATCATTGCCATTTAAATACCCGCTGTATTCTTTGGAAAAACTTTCGAGAACAAGAACAACTACATTTAATTTTTTCTTTTCTGGATTAAAAACACTCGTCGACTTTCCATTGAATGATTGTACTATATTACAATACCGATTTGCTTCTTCATTGGTTAAATATTTTTTCTCTACCAATTTTTTATATTCTAAAGAATACAATAAGGTGAAAGAAGTATTCTGAGCAAGTGCATTCAGCGAAGTCCGGAAATGCGAATCACCACTATTCGGATTCAATGCTTCTGAAAAAATACTTCCTCTTGCAGCCATTAATAAAAAAGGAACAATAAGAAGGGAGTATAGATATCTTTTTTTACTAAGCACTTTAAAATCAAAGCAAACTGTATTCATACGAAAAGTTTTTCGGTATAAAAAATCTGCGAGAAAAAACATGCCAATGATCAATAATAATAAATACCAGAAATCACGAATAAATACAGGTATTAATGTTGGAGCATCGTGTTCCATGAACACAATGTCACTGGTTATTCGCTTGAAAGAATATTTAAAATAAGCAAAATCAGATCCTTCAAAAATTAAGGCAACAATATTTATTGAATAGAAAAGTATTTTAAGAATGCTTTGATAAGCCCTTTTTTCCCAATAGAAATTAGGAATCAGATGCAGTAAAATAAATAAACTATTCAGCACAATAATTACTGAAATATCATAGCGAATTCCATAAATAAAAATCCAACATCCTTCAGAAAATGAAATAGGTGGAAACAAATCGGCATTGAAAAAATAAAACAAGACTCTGCATATTGAAAATAGTAAAAGCAAAATCCCCAACCTCTTTAATAAGATGATGATGTGTTGAAAGTCTCTAAACATAAATTGAATTTGAAAAGCGAAAACTAAACGATAAAAATTCCAGGACGAATTTACTTTACCGCTTTCAAACTTAAATCGAGACTAGTATAGCTATGTGTGAGTGCACCTACTGAAATAAAGTCAACTCCAGTTTCAGCATAAGAACGAATAGTTTCTAAGGTTATTCCGCCGGAAACTTCTGTTTCATACTTTCCGCCAATCAACTTCAATGCCTCACGAATTAAATCGGGTTTAAAATTATCGAGCATAATGCAATTAACTTTTCCAATTTCTAAAACTTGTTTAATTTCTTCAAGATTTCTTGTTTCAATTTCAATTGGAATATCTATGTTTTTTTCTTTTAAATATTCATTCGCCCTTAAGATCGCTTGTTTAATTCCGCCTGTATAATCAACATGATTATCTTTTATCAAAATCATATCATATAAACCAAACCGATGATTTTCTCCACCACCAATTTTAACCGCCCACTTTTCTGCAGCACGAAAAAGGGGTGTTGTTTTTCTGGTATCTAAAATTTTTGCTTTGGTTCCCGCAACTGCATCTACATATTTATTGGTAAGCGTTGCAATGCCACTCATGCGTTGCATGCAGTTCAACACTAATCGTTCACACGATAAAATACTTCTTTCATCTCCCTCTACTTCTAAAATTTTATTGCCAACCATAATCGGTGAGCCGTCATTAATAAAAACTTTTACCTCGAGTGTAGGATTGTAATACCAGAAAATCATCTTAGCCAACTCAACACCTGCCACTATTCCAACATCTTTTGCCCAAAGATTTGCTTTCCCAACTTGTTCTTCAGAAATGGTAGAAAGCGAAGTGTGGTCTCCTTCACGAATGTCCTCTTCAAAAGCGGATAAAATAAATTCTTTCCAGTCCACTTATTGCTTTTCGAATCGAAGTTCTTTAATTAAACTAACTCCAGATTTATTACGAACTAAAAAATATACTCTAAACGAACCCCCACTACTAATTAAAGTTCCAATTCCATACTGAGAACCCTCAGGAGAAGTTCCTCGATGAATAAGATTAAATGATTTTGCAGGATACTTCATTAAAAAATCACGAACAACCATTTGTGCTTGCGCCTTGCTATAAACCGATTCTTTATCAAGAATAGTTACATCTAAACTAGAGTCAAAATATTGGGATAATGCACCTGAATTACCGCTTCTAATAGCTGAAGCTATGGTGTCTAATACATCAGCAGAACTAACTGATTTTGATGCGGACACAAAAAATGCAACAAAAAATGCAATGGAGATTATTTTTTTCATTTGTTTGAAATGAGTGTTTTGTTTCTACGCTAATCCTTAAGTCCAAATTCTTTGCCAAATATATAATTCTTCAAAAATAGGTTGGAAATGATTAATTATGGTGTTCAATTAAAATCTTCTTTCCAACATCGTATTCAGCATTGAATTTTCAGCATAGTTTTGCGCTCCTAATGAAAAAAGTTATATTGATAATAATGGACGGATGGGGAATTGGCCAAGTTCCTCAATCTGATGCAATATTGCAATCCAAATCAACATATGTAAAAAGCCTATACTCTCGTTTTTCAAACACAAAACTTATTACTTATGGCGAAGATGTTGGCTTACCTGAAGGTCAAATGGGTAATTCTGAAGTTGGGCATTTGAACATTGGTGCTGGAAGAATTGTTTATCAGGAGTTAGTCAGAATAAATAAATCAGTTAAAGAAAAAACTTTGAATGAAAATGCATCCTTATTGAATGCATTCAGTTATGTGAAACATAAAAATTGCAACCTGCATTTAATCGGCTTAGTTTCAAATGGCGGAGTACATTCTTCCATTGAACATTTAAAAGCGCTGCTTGATATTGCAAAAGAAAATGAAGTGAAAAATATTTTTGTCCATGTATTTACTGATGGCCGTGATACTGATCCTAAAAGTGGATACGGTTTTATTGAAGAACTTCAAAATCACCTATTAAAATCAGGCGGAACCATTGCTTCGTTAATAGGCAGATATTATGCAATGGATAGAGACAACAGATGGGAAAGAGTGAAATTAGCGTACGATTTATTAGTGAATGGCACCGGTGAAAAGAGTAAAAATATTTTACAATCAATAACCGAGTCTTATAAGAATGGCGTAACCGATGAATTTATAAAACCAATTATTTGTGTAGATGAAAACGGATTGCCTAATGCCACGATTAAAGAAAATGATGCCGTCATTTGCTTCAACTTCAGAACCGACCGTTGCAGAGAAATAACAAAAGCGCTCACACAACAGGCATATCCTGAACAACAAATGAAGCCACTGAAGCTTCATTATACCACGATGACTATTTATGATCATGCGTTTAATAATGTATTCAACATTTTTAATAACGAAGATTTAAACCTGACTTTAGGCGAAGTAGTTTCATTAAATGGATTTAAACAAATAAGAATTTCAGAAACTGAAAAATATCCGCACGTTACTTTTTTCTTTTCAGGTGGAAGAGAAAAGCCGTTTGAAGGAGAGACCAGAATTATGATTCCCTCAGCAAAAGTGGCCACTTATAATTTAAAACCTCAGATGAGCGCAAGTGAAGTAAAAAATGCAATCTTGTTGGAGTTGAATAATAAAAGTGCCGATTTTATTTGTTTGAATTTTGCCAATGCCGATATGGTTGGTCACACCGGTGATTTTAATGCCGTAATGAAAGCAATAGAAACAGTTGACCAATGCGTCGAGGAGGTAGTTGAAACAGCATTAAATAATGACTATACCATTTTCTTAACTGCTGATCATGGCAATGCTGATTACATGATAAATGAAGATGGAACACCAAATACCGCACACACAAAAAATCTGGTTCCTTTCTTTTTTATTGATCGCGATTATAACCCATTACTTCGGCCCGGAAAATTATCGGACCTCGCTCCTACTATTTTAAAAGTAATGGGAATTGAACAACCCAAAGAAATGACCGGTGAACCCTTAATCATAGAATGAAAAAACTACTCATAGCCATAATAATTATTTTAACTTTTAACTCTTGCACTGACCATACTAAATCGGCAATGGAAAATAATTATTTTGATTTAAGCAAATTCCTAAATAATGAATTAGTAATATTAAATGAACGACCATTATCAGTTTTAAAAACTGCTATTGTAAATGGGCAATCAGAACAGCATCGCTACCTTTCTATAAATTGGAAAAGAGAACTTGAAAGTTTTTTTTCTGCTGACATTCATACAAATTCTTTCAATAAAAAATACCTTGTTGATACAACTTTTATTTCAACCGACAGCAGTAAAACAACTGTGCTTCGATACATTGCCAATGATGAAGAATTAAAAACACGAGTTCTTGAAATTCATTTTAATAAAGATGGAAATGTGGAAATGATAAAAGCAGAATTGTATTCAAAAAATTTTATAGCCAACTTAAGCGAAAGTCTAATCTATAAACCTGGAAAATTTTACAGCATCACCAATCATGAAGAATCAGATTGGTTTGGAACTGATGAATTTATTATTGAAGGACAAATTTCAAAAAACCCTATCAATTAATATAATTAGAGTCAATTCGTTTTTAAAAATCGACTAATAAAAACCCATCAGTTGCCTTACAGCCTAAATAAAACATTTAGGCATTAAATATTCTCATTCAGCAACAAAATAAATTTTATTTCGTAACAAATCCCCACTTAACAACATAGCGCATGAGGAAACCATTACAACCACTCCTTGTTCTGCTATTTCTTATCACTCTCAAAAACACTAGTGCTGAGGGATCAAAAGAACTACTTAATTCATCATGTTCAAATTTCGGGTACCTACAAATTTGGGATAATGCCGACCCCCAAAGGAATTTTGCAACTTATGATTGTCCATCAACCAGTCGACTAAATATAAGATTAAAGGCTGGCGACAGAATTTATTATGGATATGCTACCGATGTAGAAGATGTTTATTATAGAATAAAAAATCCAAACGGAACAGTTGTAAAAGGTCCTGCTCTTATTACAAGTGCCAGCCCAAAGGGATGGATAAACACTTGTACAAAAGCTATAACCGGACCTGATTCATTATATGCCGGAGGATACAAGTGTTTAAGTATGCAGGCAGGAATGACAGGTGATTACTCAATTGAATTTGCAGTTAACAATAATGCCGCAAGCTATTTGAAGCGAATATTTTTAAGATTTGATATTACTGTTAAATCAGGCGGAGTTGTAAAAACGGGAAGGCTGTGGAGCAAAAATTGGGACATAACAACTAATGGTTCAAACAATGCATTTTCGGCTAATCTTTTTGTTTACACTTTAGATTCGGTTGTTACAAAAATTAATTTTAATGGAATTAAACCACATGGATTTACTATTGCCTGTAATTCTTATGGCGCAACAGATATTGGAGATTTAAAAATCCAAAGAAAATCTAATTATCGTCAAATAATTTTAACTTCAAATGGAATTCCAGGAACTCCAGAATATAAAATATTCCTTAATGACCCAGACCTGTTAGAATTTCCAACGGGATCTGTTGGCCATCTAACAAGTTTAGTGCTCCAAACTTGTGGTCAAGACACAAACTGCATTGAAATTGTAGTTACAAAATCAGGGCAGGTAGAAATAATATTAGTATTTCCAACTGGCCCTAACGTAACTATTATTCAAGAAGTAAACGCAGGAACAAATTGTATCTCATGGAATGGACTTGATGGAAATGGGTTATTAGTTCCTACTGGTGCAATGATTCAATTGCAATCAAATTATTTAAGAGGAATTACACACCTACCAATGACCGATGTTGAAAATCACAGTGCTGGGTTTATTATTACTTTGTTGCGACCAACTACAGATTGGAACGGTCTACCTTTTGGTAGTCCTAAATTATTTTGGGATGATTCGCTATTAACTGATCCTGTTAATTCAATTGATGGAATAATAAATACAAATGGATGCACCAGCGGATGCCATAAATGGACAAACCGTGGAACTAGCAATACCAATCCTGAAGTAATAAATAGCTGGTGGTACATCAGTCAGCAAAAGGATACTATTGTTCAATATTGCGCCGTTGTACTTGCACTCGAATTAACTGAATTGACTGCAACAAATACAGGAAATCAAAACGAACTTTATTGGAAGACTTTATCTGAAACAGAAATAGATCGTTTTGAAATTGAAAGAAGCTTTGACAATATTCATTTCTCCATCATTGGACAAACAACAGCAAAAAATACAGCAACAAGCTATTATTTTCAGGACAATGATTTGTCATTAGTTAATTTTAATTTTTATTATCGAATAAATATAATTGGAAAATCAGGTAGTCATAAATATTCTAAAACAGTTTTTGTTGAAAGAAAAACTTCGAATTCATACAAGATTAGTACCTATCCAAATCCCTGGGACGGTAAGAATATTAATTTTTTGTTAACAGGAATTGATGAGAAAACAATAGCAATAAAAATCATCACACTACAAGGTAAAATTGTTTACCAAACATCAATCAATAGAAATAATGATGGAAATTTTACAGATTTATTAAGCCCCAAACACCAATTACCTCCAGGATTATACTTGCTAAATTGTATAACAGAAAAAGAATTTATAACTAAAATAATTATTGTTAAATAAAAAAAATTAACTCATCTCTGCATAATATTTATAAAAGTATGGAATGGTTTCAATGCCCTTATAAAAATTGAACAGACCGTAATTTTCATTGGGAGAATGTAGTGCATCCGTATCTAGCCCAAAACCAAATAAAACAGTTTTCAATCCAAGTATAGTTTCAAATGAAGCAACAATAGGAATACTACCTCCCTCGTAACCAGGTAATGGAACAATGCCAAAAGTTTTTTCCATTGCTTTAGCTGCAGCACGATAAGCAACAGTATCGGTTGGGGTAATAACAGGTTCGCCACCATGATGTGCAGTTACCTTTACGGTAACCGATTTAGGCGCTATCTTTTTAAAGTGAGTTGCAAACAATTCAGAAATCTTTTGAGATTGCTGATTCGGAACTAAGCGCATTGAAATTTTTGCGCTCGCCTTTGCAGGAAGTACCGTTTTCGCTCCCTCTCCGATGTATCCTCCCCAAATTCCATTTACATCTACGGTAGGGCGAATAGACACCCGCTCTAAAGTCGTAAAGTCTTTTTCACCTTCCACATCTGTAAGCTTCAATTCTTTTTTATATTCTTCAAGATTAAACGGCCTTAAGTTCAATGCTTTTCTTTCATCTGCTGAAAGTTCTCTAACATCTTCATAAAAACCAGCGATAGTGATGTGTTTGTTTTCATCTTTTAAAGAGGCAATCATTTCACATAAAACATTTATAGGATTAGCAACTGCACCACCATAAACTCCGCTATGCAAATCTCTGTTACAGCCCACCACCTCCACCTCCAAATAACTCAACCCTCGCAAACCAACTGTTATGCTCGGACAATCATTTGCAATCATTGATGTATCACTAATCAACACAACATCAGCTTTCAATTTCTCTTTATATTTTTTTAAAAAAGGACTTAGGTTACTGCTGCCAACTTCTTCTTCACCTTCAATAATCACCTTCACATTACAAGGCAACTCATCATTTACAATCATAGATTCAATTGCTTTTACATGCATATAAGTTTGCCCTTTATCATCACAAGCCCCGCGAGCCCATATTTTTTCATCACGAACTATAGGCTCAAATGGAGGAGAAACCCACAAATCATAAGGATCAGCTGGTTGCACATCATAGTGCCCATAAACCAAAACTGTTGGTTTGGTTGTGTCAATTATTTTTTCGCCATATACAATCGGATTACCTTCTGTTTGCATCAACTCAACATTATCCATGCCAGCCGCCATTAATTTTTGAGCAAGAAATTCAGCAGCTTTTATTACATCTGACTTAAATTTTTTATCAGCACTAACCGAAGGAATGCGAAGCAAATCGAAAAGTTCATTAAGAAATCGATTCTTATTTGAAGCAATAAAAGATTGAGTTTTTTCCATGAAAGATTTATTAAGGCCTGCAAAATAAATTAAAGGGTGAAGAAACAGTATGAGTTATAATTTAATTAGCTGAATATATTTGCGTGCCACTTGATTTTCAAAATGGGGAATTAGCTCAGCTGGCTAGAGCGCTTGCATGGCATGCAAGAGGTCACCGGTTCGACTCCGGTATTCTCCACCCGAACAGACAAGACGAGTTTTTGAGAAATATTTCTGAATTTATTTCTTCTGAAACCCCTGTCAGTCATTTTTTATATTGTTTTAAGGTTGGTCTATTTTTGAATTAAATGATTCAGCGTTTCATTTTTATTTACTAATTCCCTTCAATTCTAAATTAGTCAAATGGATTAATAAAATATACGATTTATCTTTTACTCTGCCTTCTAAAAATGCACGATAGGTTTTTCCTTCATCTTGAAACACTAATGGTTCATTGCCTTTTGCACCTCCTGCTAACATCAATGCTGGTAAATTTGTATTTAGCTAAATCTAGCTGATTAATTTTTGGCAAGCGTGTTTGCTTCAAATAATCAATCGGATTAAGGTAAAACATTTTCTTCCATCCCTGATGGTCAAAATCTATCCGCCAAGGATAAGGAATAAGGGTGGCTATGGCATAATGCAGATGAGGGCTCTTTCCCTGAGCATTACCTGATGCGCCTACTGATCCAATTTTTTTACCTGGAATAACGAGTGAAAAAATATGCGTGCTGATTGAATTCAGATGCGCATAGTAATGTATGCGCCATTTAGGCCCAAGTATCACAACCACATTTCCACCTTTTCCCATTTTACCTTTATACAAAACTATTCCGACAGTAGATGAAACAACCGATGTTCCTTTAGAAGCAAAAATATCTACTCCCTTATGAGTGACTGATTTTCCCCACGGATAAAACCAGAATGACTCGGGATTATAACTGCTCTGTGTTGCACCTCTCACTGGCATCCTGAATGATTGTGGAATTAAAAATCCGAGAACAATAATGAAGAGAACAACTAAAATCGTTTTCTTTTTCTTTGATTTTTTTTTCATTGCAGAAAATAAATGGCGCACTAAATTGATTGTCATAAATCACTTTACATTATCGGAACCACAGTTATCCTTGAATACCATTCTACCAAAGTTACTCCATGCGTTTAAGGCAATAGAGTGTTTCATTAGTTTTTGGGGATAAATGTAGAAATGTCAACGCCGAGTTCAAGTCATTAGAGCACCCATTGTTATATGAATCTTTTGAGAAATACGTAAAATAGCTACTTGCATGTTTGAACGATGAAAATTAAATCAATTTAAGACCAAAATAACCAATTGCTGTGAATATGGCACAGCGTAACACCACTCCTAGACTGCACCAAAATACCATTTTATTGGTAGGCACATTAAAGCCTATACCAATTCCAATGCATATAGGAGCTCCAACACTCATTGTTCCCAATAAGCCTAAACCAATAACACCATATTTCCGCCAAATTTTTAAGGCGAATCCCGGCTCTTTGGCAACTTTATTGTTTGTAGTTTTTCTTAATGTACTTACCCATTTTTTAATTATGTCACCTAGGTATGCTGCTACAAAAACACCTATTAAACCTCCCAGAACACTGTATGAAAAAATTTCTATTGGGTTTAGTTTAAAGGCAAATCCAGCTGGGATTGCAGCATATATTTCAAAAATGGCTAGACCAATTACACTAAGAATCTTATAAATCATTTTTTTTTGCTAATTTCTACTTAGACTCAAATGTAGCATAATTATATTATGAACGACTTCAAAACAATGAAACTCTCTACGACCAAAAGTCTACATTGGTTTGACGACGGTCAGGTGGTAAGAATACATTTGACATCGATTATAAAAGAGTTACCTAGGATTTATTAGATGCCATAAAACATAAAAACTCCATAAATATTGATTAATGTAACTGGTTTAAATCAATGGGCTTCGAAATCGCCACCTTCGGGTAGCTGCAAAACGTTATTGGCAAGCTTATAAAACGACATAGCGTAAGGGACGAATAAATATTAACTTTGCACTTCTTATCAAGCATTTACAACTGACAAGAACTAAAATAAAAAGTTGAGACCAGAAACAACTTTAATAAACGGGGCGTTACCGAAAAACCATAAGAGTAAGACAATAATAAGAGATCAAATGAAAAAATCTTCAAATTTTATTCTAATAATAATTTCCCTTCTGTTTTTTCAAATGCAGAGCAAGGGACAAAGTGCTCAATGCGCTACTGATTTCATACATAACAATCTAATGCAAACCGATTCTGCTTATCGGAATCAAATCGTTACCCTTGAATCTCAAGTTGAAGCCATTACTCAAAATCACGCAAATAATGAATTAAGATCTACCCTATACACCATTCCAGTTGTTGTTCATGTTATACATTTAGGCGAGCCACTTGGAACAGGTTCCAATATTACGGATATTCAAATTCAACAAGCTATTGCAGGACTTAATGACCGCTTTAGAAATGTAAACGGTTTAGGCGTTGATGTTGAATTGGAATTTTGCCTTGCAAGTAAAGACCCAAACGGTAATTCAACCAACGGCATTAACAGGATTGATGGTTCAAGTGTTCCAAATTATTCAGCAAATGGGATAACACCAACGGGTAATCCGTGCAGCGGAGCAGTTGCAACTGTCATAAAAGACTTAAGTAGGTGGCCTGTTTCTGACTATTATAATATTTGGGTAGTTAGCGAAATATGTAATGGTTCATTTGTTGGTTATGCATCATATCCAGTTGGTGGACTTTATGATGGATTAGTAATTGTTTCTACTTCGATGACAAGTAACAGTGGGACATTACCTCATGAAATGGGGCATGGTTTTTTTCTTTATCATACTTTCAATGGTGATGGTGGTAATGTTTCTTGTCCAGTAGACACTAATTGTCTTATCAATGGAGATTATATATGCGATACGCCACCTCATAAACAAGGCGATTGTGGTTTGACTAATCCATGTACTTCGCTTGGTGTATGGGATAATAGCCGGTATAATTATATGGCTTATTGCCCTTTAGTAAACAGATTTACACAAGGTCAGAAAGATAGAATTATAGCCACAGTTATGGTTGCACCCAGAGCAAGTTTGCTAAGTTCAATAGGTTGTGGGACTGTAGGCATTAATGAAAATAGTAGTAGTAATATATTTTCAGTTTATCCTAACCCTGCAAATAATCAAATCAATGTAAAAACAGACGCGAAATTGTTAGGATCTGTTTACATTGTTTATGACAACACAGGTAAATTAGTTTTAACAGGGAAAATAAATTCCGAGAATACAGTTATTGAATTTGGTAATTTATCAGATGGTATTTATTTGTTCAGTGTGGGAGAGAATTTGAAACAGACATTTAAGCTGATTAAGGAATAAGACAGCCCATAACAGCACATTTGCGAAACGTTATGGGCAAGTTTAAAAAACGACACAGCGGACTGACAAGAACTAAAAATAAAAAGTAGAAACCAGAGACCACTCAAAAAACGGGGCGACATCGAAAAGCCAAATGAGTAGGACAATAATTAAAATCAAATCAAAATGAAAAAATTACTGTTACTGATTGTAATTGCTACGGCTTCTATGAATATCAAAGCTCAGACAATTACCTGCAATTCTTTTTGTATAACGGGAATACAAATGGATTCCACTGTTGCAAATACAATGGATGTAACAATCTTTATGGCAGGGTCTAATACTGATTTTATAAATTATCCATATATTTCTTTAATAACAGATAGTAATGGAGATACTATTGCGACTGGTACAATAAACTTCTTCGGGCAAATTGGTAACACAAGTCAAACCTACGCAGTGAGTACAAATTTAGATTCCATACCAGTTAATTTCAGTTGTACGGTATATTACAATTATGACACATTAGTTTGTGCTTTATCATATCCTTGTACGACAGCAGGAATTAGAAATGATTATTTATTCAATGCACCAAAAATTTACCCTAATCCTTCGAACGGAAAGTTTCAATTTACAATTGACGGTTCGCAGTTTGATGAAAATTGTAAAGTGGAAATTTATAATGTGCAAGGAGAAAGAATTTATCAATCTGCAATTACAAATACAAAATTCGACATTGATTTAAGTAATCAGCCAAACGGAATTTATATCGTGAAAATTTATGACGGACAGACAGTTCTTACTAAAAAAATTGTAATACGGTAACGACACTTTACGACTGACAGAAAACCAAATCAGCCCATAACAACGGGTTTAAAGAAATTGGCGCTTCATTGGTTAAATGAAGCTTTGTGCTTCTATCAAAGTTTCTGCTTGGTTGACAGTGAAGTGCTCCGAAATCGCCACCTTCGGGTAGTTGCAAACCGTAAGGCGTCATTCTATGGCGCAACAGTGGTACCTTTCAGCTATCACTTACTAATTCTTCGATAAAACTTGACATTGTATTTTATTTTTTATTTAAATCAAGTTGGTGCAATTTCAAGGTAAATATCGTTTGATGCTTTTGTCAATTTATTAATATTTTTCATAAAACATTAATTAGTTCTTATCTTTTTTGCTTTTCACTTTTCTTTCAATTCTGAAACCAAAACTATTACCCCAATACCCGTCCTTGTTGAAATCGAATTTAGTAACACCTTCCAGCTATTGCAAATTTCCCCTAATATTAAAAGAAGAAATAAATAGAAATAATTAGCTACAGCTTCTCTTCATCGTTTTCTGAAAACGAATCGGGCTCCTGTCTTGCCGGTGTAATTAAAACCTTCCAGAAAAAGTACCCTGTAATTAGTGTGATGGCAACTTCAGTTACCAGCATCATTAGTAAAGCTGATGTATTCATGATGTAAATCTTTTTTCTTTCATTCTTTTCTTATAAGCAACATAAACAAGGTATGCAATTCCTACCCAAACCAATATTAAACCAATCCTGGAAATATTTACATAAAGCATTTGCGTATGCAGTTGTTCAATTACGACCGGGTCAGTAGCAGCAAGAATTTGCTTTTTTATTGCATCATGGGTTATCTTGCTCCATATGTTTGGTAGGCTGGCAATAAATACCCAACCCAATAAGAGAGGAGTGATGTACTTTATAATAAATTTAAATATTGAAGGCACTTTAATATCAGCTCCATCGGTTATTTCTTTCCATCCTTTATTAATTCCAAAAACCCAAGAGAACAAAATGATTTCTAACAATGCAAATACAACTAGTGAAACAGTTCCAGCCCAATAATCATATTCATCAAATACTCCATAATTAAAAAATAAAACAGTGGGTAAGCCAAGTAAAAGAACAACACCACCAAATGTCCACGCTGATTTTTCACGCTTCCATCCAAATTCATCTTGCAAAAATCCCATTACAGGTGTTCCCATCGCAAGAGAAGAAGTGATTCCTGCAAAAAATAAAAGTCCAAACCAGGCTACTCCACTAATTACCGCAAGCATTGGTCCCCATTGTTCAAACAAATAAGGAAGTGTTTTAAAACCTAATCCAAGTCCGCCATTCTTTGTCATTTCAACAACATTTTCAATTCCCAGATATCCAACTGCAATAGGAATTATTATGGCGCTACCTAAAACAACTTCAACAAATTCATTCATCCATCCGGCACTCATTGCATTAAGTGCAATGTCATCTTTACTTTTTACATAAGAAGCATAACATTGAATAGAACCCATTCCAACTGAAAGTGTAAAAAATATCTGTCCGGCGGCAGCAAGCCATACTTTAGGTGTCCATATTGTTGAGAAATCAGGAGTCCATAAAAAGTTCAAGCCAACAGTTCCTGCGTTAATTGCTCCATGGTCACCAGCCTTCATTGTAATTGCCATAAATGCAAGAAACAATCCGAATATAATTAGCAAAGGCATTCCAATCTTTGCAACCTTTTCAACCCCTCCACTTAATCCGCGAGAAAGAATCCAAGTATTCAAGACTAAACAAAGTATCCAGAAAAATATTGGTTCAACCGGACTTTCTAATCCTACATAACTCCCAAAAAATCCTGCAACCTGATCTTGTGTTTGTCCTGAAAAAGTCCGTATTACAGAATGATATACATAAGATAGTGTCCACGATTCTAAATAACAATAATAGGCGGCCACAGCTATATTGGTAAAAATACCGAAAACACCAATGTACTTCCAGAATTTTCTCTTATCCATCGTATCTAAAATAAAAGGGGTACTGTGGTGACCAAATTTACCACCGAATCGCCCCATACTCCACTCAACCCATAAAAGAGGAATGCCCATCAATAAAAAACAAACTAAGTAAGGAATCATGAATGCACCTCCTCCATTCTGAATAGCCTGAACAGGAAAGCGAAGAAAATTCCCTAACCCCACAGCGTTTCCAGCCATTGCCAGTATGAGTCCGATGCGCGAACCCCAAGCTTCTTTATTACTCATATATTTTAAAATTTCTATTTGTAGTTTAATAAATGCCTCTAAAAAAGCATCAAAGTTTAAAGGTAAAAAAAATATTGAATTGTCAAAATATTTACTCCCAAGGGGAAAGAAGGGGTTTAAAATTATTTAAATCTTCTAAATTATTTAATGCCCCATTCAATTGTTAAAAATAAAAATTGCTATTATATTAGAATGAATATCCGATAAAATAGTGTTTTCATCGTCTAAAAGCTACTACTTAAAGTAATTCTGTTATCAATTAACAAATGACACAATACTTTTGAAGTATAATTAAAAACAAAAACAATTTCTGTACAATTACTTTCTGTAAATAAAGCATCAATAATAAAATCTTGCTCATACATCTTGATAACCAAAAAATCACATCCAATGAAAAATAATTTATTCTTACAATATTTTATTCTTTCAATGTTGCTATTTGCAACTTATAGCTCACAAGCCCAAACACTATCTTTTTGTGAGGCAGTTGATAAAGATGGAAATGCTATAAATGAAAGCAAATCATTTATTATTGGCAAAAATGGTGGTTACTTTAATATTTTAGTTCGTTTGCCTTATGAATTAAAAAGCTACTATGTCAATTACGATATTTACGATATAAATACTGATGGCTCAGAACATTTTATTTCAACAATTCACCAAGAAGCCCAACCAGAATGGGAATTTTTCTCAAGGGAAATGACTTTCTTTAATGAGGGAACTTTCAAAATTTATGTTTATGATGATAATGATTATCTTCTTACTTCATCATCAGTAAAAGTTAAAAAACAATTATAACTCTCTTTTTTAGAATTCAGTTTCAATAGGCAAACTCTAAATATTAAAATATAGAATCACAGAGTTATAATTGCAAAAAAATTAAAAATATTTGCAATGAATATTAAAAAAAACATTATTCTACTCTCCTTTTTCTTTTTATTAAGCTGTTCGAAAAATGAAAACTGTGATGCAGTTAAAATTTCCGCTCCTGCTTCTGAAATAAATAATCTGAGAGACTATTTAACTAATAATGGTATAACCGCCACAGAAGATTCAAGAGGTTTTTTTTACACAATTGTCACGGCAGGTATAGGAGATAATCCAAATATTTGTTCTTCTGTTACTGTTAATTATGAAGGCAAGTTAGTTGATGGAACCACTTTTGATTCAGGAAGCAATTTATCATTCTCTTTGGACGGATTAATTATTGGCTGGCAAGAAGGAATACCCCTATTAGCGCCGGGCGGGGAAATAATCTTATACCTACCTCCAGCATTGGCATATGGTTCCAATGGTGCAGGAAGTATTCCAGGCAATTCAAATTTGATATTTACTATTGATTTAATAAAAGTGAACTAATCCCTAATTATCTTATAAAGAATAAAAAGCTAAGCAAAGCAATTAAATCTCCTTCCACCTATAAGTATCAATAGGCAAACCACTTAAGTCAAGAATTCGATCAACTACAGTAGCAGCTAATTCCTCAAATGATTTAGGATTGGAATAAAAAGAAGGAGTTGCGGGACAAATAATTCCTCCAGATTCAGTTATTATTTTCATGTTGTTAATATGAATGAGATTATAGGGCGTATCGCGAACAACAAGAATTAATTTTCTTCTTTCTTTTAAAATCACATCCGCAGCCCTGGTAATTAAATCATCTGAAATGCCCCCGGCAATTCGACCTAAAGTACCCATTGAACACGGACAAACTATCATAGTTGAATACTTGGCCGAACCACTGGCAAACGGAGCCATAAAATCACTCTTAGAATAAAAAGAAAATGAATAATTTTTATAATCAGAATCTCCCAACTCATGTTGCCAAACTGTTTTTGCATTATCACTCATTACAACTCCTACCGTAGCAACATTCTCCTTCAATTGTGAAAGCTTATTCAAAAGCACTTTAGCATAAATACTTCCACTTGCTCCAGTAATTGCAACAATGATTTTCATTTTTTCCATCAGATGCAAAAATAGTTTATAGTATCAAATGTGGTTACTATCAAACTTTGGCTTTATTTTTGGATAAAACAATTAGATAAAACTAAAAATATGAATAAATCCTTAGGACTAATTCTGCTCATTACTCTCTCAATGGCAACTCACTCTTATGCACAAACTAATGAAATTAAATGGATGACCTTACCACAGGTTGAAGTGGCGATGAAAAAAAAGCCGAAAAAAATATTTGTAGATATATACACCGAATGGTGTGGTTGGTGTAAGCGCTTAGATGCTGGAACCTATAAAGATCCTGCTGTAGTAAAATATATAAATGAAAACTTCTACTCAGTTAAAGTAGATGCTGAAATGAAGGAAGCCATTATTTATCTTGGGAAGACTTACAATTATGATGCATCCCAAAAGAAAAATTTAATTGCAGCTCAATTTATGGGTGAAAGTGGTGGATATCCAACCCTTACTTACATCGATGAAAATTTCAAAGTATTAGAGGTGAAACCAGGTTATGTTGATGGTGCAGCCTTTTTAAAAACATTAAAATATTACGGAGATAATTACTACCTAAACATGGATATAAACAAGTATAATACAGAGATTACTAAATAGTTTTTTTACGATAGATTTTAAAATCCTAATTCGTTAATCAGAATTAGGATTTTGTTTTTATATAGCTTATCACTTCATTGGTTATTTTTGGCAACAGTTCAGCTATGTCACTCCACGAAACTAAAAAACATATTCAAACAGGAATTACCCTAAACGACAAGAGTTTTAAAACCAAACTTGCGCCTAACTTTCGTCTATCTATTTATTTAAATAATGATCAATTAGTCTATTCGATTATAGATATTTTGAGTCGAAAATTATTGCACCTTCAATCTTATAACTTCTTTAATATTCTAAACAAGGAAGAATACAACATCACACTAAAACAAATGATTGCTGGTGATGATTTACTCACATTGCCTTATAGCAAAACCCATATTCATCTGTTAACAGAATGCATGACACTTATTCCCGAATCATTATTTGATGAATCCAAGAAATCAGAATTGTTAGAATTCAATCAACAAAACATTTCTTCTTTTAATATAAGAAATGATAGCATTCAAAAAACAGAAGCTGTAATCATTTATGGAATTGATATTGAAACAGAAAAAAATTTAACCGATTATTTTCCAAAATCAAAAATCAATCATTCGGCCTCTTCTCTTATTGAAACATGGATTAAAGCCAATGCGGGAACTGAAGTTTTGCATTGTTATGTTCAGCCTTCGACTATACAAATTGGCTATATAAAAAATGAACAATTAAAATTCTTTAATATTTACCAATATAAAAGTCCTGAAGATTTTATTTATTACTTAATGAATGTGGTCAATCATTTATCAATTGACCAGGATAAAATAAATTTAATTTTTAGTGGTGAAGTAGTAGCTGACTCAGGAATCTACAAACTCGCCTATAAATACATTCGCACTATTCATTTCGCACAACGGCCTCAATGGGTTCAGTGCTCTGAAGAAATTAATTTTCCTAACCATTTTTATTTCAATCTATTCTGTTTAGAATCATGAGAGTAATAAGTGGTTCATTAAAAGGACGAAGATTTCATCCTCCTCAAAACATTCCAACACGGCCAACAACTGATTTTGCCAAGACTGGATTATTTAATATTCTAACCAATAATTTTAATTTTTCTGAAATCAGCTTTCTCGACCTGTTTGCCGGAACAGGAAACATCTCTTACGAAATGTCCAGTCGCGGCAGTCACCGAATACTAGCAATTGAGAATGATAATAAGTGTGCAGCTTTCATCAATCAAACAAAAATTGAATGGAAGTTACCCATTGATATTATTAAGATGGATGTGTTTAAATTTATAAATAACTGCAACGAAAAATTCGATTTAATTTTTGCAGATCCACCTTATACGCATGAAAATATTGATGAATTACCAGAGTTAATTCTAAAAAAAAACAAATTATTAAAACCAGACGGTTGGTTTATTTTAGAAACTTCTCACAAACATCAATACACCAATCACCCTAATTTCTTTCGAGTAAAAAATTATGGCGAGATACATTTTCATATCTTCACAACTGAACCCGCACCAATTCAAAAAACAATAGAATGAAAACAGCCGTTTTTCCAGGATCATTTGATCCATTTACAATTGGGCACGAAGATATTATTCGCAGGGCCCTTCCATTGTTCGACCAATTGATTGTGGCTATTGGATACAACTCGTCAAAGAAAAATATGTTTGACTACGAAGTTCGATTGAAATGGATAAAAGAAATATTTTCCAATGAAAAAAAAGTAGTTGTTAAGACATATGAAGGACTTACTGTTGATTTTTGCGTAGAACAAAAAGCAAAATACATATTGCGAGGTGTTCGCTCTTCAGTTGATTTTGAATTTGAAAAGGCAATAGGGCAAATGAATATGGGCTTACAACCCACTCTGGAAACTTTGATACTTATCTCGCGCCCCGAACATAGTCACATCAACAGCACCATCATTCGAGATATTATTTTACATAAAGGTGATGTTAGTGCTTACGTTCCAAAAGTAATAAGTGATTATTTGAAAGGGATCTTATAATATTCCGATCTCATACACGGCTCAACTTATTCCGCAAATGAAAATCAGCTAGCACAATAGCAGTCATAGCCTCCACGATCGGAACAGCACGAGGTAAAACACAGGGGTCATGCCTTCCTTTTGCTTCCAATAAAACTTCTTCGCCCTCAGAATTTATAGTTGATTGCTGCTTACCAATAGTTGCAGTTGGTTTAAAAGCTACACTAAAATAAATTTCCATTCCATTACTTATTCCTCCTTGTATTCCGCCTGAAAAATTTGTCTTTGTAAATGGTTTATCGCCACTCATCTCAAATGCATCATTGTGTTCACTTCCCTTCAATTCTGAACCAGCAAATCCGCTTCCGTATTCAAATCCATGAACAGCGTTGATACTGAAAATTGCTTTTGCTAAATCAGCCTGTAGCTTATCGAAAATCGGTTCCCCTAAACCAATCGGAACATTTTTTATTACGCAATGAATAACTCCTCCCAATGAATCCCCCTCCTCTTTTGCTCTTAAAATTTCTTCCTGCATTTGTTGAGCAACTATTGCATCAGGGCAACGAACGAGTGTAGAATCTACCAGGTTTAAATCAAGTTCAGAATATTTTTTTTTCAATTTTATTTTCCCAATCTGTTGCACATAAGCTGTAATGGTTAATCCGGATTTCTTTAATAATAATTGTGCAATAGCCCCCGCTGCCACTGAAGCCGCTGTTGCGCGTGCAGAAGCCCTACCTCCACCTCGATAATCTCTTACTCCATACTTAGCCTCATAAGTATAATCAGCGTGCGACGGACGAAAAATATTTTTCATCTCAACATAATCTTGCGACTTTGCATCAGTATTATTTATGAGCAAACAAATAGGAGTACCTAAAGACTTTCCTTCAAACACACCCGAAAGAATTTGCGCCTTATCGCTCTCCTTTCTTTGAGTGGTAATAATCGATTGACCAGGTTTTCTTCGGTCAAGATGGTATTGAATGAAATCCTCATCAATGTCCAATCCTGCTGGGCAGCCGTCAATCAGAGCCCCAATAGCCAAACCGTGAGATTCACCAAAAATACTAACCTTAAAAACCTGTCCAATACTGTTTCCTGCCATAACGAAATATATTTTCTTTCTTTGCAAAACTAAAACGGAAATTGAAGATGAGTCTTTTAATCAAGAATATAAAAGCACTTGCTGGTATTCATCCTATAGATAAATTAATCTTGAAAGGAAGTGAATTGAACAATCTTCCTACTATTGAAAATGCTTTTCTTTTAACTGTTGGTGATAAAATAAAATCATTCGGTAAGATGGAAGAAATTTCAGCAGCCAATATTCCGAATACCCCAAACGAGATTGATGCAAAAGGAAAATTTGTTTTTCCTTCCTTCTGTGATTCACATACACATTTGGTTTTTGCTGAAACGAGAGAATCAGAATTTGTTGATAAAATTTCTGGACTCAGTTACGAACAAATTGCTGCTAAAGGTGGAGGCATTTTAAACTCAGCAAAAAAACTCTCCATTACATCAGAAGAAGAATTGGTTGAAAGCGCTTTAAACAGATTGCAGGAGGTTCAATCGCAGGGAACAGGTGCGATAGAAATAAAAAGTGGATATGGATTATCGATTGAAGCTGAATTGAAAATGCTGCGTGTAATTCGGAAACTGAAAACACTTTCTCCTCTTACAATCAAAAGCACATTCTTAGGTGCGCATGCCGTTCCGTTTGAATACAAAAACAATCGCAATGAATACATCAGAATCATTATTGAAGAAATGATGCCGCGAATTGCTGATGAAGGTCTTGCTGATTACTGCGATGTATTTTGTGAGAATGGGTTTTACTCACCTGAAGAAACCGATAAGATTTTACAAGCTGGTTGGAAGCATAATCTCAAACCAAAAATTCATGCTAACCAATTAGCTATTTCAGGTGGAGTACAAGCCGGCGTTCGCAACAATGCAATAAGTGTTGATCATTTAGAGAATATTGGTGACAAAGAAATTTATATTTTGAAAAAATCAAATACCATTGCTACCATGCTCCCAACAGCAGCTTTCTTTTTACGATTGCCTTATCCACCTGCGCGAAGAATGATTGAAGAAAATTTATCTATTGCACTAGCTTCCGATTTTAATCCTGGCTCCTCTCCTTCTGGAAGAATGAGTTTTGTGATTTCACTTGCTTGTATTCAAATGAAAATGACACCTGAAGAAGCCATTAATGCTTCTACTTTAAACGGCGCAGCAGCAATGGAACTCTCTAATGATTTCGGTTCCATCGCAATTGGTAAAAGAGCAAATCTGATTATCACTAATGAAATTTCTTCAATCGCAAACATTCCCTACTTCTTCGGAAGAGATTGCATTAATCGTGTGATTGTAAATGGTGAATAGCTAATGGGCAACTTTAATAAATTGATATTAATAAAGACCGTCAGTCAATACCATCAAATCAATTTGTTTTTTATCAATATTAGTTTTCAATAAACGAACCCGAACCTTTTCGCCTAAACGGAATTTGTATCCATATTTTTTCCCAACTAATTGATGATATTTTTCATCATAAGAATAAAAGTCACCCTTGATGCTATTAATTTTGATTAAACCTTCGCACTTGGTTTCAATAATTTCAGCAAAGAATCCAAAGTTGGTTACACCAGTAATGAGCGCATCAAAATCTTTTCCAACCCGGGTTTCCATAAACTCTACCTGCTTGTATTTTACTGAGGCACGCTCCGCTTCAGATGCATTGCGCTCCATTGCAGAACTGTGCTTACATTTATCTTCCAGCAATTTATCTTCATGATAATTTCCATCAAGCACCTGTGCAAGTATGCGATGGCTCATTACATCAGGATACCTTCTAATGGGTGAGGTAAAATGTGTGTAGTGAGGAAATGCCAACCCATAATGACCAATATTTTCTGATGAATAAATTGCTTTTGCCATTGTACGAATCCCCAAACTCTCTAACATGTATTGTTCGGGTCTGCCTTTTATTTCTTCCAATAATTTATTGAAAGATTTCGCAATATGGCTAGGAGTACTAAGATTCATTTTATGTCCGAAAGCAAGCGCCGTTTCTCCAAATGCCTTTATCTTTTCATCATTCGGTATGTCGTGTATGCGATAGACAAATTGAACAGACTTACCATTTACTTTCTTCTTGCTTACGAATTCCGCCACTTTTTTATTTGCAAGCAACATAAAATCCTCAACCAATAAATGAGTATCTTTTCTTTCTTTAATAATTATTCCAATTGGTTTTTTATCAGCGTCCAATTGAAATTTAATTTCCGTTGAATCGAAATTGATACTGCCATTTTTAAATCGTTTATCACGAAGTTTATAGGCAAGGGAATTCAATGTTTTCAATTCATTACTAAAAATTTTTAGTTCACCATCCAAAACTCTTTGTGCTTCTTCGTAAGTAAACCGTTTGTCAGAATGAATAACAGTTCGCCCATACCACTCATTTACAATTTCAGCTTCTTCTGTCATTTCAAAGACAGCTGAGAAACTCAACTTATCTTCATTGGGCCGCAGCGAACACAATTCATTCGACAACCTTTCAGGATACATGGTAACAGTTCTATCAACTAAGTAAACAGAAGTTGCGCGTGCATAGGCTTCATCGTCCATCAAAGTTCCGATATGAGCGTAGTGCGATACATCGGCAATGTGAATTCCTACTTCATAATTTCCATTCGGTAATTTCTGAAACGAGAGCGCATCATCAAAATCTTTCGCATCTTCCGGGTCAATAGTTACCGTGGTAATTTTTCTAAAGTCTCTGCGCTTCGCAATTTCTGCTTCGCTGATCTTATCTGGCAATAAAGCAGCTTCTGCTAAAACTTCTTTCGTAAAATTCAATTTAAAATCATGCTCCAATAAGATTGAATGCATTTCCACGTCATTGGTTCCAGCAGGGCCAAGAACCAAAGAAACAATTCCAGTTGGATGCTTTGCACCAGTAACCCATTCAGCCATACGAACCAATACTTTATCTTTTGAATTGGCACCATTTAGCTTGTCCGGAGGAACTAAAAATGTAACAGGAAACTGAGGAAGATCAGGAATCATTAAATATTTTCCCGAATCAAAATGTATAGTCCCCGAATAATTTTCCTGTGAGCGCTTAACTACTTCAATCACCTTTCCTTCCAATCTCGATTTTCTCTTTATTGGAAACAGTCGAACTTTTACAGTATCACCTTCAAATGCTTTTCCTGTATTCCGAAAATCAATGGCAATGTCTTTCTTGCTTTCAGGTGTCATTACCCATGCATTTCCGCTCTGAGTGAATTCAATAACACCTTCAAATACATTTCCTGATTGCGGAGCTGTTGTGTTTTCACCTTCAACAGTTTCTTTCTTTTTTTCTTTCGAAAGAAAAATCACTGTCCCTCTTTTTGTCAATCGGTTTTCACTTACTAAAAAATTAACAGCTGCATGCAGTTGTTCGGCAGTGTACTGGTGCTTTAATTTTTTCTTAATTTGCTTGAACGACAATTTCGGCTCAACAGACTTCATAAAAACTTTAATCACTTCTTCCATTATAACGAAAGGAACTTTTACTTCTTCTTTATTATTTTCTGACATAAATATTGAACAAAGGTAGAATAATCAACCGAGAGTTGATTGTAGTAAATAAAATCTTAACAAAGGTTTAACAACTACTTTGTTTGTTTTCTAAATCGAATATTAATCATCTCAACACCCAATGAAAACAAAACAGCTACATAAATAAATGTCTTATTAATATGAATATCTAGACCTTCCATAATTAATGTGAACCCAATTAGAATAAGAAACGCAAGTGCGAGCATCTGTAATGTAGGATGCTTGTTTATTACATTACTGATAGCTCCGCTGAACTGCATCATAATTAAGATTGAAATTATAACTGCAATTATCATTACTAAAATCAAATGGGTTAAACCTACGGCTGTTAATATAGAATCGAAAGAGAAGACCATATCCACTAAAATGATCTGCATAATCACTGGCCAGAATTTGCTTTTAGCCTTTACTTCCTTTTCGTTGTGAGTACCTTCTACCTTTCCATGAATTTCGGAAGTTGACTTAGCCAACAGAAAGAAACCTCCAAGAATCAATATCAGATCCTTTCCGCTTATGCCTGCCCCCTCAGCTGCATGTTCGGAGCCCATTTGCTGAAGTAATGATTCAATGGGAAGAGTAAATAATGGCGCAGTTAAACCTATGATGACTGATAAGAATAACAATAGAATGATACGCATTATCAGTGCAAGCGACAATCCGACCAACCTTGCTTTGCGTTGTTTTTCAACCGGTAACTTACCTGCTACAATGGAAATGAAAATTATATTATCAACCCCCAATACTATTTCCAGGAAGGTTAATGTCAATAAACTGATCCAAGTACTTGTTTCATAAAAAATTTGCACATCAAAATTCATAATGCAAAAATAGAACAATAAAATATCTATGAAAGAAAAGCCACCTCAAAAAATATTGAGGTGGCTTTAAAGCATTCTATTAATAAATTATTAATACAGCTTCTCTAGCTTGAAGTTTCTAATAATAGCCGGAGATTTTATACTTAAAATGTAAACCCCTGTAGCAATTGATTCAGCTTTAATCGTCCAATTATTTTTATTTGAGCTAAATGAATACCACACTACTTCCCCCAATGTATTATATAATGTTAATGATTCTATTTGCTGATTACCAGAGTAGTTTAAAGTAAAATCATTCAATGTTGGGTTTGGGAAAATAGACCAGCCATCCAAACTAATTAAATTATTAATTCCGGTTTTAACTTCATAAACCTGAGAAGTTGTATCGCAACAATTGTTGTCGCAAACAATTAAGGTAACAGTATAGAAGCCAGGAGTTGTGTAAATGTGATTTACAGATTGGCCATTGCCATTTGTTGCATCACCAAAATCCCAGATATAAGAATTACCTATTGATGATGAAGTGAAATCATAGCTGAGGTTTGAACTTGTGTATGTAAAGGCAGCAGTTGGAGTTGTTCCGGTTGTTAAATTAACAACTGCAGAAGTTGCATTGCAGTTTCCATTAGAAATAGTAACTGAATAATTTCCTCCGGAAGTTACGGTTATGGCTTGTGTAGTAGCTCCATTTGACCAGGAGTATGAAGGTGCGCTGGCTGAGGTAATTGTTGCTGAAGCTCCATCACATAAATTAATTGTTCCATCAGGGGTAATTGATGGAGCAGGTAATTCAATAGTAGCTGTAACAGGAACTCTTGCGCTTACACAACCAGGTTCCTGAAGTTGCCAATTATATAAAAAGTAATAGTAACCTGCTGCACTTGCGCTGTTGCCAGTGATGCTTAAAACTCCAGAATAGGTGTATGGATATAATGCTCCCGCATTATTTCTGTATAAACCTGCAGGGCCAATTACACCAAACTCAAAATCAGTTCCGATAGCAAGATCCCAATTGAATGTAACAGTTTGATTGCCATCCAATACAAAGATGGTTGTATCATGAATAATGTTTCCGTTATTATCGAGCATTTGAAATTCACGGTCACCATCACCGCCGGCAATTACATCAACAGACACCAATTTTACAGGAGATAATACATCAAAAATCTGGTAGCGGTCAACATTGTTAGTATAGTCGTTTCCTCCGCCAATTGAATTATCAACCGGACCAACATATACAGGAGATGGATTTGTTTCTTCTTCCAGATAAAAAGTTGTGGTTGTGTTAATTAACGGTGTGTTGTAGGTATTTCCTGAATTTAAGAGGGTGCCACCGGTTGGCGAATCATACCAATTTATATTACCTGCACCAGAACCAGTTGCGCTTAAAGAGAAAGTAGTCGGATTACAATTTGAAACATCAGAAATAACGGGTGAACTTGGAAGACTTATTGTGATGTAAGCTGTTTTAATTTCGGTACCTGAACCTACTGCATTGGTAACAGTCAGAGTTACAGTATAAATTCCATTAGCAGTGTAGGTATGTGTAGGATTCTCTAAGGTTGAATTGCCACCATCACCGAAATCCCAATCCCAATCAGTTGGTGATTGAGTTGATAAATCAGTAAAGTCAATTGTTCCATCGCAGCTAACAGTTTCGGAAGTAACGAAATCAACATTAGGTAATGCTGTTTCACAAATCCAACTTGCTGCAAAACCTGACTGGGTTAATCCTACATCTGATGTGCTTTTGAGTGTTAATGAATTTCCTGTAGCAACAATGGTTCCTCCATTCGGAAGTGCAGTATTATCATACTGCCCAATTAACGGGCTAGCAGTGGTTGGTCCATCATATACATACAGGTAATCGTAATTGTTTTCGTAGTTAAAGGAAGTAAAGGTGATGGAAACACCTGTTGCATTGTTGGGTGTAATGGTAATTGTTACATCGTGATTATCAGTATAATTCCCGGAAGGACCACCGTTATCGTATAACAATCCATCGCAACTGGTGAATATAGAGTTGCCGGTTAACGGCATGTTGTAAATGCAGGCAAGTGATGAATCTATTTGAATAAGGCCGGGATATGTAATTGAATCAATACCACAAATTCCCCCATTGGTAACAAGCTTAACATCGTAAGTTCCGAAGTTGGTATAAGTATGTTGAGGTGAAATCGCTGTAGAAGTGCCCCCATCTCCAAAGTACCAAGTATATGACCCACCGTTTGAACTAAGGTTTTGGAAATTAAAGATTGCAGGTGATGAACATGCTGTAGTTATATCTACACTAAAATCTGCAATAACTGTTGGATCAAATGCGCCACCAACACCCACTGCATGCCAGGTTTCCGCAACCAGTTCAACCTGAGGCGAACAGCCCCCATAAATATCGGTTGCTGCATTAAGTGTAGCAATTCTTGCATCGAAATATTGTGAATTCGAAAACATATAATCTGTCCATGCTTTGTATAAAATATCAGCAGCTTCTTCTAATGTTAAACCAGAAACATTATAAGCGTAACCATTATCATTTGTTCCACTGCCGCCAACAGACAAAAGATAAAACCAATAATTTAATACGCCACTATTTGTATGAACCCCCCCATTATCAGGGCCTCCAGCGGCAACCCAACCGGCTCCCAAATATGTATCGGGGTCACCATATTGTGATGGATTGCTCATGTTACGAAATGGTGTTCCAAAATCTTCTCCAATTAACCAATCTGCTGTTGCTCCTCCACCATAAAACTCAACAGCAGTTCCAATGCAATCACTATACCCTTCGTTCAGTCCACCTGGTTCATCCTGATAATTTAATCCACATGTCATTTGAGTTACCCCGTGAGAAATTTCATGGCCACAAACATCTAATGATGTAAGAGGCCCGCCATTACCATCACCATAAGTCATTTCAGCCCCATCCCAAAATGCATTATAGTAACCAACATCATAGTGTACATAGCTGATTAATTTCATCCCGGCATCATCCACACTATTTCTGTTGTGATTGTTCCAATAATAATCATAAGTCATTTCAGCCCCATAGTGAGCATCTGTTGCATATTGATCCAAGTTGGCATTCACATTGTTCCACGCATTATCCGCATCAGTAAAATCAACTGCCGTTGCATAATCAGTTCCTGTTTGCATGTCATATGTTTCAATTCCCAAACCACGATCTGCTTCACGCAAACGATATCCACCTGCAAAACTATCGGTAATAATTGTTTGTGTCCCAACATACCCAGTAACAGCAGATCCAGTTGCATCAGTATGTTCTATTCTATTAATTTTGTTGACAACAACTCCAGTGTTTGCATCCACGAATATATAGTCACGACTCAAAGGTTTAATTGCATAAACATCAAAACGGTAACAGAGTCTAAAATTTTTATCATCTCCATTAATAGATGCAAAAAAAAGTTCGCCCTTCGGAATTTGAGCAGCCAAAATATTCTGCTTTTGATCTATAGACATTCTTTGATAAACAGGGCTTTGCCACCGATAAGTATTTGCATTGATTTTGGCCATGGCAAAATTTAAAGCTGTTGATTCATTAAGTACAGCATTAGATATCGAATTTATTTGTGGTACAAACCAACCATTGCACGAAATAACATTCCCGTTCTGGACATGAGCAATCCACATAGTATTAGCAACGGGAATTCCATTCCAAGTCTCCTGGTAATGTACATGTGAAACATTGTTCTTATCAATCGAAGTTTGTAATTCTTTTAACCCAAAAGCACTTGATGTTTTAAATGAAAGGCGCGTCCACCTTTCAAAGTACTGAGCTTTAATTAAATTAGTAGTGCTTAAATAAATGAAAGACGGAAAGCCTGTTTTATCATTAATAATTATTTTACTTGTTCCGTTAATAAAATTATTGGCTTCAACACCAGTGAGTTCTTTTGATTGACCATTTAAAAAAGATAAAAAAATAATTGCAAAAGAGAGGGTTTTTTTCATTTTACATTTTGATTTTTAGGCTCCCAAAATAACAGTCGAAACCATTAATTCAATTTTATTTTTTTAAAAAATAAACATTTTAGTCTATGCCTACTTTTAACTTGTTTTGCATTTTATGAATAATAAAATTATTGTTGCTATTGATGGTCATGCTTCTTGCGGAAAAAGCACCCTTGCCCGACAGTTAGCAAATAAACTCGGGTATATTTATGTTGATTCAGGAGCTATGTATAGGGCTGTTACCTTATATTTTTGGGAAAATGGAATTGATTTTCGCAATAAAAAACAAATGACAACTGCCCTAAAAAATATTAACATCAGCTTTCAGCACAATGAAAAAAATGAGATGCCTGAAACTTTGCTGAATGGGAAAGTGGTAGAAAACGAAATTCGCTCAATGAAAATTTCAGAAGAAGTGAGCCCAGTAAGTGCAATTAAGGAGGTGCGTGAATTTTTAGTAGCACAACAGCAGAAAATGGGAATCCACAAAGGATTAACTATGGACGGACGGGATATTGGAACAGTCGTTTTTCCAGATGCTGAATTAAAAATATTTTTAACCTCAAATGAAAAAACAAGAGCCGAAAGAAGATTTATTGAATTACAGGAAAAAGGAATTGAAGCAACAATGGAAGCGGTGATTCATAATCTTGAGTCGCGTGATTATGAAGACAGTCATAGAATTACTAGTCCACTTTATAAAGCGGGTGATGCCATTGAATTGGATAATACTTATTTGAACGAAGAACAACAATTAGAGTTTGCGCTTAATCTTGTAAATGAAAAAATTAGCGAATTGTATAAAGTCGAATTAAACAAAACAGGTTTGTAAATGTTTATTTCTATGAATTTATGATTGTAAAAATTGATGATAACAGTGGGTTTTGTTTTGGGGTTGTGTACGCCATACAAATGGCTGAAGACGAATTGCAGGAAAATGAACAACTGTTCTGCCTTGGTGATATTGTACATAATGATATTGAAGTAAAACGATTAACCGATAAAGGATTGAAAATTATTAATCACGAAGATTTGCAAAACCTACGTGACTGTACTGTGTTAATTCGTGCGCATGGCGAACCTCCAGAAACCTATTTAACCGCTTTACAAAATAATATCACTTTACTAGATGCGAGTTGCCCTGTTGTTTTAAAATTACAAAACCGTGTTAAAACCGCATATGATAAATCACCAGAAGCGCAATCGCAAATTGTGATATTCGGAATTCCAGGTCATGCTGAAGTTAACGGATTAATGGGGCAGACAGATAAGAATGCCATCATCATAACAACTGAAGTTGACCTTGATAAAATTGATTACCACAAACCCATTATTCTGTTTTCGCAAACAACTAAGAGCACAGATAAATTTTATAAAATTAAACAACTGATTGAAGAGCGTGCCGCTGCAGTTGGCAACACGAGTGTTTCCGCAAATGATACTATTTGCAGGCAGGTGAGTAACCGTGAGCCGCAATTAAAAATATTTTCGACCAAGCATGATGTTATCATTTTTGTAAGTGGAAAGAAAAGTTCAAATGGCAAAGTTTTATATAATGTATGCAAAGAGGTTAATGCACGCACTTACTTTGTTTCATCAGTTGATGAACTGATTGGTGAATGGTTTACTAATTCCGAATCAGTTGGAATTTGTGGTGCTACCTCTACACCACTCTGGCTGATGGAAAATATAGCTGAGAATATCAGGGAAAAGCATTCTTTAAATTCAGCCATTTAACAATTAAAAAAAAACTAATACTTCTCTCTTCAAAAGGATAGAACAATACTTCATTTAAGTAAATAAAAGGCTTTATTGCCTTTAATATAAAGCTTTGGGATTTAACAATATTTAACTTCCTGTTTTTTAATTAAAGTTAGATTTCTATATTCAGTTGATAATTCTATATTTGCGACCTCAATTTTAAAAAACCTAATAGTAATGGACGCGATAAAATTTGTTCACGAACAATTAACCCAGAAAAAAACATTCCCTGATTTTAAAGCTGGTGATAATATCACTGTAAACTACAAAATCATTGAAGGAGTAAAAGAAAGAATTCAGGCCTTTCGTGGCGATGTAATTCAGAAAAAAGGTCATGGAGAAACAGCAACTTTTACTGTTCGAAAAATTGCATCTGGTATTGGTGTTGATCGCGTTTTCCCTTTCTATTCACCAAACATTGACAGCATTGAAGTCAATAAAAAAGGCAAAGTTCGTCGTGCCCGTATTTATTACCTCAGAGAATTAAAAGGTAAAAAAGCTCGTATTAAAGAAAAGATGATTTTAACTGGGGACGCTGCTAAGTAATTAGCCTTAAAATTTACACAAACAAAAAAGTCCTTCTAAATTAGAAGGACTTTTTTATTTTTTAACTAAATCCTAAATTATTCGTGCCCATTTTTCTGACAACACTTCGGAAGATTATTATAAGCATCTCCATTTGCCTTTACCTCATCAGCATCATATCCAATACTGCTAATAGAATTTTTTATTTGTTCAATTGAAATTAATTTAGGATTAAATACAACTATTAATTTTTTATTATCAAGATTTAAATCAACCGATTTTATTCCATCAATTATTTTTAATCCATTTTCAATTCTCTGCTGACATGAACCGCATTGAGCAGAAGTTTGAATGACTACCTTTTCTTTTCCGCCTTTAATAGCTGCAATTGTATTGTTAGATAAAATGCTTACAAATCCAGTAAGCAAAATTGAGATGATGATTAATTTGTTTTTCATTATTGGTTTATTTTTAGTTTGATTAAAGTTTAATTTATCGTTTCTATTTTAATGTAAATCTAATTCCTGCATAAACTGTCCTTCCTGTAAGTGGCCCCCAAACCATTGATGAATCAAAATAAGGGCCAAAAGGTTCTTCAGCACTTATTATGGGGGCTTCCTGTATGAAATCATTCAAATTTTCTCCCCCAATATAAAATTCCCAACGATGTTTTATATAAGTTATTTGCCCTAGCAATCGAAAGTAAGATGGAGAATTTGCGGGCAATCTAAATTTTTCGGGATTACTAAGAGTTGAGGGAATTCGTTGCGCTCCTACCCACTGAAGAGTCGCATCAAATTTCCAATGATTCTTTAGTGAATATGCAGCATTAAACAATGCACGATGCTTAGGAGATAATGGCTTTTGCATTAAAACGCTATCTATAGTTTGTTGTACATCATTGTACTTATAAGCCAAACGAATTTCAAGCTTTTCAATTAGAAAAAAGTTAAATGATGCCTGAAAACTATTTGCAAAAGACTGTCCATGAAGGTTGCTTATATAAATAAATTGTGGTGATTGGTCATAATCAAGCACTACCTGATTGACGAATTGAGTCCGGTATAAATCAAGACTGAAAGTTGCTTCCCTGTTTTTAATGTAAAAGCACTTGGTGAAATTTAATCCCCCGTTCCAGGCACTTTCCAAATTCAGTTTTTCTGTAAAAATTATTTTTCTTGATGTGGCCATGATTGCCGGATTTTCGGCAAACAAATTCACTGCCCTGAATCCTCTGCCAACCGACATTCTTAATGTTGCACTTTTTGTAACTGCATACCTGATGTGCAAACGAGGAGTGATCTGCAAATTCTCATTTACATAATCACTTCTCAATCCAATCACCATCGAGAAATTTTTTAAATCATCAAAAGTGTATTCAAAAAATGCTCCTGGAATATTGTTTTTATATCCGGCATAAATTGTATCAAAAACTTCTGATGTATGGTCAGCAAAAAAAGTAGTGCCGGTTCTATATTTATGTTTTGTATTGCCAATGATTGATTGCCAAATAAGATTTACATAAAGGGTTTTTTCAGTCCCGAAATAATTTTTCAGTCCGAAAAATCCAGTTTGTTCATGATTAATTCCTGACAATTGCAGTCCGAGGCTCTGATATACTTTTTGGGGGTTATAACTGGTTTTACAAAACACTTCCTGGCGATTAACTTCCATTTCAGTTTTATATAGTATGCCGCCGTTATGAATATGACCAGGCATTTGACCACCGTTTCTAGAATCAAAAACCAATTTAACCCCGAACATTCCCTCTAAATGCTTACCTGCCAAAAACTTCCATCTATTCATCAACTGCAATTGTTTAAAGTCCGGCTGATCCATAAAAGAATCACCATTTCCATCATGTAAGTTTTGCATTTGGCTTCCGCTTACTAAAAGCATAGTACTCAATTTTTTATTGAACCTATGAGCAAATTGCAAATTAATCTCACCCCTCTCCTCTGTATTTCCATAAAGATTTATAAAAAATCTTTCAGCAGTTTCCGGTTTTTTTAATTCAACATTTATTTGTCCTGTTATTGATTCAAAGCCATTCGCAACACTTCCTGTCCCTTTATTCAACTGAATCGACTCCACCCAAGGTCCAGGAATCCAGTTCATACCATTATTGATTGCAAGTCCACGAATAGTTGGTAATACATCAGTCATGGTTTGAACATATATACCAGACAAACCAAGCATTTGAATTTTTTTTACCCCCGTTACTGCATCTGTAAATGATACATCTACTGTTGGGTTTGATTCAAAACTTTCTGCAAGATTACAGCATGCATTTTTTCGAAGTTCAGTTGAAGTAAGCACCTCAGTCTTTAATGGATTCATCGAACTTATATATGAATCGGCTTTTTGGCCATTCACTATTACTTCATTTAGAGTTACTGATTTTTTAAGAATAATTTTATTATCAGTCCCTGCTGCATTTATTGTGTCATTTCTATATCCAATATATGAAATAACAATACTCGAAACATTCTCACTTGGTTTATCAATATGGAACATACCAGTTGCATCCGAAATCGCACCTACTGCAGTTCCAGGAAAAAAAACATTTGCCCCAACAACCGGTATCTCCTTACCTTCTTTTCCAATTTCAACAACAATTCCTTCAATGTGTTGGGCATTAACTGTTCCAATTGTACCTGCAAAAAATATTATTAAAATAAGATTTATTTTCATTTTGATTTTTTTTGATTTGATAAATTTCATTTTCACTATTTCAATTCTAAAAAGAACTGAAATAATAAATCATAAAATGAAGGAATCAAATTCTAAAAACCTGTAAATAGGAAAGCCTCCCGACAATATATGGAGGAGAAGAATCAATAATAAATTTATCGAATGAAAAATCACCTGCTTCATTGATAATAATACATTGCAAAATGGAGGTGATTTTCAATAAAAAAATCTCGGTTTTGCTATACCCAACACTAATAAAATCATTATTTAATTTAAAAAACTTAAATTCAGTATGACAACAATTGCTATTTTCCTTTTCACAGCAATTAGATTCAACCTTACATAGGTTCATGTTACAACTATGAGAAGAAATAAAAACTCCCGTTGTTGAAAAAATAAAAACCAATAAAAAGAAAATATTAACAATTTTTTTAATCACGAAAACAAAATTACACTATTATTGTTAACTAATATATTACATTTTTTTTACAACTTTTCAACTCTTAAAATTTAACGATTGGAATTAGAAAATACCAGCAATGAAGATTTTTATTTTGACACAACCGGAAGAGTTGTTTTCACTGAAAAACACCATATAAAAAGAGGTTATTGTTGTAATAATGGCTGCAGGCATTGCCCATTTGAATCTAAAACCGAAAAAGAAGAAGCGAATTTTCTTCAGTTAAAATCGAAAGGAATACAATAACTACCTTATTAAGGTCACATTTCCTTTTTTAAGAAGTTCAACACCATTGGCGCATGTTCCTTGTATATACCATACATAAACAGCTGGGTGACATAATTGCCCTTGCCATTTGCCATCCCAACCTTCGTTTACATCGTAAGTTTCAAACACCAATTCTCCCCAACGATTAAATACCCTAAAGGCTTTAACTTCACTTAGCCCATAAGTTCTAATTCTAAATACATCATTTTTATTGTCCCCGTTTGGTGTAAAAGCATCCGGTAAATAAACCAGATCTTCTGCACAGGCTAAATTTATTTTTATATAATCTTCAGCCTTACATCCAAATGAATCAGTAACAGTAAGTAAATAAGTAATTGGAATGTCTACATGAGAAGCAATCGGAAACTGACAAGTAGTACAATTTAAAAATGTCGGCGGCTCCCATTGAATGGTACCACCATTTGTGTAAGCATTTAATTGATAAGTTTGACCATATAAAATTTCAACATCTGCTCCAGCATAAATTTGAGGCAATGGATTGACAGTAACTACTACTGTATCAGATGAGTTAAAACATATACCATCTGTTGAAAACACAATATAACTAGTTGTTATAGATGGCAATGCTATTGGATTTGGAATATACGGATTGTCTAAACCATTTATTGGTGTCCATGTATAATTATTTCCTCCGGTGGCATTTAGCTGAACAAAATCATTGTAACAAATGGTCACATCTGATGAGGCTATAATATTGAACGGCTTCATCACTTTTACCGAAACTGTATCAGAAGATGAACAGCCAAAAACATCAGTGCCGGTTAATGTATAAGTTATATCGCTAGAAGGGCTGCAAATTGGCGACTGAACTAAAGGATCATTTAAAAAAGTTGAAGGCATCCATTCATAAAAATTGGCACCACTTCCTATAAGATTAATTGAATCTGGAAAGCAAACTAACTTAGATAAACCGGCGTCCACTAATGGTAAAAAATGAACAACAACAATTACGGTATCATAGTCATAACACCCATATTGATTACCAACAGTCACAAAAAAAGAAGTGGTGATGATTGGCGTTGCAATTGGATTTGAAACAGTTGAACTATTCAATAGAATAGAAGGAAACCATAGATAAGTTGTGCCACCACTTGCATTCAATTGTGCAGAACTTCCTATGCAAATATTTTCATCATTTCCAGTAACTGCCATTGGTAAAGGATTAACGATTAAAGAAACAGTTGTTGTGTCTTTACAACCTGAAATATTTGTTCCGATAACAGTATAAACAATTGATGTTGTTGGATTTGTTATAACAACAGAACCTGTAGTCGCACTAAGTCCGGTTGAAGGAGACCATATATAATTCAAAGCTCCATTTGCAGTTATAGTTGTAGATTGACCAAAACAAATTATTGATTGTTGTGCAATAGCAGAAATTACTGGGACAGGATTAATTACTACAAGAGTAGCAACCATCGCTGTACATCCATTTATATCAGTTCCTGTTACTGAATAAGTTGTATTAAACAAAGGATTAACAGCAATCGTGCTTCCTAAAGCATTTGTCGACCATAAATAATTTAAAGCACCTGAGGCAATAAGAGTAGCAAATTCACCGGGACAAAGAGAAGGCGTATTTGAAGAAATACTTACAATCGGTAATTGATTTACTGTTATCGGAATGGTGTTGCTTGACTGGCATCCGTTTGAATCTATTCCTATTATACTGTAAGTAGTTGATGCTATCGGGTTTGCTATTACGGTGCTTCCACTTGTCGTGCCCAATCCTGCTGATGGAC
>CAMDDP010000025.1 GCA_945892775.1 Chitinophaga pinensis
GCTTCCAATAAAACAACAGCCCCGATTGCAATGCCAGCAATCATTCCAGTTTCTTTTGAGCCGTGTGCTACCTGCAATATGACCAACATTAAAAGAAAAGTGAGAATAAATTCAAGAATAAACGATTGACTATTGCTGCCATTTGGATTAGTTGCACCTAAGTTTTCATTTTGAGAAAAGAGAAAATGAAGCACCAACGAAGCAACTATGCCCCCAACAATCTGGCTGATAATATATGGAGCAATTTCTTTTTTGTTAAATCGATTGGCAATAAAAAATCCAATGGTAACAGCGGGATTTAAATGCGCTCCTGAAATTTCACCGAATGTATAAACCATACACAGCACGATTAATCCAAAAGTGATAGCTATACCAATGTGACCGACAGCTCCATTGGTCTGCTGGTCAATTATTATGGCCCCCGTTCCGCAAAAAACTAAAGCGAATGTTCCGATTGCTTCAGCGAAATATTTTCTCATCCTTTCATTTTAATTTCTAATATAAAATTCTGAACTGCTGATTTTATTTTATCGCGTACCTCACGAATAAGCATTAATTTTTCTTCGTGTGTTCCTGCAAATGAAGAAGGATCTGGAAAACTCCATGAAATTTTTTTATTCGCTCCAGGAAAAATCGGACAGCGAGCGGCGTTTGCTTCATCGCAAACAGTAATAACATAATTGTAAATCTTTCCTTGTTTTAAAAAGTCGAAGACATCATTTGTACTGTTGCCAGAAATTTCAACTCCATCTTCCTTCATAACCTCAATAGCTAATGGATTTAATTTTCCTGCTTCCAATCCTGCACTTTCAACATGATAGGCTTCGCCACCAATATTTTTTAAATATGCTTCTGCTATCTGACTGCGTGCAGAGTTGTGAATGCATAGGAAGAGAACTTTTATTTTATTCATTTTATTAAAATTAAATCAACAACATTTAGGGTTGTTTGATTTTGCTTTTGTAAAAAATTCATTGAATGTTTTTTCAAATAGCTGAATAGTTTTCCAATTAATACAGTAGCATGATTTAGCTCCTTCTACGGTTCCGGTAATTAATCCGGCTTTCAATAGTTCTTTAAGGTGTTGCGAAACTGTGGATTGGGCTAATGGTAACACTTCTACTATTTCGCCACATATGCAAGTCTCCCGTTTTGAAATTTCTTTTAAAATAGCAACTCGAGCCGGATGACTAATGGCATTGGCAAAATCGGCCAATTCATTTTCCCTCTTGCTGAATTCATCTTTTTTGTGAGTAGCCATTTTTATTAATTGTATATCGCAAATATACGATTAATATTTAAAACACTATAAACAAATAACTGAAAATTTAGGCGGAATCTTCAATTCTGGTATTCCTTTTAAAAAAGTTAATTACTTGTGCATAAATTTTTATCGTAAGAAATTTGGGAAGAGACGAGTGTTTTAAGACTTTTACACTAGAACAAACCTATTTAATGTTAGAACAACTGAAGTCGCATATTGAAGCATTAATTTTTTCGGCTGACCAACCACTCTCTATTGATGAAATTCAAGCCACCCTTTCAAAACTTGCCGGAATAGAGGTTAGCAAATTTGAAATTGAAAATCATTTGAATGATTTAATAAAAAGATATGCAAGTGACGAATATGCTTTTCAAATCACAAACCTTGCCAATGGATACCAGTTTTTTACCAAGAATGAATATGCCACTACTGTAGCTGAAATGCTGAAAAGCAAATTGAATAAACGACTCAGTACAAATCAATTGGAAGTATTAAGCATTATTGCCTACAGACAGCCGATTTCAAAACCTGAAATTGAATCAATACGCGGAGTGAATTGCGATTATTCCATTCAAAAATTATTAGAGAAAGACTTAATAGCAATAAGTGGAAGAGCGGCACAAGTTGGAAAACCAATCTTGTATAAAGTGAGTAGTTTCTTTATGAATTATTTTGGAATCAACTCCTCAAGTGAGTTACCGAAACTTAAGGATATTGAGCAGCCTGAAGAAAATACCATTGGGATAATTTCAGAAAATTAAAAAAACGAAATGAGAATTTTATGAAAAGCTACATCAACACAATCATCATTGGTGCATGCATTCTCATCACAGCAGTTTTACTCTCTGGCGCATGGGTAAAATCACACTTGAATGACTCCAATAAAACCACCATTCGGGTAACAGGAAAAGCTGATAATAATTTTACCAGCGATTTAATTGTTTGGAAGGGGTCCTTCACTAAAAATTCCGACAACCTATCCAACGCTTATCAATTAGTAAAAAATGATCAGGATGTGGTAAATAAATACCTGCAACAAAAAGGAGTGAAAAAAAATGAGATAAAATTTTCGTCAATCACCATTGACAAAAAATTTGAAAGCATTTATAACGCTCAAGGATATGTTATACAAACAATTTTTAAAGGATATGAGTTAACACAAAATGTTTCTATCGAATCAAAAGAAGTTGACAAGGTTGAACAGATCTCACGCGAGGTAACGGAACTAATCAATCAAGGTGTTGAGTTTTACAGTAGTGAACCTTCATATTTCTCTACCAAACTTTCTGATTTGAAAATTGAATTATTAAAAGCTGCAACTGAAGATGCACGTAAGCGCGCCGAAACAATTACACAAAATGCATCAAGTGGATTATCGAACCTGGTGAAATCATACATGGGTGTATTTCAAATAACCGCTCAAAATTCAACAGAAGAATATGAATATGGGGGCAGCTATAACACCACTTCAAAAGAAAAAACAATTTCTATTACTGTTACGCTTGAATACGATTTGAAGTAATATTTAGAACAAGGAGTTAATCCAATGAACCTGAATCCCCAAAAATAAAAACCGAAATACTATTCGGCCTCAGCGACCACCTCAGTTACTTCAGGAACCATTCTTTTTAACAGTCCCTCAATACCTGATTTTAAAGTGATGGTTGCTGATGGGCAGCCACTGCAACTACCTTGTAATAAAAGTGAAACCCTACCGGCTTTGTATGATTTAAATTGAATAGCACCACCATCCATTTCAACTGCTGGTCTAATATAAGTTTCGAGCATCTCTTTTATTTTCGATACAATTTCTATATCAGAAGAGGGAACTGCGTCTGATTTTATTTCGGCCGATGGTGTTGGCTTAAATCCTTTTTCAAAAATCGGTTTTCCTTCATCAAAATATTGCTTAATAAAATCTTTCAACGAAGTATTAATATCCATCCAATCAGTATTCAAATCTTTTGTAACTGTAACAAAATTATTCATAAAGAAAACTCCTTTCACAAATGGAAACGAAAACAATTCCATTGCAAGTGGAGAAACTTTTGCTGATTCAATGTCTTTAAAATCAATGTAGTTATCAAGCACTAAAATTTTATCTGTTACAAATTTCATGGTCTCCGGATTAGGAGTCATTTCGGTATAAACACTAGTGGGTATCAGTTGCGAAGTTTCCATAATTCAAATTTTGATGAAGCAAAAATAGAACATCTATGCTGTTGATTAGATTTCTACTAATATTAATCGTTTTTTTTACATTTTTGTTGTAATGAAAAATATCACTAATAGAATTAAAGAATCCACCCTTTCAAGTAAATCTGGAATGCCCCCTGGCCGTTTAGTTTATATTGGGAAAGAAACAACTTCTGAAAAAAGAATTACAGTTTTTGATTATGACGCTACTAACTTTAAAGAGTTTGAAACAAAAGATTTAAACGAGTGCTTTCCTCTTAAAGAAACTGAAACTGTTACCTGGATAAATGTTGATGGTATTCATCACTTAGATACGATAGAAAAAATTGGTGCTGGATTTAATATTCATCCGTTAGTACTTGAGGACATTGTAAACACACAACAACGACCAAAAGTAGAACGCGGCAATGTGCATTCCTTCATTGTCTTTAAAATGCTGGATTATAACAACAAAACAAAAAATGTAAATGTGGAGCAATTCTCTTTTGTTTTAGGGCGAAATTACTTAGTTTCATTTCAGGAAAACATTGGAGATATTTTTGATTCTGTTCGAACCCGTTTGCGCAACCCTGATTCGCGCATTCGTAATTATGGAGCTGATTATCTAGCCTATACCTTAATGGATAAGGTGATTGATAATTATTTTTACATAATTGAAAAGATGGGGGAAAGGGTCGAAGAAATTGAGGAAAGAGCGTTCAATAAACAAGATGCAAAATTTATTCTCGAAATTAGTCACTTGCACCGCGAGTTAGCCGTGCTACGCAAAACTATTTGGCCATTAAGAGAAGTAATAAATACACTCCTTCAAGGTGAAATGAAGGAAATAAAAACAGAAACTCTAATGTTTTACCGTGATTTATATGACCATACAGTACAAGTAATTGATTCAATTGAGGCCTACCGCGACTCATTGGCTAGCGTACTTGATTTAAATATTTCAGTGCAAAGTTTTAAGATGAATGATGTAATGAAAGTACTAACTATTACATCCACTATTTTTATTCCACTCACTTTTATTGTTGGAATCTACGGTATGAATTTCGACAACTTACCCGAACTACACTGGAAATATGGCTACCTACTTATTATGGTAATAATGGGGATCGTTGCAATTGGAATGATTGCTTATTTCAAAAAAAAGAAATGGTGGTAGGTAATAAATCATCTGCTATAAAATTTTAATGTCAAACAATTATTTCATTCAAAACATTCCAAACCAATTCTGCCTCATATCCTTTTAGCATTAAATATTGAGCTAGCTTTCCTTTTCTTTCAAATGTAGATTTTTGTTTTAGCAAAGGATTTTTTTTCTGAATTAATTTAATAATTGTGTTGCGATAGTCTTTCGCCTCTATTTCTTTTAGTCCAGTTTCAATATTTTTTTCAGAAATACCTTTGCGTTGTAGCTGTTGCGTAATTTTATTTTTCCCCCAATGCTTCATTCTGAATTTTCCACCTGCATACGCTTTGGCAAATCGTTCTTCACTCAAAAATCCTTCTTGTATTAATTCAGAAATAATTAATTGAATGTCGCTGTAATAAACCTCCCAGTTAAATAATTTTTCTTTTACTTCATTGTGATTTCGCTCCTGTAAAACACACCATCTACGAACTTTAACTAATGCCTCGGAATAAAGTAAGGGGGCTTTCTTTTTATTCTTTTCCATTGTCACACTGGGCTTGTCAAACTTTATTCACTAAATTAAATAGTTGCAATACACTTCAACTCAATAGCAATGGGAGTTGGCAATGATTTTATCTCAACAGTGGTGCGACAAGGTTGATTATCTTTAAAATAATCGGCATAAATTTTATTGTAAGTTTCAAAATCCTCCTTCATGTTGGTGAGGAAAACGGTAACATCAATCAGCTTATCCCAACTACTTCCACTTTCTTCCAATACTATTCTAACATTTTTGAAAACTGAATGACACTGCGCAGCAATATCATACTGCACCAATTTTTCATTTTCATCATACACATTTCCTGGAATATTATTTGTGCCCGCTTCACGAGAACCTATACCCGATAGAAATAGAAATTCGCCAACACGACGAGAGTGAGGATAAAGCCCAACCGGGGCGGGTGCTTTGTTGGTAGAAATTTTTTCTGACATAGTTCTTTTATTAAATTTTTATACAAATATTTTTGGGTTCTGTAAAAAATTTCATTGCCTCATTTCCACCTTCACGACCAACACCAGAATTTTTCATCCCACCAAATGGTGTTCTTAAATCGCGAACCAACCAACAGTTAATCCAAATGATTCCACTCTGGATTTTAGCAGCCATACGGTGGGCGCGACTTAAATTATCTGTCCATATAGTTGCGGCCAATCCATACTCACTATAATTTGCTAATTGCAATGCTTCTTCTTCAGTATCAAATGGCTGGATTGTAACAACAGGTCCAAAAATTTCTTCCTGATTGGTTCTGCAATTTTGTTTTAACCCTTCAATAATTGTTGGTTGAATAAATAATCCATTCTTACATCTGCCATCTAATTTTACTTGTTCACCACCAAATAAAATTTTTCCGCCTTCTTCTTTTGCAAGATTAATGTGATACATAATTTTTTCGAAATGACCTTTCGAAGCAATAGCACCGAGCCTCACTCCTTTTTCTTTCGGGTCGCCGACTTTCAGCTTTGCAGTTTCTTCTATAAATCTTGTTTTAAATTTTTCATAAATACTCCGTTCAATCAGAATGCGCGAACCACACAAACAAATTTCACCTTGATTACTGAACGAAGAATTAATGGTGGTTTGAATCATCATTTCAAAATCGCAATCAGCAAAAATGATATTCGGATTTTTTCCGCCTAACTCAAGCGAAACCTTTTTAAACATTGGCGCAGTTACGCATGCAATTTCTTTTCCGGCGCGTGTGCTTCCCGTAAATGAAATCGCTTTCACTTTGGGGTGTTTCACAATTTCGGCTCCACAGCGAGGGCCGTTGCCATGCACAATATTTAAAACACCAGCAGGCAACCCAACTTCTATACAAATCTTTGATAATTCAAAAGCAGTAAATGGAGTAATCTCCGATGGTTTTGCAATCACACAATTTCCAGCTGCAAGTGCTGGTGCAATTTTCCAAGTAAATAAATACAAAGGCAGATTCCACGGAGAAATACACCCAACAATCCCAATCGGTTGGCGAATTGTATAATTTACAGAAGTGTTTTCAGTAATGTGTGCCTCGGAAGAAAATTGTAAAGCCGCCGTGGCAAAGAATCTAAAATTACTTCCTGCTCTTGGAATATCAACAATAGATGCAAGTTTTATTGGCTTACCATTATCACAACTTTCAGCTTCAGATAAAAACTCCAGCTTACTTTCTATGGCATCAGCAATTCTCAATAAAATTTTTGCGCGTTCTTCTGCAGGAGTATTACGCCAGTTTTCAAAAGCATTTTCAGCAGCAGCAACCGCGAGTTCCACATCACGCAAATCACTATCGGCAACCTGAGAATAGATTTCTCCTGTGGCAGGTTCATAATTATCTAACCACGAATTGCCAATGGATTCTTTCAGTTCTCCGTTTATGTAATTTAGAATTCTCATTTCGAAATTATTTTATAATGAACCAGTCCGTCCACCATCAACCGGTATATTGATTCCCGTTATGTATGAAGCCAATGGTGAAGCGAGAAAAGCTGCAGCCGCTGCCACTTCCGCCGGAACAGCAAACCGCCCCATTGGAATTTCAGCCAACATTTCTTCTTCTATTTTCTCAGCTTCCACCTTAAAACTACTTGCTCGATTGTAAATTATTTCTTCAAGCCGTTCTGTTTTTGTTGCGCCAGGCAAAATATTATTTACCGTTATTCCAAAAGGAGCCAATTCAATAGATAGTGTTTTTGACCAGTTAGCTACTGCTGCACGAATGGTATTGGAAACCCCCAAACCCCTAATTGGAATTTTAACTGAGGTAGAAATCACATTAATAATTCTTCCATACCCTGCTTGCTTCATTCCAGGAATTAACGCCATTGAAAGGATATGATTACAAAGCAGATGATTTTGAAATGCGACAATGAATTGCTCTTCCTTCGCATCCAAAATATTTCCTGCTGGTGGCCCGCCAGTATTATTTATTAAAATCTGGTACGAATAATTTTTCAGGTGCTCTTGAATAATTTTTTTCAGTTCTGATGGATTACTGAAATCGCACAACAGAATATTATGCTTCTGATCCACATTAGTATTCAGTTCTTCTTTAGTGGCTATCAGCTTGTCTTCATTGCGCGCCACAAGCGTAATGCTTGCGCCCAAATCAGCAAGAGCAATAGCCATTGCCTTTCCAATACCTTTGCTGCTTCCGCACACAAGAGCATTTTTTCCTTTTAATAAAAAACCCATAATCAAAATTTATTAAGGCAAAGTTGATAGTTTTTAGTCAGAACCAAGTAGATTTGTTACAAGATAATTTTATCCTTATGTCCATCCAAAGATCTTTCAATTTAAAAAAATGGATTGATGACAACCGCCACCTTCTAAAACCCCCTGTTGGAAACAAGGTGGTTTACAAAGATGCCAACTTCATTATTATGGTTGTTGGGGGGCCCAATTCACGAAAAGATTACCATTTTAATGAGGGTGAGGAGTTTTATTACCAACTTGAAGGAAACATAGTTGTGGGCATACAAGAAGACGGGAAAGCAGTTGACATACCGATTAACGAAGGTGACATTTTTATGTTACCCCCACGCACACCACATCAACCACGCCGTGGTCCTAATACGATTGGGTTAGTAATTGAACATAAAAAACTCAATCACGAAAAGGATGGTTTAAATTGGTTTTGTGAAAAGTGCAACAATAAACTTTACGAAGAATATTTTGAATTAAAAGATATTGAAAAAGATTTTGGCGGAGTATTCGAAAAATTTTATGGGAGTATTGATTTGCGCACCTGTAAAAAGTGCGATCATGTAATGGAGCCCCCAAAGAGGTTGACTTAGCTTACAAACTCCTAATTCAATAAAATAATTTAATCGACATGCAACGAACAATAATTTTTCGCTGTCTATTGTTAAGAAATTCGTAAAGTGTATTTTATAAAAACCCCTATTTTACTAAAATCATTGTTTCCAAAGCAAGTTTGGAATATTCCTGTTGCTGAAAAATCTGCTTTTCTCACTTTTGACGATGGCCCAACACCGGGTGTAACTGAATGGGTTTTAGATACTTTAAAAAAATATGACGCAAAAGCCACCTTCTTCTTAGTTGGGAAAAATGCATTAAATCATCCTGAATTAGTTGAAAGGATGGTAGCCGAAGGTCATTCAATTGGTAATCATACTTTCACCCATTTGAATGGTTGGAGAACTACTTTACCTTCTTACACCAAGAATGCCTTGAAGTGTGGTGAAGCTGTACCGAGTAATTTATTTAGGCCCCCTTATGGTCGCATCACAGGAGCGCAGGCTCGCCGCCTAGGTAAGCGTTTTCGAATAATTATGTGGGATGTTTTGAGTGGAGATTTTGACCCCTCATTACCCAAAGAAAAGGTAGTTAAAAATGTATTAAACAATACCGAACCAGGCTCAATCATTGTATTTCACGATAGCGTGAAAGCTGAACCACGATTAAAATATGCATTGCCTCGCGTGCTAACTTTTCTAAAAGATGAAGGATACAACTTCAATCCTATTGAAATGAAATAATTCTACTGTTTAATTATTTTTTTGATTTGGGTTCCTTCTGCCGCTTGTATTTGAAGTAAATAAGTTCCAGCCGCGTATTGTGACAAATTAAATTCAGTTTTAATTTCATCAGACCCCGCAAATGTTTTTCGAAAAAGCTCCTTCCCCATTACATCACTAATAATAAAATTTGTTTTCCCATTAGTAACACTATTAGTACTCACTACAATTTTATCGCTTGTTGGGTTTGGATAAATTTTCCACATAGAAGAAATCATATTTTCACTGCTCTCCAATTTGGCAACTATTGATGTTGTAAAATATTGACTTGTAGTAAACGAGGAAAAATCAATACCCATAGAGTCACAAACACTCTTTATTCGCCATTGATAGTTAGTATTTGGTAAAAGATTATTTAAAGTAAATTGATTTGAACCAGGTGTAACATTTATCTGACTCCAGGTTCCCCCTAAAATGGCATATCGAATTTTGTAATTATATGGATTTCCTGTACCTGTCCAGTTTACAGTTGCTGAATTTGAAGAAATATTTGCAACACTCATACCTGATGGAACTGAACAGGTATTTGTTGTGGTGAAATAATAACAAGAAGAATATCCTGATGAATCTGTTTTACCGCTGTTGCAATAATTCATCAGTTGCACTTCATAAGTTTTTCCCGACTGCAAGTTTCCGAATGTTTTTGAAACAATTGCTCCATCAAGTTCAACATATTTCCAAATGGTTTCAGTTGTTGCTTTTCTTCTGAGTTTAATAAAAGAAGCGCACGAATTAAAATTCCAATTGATGGTTGCAGACGAAGAATTGATGTTGCCAATCACTATTCCAGTAATACCATTGCACGAAGGAGCAGCAACAGCTGATGTTTTTATCGCTGAGCATCCAAGTGAATTTGTAACAGAAACGGAATAATTTCCGGATACAATGTTTTGTAAATCTTCAATTGTATTTCCATTTGACCAGAGGTAAGACAATGTTTGGCCTGATGGTGTTACAGTTAAATTAATTAATCCATCGCTAGATGATGGACAAGAAGTAGCTGTTGAAGTTGCAGAAATTACAGGAGTTGTTTTTACTGTCAGGATTTTTGTTGCAGAAGAAACACATCCATTGTTGCTTCCTGTTATGGTATAAGTGGTATTTGTGTTTGGAGAAGCCGTAACACTTGTTCCGGTTGAAGAACTCAGGGTTGCCGAAGGTGACCATGAATAGGTAATTGCACCGCTTGCAGTTAATACTGTATTGGTTCCTTTACAAATTGAAGTTGCTCCGCTAACACTTACAACCGCTACAGAATTAACAAACACAAAAACAGTTTGACTTTCTGTACACCCGTTTGTATTTCCTAATACGGTATAAGCTTGATTTGAAGCCGGTGAAGCAATTACGCTTGCGCCAACAGTTGCGCTTAACCCTATCGATGGAGACCATGAATAAGTTGTAGCACCGCTTGCAATTAAATTGGCAGATGCCCCTGCACATATAGTAGCGTTTGCAGAAACTGTAACATTTGGTTGTGCATTAACCGTAATAGGTTGTGTTGCTGATGATCCGTTGTATGTATAGGTTATTGAATGAATTCCGGCTCCGGCTTGTAAAGGATAAAAATATCCGCTAGTTACTCCAGGGCCACTATAAATTCCACCTGTTGGATTTCCTCCTGTCAATAAAAATCCTGTCGTGTTTGAACAGGTAGGGTTAAACGGATTGAGCGTAACTGTTGTACCAGTTTTTGTTATAGTCCAGACAGCTGTGTATTGTGCCATTTGCTTTTTCGACAAACTGCTTGTGTCACTAACAGTTAAAATAAGTGTATGTGTTCCGGTTGAAAGAGTAGTTCCGTCAACAGTATAAGAAGTCGTATTTATTCCTCCGATATTATTATCCATTTTCCATGTTATAAACAATGAATTTGGTATGGGTACAACTACGCTTGTACTAAAAGTTTGCGATTGCCCATTTGATAAAGTTAGTGTTGAGCTTAAAGGCGAAGTCGATTCAATCAAATTAATTCCATTAGAAATGCAATAAACAATTTCCTGTGAACACACTTCGCAAAATGGGTTGTTTAATTGATTCATCTTGCAATTGCACTTTGGTCGGTACCATGTAGTGTTACAATAATTTGCTCCCTGATATAATCCGATTGAAGAACAATTTGTACCTGCTGGGGTTGGAATAGCAATTCCATTCGGAAACCAATTTTTCCATTTAACTAAAGTTGAATTTGTTTCTTGGGTACAGTTAGGCTTTTCAGTTCCACTACAGTATGATCCTCCATATTCGTCGCCAAGAGCTGCAAATGAATGCCCCAATTCGTGAATCATTATTTCTGAACTGTTAGATTCAACAGAGCAGGTAGGATAGGTACCGCCTGAACCTCCATAGTATGGTGAGTTAACTACAATTAATGCTTTATCATAAAACGGAGCGTACGATTGAAGTATACTATTGATATTGGTTGTATTTGTGCAATACAATAAACGATGAGTCCCTCCATAATCGAATTGAGCTCCGAGTGTTGTATTAACAGTAGCATCCGGTACTATAGGATTTGCAGAATTACAATCGCCAGCAGTGTGTGCATGATCGCAACCGCTTTCAACCGAAACAACTTTAATAGCATACACATTAAAAAAATTTGTGTAGCGATTAAAAGGTGGTGTGATAAATAATTTATTGACTATTGTATTTACATCAGAAATAAATTGTGATTGTTGAGTTGATGTATAGCCATCGCCCATAAACACAAGATTTATTCTGTTGTTTTTACTTCCACTATTTAACAGCGTATCAACCCCAACAACAATCTGTGCTGTAGTGTTTTGTAAAAAACACACTAGAATCATTAAACTAAACCACCAATACTTCATTTTTAAAAAATTTTATTATCGTAATACAAATGATGCTAAAAAAATAAGATTTCTATGGTCTTTCACTTGATAGACCTCCACAAGCTGGGCGCCAACATTATAAGGCAATCGAACATTAAAGTCAGCTTCTTGCTTTACAATTTCCGCAGATTCGATATGGCCATCTTGAGCAGGAATTTCTAAATGTTCAGATAGCGGCGATGAAATATTTTGTTGCGAAATAATTTCACCCGCTGAATTCTTCAATAAAACAAGCACGCCATTTGTGCTAGTTTGTTTAAACGATACAAACTCCTTTGTTCGATAAGGCAATACTTCAAAATTCTTAAATTCCACTTTATTTTTCCCATTAGAAATCTCTTTTATATGAAAATTCATTAAAATAGATTTTTCACCCTTAACAGTTAAGTTATTTAATCCTTGAGCAAAAATTTCTTCATTAAAAAAACAAAAAACAAGAAAGGAGAGTGCTGCAAATCTTAAAATATACGACATTATTTGTTAATTTTAACCCCTTACGCATCAATATCGTGTAGGTTACAAAAAAGAAGACATCTAAAGGCGTTTATAATAAATAGCCCTGACAAAATTGATCAATCCATAAAATTATATTATGAATAAGAAATCTGTCATTACAGACTTTAAATTAAATAGGGAAAGCTACTTTCTTGAGGGGCCTCATTCTCGTATTAAAGATTTTGGATTTACGCTTGAAATAATGTTTGAGTTTATTAAGGGGTTCAGAACACTTCACTTTGCAGGCCCGTGCGTAGTTGTATTTGGTTCAGCAAGATTTGATTCTAATCATGCAGTATATAAAAAGGCGGTAGAAATGGGCGCTGCTATTTCGGAACTTGGTTTTGGGGTAATGACAGGTGGCGGACCCGGAGCAATGGAGGGAGCTAATAAAGGGGCAATTGAAGCGGGTGGTGTTTCTATTGGCTGCAGTATTCAGCTGGCATTTGAGCAAAAAGAAAATCCATACTTAACACGAGAAGTATCCTTTAAGCATTTCTTTGTACGGAAAGTTTTAATGTTTAAATATTCTTACGCCTTTGTGGCAATGCCTGGTGGGCTCGGGACCTTAGATGAATTATTTGAAGCCCTTACACTAATTCAAACGGGAAAAATAAAGGGATTTCCAGTTATCCTATTCGGAAAAGAATATTGGGATAATTTATTAAAACAACTGCAAACAATGGAGGATTCTAAAACCATTGATTCAAAAGATCTAGAATTATTCTTAGTGACTGATGATATTCAGGAAGCCGTGTCGCATATAAAAAAATTTGCCACTGACAAACCCTGGCTTATGAGAAAAAAAATTCCTCGGCCATTAAAGTTTTTAGGAGACAAAATTTTTTTCTGGCGATAATATAAGCGACTCAAAAATTAAATCGCTGTTAATTCAAATCTGCCATCTTCCATCAATTTTACTTTTGATATTGGGCTTACTGAAGAATGAAAAAACAAACAGGTATAATTTTCTTCAGCACATTTTTTTCCATATTGAATTCTTAAAGCTGCAGAATCTTTTCCGTTAAAATCATACTTTGCCATGAACCTGCGAATGAGCTGGATACCCTGTGGCAACACATCTCCTCCATAAAAATATTTTTTATTTTCTGAATTAAACCAGAATACCTGATGATTTTTTGTATGTCCTCCTGAAATTTCGCAAAAGATGTTTTTACTGAATGGGGTATTTCCTAACAACTCCCTTTTATTCTTATAACTTTTCAGAAAAAGCAATTTGTTCTCTTCATATGATTTTGATGGAAGTTTTGAAATAGCATCATTCATTTCTTCTACTTGAAAAACGTATTCGGCATTCGGAAACATAGGTTTCAACTCTCCATTCTCTTCGTAAGCAATTCCGCCAATGTGATCTTTGTGGAGATGGCTAAGCAACACATAATTAATATCGGTAGAATTATACCCGAGCAGCGACAGGTTTTTTAGAATTTGAAATTCTCCCTCTACATTTTTTAATCCTAAGCCAGGATCAATAATTATTAGCCCTTCTTCTGAAACAATAAAGAACGGACAAATTTCTACCAATAATGACCCGGGCCGGTCTTTTACCGAATCGATTTCAGAATTAAATGGAATAAAAATTTTTGATTGATTAACTGTGTAAGTTCCTTCTGATAAAGAAAAGCATTTCATATTTAATAAATTATTTAACGAAGTACAGCCAGTCTATCCGCATCCAATTTTATTAAAATAAAAAGCAGAATTGTAAACGACCACAACGACGAACCTCCGTAGCTTATGAACGGAAGCGGAATGCCGATAACAGGTGCAAGTCCTATAGTCATTCCAATATTAATTAGAAAATGAAAAAATAAAATAGATGCGACACCATAAGCATAGATGCGGGAGAATTTTGACCGCTGCCGTTCAGCGAGTGATAATATTCTGATTAATAAAAATAAAAAAAGTGAAACAAAAAGAGTAGTACCCAAGAATCCGTATTCCTCACCTATTGTACAAAAAATAAAATCGGTGTGTTGCTCAGGGACAAAATTGTACTTTGTGAGAGTGCCGTGTAGAGGGCCCTTACCCAAAAAGCCTCCTGAGCCAATAGCAATTTTGGATTGTCGAACATTGTAATCCGCGTCTTTAACATTTACTTCCTGTCCGAGTAAAACTTTTATACGTTCCTGTTGATGCGATCTTAAAACATGATTAAAAACATAATTAGTAGTAGTTACATATAATGACGCGCAAATAAATAATCCCGCAATTACAAAGTACGCGACTTTTGTTCTTTTAATAAAGTATAGTGAAGCGCCAGCCATAATAAATAAAATGGCGATGAGAGTAAATTTATCAATCAATAAAGAGAAAACTGAAAGTGTAAGCACACCTAGACCCAGTGCTAGAAATTCACCGGGTAAGCCAAACCGATATAGCACCAAAAAGAAAGAAAGAAAAACCAAGGTGGAGCCCGTATCGCCTTGCAACTGTATTAACAATGCAGGGAAAAATATTAATGCAAGCGAAACCATTTTGGTCTTATTGCTTTTTAGATTGTTATTTTGATTGCCTAAGTATTTTGCAAGTACAAGCGCAACTGAAAATTTTGCAAACTCTGAAGGTTGCAACTGAAAACTTCCGATTTCAAACCAGTTTTTATTTCCATTTACCTCGTGGCCGAAAAAGAAAACTCCAATTACCATAATTAATACCGCCGCATAAATAAAATATGCGAATGTTGTATAAATTTTATTATCCGTTACAAGAATAAAACTTGCGATAATTATCGAAGTACAAACCCAGATTAACTGCCTGATATAAAGTTGCCGGGTATCAAAAAAAGGCCGTGAATCATCGTGACTTGAAGCATATACAACCAACAATCCAATGGAGACAAACACACCATACAAAAGTATAATGACCCAGTCAAGGTTGTTGTTGGTTTTTCGTTTATCAATCACTTTTTATAAGTTGAAATATTTTAAGGGTTTTAAATTTTTTAATGTACTGGTGTTTGCTGAAATTTATTGTGAATTAAATCGGCCTCAAACATTCGTTGTTCTAAATATTTTCTTGGTGTAGAAATCGTATCATTTAAATATTTTTCAATCATTAAACTGGCTATCGGGGCACCATAACTTGCACCGAAACCCGCATTTTCAACAATTACAGCAATGGCAATTTTAGGATCTACTACTGGTGAAAAACAAATAAAAAGGGAATGGTCTTTACCGTGTGGATTCTGAGCGGTACCAGTTTTTCCGCCCATAGTTAAACCAGGAATCTGAGCAATTTGTCCAGTTCCGGCCTCTACTACTTCTTTCATTGCTTCTACAGTAACATCAAACCATTTTTTTTCAATCGGAATAATATTCTTCTCTTTAAAAATTTTCAGAACAGTTGATGTATCGTCGTCCACTTTCTTAACTAAATGTGGAGTATAGAACCAGCCGTGATTGGCAATAGCGGTCATTTCATTTGCCATCTGTAAAGGAGTTAATCCAATTTCGCCTTGACCTATACCCAGCGAAACAATAGTGAGAGAATTCCAATGTCCCACTCCATATATTTCATTATAATAATCAGAGCCTGGAATAAATCCATAACCAACTCCAGGCAAATCGGTTTTCATTCTAACTCCTATTCCAAAACTTGAGAGGTAAGATTTCCAACTATCTAAACCTTGAGCTACTGTTTTATACTTATTGTTATCAACCATTTTTCGAAAACTCATGCAGAAATAAGCGTTACAAGAGTGTTGAATAGCCTCAATAATATTATTTACAAATCCAGAATGATGACATCCAACCCGTGATGAACCAACCGAGTAAGCCCCTGCACAAGAATAAGTTGAACTTGGTAAAATCGCTTGTTCTTGTAATCCTATTAAACCAAGTAAAGGTTTATAAATGGAGCCAGGGGGGTAAGAAGCTTTAAGGGGTCGAACAAATAATGGCTTCAATGAATCAGCGTAAAGTTTACTAAAATTTTTTCCTCTTTCCCTTCCAGTTATTAAACGAGGATCGTAGGTTGGACTACTAATCATTGCGAGCACCTCACCTGTTGATGGGTCAATAGCTACCACACTCCCAACTTTTCCTTGCATTAATTTTTCACCATATTGCTGCAAATCAATATCAAGTGTAGAGTGTAAATTTATTCCTGGAATGGCAAGCGTATCCATTTGACCTTCGTTAAAAGCCCCTTGCTCACGATTGTGCACATCAACTAAAACATATTTCACTCCTTTTTTTCCTCTCAAAATTTTTTCGTAATACTGTTCAAGACCGCCAGTACCTATGTAATCCCCCTGCTGATAATATCCATCTGATTTGTCAATTTGCTTTAGGGTTACTTCAGAAATGTACCCTAACACATGTGCTGCAGCGGCAATTGGATAGGTTCTTACCATTCGAACTTGAGCATAAAAACCAGGGTATAAAAAAAGGTCTTCCTGTAATTGCGCATACAACTCTGATTGAATTCCCTTTACAATAACCGTTGGTTTAAATCTGGAATATTTATACGCCTTGAATAATTCTTTTTTGAAATTTGATATTTCTAATCCTAAAGTGTTACAAAGATTTAAAGTATCAAATTTTTTTATTTGTCCTGGAACAACCAATAAGTCATACTCCGCCTGATTGAATAAAATTAATTTTCCATTTCGGTCGTAAATCAAACCGCGTGACGGATACAAAGTAACTTTTCGCAATACATTATTATTGGCAAGTTGCTTATAGTTTTTATTCAAAACCTGAATGAACAATAATCGCAAAACAAAAACAGTTGCAATGATGTAAAACACCATTTGCAACACCTTCCGTCTCGATGCAAGCGTATCCATTTTTAAATTATCTCGATTTTCTTTTGATGAAAAAAGATTCCGTAAGAAATATTAATAACAATGAAAGAGAAGTGCTCAATAAAATTTTTAGAATCATAAAACCAAACTGCCTAAATTCCAATGTTTCTAAAAAGAAAAAAAATAAATGATGAATTACAATAAGAATAGAAGTATAAATAGCAAACCATCTGAATCCCATATGTGCCAAGGTTGGCTTGTCGGTTTGTTCGTATCCACCTGAGGGCCCTATTACGCTTAAAACCTGTGGCCTCATAAAACATAGCAATACACATGCCGCCGCATGCATTCCCATTGTATTTGAAAACGTGTCGATAGTTAGTCCCGTTACAAAACCAATAATTAACAATAAGCCTTGCGGCATTCTTATAGGTAATAGCAATAAAAAGAGAGGATAGATATATGGATTAAAAATTCCCGGCAATTGAAGATTATTTAAAATCAAAACCTGGATGAGCACAAGCAGAACAAAGCGAATAAGCTGATAAAAAAAATCAATGATCATATTGAGATTGTTGTTCTAAAGCATCTAATTCGTTTTTCATCAAGTTGTTCACCACATACACATAAGAAATACTGCGAAAGTCGGTACTTAACTTTATTTCTATGTCATAAAAAGTATCGTTAGTATTTGCAGAAAAGGATGAAATGGTGCCTATTAAAATATTTTCTGGAAATTTTTTTGTTTCGCTACCGGTATAAATTTTTTCACCGACAACAATTTTTAACTGCTTTGGAATGCCTTCTAATTGCGCATAAGATGGATCGCCACCGTCCCACGAAAGTGACCCTAAAGATCCACCTGTTCCAATACGAGCACTTACCCTGAAGTCATTATGTAGAATAGGAATCACCGTCGCATAATTATCTGAAATATCTTTTATAATTCCTACAATTCCATCAGATCCAATCACCCCCATTTTAATATCAACACCTTGTTTTTTTCCTTTGTCAATTGTAATGTAGTTATTGATCTTGTTGATGCTAATATTCACCACTTTTGCAGGAATGTATTTATATAATTGCTTGAAAACAGAATCACTAACAGCAATCTGTTGAAACGAAGCGTTATAAAAAGAAGACTTCAGCTGTTGGTGAAGCAATGCATTTTCATCAGCCAATTTTTTATTCTCCTTACTTAAATACAAGTACTCAATGAAATTATTATAAACTGTAAAAACTTTTGCCGATAAAAAACTTGATGAATTAATAAATGCTGCTCTATGGTAACTCTTATTATTAACCACTAAAATTATACTGCTCACCTCCAATAAAATAAAAAGGATAAATGCGTGATAGCGAACGAGTAATGAAAAAATGTTGCGCATTCAGATTTAGACGAATTGAAGAATTATTTTAATGCTGAATATTTCGTAACAACAAAACAAGAGAGCCATTGTGAAATAAGAATTATCTTACTGTGGTTCGCACCCCGACGCTATTAGAATAAACGCCAACAAGGAACACACAGTGCATGAAAAAATGTTACGACATTAAAAAAGGATAGCGTGCAATATTTTTCAAAGCAATTCCCGAGCCCCTGACCACAGCACGAAGCGGGTCATCATCAATAGAAACATGGAGTTTTGTTTTTAATGCAAACCTTTTATCTAAACCGCGCAACAAAGCGCCCCCGCCAGTAATGTGCAATCCAGTACGATAAATATCCGAAGCCAATTCAGGGGGTGTTGATTCCAGTGCTTTTAAGATTGCTTCTTCAATTCTTGAAATAGATTCGTTCAATGCGTGTGCAATTTCAGCGTATGAAATAGTTATTTGTTTAGGAATTCCTGTCATCAAATCTCTTCCCTGAACTGCATAATCATCTGGTGGATTTTCTAAATCAGTAATAGCCGATCCTACATTAATTTTTATATCCTCGGCGGTTCTTTCACCTATAGCCATATTGTGTTGACGGCGAACAAAATCAATAATATCAGCAGTAAATTCATCACCAGCCACACGAATAGATTGGTCACAAACAATTCCGGCAAGGGCAATTACCGATATTCCAGTTGTTCCACCTCCTATATCAATAATCATATGACCAATTGGTTCTTCTACATCGATACCAATTCCAAGAGCCGCCGCCATTGGTTCGTGAATCAAGTATACCTCTCTACCACCTGCTTGTTCGGCGCTATCTTTTACGGCACGTTTTTCTACCTCAGTAATATTTGACGGAATACAAATAACCATTCGCCAAGAAGGTGTGAAAAAAAAACTTTTCGGGTGAATCATTTTTATCATCTCCCGAATCATCATTTCTGCCGCATTAAAATCAGCAATTACCCCATCACGAAGTGGGCGAATCGTTTTTATTTTTTCGTGCGTTTTTTCATACATCTGCCTCGCACGCTTACCAACTGCAATCACTTTGCCTGTATTTTTATCAATGGCAACAATAGAAGGTTCATCCACAACAACTTTATCGTTGTGAATAATTACTGTATTAGCGGTACCCAAGTCAATTGCTATTTCCTGGGTAAGAAAATTAAATAAGCCCATGTGTTTTTTATAAAATTATTGATTGTGCAAAGTTGGAATAATTATTCTGTATTTAAACGATTGTTTTTCATTTTGAAAGAAAATATAATTGTGACCAACTTTATTTTGGATAAAGCCTGTATAATCAACATACAAAATGTGGATGATATCGACTGAAGAGTAAAAGTCGTCTGATAGAATAATTTCCCCTAGAATACACCCCAGATTAATGTTTAAAATGCCGTGTTCCTGTAAGTACCATTGCCATGTTGTGCGCATTGCAATAATCAATACTCTCCTTGTCTTTTAATGCCCCCCCTGGTTGAATAACCGCAGAAATGCCCGCCTCATCAGCAATCTGCACACAATCCGGAAATGGGAAAAATGCATCAGATGCCATCACGGAATTTTTCAAATCGAAACCGAAATTTGTTGCTTTTTCAATGGCCTGTTTCAAAGCATCCACCCGCGAAGTTTGCCCACAACCCATCGCGAGCAATTGCTGATTTCGAACAAGAGTAATAGTGTTAGATTTTAAATGCTTGCAAACTTTCGATGCAAATTCCAAATCAGATAATTGATTTTTTTTCGGAGATTTATTCGTAACTACTTTAAAATATTTTGTTAAGTCTGTTACTGAATCTTCATCTTGTTCAACCACCCCGTTCAAAATATTCTTGAATTGCTTTCCATTCGGAAGATTTTTTTTCTGTTGCAAAATGATTCTGTTCTTTTTCGATTTTAAAATTTCGAGTGCCGATGAATCATAATCAGGGGCAATCAGAATTTCTAGAAATAATTCATTCACTAGTTTAGCGGTAGTTTCATCCACTTTCCGATTGGTAATAATCACCCCCCCGAATGCACTCACAGGGTCACCTGCTAAAGCCTTCTTCCATGCTTCACTCAACAAATTATCACTCGCCACTCCACACGCATTAGTATGCTTAATGACTGCAAATGTTGGTGCATCAAATTCCTTAATTAATTCCATTGCGGCATGCACATCAACCAGATTGTTATAAGATAATTCTTTGCCATGAAACTGTTCAAGTAATTCATTTATGTTGCCAAAAAAAATACCTTTCTGATGCGGATTTTCACCATATCGAAGAACCTTTGATTCATGAATACTCTGTTTAAAAACAGGCAGTTGAGCAGAAGAATTAAAATAATTAAAAATAGCTGTATCATAATTTGAGGTAACAGAAAAGGCTTTAGCAGCAAAAAATTGCCGGTCACTCAATTCAGTAGTTCCTTTTTTTGAACCAATTAATTCAAGTAAATCAGCATATTGATTTCGCGAAGAACAGATTAAAACATCTCTAAAATTTTTCGCCGCAGCCCTTATTAAACTGATACCACCAATATCTATTTTCTCAATAATTTCAATCTCGTCATTAGTTTTCTTAACAGTTTCTTCAAATGGATATAAATCCACAATCACAAGATCAATTGTATCTATTTTATGTTGAGCAAGTTCCACCCAATCAACATCGTAATCTCTTCTGGCTAATATTCCCCCAAAAATATGCGGGTCTAAAGTCTTGACTCTTCCTCCTAAAATTGCAGGAAACCCTGTAACATTTTCAACTTTTTCACAAGAAACGCCTAACGAAGTTATAAAATCATAAGTGCCTCCGGTCGAAATCATTTTTATTCCCAACTCATTAAGTTTTCTGATAATTGGCTCAAGATTATCTTTATAATAAACTGAAATAAGTGCTGACTTAATGCTTACAGAATTCATGATGATTTTTTAAGAAGGCGCAAATGTAATTGCGAATACATTTCAATAAAGTTAGAATTTATGCATTGTTTATAATCTATTATTGAAAAGAGCCTTATTCATTAAATTCATATAAAAAAGTATAATCATATTTGTTATTGATTTATAATTGAATTGAAATGTTCTTATTAAAAAAAATCTTACAAAACATTTGGTTTTGGTTATTTACAATTATAACCATTTCAATAATTTTAAATAATACTTACGAAACGATATTCTATCGTCCTTGTAGTGTTCATATGTGGCGCCAGACTGATTGTGCCTCATACGCATTAAATTATTTTCAAAATAAAAATTCATTTTTTCAACCCCAAGTTATGAGCAGGAATCCTGATAGCGGATTTACTGTAAGTGAATTTCCTGCCATATATTTTTTTGCTGGAAAATTATATGAATGGTTTGGCTTTTATGATTATTACATCCGATTAATAAATATATTTTTATTCATAACAGGGCTGATTTATCTTGTTTTAATTTCATCACTCTATCTAAAAAACAAAGTTCTTCAACTTGTACCAGCGGTTTTCGCTCTGAGTTCTCCTTATCTCTTTTACTATGGGGCGAATTTCTTACCTGATGTTCCTGCAATGTGTCTTGCGTTTGCAGGTCTTTATCATTTTTTGGTTTTTATAAAAAGTGAATCAAGAATTCAATTAATAATATCCGTCCTGTTTTTTACTCTTGCTGCTTTATTAAAAATATCTGCCGGAATTTTATGGGTAGCCTCAATAACCTCTTTTTTTATTCATCATTTTAGTAAATTTAGCATTGAGAGAAAATTAAATCTTAAAAATATTATCCTTCCGTTTTTCTTATTCGTTTTTTCATGGATAATAATTCTAAGTTGGATTGATTTTGCTAAAAGTTATAATGCTTCACATAATTACTTTGGAAATTTATTGGGATTTTATGGGATTTGGGATGCTGACATTATTGAAATTAAAAATGTGTTTTCTCGTTTTTTTAAATCCTGGATTTGGGATATTTTTTCAGTATCTACTCTATTTTTTTTCATCTCTGCTTTTATTTACTTTTTTTTAAAGAAGAAATTCTTACCGAAAGAATTGTATTCCATTTCTTTCTTTTCATTTATTGGCGTACATATTTATGCCCTTGGTTGGTTTCGCGCCTTTTATCATCATGATTATTATATGATAAACATATTTTTCTTTCCAATCTTATTTGTTCTGTGTTTTTGTGTTTTGGTTGAAAAGCTTCACTTTGTTAATTTAAAACAGAAGTTTGTTTTATTAACACTAATAATTGTTTCATTAGCTTGGGGAGTTAAACATTCAGCGCGCATTCAGAATTTCCGATATACAGATTCACAATTCAAATACATGCCCGACGCGGTATATGAAATAGGTCCTTATCTAAGAAGCATTGGAATAAAAAAACAAGAATTTGTAATTAGTGCTACTGACCCAAGTCCAAATATGAGTTTGTACTTAATGAATTGCATTGGCAGAACCGAAGGTTATTATAACGGTGAGACCATTGATGATTTTAAAAAATTAGGCGCTAAATATTTTATTGCTCACGACACGGCTAATATTATTGTACCGGTTTTAAAAGACTATTGTCGAAAGGAAATTCCTTTTGCTAATTATAAAGGAGTTTTGATTTATAAACTCAAATAATTCTTTTTACCTCTGAGGATACTTTTAATCTCCCATCGTCATTAATATCAGTTATAAAATTCAATCCCGGGGTTTTTCCAACTTCAATAGAACCAAATTGCTTATCAATTTTTAAAAATCTGGCTCCATTTATTGTGGCCCAACCAATTAATGTTTCAGTTTTTATCACTGGAAAATTTGATTGAATAGTTCTTATCTCATCCAAAATGGACAGTGAATTGTTTGAGGCAAGACTGTCAGTACCAATACAAATCCTATCTGTCACTTGCAACCAATTTTTATAATCCGGCAACCGATTTTCTATATACAAATTTGCTTTTGGACAAGCACACCAAAACAAGTTTTTAAACTCTTCTGAAATATTATTTATCTCTTCCTCAGTTGAAAATGTATTATGAACCATTAATGCATTTTTTTCTTTAGGAAGATACTTCAATAAGTAATTTATACTTCTATCACCTGTAGGTTGAAATACCTCCGAAGAATTAAGCTTAAAAAAATCATCAATTAATATTTTAAAATCACCAGAACCATCCTTAAAAAATTGAGTCTCAGCTTCTGTTTCCTGATTGTGAATGCTATAAATTTCAGGATGATTTTTATTCCAACCATAAATCAATTCCATTAATTGGGGAGGAACTGAATAAGGAGCATGAGGAGTAATAGATGCCGATAAATTCAATTCTCTTGCCCCCAAAAAAACCTTTTTTGCAATTTCGAAATAATGAATCGCATCAGTTGGGTTAAATCCATATGCTTCAATAAAAGTGTGATAATAAATTCTGCTTTTCTTCTTTTCTAAAAGCGTATGGTCATCATTACTTATATCTCCAACTGCAACAATACCATTACGGCACATTTCTTCATTCGCTATTTCTATTTCTTGAAGTATAACTTCCATTTTTTCATTTCGAATGGATAATAAATCTTTAATAAACTGAGCCAGCCCTGTTCCATGTGCAATAAGGTTCCTCATGTAAGACAATTCAAGGTGGCAATGTGCATTTACAAATCCTGGGCAAATAGCGCCTGTAAAAAATTGAATGGAAGTTTTATCATGATTTTCAATGGAATCAATTGATAGAATTAGTCCCGCATCATCAGTTGTTACAACCGAATTTTCAAGCAATTCCCTTCCCGTAAAAATCTTCTTCGCAGAATATTTATTCATTTGAACTCAAATATAATTGAATCATTTCCAGATAGAATAAAGAGAGCGGAAGCGAATGGCTTACATTTGCCACTGCAATGAAAATACAAGAGAAAAAAAATCTTCGCCACCTGTCATTAGATGAAATAAAACAGGTATTGGAAGAACATGGAGAAAAATCCTTTCGTGCTACACAAGTATGGGAATGGATTTGGCAAAAGGGAGCATCATCCATTGATGATTTTAGTAACCTTTCGAAAGAATTAAGAGAAAAACTTAAAGAGAGTTTTGATCTGTACTCAATTGTTATAGACACCATTCAACGAAGTAGTGACGGCGTGGTGAAAGTGCGATTTAAAACTTCTGACAATTTTTTTATCGAAGGTGTTTTAATTCCAGCCGTTGACAGAATTACTGCTTGTGTTTCCTCACAGGTTGGGTGTAGCCTAACTTGTACTTTTTGTGCAACTGGCCTAATGGACCGCGAACGAAATCTTACACACGATGAAATTTTTGATCAGGTAGTTCAGCTAAATAAAATATCAGAAGAACAACATGGCCGCCGACTCACCAATATTGTTTTCATGGGAATGGGTGAACCACTACTTAATTATAGCAATGTGATTAAGGCGATAGACAAAATTAGTGCTCCTGATGGCCTCGTAATTTCTCCCCGAAGAATTACAGTAAGCACCGCAGGAATTTCTAAAATGATAAAGAAACTTGCTGATGATAAAGTTCGCTTTCGTCTAGCGCTTTCACTTCATTCGGCTGATGATCAAAAGCGTAGTCGTCTAATGCCAATTAACCAAGAAAACAATTTAGAGAGTTTAACCGAAGCGCTTTTATATTTCTGGGAAAAAACAGGCAATCGTATTTCGTTTGAATATGTATTATTTGAAGGGGTAAATGATACCTTACAAGATGCAAAAAATTTGGTTACACTTTGTAAAAAATTTCAATTGATTCATGTGAATCTGATTGAATACAATAAGGTTCAAGGCGTACCATACAAAGGATTGTCGTTTGATAAAATGGAAAAATTTTCAGCTATTTTGGAAGGTTATGGCCTAAATTCGACCATTCGTCGAAGCAGAGGGCGTGATATCGATGCTGCATGCGGACAATTAGCAAATAAGAAATAATTGAGATAAAAAGACTTACTTTTGTACTCCTTAAAAATAACCCCCAAAATGACAGACTTAGAGAAACTCGTAGAAAGGATTACAACTTGTGCCACAACAGTGCATGAAAACATGGGGCCCGGCTTTCCTGAAAAACATTACCAGGAAGCAATGATTAAAGAAATGACCACTTCAAAAATTGATTTTATCACCAAGGAAGCAAAAACAAGAATGCTTGATGGTGTACAAATGGGTGCAAGCCGAATGGAGTTTTTTGTCGATAATATTATGATAGAGTTAAAAGCTCTTCCCCGCCTTGAAGTTCCTCACATGGTTCACTTTAGTAACGGATTAAAAAAATCAGAAAAAGAAATGGGCATGCTAATAAATTTCGGAACCCAAAAAATGCAAATTCGTACCCGATTGAATGAAAAGATTGAATTGGAAGAATCATAATAGCAACAACTAGATTATACATTTTAATAAATTTTTTAAAGCCATTCTTTCAAAAGAATGGCTTTGCTATTTTCAAGTGTGTCCGTTTTAAAAAATAGTTTAACTTTCATTCGAAATAAGAAAAAGTATTTTGAAATTTGTGTTTCATAATTTTAAATTAAAATAAATTTATGCAAGCTATTATTCCGGTCGCCGGTGCGGGCACAAAACTCCGCCCTCACACTTATACCCAGCCAAAAGCATTAATTCCGGTTGCCGGAAAACCAATTCTCAGCTTCATAATTGATGAATTAATTAAAGCCGGTGTAACTGAATACATTTTTGTGATTGGCTACCTGGGTGAAAAAATTCGTGATTATGTAGAAAATAAATTCCCGAATCTGAAAGTGAAATTTGTGGAACAGGAGGTGCGCGAAGGAACCGGTCATGCAATCTGGTTAACTAAAGATGCAGTTAATAAAAACGAACAACTAATTATTGTTCTTGGCGACAGTGTATTTGATGCTGATATGAAATCAATTGTTGATTCGGAGTTTTCATTATTAGGAGTAAAAAAAGTTGATGACCCTCGCAGGTTTGGAGTGGCTGAAGTGAACGATGATGATATGATTGTGCGTGTTGAAGAAAAGCCACAAATACCAAGAAGTAATTTAGCCTTAGTTGGTTTATATAAAATTAATGAAACAACCGCATTGTACGAATCACTGGAGCACTACATAGAAAATAATATTCGAACAAAAAATGAATTTCAACTGACTGATGCTATCATGCGAATGATTGATATTGGTATTCCTTTTAAACCATTCAAAGTAAATAACTGGTTCGACTGCGGAAAAAAAGAAGTGCTACTGGAAACCAATGCAACACTTTTGCGCAAAGCAGGTTTTGCCACACTGCGCAATCCGCGTTTTGAAAAAACAATAATTATTGATCCTGTTTTCATTGGCGAAAATTGTAAAATTCAAAACAGCATCATCGGACCCAATGTTACAGTTGGTGACAATGCCACCATTCATAATTCAATTATTAAAGAAAGTATAATTGGTAATTTCACTCAATTGGAATCGGTAAGTTTACACGGCTCAATAATTGGTAGTGATGCATTCATTCATGGCCATAGTCAAAGTTTAAATATTGGAGATAATACGGAGATTGATTTGAGTTAAAGAAAAAAAACTAAACTACATTTCGTTCGTGCAAAATAGAATTACAAACCTTTTCGGAATAGAATACCCAATCAATCAGGCGGGAATGATTTGGTGTTCGGGTTGGAAATTGGCTTCGGCAGTAAGCAATGCAGGCGCACTCGGCATCATTGGTTCGGGAAGTATGTATCCTGATATTCTGCGCGAACACATTCGCAAATGTAAAGCCGCAACTGAAAAACCTTTCGCTGTGAATATCCCGTTGCTGTATCCTGATATTGATAAACACATTCAGATAATTATTGACGAAGGAGTAAAAATTGTTTTCACTTCGGCAGGCAATCCCCAAACATGGACTTCCATTTTAAAAGAAAAAGGAATTACCGTTGTACATGTTGTGAGCAGCGCATTATTCGCACAAAAATCAGAAATTGCCGGAGTGGATGCCGTTGTTGCAGAAGGTTTTGAAGCAGGCGGACACAATGGAAGAGAAGAAACCACAACAATGATTTTAATTCCTTTGGTGAAAAATGCAGTAAAGATTCCAGTGATAGCCGCCGGAGGAATTGCAAATGGGAAAAGTATGCTTGCCGCATTTGTAGTCGGTGCTGATGGAGTTCAAATCGGAACACGATTCGTAGCGAGTATTGAATCATCAGCACACGATTCATTTAAAAAGATAATTACGGAAACTCCCGAGGGTGGCACCATGCTAGCAATGAAAAAAGTTATTCCAGTCCGATTGATAAAAAATAAATTCTTCAATCAAATAAATGAGGCAGAACAAAAGGGGGCAAGTATTGATGAATTAAAAAATATTCTTGGTCGCGCCCGTGCTAAACACGGAATGTTTGAAGGGGATCTGGAAGAAGGCGAACTGGAAATTGGTCAAGTGAGTGCGCAGGTGCATGAAATAAAACCTGCAGCAGAAATTGTAAAAAACATTTGGGAAGAATTTTTAGCCACCAAAAAGTCAGTCGCTGAATTATAGTTAGGTGCCCTTTACAAGTGTTGCAGTTTGTTCCCAACCGCAATTCATCACCACATCAATCAAACTTAATCCATTTATAAATTCTCCATGCAACTGCGGATATTCAGCTGGAGAAAACGAAGTGTAACGAAGTTCTATATTATTAGCAGCAAATAAATTTTCGTCGTTGTATTTGCGTGCACCATTGCCGCTTTGATAAATAGTAGCTTCAAGAGTTTGACAAATTTCAATAATCCGGTTATTTTTTTCATCAGATGATAAATTCATTTCTGATGCAAGAACGATAGGTGTTTTGATATTCAGATTTCTGCAAAAAATTTTTATGAGTTCAACATTCATAGATGAAAACATTTCATGCTTTGCTCCGAGCACTCCTTCTAGCGCTGGAAAAACCTCAGTAAAAAATTTTGCTTTTGAGTAATTGAGCTGAATGGTTTTCAGCATTTTTTTTTGCCAGGGCTGTTGATTGTCAATAGCAATATCTTTTATCAATTTACTATTTGCATTTTTTTTAACCGGAACAAAAATGAACAATTCGCCTTGTGCGGTTTTAATTTTTGTTCGATTGGTAATTGAGTTGGCGTTGCCACTCTGGTAATCAACATTATCTAAAACAACAAATACATCAGCTGAATAAATCTTATTAAAATATCCAAGCCATGGAATAAAGTTAGGTTGATGTATTGCAATTACTTTTTGCATTTAACGCAAATATGCAGTTATAGATTGAAAGCCTTTAAAAACCCAGCTGCATTTATTAGCATCCATTCGCGACCCGTGATTTCACAATTATTTTTAATCAAATTTTTTTCGACTAAAAAATCTTTCGCATCAGAAGCCATTTGTTGTGCTTTTGGTAATTTCAACCAGTTCTCAATTGGTGGTTGATATCCAAGTTTATTTACTCTCCAAGTAATAAATTCAGGAATTATGTCTTGCATTGATTTTCGTAGAATATATTTTGTCCAGCCATCATGTATTTTCATATTATTAGGTAGTGAAAAAATAAATTCAACTAGCTCATGAGACAGATAGGGTAATCGGGTTTCTCTGGAGAAAGCCATTGAATTCCGGTCAGCATATGTGAGCAATTTTTCTAATCCAAATTCTGTACTAAAAAATTTTAATGAATCATTTAATTTATTAAAAACTCTAAATGGTAGATCATTTGTTTTGTTCTGGTTAAGGAATTCGGTATTTAAAAATTTTAAATGACCTGGTGTCGATATTTTTCTTCTGATTCTTCCGAGTCTATTAAAGAGTTTGCCGAATTTTATCCGTCGTTCAAATTTTGAATAAGGATCAAAATCAAAGCCTCTCAATTTTTTATAATTATTTAGCTGTTTTTTATATTCTTTTTTATCGGAAAAATATAATTCTGTGAAGTATGGTCTAAAAAAATGCAAATAACCTCCTAATATTTCGTCTGCTCCTTGTCCGTCTAACAAAACAGTTACCTTTTTTTCTTTAGCTAGCTGAAAGACTTTCCACTGTGCAAGAGGTGAAGCACTGGTAAGCGGTTCTTCAACGTGATAAATCACATTTTGCAAATCAGTAAACAAAACATCTTCATTCATCCAAACATCATATTTGTTTATTGGTATATGTGCGGCAATGCCGTCAATATATTCTCCTTCATCAAAATCAGGATCATAAAATCGTGCGGAAAAGGTATTTTGAGCATTCTGATTGCCCCTATTTACTTTATTTATTGCACATACAACTGCTGAAGAATCTAATCCACCTGAAAGACTAGACCCTATTGGAACATCGGAGCGCAATCTTCTTTCAACAGAACGATAAAATAATTCTTGAAATCTTTTTTCAGCTTCTTCAAGTGAAATATTAATTTGTTTGTTCGGATCAATTGTCCAATATCTTTTCTTTTCTGCATTCCCGGATTCATCTATTATTAAATAATGTGAGGGCTCCAGTTTAAAAACATTTTCAAAAAAAGTTTCAGATTGATTTTCCGGATTTTGAGTGACATTGTATGCCATGAAATTAAAAAGCATTCTTCTGTTCACTGTCTTTTTTTGATTTAACAACAATGCTTTCATCTCTGAAGCAAACCGAAAAAAATTTTCTTTTTCAAATTGATAAAAAAATGGCTTTTCTCCAAAGCGATCGCGTGCACAAAAAAGTTTTTTCTCTTCATTATCCCACAGCGCAAATGCAAACATGCCATCAAATTGTTGCAAACATTTTTCGCGATACTGATGATAAGCAGCAAGTATTACTTCAGTATCCGAGTCTGATTGAAATTGAAATCCAAGCTTTAATAATTCAGTGCGGAGTTCTTTGTAGTTATATAATTCGCCATTGAAAACAATTGTATAGCGACCTAAATAATGCATCGGTTGAGCCCCGCGTTCAGTTAAATCAATAATAGAAAGCCGACGATGACCAAGACATAATTTTTTATCATTTGAGACCCAATTTCCCTCACCATCAGAACCACGATAATGCATAACATCGGTCATTTTCTTTACCTCAGCACTTTCTACTGATTCAGAAAAATTAAAAACCCCTGCGATTCCGCACATGCATTAATTGTTTATGTGTGTAATGATAGCTTTATAAATTTTACGAACCGTATATTCAAAAGAGAATGTTTTCTGAAAAATCAGTTAAAAAAATACTCATTCGATGCTTTTGCCATTCATCAGTTAGAATGGGTGTATTGTTTTTATCAACCGAATAAAAACTGTTTGAACATTTGAATTTGTTTGGTTGGTAACTATTATAATTTACAATCAGTTAAAAAAGTAATCAATCTTTCCTTGTTCGAACTGTAACTGTAACAGTCAGAAATTTTTTCACTTGCCTTTATTCCAATTTCTGCAAATTGATTTATTGATTGAAAAACTTTTTCGAAATACGAAACCCAATCCGCATCAGCCGAAACTAAAAATCCATTTACATTATCTTCAATAATTTCAGTATTCACAGTCAACGCAGTTGCCATGCTCACAATTCCGAGTCCCATGTATTGAATCAGTTTGAATGCACTCTTGCCCTTTTGTTCGGCGGTGTTTTCAAGCGGCATAATTCCAATATCCATACGCAGAATATTTTCTGTCTCCAGTTTTTCTGACCACCGGATAAAATCAATCGGAAAAAATGCGGGAGCAATAAATGGTGCATCGCAAACAATCAACAAACGAAATTTATATTTTAACGAAAGCCAATTGAGCGCATTGACCACAGGATGAATGTTGTTTAAATTATTTCTTGCGCCCACCCACCCGATAATTATTTCATTGGAAATTCTTGTGTAATTTTTTTTCGCAACCGAATCATAATCCACACAGGTTGGTAGCACAAGAATGTTTTCATCCTTCACATCAGGAAATGACTGCTTCAACAATTCTTTCAGATAACCAGTACCAGGAAGAAAATGAGTGTAACACTTCAACGAAGCAGAAAATTTTGTCGGATGCTCGAGCAATAATTTTCCGTAAGCAGAAATTGTTTTCGGTTCGCGTTTCGCTGCGGCAATGTCATCATCAAAATCGAGCACACGCGTTGAGTGAATCGATGAAAGCAGTTTTTCGAAGAATAAATTTCCATAATCGTCAAACATCAGCAATTCTCTTCGAACAACAACAATGTCATAAAAAGCTGATCTTAAAATCTGCCAAAATCGAAACCAAATAAATCCCATATGGAAAAACGGCATTGAACTTTGGTGGGAAGTCAATTGTAAATATTCACGATACTCGAAAACATAAGCAGATTTTGCTTTAAAATTATTCTGATTAAGAATTTCTACCCACTTCTGTGTACGGTATCTGTGTCCCGCACTTTCATGGGAAAAAACCTCAAAATAAAAAATAGATTTTTTTCTTTTTGAAAAAAATAATTTCTTAATGAATTTTTTTATTCGTTTGAAAAAAATAATATAAAAAAGAAAAAAAACAATCCAAGTAACAATCCACCAAAACCAAAAAAAAAGAAAAAAATAAAAGTTAATAAAGGCGCTAGAAATTCTTGACATATTTCAGGTAGCTAAATTATATCCAAGGTGCTCAACAGCTTGTATCTGTTGCTTGGAAAAAATGCTTAAATCTTTTTGTTTGTGTCGCCCTGTACTTGATGAGGGCTTTGGTATTAAAGAGATTTTTTGCAATAATGAATCATCAAAATTTATTCCCGCCCATTTTAAAAGCTCCGAAGTCTCCTGATTGGGGTGATCACACAACTCCTCCATTTTTAAAACTTTAAATCTATCTCCTAAACATTTTTTTCCTTCTTCAATTGCATTATTAGTTGTACGAATCCAAAACTCTAAAACATCTGGTGGTAAATTCCCAGTAATACCATGTTGAATTCCAAAATTTCTAAGCTGAACCTTATTATCACTGAAAGCCATATCGAAACCATTACGAATGATAAGCAGGTATTTCATCTCGGGATATTTTTTAGCCATCAATGGAATAAAGAATTGGGTGTTAGGCTCCTTCCACCCCCAATAGCTTTTTTCGGAAAAAGCCCCATCACTTCTTATTGATTTTGAAATCTTCATTGGTAGCACAAACCATTCGTCATTTCGAATATACTTTTTAAAAATAAATTCAAGTGCCGCTTTTCTTACTTTTAATTTTTCAAAGAATGAAATTTTTTCATTCATCATTTTCTTATGAAATAGATCAAGCAGAAACAGTTGATCTTCCTCTTTTGCGGTTAACAACCATTTTGGTCTTCTGAACAAAAGTGTAAACCATAAGTTATCATTGGGTTCATTTATCATTCCTCCCATGTAAACTCCTGCCTCAATCAACATTTGGGCAATCACTCTTGTGCCACTACCTCCCACACCACCTACTACTATTGGCGAATTAATATTTTGAAAACGATTCAATTTTATAGATAATTAAGTTTGTGCATCCACTTACTTTGATGAGCAAATTCTATTAGTTCACGATGTTCGTCAGTATTAAATCGAGCAGTTCGTTCGCAATCGATTTCGTTCTTAATAAAAGTAGAAAGTTTACATTGGATAAAAGATTCTAATTGCATTATTGAAAATTCATCCCCTGCAATTAATTTTTCAAAACAAACATGCAACACCTGGCCTGGAAATAAATATTCGCAGCTATACGCTTGGGCCGCATATTCCTCCCAAAGTTTTAACCCCTCAAGTTTGTTTTCTAAGCGAGCCGAATGCCATTTATTATTACAATCAAAATTCAAATTGCGCCTATACAAACTAATGGCTACATCCATCCCATTCCGATATATATGAACCACTTTTCCCTTTGGAAATAATTTCATCCAATGTGAAATCGAAAAAGTATTCCGAGGATCTTTCCACCCCCAACTATCCGCCCTTAAAAAAGAAAAAGGCTTTAAAGGCTGTCTGACAATCCTGGCATAATGTCTTAAAAAAGAATACCTATCATAAAAATTTAAATCTACATTTTTAGGAACACCAGGATTATCCCAAGTAAATTTTTCACGATCCATCCAGGCAGTATTTATTCTTTGAAAATACCGAGATTCATAATCATCTGTTAAATCGTTTCCCATATATACCCCCGCCTTATCGAGTATTCGGGCAAGCATACTAGTGCCAGAACGATGCATGCCGATTATAATAACAGGGGGTGAAATTAAATTCATTATGGTTTTGCAACACAAATTAAATGAGTAAATCTGTATTCCAATGTTTGAAGTTTCATTTATTAATTTTCCTTTGTAGTTAAATGGTGAAAAAAAATCTGTTTATTGGTATCGGATTTATTCTGTTTATCAGTATTGGCTTTACTGTATGGAAAACATATCGCTTTTATCATACCCCCGAATTTTCTAATGGAGATTTTATTCCTGACATCCATTTACCCAATCAAAACAACGACACAATTTCACTTTATTCCTTAAAAGGAAATATAGTACTTATACAATTTTGGGCTTCATGGTGTGGCTCCTGTCGATTTGAAAATGTTGAATTAGTAACGCTATATTCTAAATTTCATCAGGTTGAAATGAAAGACGGCGGGACTTTAAAAATTTTCAGTATATCAGTTGATAAAAATAAATTGCAATGGATAAATGCAATTAAGCAAGATAAAATGAATTGGCCCGATCAAGTAAATGAAGGCCTTGAATTTGAAGGAAAAACCTCTAAAAATTTCAATATCCATTCTATTCCAACCACTTTATTAATTGACCAAAAAGGAATGGTTATAGGTGTAAACCTTTCGTTAATGCAGTTAGAAACAATACTAGCAAAACGAATAAAATAACAAGTTAATAAATCCACTTTTGTCAATTCATTTAGATTTGGCGCTTTAACAGTGTCACATTGTCTCAAAAAATTTGATGGCAAATGGTTTGACAAATGCATCTCAATCGACAAGTATCCATGGAAAATCAAGATAAAGAAATTCAGAATCACGAAAATGACATACCGACTCAGCCAAATGCTGAAAAGTATGCCGATAAAAACCCTAGCGCTTTAAATCAAGAAGAAATTTTAAATGAATTAGAAAAATTTTCGCTTGAAAATTCAACTGATAAAATAAAAAAGACAGGAGAAGAAGAAAAACCAGAAGGCCTTTTAGATAAATTTGGATTAGGGAAAAAAGACAGGCGAAAAAAGGAAACCCAAGAACTAAAAGAGAAATTAGAAGAAATGAATGACCGCTATCTTCGCCTCATTGCAGAGTTTGATAACTTTAAAAAACGTAATGCAAAAGAAAGGTTAGAGTGGATGAAAAATGCTGGCCAAGACATCATACAATCCATATTGCCAACATTGGATAATTTTAATCGAGCCATCAAACAAATGGAAACATCTAAAGACATTGCTTCTATTAAAGACGGCGTGTTTATCATACACAATAAATTAAAATCTACACTTGAGTCCAGTGGATTAAAACAATTAGAGTCAATTGGAATGGAATTTAACACTGAATTACACGAAGCCATAACTGAAATACCTGCTCCGACCGAAGAAATGAAGGGAAAAGTAGTTGATGAAATTGAATGCGGATATTCTCTAAATGATAAAATGCTGCGCTACGCAAAAGTGATAGTTGGAAAATAAATTTTATGGCAAAAAAAGATTTTTACGAAACTTTAGGTGTAAACCGTAATGCCTCTCCCGATGAACTGAAAAAAGCTTATCGAAAAGTGGCCATGCAATTTCACCCTGATCGAAATCCAGGCAATAAAGAATCAGAAGAAAAATTTAAAGAAGCCGCAGAAGCTTATGATGTGTTAACCGATAAAGAAAAAAAAGATCGGTACGATAGATTTGGCCATCAAGGAATGAGCGGAAGCGGTGGATATGGAGGAGGCCAGTCGGGTGGAGGAATGAACATGGACGATATTTTTTCTCACTTTGGGGATGTATTCGGGGGGCGTGGCGGTGGCAGCCCTTTTGAAAGCTTCTTTTCTGGTGGGCGAAGCGGCAACCAAAGAGTTCGTGGCATTCGTGGCGGAAACCTTCGAATAAAAATAAGTCTATCATTAAAAGAAGTTGCCGAAGGCGCCCAAAAAAAACTCAAAGTAAAAAAATACATTGAATGTGATACTTGTCATGGCAACGGAGCAAAAGACAAATCATCGTTCAGTACCTGTAATAACTGTAAGGGTTCGGGACAGGTGCGCCGTGTTACAAACACGATACTTGGACAAATGCAAACCACCATTACCTGCCCAACTTGTAATGGTGAAGGACAATCAATTACTGCTAAATGCACCTCCTGCAAGGGTGAGGGACGGATGTGGGGAGAAGAAACCATTACTATAGATATTCCAGCTGGAGTAACTGAAGGGATACAACTCAGTATGGGCGGGCGTGGTAACGCCGGCGAACGTGGTGGCCCCAATGGAGATCTTGTCATTCAAATTGAAGAACTCCCGAGTGAAGAATTAAAACGAGATGGCATAAATATTATTTATGACCTCCACATTAGTTTTATGGATGCAGCGCTCGGCACTAGCATTGAAGTTCCAACCATAGATGGTCGAGCAAAAATTAAAATAAAACCAGGCACACAGGCGGGAGAAATATTCCGATTAAAAGGAAAAGGCCTCCCCAATTTAAATGCATATGGCAAGGGTGACGAACTTATTTATGTAAATATCTGGACGCCGAAGACTCTAAATTCAGAAGAAGAAAAAATATTAGAGAAACTAAAAAGTCACCACAACTTTAAACCGAATCACAACAAAAGTGAAAAATCGTTCTTCGAAAAGATGAAGGATTATTTTAATTAAAATTTTAGAATAAAAATAAAAAAGCCACTATCAGTCGGAAAGTGGCTTTTTTTATACGAATAGTTTTAAAAATTAAGGATTTTAAACCCCTGTCTTTTATTTATTAGTTTAAAACTTACTTAGCTAAAGAATTCACCTTTTTCACTAATCCTGATTTGAGATTAGCGGCTTTATTTGGATGAATTACTTTCTTGCGAGCTAGTTTATCAATCATACTCATAACCTTTGGCAATTCTTTCACAGCATCAGCTTTATTTTCACTCACACGAATATCCTTCATAGCATTACGAGTGGTTTTTGCTACATAACGGTTTTCAATCCTTCTTTTTTTCGATTGGCGATCAGCTTTTTTCGCGTTCTTAGTATTTGCCATTGTTAATTCCTATTTAAAATTTGGACGGCAAAGATAACCTTGCAATCCACAACACAAAATTAGAATACAGAATGAGTAAACTAAGCCTAAAAAGTTATAACCCCAGCTCCTTTTTCAATCTTGCATCAATATCTGATGGGGCATCCAACATCATATCTCGACCTGAATTGTTTTTGGGAAAAGCAATAAAGTCGCGTATGTAATCGAGATTTGAAATTACAATAGAACAAAACCGATCGAAGCCAAAAGCAATTCCGCCGTGTGGTGGCGCGCCATATTCAAATGCATTCAGAATAAATCCGAATTTATAATTCGCTTGTTCTTCAGTCAAGCCCAACAATGAAAACATTTTTTCCTGTTGCGCACGATTGTGAATACGAATGCTTCCACTCGATAATTCCACGCCGTTTATCACCACATCATACGCATTTGCACGAACAGCACCAGGATTTGTATTGATTAACTCATTGTCTTCTTTTTTCCATGAAGTAAATGGATGATGCATGGCATTCCATCTTTTATCTTCTTCGTCCCACTCAAGCAATGGAAAATCTAACACCCAAAGAGGCTTATAATCTTCTACATTACGAAGGCCTAAGCGAGTACCCATTTCCAAGCGAAGTTCTCCAGCCGCCCTTCTTGTTTTTGCAAGACCACCAGAAAGAATTAATATCAAATCTCCTACTTGTGCCTTACAGTGTTCCGCAATTTTTTTCAAATCGTCAGCCGAATAATATTTATCAACTGAAGATTTATAAGAACCATCGGCGCCACATCTAATAAACACTAACCCATTTGAACCAATTTGTGGGCGCTTCACCCAATCTGTTAATTCATCCGTTTGCTTGCGTGTGTATTCACTACAATTTTCCGCAACTATTCCAACAACATATTCTGCTTCATCAAAAGCCTTAAATGATTTTCCACCCACCAAATTATTCAACTCAACCAGTCTCATTTCAAAACGAAGATCGGGTTTGTCATTGCCATAATATTTAAGACAATCAGTATAGCTCATTCTTGGAAAATCTTTCAGATCAATGCCACGCACTTTTTTGAAAACGTGCTTCACCATTCCTTCAAACATTTGCAACACATCTTCTTGTTCCACAAAAGCCATTTCACAATCAATTTGTGTGAATTCAGGCTGGCGATCGGCACGCAAATCTTCATCACGAAAACATCTTGTGATTTGATAATAACGATCAAAACCACCTACCATCAGCAGCTGTTTAAATGTTTGGGGTGACTGTGGCAATGCATAAAACTGTCCCTGATTCAAACGCGAAGGCACCACAAAATCGCGCGCGCCTTCAGGAGTTGATTTTATTAAAAAAGGTGTTTCAACATCAGCAAAGCCTTGTCCGTCCATGTATTCACGAACCGACTGCGCCACACGATGCCGATGTAATAGGTTTTTACTAACTACAGCACGCCGCAAATCAAGATAGCGATACTTCATGCGCAAATCATCACCGCCATCAGTTACATCTTCTATTGTAAATGGTGGAGTTTTTGATTCATTCAAAACAGTTAACTTTTCAACTAGCATTTCAACATCCCCCGTTTCGAGTTGTGGGTTTTTACTGCTTCGCTCACGCACAAATCCTGTAACTTGCAACACATATTCACGACCCAATTGTTTTGCGCGCTCTGCCAATGGTGAGCTTTTATCAAAAAACAATTGTGTCATACCGTAACGATCTCGCAAATCAATAAAAACAAGATTACCTAAGTCGCGAATGCCTTGAACCCATCCGGCAAGAGTAACCGATTTGCCCAAATGTTCTTTTCGTAATTCACCACAAGTGTGTGTCCGATACATGATTTTAAAAATTGTTGGTAAAAGTCGTTAGTGAAATCGAAGGTTCAAAGAAGAAAGTGTAATTGGTGTCTATCCATTTAGACAAGTTGATTTTTAGGATGAAATTACCAATAACCCAAACTTAAATTTTTCTTTACGACCTTAGCCGAGCATAAAAAATGTTGGCAAAAAAAATACATCGAACTTTTTCGGAAAAAATCGTTAAGAATAAAAAATGAATAGCACAATTGAATCAAAGAAAATTGTTTTTGATAAAAATAAAATAGCAGATTTCTACCCAACACTTAGGAAACGGGTAGAGGAATATTTTATCAAGCACAAACTTTCCACTCATGCTAATGGCGCAATGGTTTTAAAAACCATTTTCATTCTAGTGGTTTTTATTGCGAGTTTTGTTTTAGTTGTTATAGAAATTCTTCCAATGTGGGCGATGTTAATTTCTGTTTTGATTCATGGATTTTTTACTGCGTTGGTCGGATTTAATATTTCACATGATGCAGTTCATGGCTCATATTCTTCAAGTGTGCGGCTGAATAAAATTTTAGGAACCACATTCAATTTCGCAGGCACAAGTGATTACATATGGAAAATAAAACACAACATCATTCATCATACTTTCACCAACATTCCAGAACATGATGATGACATTGATCAGATTGGATTAATACGAATTGAACAATCAAGAACATTAAAATGGTACCACCGTTTTCAGCACTACTATGTTTTTATTCTTTATTGTTTCACTACCATCATTTGGGTTTTTGTGAATGATTATAAAAACTTTTTTCGAAAGAAATGGGGCTACTATGAGAACAACAAACACCCGAAAGGCGCATTTTTAAGAATCATTTCTTACAAGGCATTTTACTATTTTTGTTACCTCGTGCTCCCATTTCTGGTTATGAATATTGCGTGGTATTGGATAATAGTTGGATTTGTGTTGATGCATGCTATACAAGGGTTAACCCTTGCTATTGTTTTTCAATTGGCGCATGTGGTAGAAGGAGCGGCATTTCCAAAGTTGGATGAAAATGATAAAGTAGAAAATAATTGGGCCGTACATCAACTTTATACTACTGTTGATTTTGCTCGGAATAGTTCGCTTGTACGATTTTTAGTTGGTGGTTTAAATTTTCAAGTAGAACATCACTTGTTTCCAAAAATTTGCCACATTCACTATAAAAAAATTGCTCCTATTGTAAAACAAACTGCTGAAGAATTTAATCTCCCCTATTTAGAAAGTAAAACTTTTGGTGGGGCACTTCTCTCTCATATTCGTTTAATGCGAAAATTAGGAAGAGAAGAATCTTTTGCCTGATATTATTATAGAGAATTATCAGATTTATTTCTAAAAAACATTTCGAACAGAACGATTTTTTATTATCATATTTCCTTCATATTAAATCCTAATAAAAGATTACTTCTGAATAATCAACCGCTGAGTAAGAGTTTGTTGAACGTTGCTCACCACTACTTCATACAAACCATCTGCAATATTCTCCAATAATATTTTTTGTGTTGTTGAATTTTCATTTGGAGATAAAGGAGAACGATAAATCAA